>CAKVCK010000001.1 GCA_934725575.1 uncultured Bacteroidales bacterium
TTCGACTTCAGATGACGGGCGAAATCCGCAATGAAAGAGCCCCAATATTCATTGTACTCAGGGCTGCCTGGAGTGGCACGTACCTGATAACAAATAAAGGGAACTATATAGCAGTTGACTAATATGGCGTGCAGTCAGTCACCCAACAATTAGATACGAGCAGACGACACCAGCATTTGTGAATATGGCCGCAAACAAAACCGCCCTGAGTAGAGCGGGAGGCCTGTGGATATGCCGCCTATGCTTTCCGGATCCATAGGTGGCATACGGCCCTGCCTCACAATGGCGTGGAAGCATAATCGTATGCCGCCATTTTGCAAAATGGCAACACGTACCTTCAAGATCTGCGAGGCATATAGTGCGGCCCCGAGGCCCCGCAGACTATTCTATGATATGCCCTTAACACTCAGGTGCGCGAATATATTCACACCTGGAATAGCAATTCGCTGGCTGTCAGGTCAATGGCGTTCAAGGTGCGGGAAACCACGCGCACCTGGAAGTCCGGAACACCGATAGAACGCTCTGTGCCGGGGACACCGACTCTCAGGTGTGCGAATATGCGCGCACCTGAAACTCCAATTTGTTGTTTATCAAGTGGGAGCTGTTTTAGGTGCGCGTAGTTCTGCATACACACGGAAGAGCGATCCCCTGTTGTTTTTACGGGATAGAAAATGTGCGTGAGAATGCCTTTCTGTGTACAGAATATACCGGGACGCATCTTTGGTACAGGAAACGCACTTCTGGTGTACCAACGAACTAAGAGGCAGCGGCAATATTCAAGATTGGCGTCGGGTGCGGAAATCCACTTTTTCAACCAAAGCATAAGCCAGGAATCTTCTGTCATACCTTGTCTTATTGTATGGCTAAGATGGTGATCAAACTCCTGACATACAAGTCATTGTGCGGGAATGCCAACTAACCGTGACTGTTTAAACATCAGTGCTATAAGCCAAATGTTAGTCAACTCCTATATAGTTCCCTTTCTAATTGTGATACCCATAGATGATATTCGCCTTCGCTTATGGAACCGGCCTTAACCAAAGGAAATAAAGTGAAATAGGAAAACTGACAATTATTTACTACTTTTGTTTCTATGTCATTAACACATTAGATATGGGCAATTTCATAGATAAAGGTAGCGATGGCTTTTCATCGGTTCTCAACAGTAATTTTGTAGATAAGAGTCTGCTGATCGAGGAGGTCAATGCTGTGATGTTGACCGAGAACCGATACTTGTGTGTCACTCGTGCGCGCCGTTTTGGAAAGTCTGTCGCGGTGAAGATGTTGAATGCCTATTACGATCGTTCTTGTGACTCAAGGCCTTTGTTTGAAGGATTAAAGATAAGCTCAAAGCCGGATTTTGAGAAGCATCTGAACCATTTCCCAGTACTGTATTTAGATATGACTGATTTCGTGACGAAGTATGGTGATGACGTCAATCTGGTGAAAAGGATAAAGCAAGACGTTTGTGAAGAATTGTTGAGTGTGTACGAAGGTGTCTCGATGGGGGCGAACGATGATTTGATGGATCTTCTGGTAAGTATCGTTGACCATACGGGAGAGAAGTTCGTTTGCCTTATCGATGAGTGGGATGCGCTTTGCAGGGAGGGGTATGAAGAGTTGGTGGATGAGTATGTCGTTTTTTTGAGACGCCTGTTCAAAGGCAGCAAGACGGAATATGTATTTGCTTGCGCATATATGACGGGGATCCTTCCGATCAAACGCTACAACACCCAGTCTGCGCTGAATAATTTTGATGAATACACTATGTTGAGTCCTGCGCAACTGGCACCGTATTTTGGATTTACTGAGGGGGAAGTTCGTGACCTTTGTGAGAAAGCGGGAATGGATGCAGATCTGATGAAACGCTGGTACGACGGTTATGAATTGGGTTCAGAAAAGGCAATGTATAATCCATTCGCTGTTATGAGAGCACTGAAGCGTAAGTCCTTTTCAAGTTATTGGGCAAGCACAAATGCCTTTGAGAGTCTTAGGATGTACATCACTATGAATTTCGATGGGCTGAAAGATGACATAGTCTCAGCTCTCAATGATATTCCGGTGAAAGTTAATTCTTTGCGGTTCAGCAACGATATGCACAAGGTGGATTGCAAGGATGATGTACTGACTCTGTTGTGCCATTTGGGCTATCTGTCTTTTAATGACGAGACAAAGTGCGCGTGTATCCCGAACTACGAGATTCGCCAGGAGTTTGAGGCCGCAATCGCTGATACAGGTTGGACTGAAGTGACTGATGCTCTGGAACAATCCGATTATTTGCTCTCTTGTGTACTGAAAGGTGAAGCCGAAATAGTTGCATCATCTGTCGATAAGATTCACGAGCAGAACACCAGTATTCTTCAGTACAATGATGAGAACTCTCTGGCTTGCGTCCTTTCGTTAGCTTTCTATACGTCAAGGTCACGTTATCAGATGATTCGCGAACTGCCAGCCGGGAGGGGCTTTGCGGATCTCGTGCTCGTACCACATCGCAATCAGGATGCTCCTGCGATTGTTCTCGAATTGAAGTGGGATGTAGATGCCCGCTCTGCCATCAGTCAGATTAAACGTCAGAACTACGGAACTGCCCTCAAGTCGTATTTCGGTGAAGTGATCTTGGTGGGCATCAACTATGACAGGAACACAAAGAAGCATAGCTGCATCATTGAGAAGACCACCAAAGACAGTGCTGACTTGAAAGCCTAAATTGAATATCAAGGGTAAGACGACATCTTCTGGTTTTCAAATCAGGATCAGAACATTGTGCTTTATCGGTCATATTCAATTAGTTGAATGCCACGGTTTCATTAACGGGGCAGAGCGGTCATCAGGCTTTGGACTTCTTTGTGCAACAGTACTGGGAGAGGACGATGCCGAGGACGGCGATGGCTACTCCGGCCCATTGGAGGAGGGAGAGGTGCTCACGGCCGATGACTTCGGCGACGAGGGCGGTGGCCACACACATCATCGCAAGGAAGACGCCGGACTTGCCTACGCCTAACTTCTTGATTGTCATTGCCCAGAGGGAGAAAGCAAGGCTGGAGCAGAGGACAGCGAGGCAGAGGATCGGCTCAAGGACCTCCCAAGAGACAAGTTTCGCGTCGAAATTCTCGATGCCTTTTGTCAGGAAGAATGGCAGGAAGTACACGGTTCCGATCAGGAACTGGTACATCACGATAACCTGAGGCTTGTAGCCGTCGGCGAGAAGTTTTGTCAATGAGGCGTGGCCGACCTCTGAGAAGACTGCGATCATAAGGAGAACGACTCCGAGGATGAAATTCTGCGGAACTCCTTCATCTCCACCTTGTTTGAGAAGAACCAGACAGATGCCGGCCAGGGTCACTGCTATTCCGAAACCGTTCAGTATTGAGATTCGCTCTTTGAAGAACAGGGCTCCGGCTCCTACGGAGAAGATCGGAACGGAGGCGATGATCATCGCGCTGATGGTCGGCGAGCCGGTCTCCTTGATGCCATAGGTCTCGCAGAAGAAATAGATAAGCGGCTCAAACAGAGCGAGCAGCAAAAATTTCCAGATATCCTTGCGGGCTATCAGACAGAAGTTCTTTGTGAGGATGTTGAAGAGAAGAAGTATAATCCCGGCGACAAAAATCCTTAAGGGGACGAAATATGAAATAGGAACTCCAAGGGCGATCAGTCGGTCGCTCCAGATGTAGGACATTCCCCAAAGCACAATGGCCAATACGGACAGCAGATAGACTACCGCCTTGTTGTCACATATACTTCTTGTCACGCTCATAATATAATACGGGATATGAGTAGCCTGTTAGTTATACTTACATTTCCACAAAGATAATCAATTTTCTCTTTTGAAAAGAAATAATATTCAAATATTCACTAACATTTTAACAGCATATTATTACTCCTTTGACACTTACTCGTGTTCAGTGAAATGTCTCAACGAACCCTCCGCGCTTCGCGCTCCGTCCCTCCCAGCCTTTGGCTGGGCCCCTCCCGCTTATAGCCGCGGGTGGCTAAGGTTCGTGGCGGCATTTCACTGAACTATACGGAGCTTTGATGCTTCGACTGGCTCAGAGACCAAAAGAGAAACATTCAACGGTAGAATGGTTTACTTTCCGGTCAACAACCTGAGCGAGATGCGTTTGCGGTCGAGATCGACATCGAGGACGCTGACGTTGACTTTTTGGTGAAGTTTGACTTTCTGGCCACGCATCTGGGAGACGTGGATTAGGCCGTTCTCGTGGATGCCAATGTCAACAAAGGCTCCGAAAGCGGTCACGTTCGTGACGATTCCCGGCAGTTCCATACCTGGCTTGAGGTCATCTATCTCGTGGATGTCCTCGGCGAAACTGAATTCCTGGGCGCTCTGACGAGGGTCACGGCCGGGCTTGGACAATTCCTTAAGAATATCATTGATCGTTGGAAGGCCGAACTCACCCTCCACGTAGGCCGACGGATCGATCTTCTTGATCAACTCCTCATTTCCGACCAGTTCCTTGGTGCTGACACCCAAATCGGAAGCCATTCTGTCAACGATATGATAGCACTCAGGGTGCACGGCGGAGTTGTCGAGAGGATTCTCGGCATTCTGGATGCGAAGGAAGCCGGCGCACTGCTCGAAAGCCTTAGGGCCGAGTTTCGGGACCTTGCGAAGCTGGGTTCTGGACGAGAAGCCCTTGATCGAAGAGCGGTACTCCACGATGTTCGATGCCAAAGCCGGACCGATGCCCGAGACATAACTCAAGAGGTAAGGACTGGCGGTGTTGAGATTCACCCCGACGCTGTTCACGCAGATAACTACGGTGTTGTCCAGTTTCTCACGAAGCAGATTCTGATCCACGTCGTGCTGGTACTGCCCCACACCCAATGACTTAGGGTCAATCTTGACCAACTCTGACAGCGGATCCATCAGGCGGCGACCGATCGACACCGCTCCCCTGACTGTCACATCCTCATCCGGGAACTCCTGCCTTGCGACATCGGAGGCTGAATATATCGACGCTCCGTCCTCGCTGACAGTGAACACTTTGACGTTCTCCGGAATGCCGACGCGTTTGATGAAGTCCTCCGTCTCACGGGAGGCCGTGCCATTGCCGATGGCGATTACCTCGATGGCATATTCATCAATCATCGCGGCAACGGCCATTATCGACTTGATCTTCTCGCTCTGAGGCGGATGCGGGAATATTATCTCGTGATGCAGGAGGTTTCCCTGCTCGTCCAGACAGACAATCTTGCAGCCGTTGCGGAAACCGGGATCAATCGCCATTGTCCTCTTTTGGCCGACAGGAGCGGAAAGCAGAAGCTGCGTGAGATTCTCACCGAACACATTAATCGACTCGATGTCAGCCTTTTCCTTGGCCTCCTTGACAATCTCGTTGGTGAGAGATGGCTCAAGTAAACGCTTGTAGGCATCATCAACGGCCTGACGGATCTGATCCGCCAGTTTAGAGCCCGGATAACGATGTTCCTGACAGAAATCGTAGTAGATCTTGTTGCCACATTTCTCTGGATCAGCATCGAGACCGATGGACAGAAAGCCCTCTTTCTCCGCACGCAGAATCGCCAGCAGGTTGTGCGACGGAATCCTCTGCAGCGGCATCGAGAAATTGAAATAAGTCCTGTACTTCGAAGCCTCTGCGTTGCCTGAGGCCGCCTTTGTAGCCTTGGCCTCAATCCTACGGGTTCTGAATATGTGCCTGAGGTTCTCCCGGACGGTCTGCGACTCGGAAAGCCGCTCGGCGATGATGTCACGGGCTCCGGCGAGAGCTTCCTCAACGGAACCAACCTTGTCTCCGACATATTTCCGGGCCTCGACCTCCGGATCAGCCACCTCAACCTTCCACATCTTGTCGGCCAAAGGCTCCAGACCTTTCTCTTTCGCCATCGTGGCACGGGTTCTCCTCTTAGGCCTGTACGGCAGATAAAGATCCTCCAATTCACTGGACACCACGCAGTTCTCTATCTTGGAACGAAGTTCGTCAGTCAATTTGCCCTGATCTGAAATCGTGGACAGAATGCCCTCTTTCCTCTTCTCCATCTCGGTGAACACATCGTTCCAGTGCTTGATCTCGGCGACGGCAACATCATCCAGCCCTCCGGTCTTCTCCTTCCTGTAACGGCTGATGAACGGAATCGTGTTGCCCTCCTCGAAAAGATGTACGCAGTTCTCCACCTGCCAATCCTTGACTCCGATGGTACGGGCGATATAGTCAATATAGATATTCTTCATATTCAAAGTGTTACTAATTAGGAATATTCAATTGTCAATCCTGCGAGACAACCTTCAATTCATCTCTATAAGCCGAGAATATCTTTGACTTGGAGACGAAGCCGACATAGGTTCTGTCACGCCTCACCACAGGAAGATTCCAGGCCGAAGTCTCCTCGAATTTCTTCATCACAGAATCCATCTTCTCATCTTCATAGACATATTCCTCGGCGCTGCGCATAAAATTGAAGACGTGCAGGGTCTCATATTCATCGGTCCGGAACATATCCTTGCGGATGTCTTCCAAAGAGACAAAGCCCTGGAAGCGGTCCCTTGAGTCAAGCACCGGGAATATGTTCCTGGTGGATTCCGAAATGACCTCGACGAGGCGGCCGAGAGTGTCATCGATCTTCACGGTCGAGAAGTCGGTCTCGATCACATCGGAGACCTTAAGCAACGTCAGCACGGCCTGGTCGCTGTCGTGAGTCAGGAGTTCCCCCCTCTGGGCGATACGCTTGGTGTAGATTGAATATTTCTCGACTATCCTGGTCGTTCCGAAAGCGATTGTGGATGTAAGAATCAGCGGGAGGAACAGGTCGTAACCACCTGAGATCTCGGCGATAAGGAAGATCGCCGTCATTGGCGCCTGCATCACTCCGGCCATCAGTCCGGCCATCCCGACCAACACGAAATTTTGCTCCGGAATCGAGGTCGCAGTCCCGTCAAAAAGCAGGTTCAGGGTTCTTGCCACTACGAATCCGGCGATCGCACCGACGAACAAGGTCGGACCGAAAGTTCCGCCCACTCCCCCGCCGGCGTTCGTCAAGGTCATCGAGAACACCTTCAACAAAAGAATCAGCATAAAAAAGACCGGCACTGACCACTGGCTGTGGGCCAGAAACGCCAGCGGAGTCTGCCCGTCAAGCGAGAGTTCCTTCCCGTTAAGCAACACTCCCAGAGACTCATAGCCCTCACCATAAAGCGGAGGGAAAAGGAATATCAGGATTCCCAGCCCGACCGCGCACATAATCCATTTCAGATAGACATTCTCCATCTTGCCGATCCGGTCCTCCAGCTTCAAGGTCGTGCGGATGAAATAGATGGAGCAAGCCCCGCAGAAAAGTCCAAGGATGATGTAATAAGGAATATTCTTGAGCACGAACGGGGTCAGGGTGCACTCAAACGGGGTCGAAGAACCAAGAAGAGTATAGGAAACCACTGTGGCAGAGACGGTTGACAGCAGCAGTGGCATCATTGAGGTCATAGAGATGTTGAAAAGCAGAATCTCCAGCACGAAGAGGACTCCGGCCAAAGGAGCCTTGAATATTCCAGCGACAGCTGCGGCGGCTCCGCAGCCCAGGAGCACAGTCATACTCCTGTAGGACAATCCCATATAGCGGGCGAAGTTGGATCCGATGGCGGCTCCGGTATAGACAATCGGGGCCTCCGCTCCGACAGATCCGCCGAATCCGATGGTGACCGAGCTCGCGGCGATGGAAGACCACATATTGTGCGGCTTGATCCTGGACTCGTGCCTGGAGACCGCCTGAAGGGCCTTCGTCACACCGTGGCCGATCCTGTCCTTGATCACAAACTTGCAGAACAGCATCGCCAGCAGCATTCCGATCCCCGGCAGGGCAAGATAGTACAACGCCCCGTCCAGCACTCCTCCGAAAGCGTCACGCAAGCCTTCCTGGATCAACGAGATCAAGGTTTTGAGCAGCACGGCGGCAAGCCCGACCACGATTCCGACGACGAGGCTGAGCACAAGGAGCTGATTCCTTTCCGACAAGCGGGATATGGGGTTCAACTTTGGCATATTCGTACAAAAATAGTTATTTTTGCGATAGAGTAAAACATCTAATATTCACTTGAAATGAAAAAAGTCATCGTGTCGCTGATAAGTGCCCTGCTGGTCGCCCTGCTTGGCGTGATAGGGCTGAACATATTCAAGAACGCCAGCCCGAGGGAAAGGGTGAAGGCTGATAACGGGAGCAGGATAATCGTGGAGGAACTGAGTTTCTACCACGGCAATGACAAGATTTTCGGCAAGGTCTTCAAACCCGCTGACGAGAAAGGATTTTTCCCCGACTCGCTGGGGCCGAGGCCGGTTGTGATATTCTTCCACGAGCCGCTGAAAACAGCTTACCCTGAAGGGTTTGTGAAGGCGTTGGTTCCGGAGGGGCTGATCGGCTACACGACCGCCTTCCACGAGAAGGACAAGGACGTGGAGTTTATGGTGAAGAAGATCAGCAAGGAGAGATTCGCGGACTCGGACAGAATCTATCTGGTCGGTGACTCCTTCGCCTCCGAAGCGGTGGTCAAGGCGGCCTACAAACTGAAAAAGGCGGTCAGCGGACTGATTCTCATCGAGCCGGAGCTCAGCGACAAGACCGCCGGGCTTGTACCGAGACTCGGCTACGATGTTCTGACCATAGATGCGGCAGGGAAAGCGTCAGCAAAGACCGCGGCGATTGATTATCTTGAACTTAGAGGAGCTCTTAAATGAAAAAGACAAGGTTTGGAATAGTCGGGACCGGCCGCATCAGCGACTGGGTTCTAAAAGGAGCGGTGCTGGATCCACGGTTCGAGGCCGCGGCGGTGTGCTCACGCTCTCAGGAAAGCGGCAAAAGGTTCGCCGATGCGCACGGCATCGGGAAAGTGTACACAGACATAGACGAGATGGCATCCGACCCTGAGATCGACGCGATCTACATCGGGACTCCCAACGACACGCACCACGACATCGCCATCAAGTGCCTGAGGCACCACAAGCACGTGCTGTGCGAGAAGCCGATGGCCTCCAACGCCCGCGAAGTGAGCGAGATGATCAAAGCCGCAAGAGAGAACGGCGTACTGCTGATGGAGGCGATGATCTCCACGCTCACTCCGAATTTCAGGAAAGCCAGGACAAGGCTCAATGAACTGGGGAATGTCCGTCATTTCTTCGCGGCGTTCTGCCAATATTCATCGAAATACGATCTGGTCAAGAGGATCATCGCCGGCGAGGACAGTTCGGCGGTGCCAAGCTCGCTCAATCCGGCCCGCTCGGGCGGGGCGCTGATGGACATAGGAATATACCCGATCTACCCGATGGTCTCGCTTTTCGGCCGTCCTAAAGGCATCAAGGCCAATGTCACGACCTGCGAGGTGCCGATAGGATTCAAACGGAAACGAGTGGACCTGCAAGGCAGTGTGATCTTTGAATATGACGGGATGGACGCCACGGTGATATATTCAAAGATAGCGGACTCGAACCTTCGCACCGAGATTTCCTGCGACGGAGGAATATTGTCGCTGGACCAGATCCACATCACCCGTGAGGCATCGCTGACCAGACGCGGCGCGCCGACCTCCGGACGAGCCTCTGGGCCTCAGGCGGAGAACATCTCCGTCCCGGTTGACGCTGACGAGTACCTCTGCGAATTCAAGGAATTCATCGATGTGCTGGAATCAGGCCGCCTTGAATCGTCCGTCAACAGCCTGGAGACATCGCTCGTCACCGCCGAGATCCTCGACGAGATCCGCCGCCAGGCGGGTGTAGTCTTCCCGGCAGATTAAAACCCGATCTTTCTGGTAACTTTCGCGGAGGAGATGTTCTCGTCATCGCAGAACGCCTTGACCTCCTCGAATGTCGGGTCAACTCCGTTCAGGATGGACTGGACAGTCCTTTTCCGGCAGATGTTCTCGATCTGTCCGCCGGAGAGATCGTAGTTCTCCGACAGCGAAAGGGCCTCCTCGGCCGACAGTTCCGGGATCATAGAGGCCCAGATCTTGGCCCTCGCCTCGACCGAAGGTCTTCCGAACCTTATCTTGTAAAGGAACCGCCTCTCGAACGCCTTGTCCAGATTGTCCGTCAGGTTGGTCGTCGCGATAAGGATCCCGTCCAGATTCTCCATTTCCTGAAGAATGATGTTCTGGATGCTGTTCTCCATCTTGTCCACCGCGCTCGTAGCCCCTTCCTTCCGGACTCCGAAGATGGCGTCCGCCTCGTTGAACAGCAGAATCGGAGCCACATCCGAAGCGGACACAAGACTGCGGTAACTGTCGAAAAGCCCCTTGATGTTCTTCTCGCTCTCCCCGACGAAACAATCCTTGATCCGGGAGACATCCACGGACACGATCATCCTTCCGGTCTCCCTCGCAAGCTGGTAAACGGTCTCGGTCTTTCCGGTTCCCGGAGAGCCGTAGAACAGGCAGGTGAATCCGGTGCGCATCCCCTTGTCGCTCAAAGCCTTCTTGACCTGGGCGTACCGTTCTTCGGCCAGAATGCCACGCAAAGTGCCCACCTTGCGGCCCTCCTCTTCCCCGTAGAATAGTTTTTTCTCCTTGATGGCCTTGTAGTCAATCGTGCCAGCCACAGTCGCCTGCGGCTTTCTCACACCTCCGACCTCTCTGAATATCTCCTCCTTGATCGAATCCTTGATCTTGAAGAAATCCTTCGACTTCACTCCGTCCCGGGCCGAATATTCAATCAGGCCCTGAGTCTGAAGGCAAAGGGACTCACGGCTGTAGTCAGCCTTGAGCATATCCAGTCCGTCCTCGTTGTCCTCCCCGAAGCAATCCTCGAAATCGTGCCAGCCCACCATATCGTCATCCTCACTGAAATACCTGTAGCACAGCAGATAGAACGCGACACGCTCATCGCGGGGAAGCTTCTTGTCCTCACTGAAGACACCGTATTTCCTCATAGCGGAACCGATGGATGTGTCCGGATTGTCCTGGATCAGGTTGTCCATCTCCGTGGCCATCGCGTTGTACTCGATCTCGTTGTCCTCCCTTAGCTTGACAAGTTTCTTGAAACGCTTGAGGACACCAAGTGTCGTGTACCATTCCGTCCCCGGCCTGACATAGACAGAATCATTTGTGATGGTCTTGATCACATCATCCGGCACACGGATGTTGTTGCGGTCGGCCCTTATCCTTATGAGCCACTTGTCCGCCAGGACCTTAAGGTCTTCGGTGTACTGAAGGAACTCCAGATAGCTAAGCCCCATAAACTCAGCCAGATCACTCTGTTCCAGCCTGAAAGTGGAAGACTTTTCCATTATCGCCGAGAACAGGATCACCTGGTCCGTCGTCAAGCCAAGCCTCCTCATAAGGCTGCGAATGTCCGAAGAGGCCGAATTGATCCTGTCCGCCGTCAAAGACAATGTCTCGTTGCCGTCCCTGTCCTCGACCTTAAGGGCGGTGATCACTGAGTTCATCGATTGAATCAAAGTCTTGTGTCTCATAATCCTTGCATCTTTTTCAACGGTGCAAAGATATTATGCCACATTGCCAAAATATGGCAGTAACAAAAGAAATATTCAGGAATATAATCGAAAAACCGGCCGGACATTGAAGCCCGGCCGGTCGATAATATCATTCGATACAAGCCTATTCAGAGATTTTGAACACGTCGAACGTTCCGGCGGTGCCATAGACCACTTTTCCGGTGGCAGGGTCAACGGCGGCCGTATCGGAAAGATAGAACGCCTTCTTGGCAGGATCGTAGTAAGGCTGTGTCAGGCCGGCGTTCTTGTACCAGTCATCGACATAGCTCATCCAAGCAGCGCTGCCCTCCTTGTGGTTCGGGCCACCGAACATACAGGCAAGCACTCCACGGTCGGCGATGTTCCACTGGATCTTGTCGCTGCTGCCTGTCGTACCCATATACTGAAGAGGCACATAGACCTTGTTGGTCTCGGTGTTCCAGTAGAAGACATAGTCCTGCACATCGTAGCCGGCGCCGGTGTCGTGACCCCAACAGTCAGGAAGATAACACTGAAGAATATTCTTGGCATAGTCACGGGCGTACATAACCTTGTCCTCCTGCTCACCCCACCAGCCTTCCTCGATGGTGCCTTTACCATATTCATAGTAAGAGGTAGGGTACTCGATCGTTGCGACGGCCTTGCCATAGCCGAAAAGGGAGGTATAGTCAGAGATTGAGAGGTTCAACTCGTAAGTCTCGTTGAAGGCAAGCTGAGACTTGTCATAGGTCACAACAAGGTTACCGACCCTCTCGCCATCCTTGATGGTAACCCGGGAAGGAACAGTGAACAAGGATGATCCCGTGGATGAGACATTTACGCTGACATCGCCGGATGTTCCGAGACGAACGACCGGAATCTCGACCTCTGGGTTGGAGGTCACGTTGAATGAGAAGGACTCCTGGAAGAAATAACACTCGGAGCTTGAACCGGACGTGCCGCCATCATCCTTGCAGGACACAGCCGAAAATAGGACCGCCAGGACCGAGAGAAATGCGGATATTGTTTTTTCTGATTTCATTGTAAGCGTTTTTTGTTGGCTCCCGTGACGGGAGCGTTTACATTATTCAAACTTTTCAGTGTCGAAGAACTTGTGACCCTCAACCTCGATAGCCTCACCATAGTGGCTTGCGACCTCGTCGTTGGTGCGGAGCGCGGTCGTGTAGGTACTGTAAGTCGTGTAAGGATTGTTGAAATCGTAAACGGCCCTGTTGCCGTTGAGTTCGGCGTTGTTGAAGCCTGGAGTCCAACCCGGATGGATCCTGTTCATGTCAATGGCATGAGCTGCTCTCTCGACACTTGCCCCTGGATACCAGCGATGACATCCGGTCTCAAGGCGCTTGTTGTCGAAGTAGTTGATGCCTTCACCCCAGAACTCGATGCCCTTTTGGAACATAAGTTCCTCATAGACATCCTTCTTTGTTGTCGCCACACAGGTGTAAGTGTTGTTGCGGGTCTTGATTAGGCCCTCAAGAGTTGCCTTGGCGGCGGCGACACCGGTGGTGTTAAGTTCGGCCTCTGCCTTCAGGAAGTACATTTCCTCCACACGCATAATCGGGAAGTCTGTCGCTCCGCCGACCTCGTAGGTGTTGTAGTTACCCTCGTTAGGGCGGAACTTGAGGTTCACGTAGAGCCAAGGCCAAGCCTTGAATCCATAGCTCGTGTTGATGCGTGAGCGTACCCAGGAAGCGGAGTTGCTGAACTGATACTTGCCCGGATCATCACTCCAGTCACCTTGCTCCGTGCTCTTGTTGTTGCCGGCGGTCGCCCACTTGTTGTTGATCAGGTTGCCATTGGCATCCTTCTCGATCAGATAGGCCTCACCTGCTTTCTGGTTCTTGGACTCGTAGAAGAACTCAGGGCCAAGCCAGGACTTCTTGCGCCAGTCGTTGTCGGAAAGCCTGTCGTAGGCGGCGCGGTCAAGGGCTCGTCCGACACGCCATCCATAGACTGAGAATGTGGTCTCCGTGCCCATAATCATAGCATAGACGAAGGACCCGTCAGTGGCGGCAGTCGTGTTGTTCGGATCGATGTGGGTGGCGAGCATCCAGGAATTCTGTGAGTTACGGTTGTTGAAACCGGTCTTAGGATCAGTCCACTGAGCCTCGGTGAGAGGTGTGCAGCCAGACTGGGCGATAGCCTTGTCGGCATATTCACCGGCAAGCTTCCAGTACTCGGCCTTCGAGGTGTACTTGGCGGCGCGCTCGGTGCGGGACGCAAGGTTGGTGTAGGCGCGGGCGAAAAGGCCATAGACAACAGCGAGGTTAGGCTCAACCTTGTCCTTGCGGGTGTAACCGGCAAGATATTTCTCGGCCTCGGCAAGGTCTGAGAGGATCAGGTCATACACCTCGTCCACAGTCGCGCGAGGATTGTTGGAAGCCTCCTGCGTCGTGGTCTTGTCGGTCACGATCGGAACGCCAAGGTTGCTGAGGTCACTCTTTGGATCCACATACGTGTAGCGGGAGTCAAGAGGTTTCTTGTACTCCATAATCTGCACCAGATCCATATAGTACAAAGCCCTGTAGGCATAGCATATTCCGAGATCGACGAGCATCTCGTCCGTGGCGTTGTCAAGATCGATCATTCCGATCACGTCATTGACAGTCTTGATGTAGCCGTAATAGAGGTACGTAGGATAGATACCACGGTTAGAACCGCTGGCGGAAACCGCTCCCTGCGTCCACGCACCCATAGTGTTGAATCCATTGTAGCCCGGACAGACCATCATTGTGGTGGAGTGCTCAAGCTGCACACGCATACTGCCGTATGAGATGGTCTCAATGCCTCCGTCCTCGTTCTTGTAGCCCACCATATTGGTATAGATGGAATTGACCATACCATCAAGGGCGGAAGCGGACTGACCGATCTGGTCAGAGATCACGGACTCGGTAGGCAATACCTCCTGCATACAGGATGTGAGGCAAACCAATGCCGCCGCTGCCGAAGCTAACGCTATATTGATTTTCATATTGTCTTTGTTATTAGAAAGTTAAGGTGATACCGCCTGACAATGTGCGGATTGGTGAATAAAGCTCGGAATTGGTGTAGCCACCGATCGCGTAACGAGGGTCAAAGCCTCTTCTGGCCGAGATGAAGCCCAGGTTCTCACCTGAGAAATAAACCCTTACGGAAGCCACATTGAACTTCTGGGTAAGCTTGGCCGGAAGCGTGTAGCCAACGTTCACATTCTGGAGGCTGAGGTAGCTCGTGCTGGTGAGGAACCTGTCAGAGCGAGGAGACTGGCCGTAGGTGTTGGAATAGCGGAGTGCTGGAATATCAGAATGATTGGTTTCCGTCCAAGCGTTCAGCATATCCTTGTGCCAGGTCGTTCCGGTCTGTCCGCCGGAATGCATAAGAACCTGATAGACATAATCATACCCCTTACCGCCAAGCTGGAATGTGGTCTGGACGGAGAAGTCGAAGTTCTTGTACCTGAATGAGGTCGAGAGACCGCCCTGGAACTTAGGCAGAGCATCGCCGCAAAGATATTCAGTGGCGTCGCTGGCATTCTTGGTCGTCTCTCTGGTGACAGCGCCCGTGGCCTCGTCGGTGACATCCTTGTAGAAGAGAGCCTCTCCGGTCTCGGAATCCACTCCTGCGTACTTAGGCAAGTACCAAGTGTAGAGGGAAAGTCCCTCGGCCACGAAATACTTGTACTTGGACACAAAGGAAGGGTCATCATTCACGTAGCCGTTATAGCCTTCAACCTCAGTGGTCTTGATATCGTCAGGAAGGGACAGAACCTTGTTCTTGATGTGTGAGATGTTGAAGTCCACGCCCCAGGAGATGTCCTTCTTCCTGATGATGTCGGCGCTGAGGACAAGCTCAAGACCCGAGTTGCGCATATCGCCCATATTCAGGCAATAGCTTGTATAGCCGACTGAAGGAGGGGTGCTGAGGGTGAAGAGCATATCCGTGGTCTTGCGGTAGAAATAGTCGAGACTACCGCTGACACGGCTGTCAAGAATGCTGAACTCGATACCGGTGTTGATGTTCGTGTTGGTCTCCCAGGTGATGTCCTTGGTTCCCTTCTGAAGCCACTGGTAAGCCACTGAGTTGTTATTGTTCACAATCGAGTAGTTGTCAGCGTAGAGGAAATTGCCGATGTTGTCGTTACCCTGGCTACCGATCGAGGCCTTGAGCTTGAGCTCGTCAACCCAATCCACATCGAAGAAGCTTTCCTTGGATATGATCCAGGCGGCGCCGGCCGACCAGAAGTTACCCCAGCGGTAATCCTTATGGAAGCGAGAGGATGCGTCACGACGGAACGAGAGGGAGCCGTAGTACTTGTTATCATAGCTGTACATTCCACGGAAGAAATATCCCTCGTTGTTGTAAGCGTTTGAATATGAGTACGGATCGCCGTTCTTGTTCAGCACCTGGGCAAGCTCGGTGGCACCATCAATACCAAAGTTGTAGCCAGACGCTCCAAGATATTCATAAAGGTAATTGTAGTACTCGTGGCCGAGCATCACGCTGATGTCGTGAGTGTTGTTTATCACCTTATGATAGTTGAGGAGCTGCTGGGCGTTGTAGGAGAACGTGCGGGAAGACGACTTCGACAGGTAACCGTTGTTGGAGCCTGACGTGTACTTATCAGTGTAAGGATCTTCCGTGTAGAGGCCTCTGCGGTCGTAGTCGTAGGCGTTGCCGTTGATTGTGAGAGTGAGGTCCGGGAAGAGCTTGATGTCAGCGTAACCGCTTGCTATGAATGAGTTTCCGGTGGTTTTTGAGACACGGTACTTGTTGGCGAAGATCGCGTTGCCACCGGTGCCTCCCGCGCGGCTGAGGTCTCCCAACTGGCTGTTGGCGAAGTCATAGACCTGGCGGCCGGTGTTGTCCGTCATGATGTTGCCGTTGGCGTCACGGATATAGACCGGATAGATAGGAGCCTGGCACTTGATGATGCTCCAGATGGTGCCGGTGCCGATCGTGCCTTCGGAGGTCTGGGAATATTCATACTTGGTGTAGTTGAAGTTTCCTCCGATCTTGAGCCACTTCTTCGCTTGATAGTCAGCCTTCAGGCGGGCGGTCAAACGGGTCTGCGCAGATCCTTCCTGAATACCTTCCTGATCGAGGTAGCCGAGTGATCCATAGATATTTATCTTGTCCACACGGCCGGAAGCGCTGAGGTTGTACTCCTGACGGAATCCGGACTGAAGTCCTTCCTTCTCCCAGTCATCGGCCTGGATCCAGTAGGTCTTGCCGTTGAAATTGTGGAACGCGCCCTCGACAGCGTCAGGGTTCATCCTGCCACCCGCAAGGATGAAGTCCTGCCCGGTCGGCACAGTGTACGGCACATAGCCTGGACCGATACCGGAATCGAAAAGACCGGCGTTGGCCTTCCTGTGAGCGGACTCGGCGGTAGCGCCCTCTTCCTTGATGTAGGTGTTGTAGAGCATATTATAATATGTCTCGAAGAACTCTTGGGCATTGGTGGTTTTGTAGTTCCTGAGCCCCTTCTGGTTCACTCCCCACTTGGCGTCGAAAGTGATCTTAGCGTCGGAGGAAGTCGCGCGCTTGGTCGTGATCATAATCACACCGTTGGCTCCACGGGCTCCGTAGAGGGCGTTGGAGGCGGCGTCCTTCAGGACGGTCATCGTCTCGATGTCATTGGTGTTGATAAGGCTGAGGTCCCCGTCGAAAGGCATACCATCGACAACGATAAGAGGCTCAGTGCCGGAGGAGATGGAGCTGACACCACGGATCGTGATGCTTGGTGACGAACCCAACTGTGAAGAAGAGTTGTTGATCTGAAGACCGGCGACACGCCCGGCAAGGGCCGAAGCGGCGTTGGTCACCTGCACCTTGGCAAGTTCCTCAGACTTCATCGTCCCGGCCGAACCTGTAAAGGCTTCCTTTTTCATCTGGCCGAAAGCGACGACCACGACATCGTTGAGGAGTTCTGAGTTTTCATCAAGAATGATGGTAAGCTGGGTCCTGCCCTCAATGTTCACGACCTTCGTCATGTAGCCGATACAGGAAACTTGGAGAGATGCGGTCGCGGGCACGTTCAAGGAGAACGAACCATCAATGTCACTTACCGTGCCATTGGTGGTGTTTCCGACTTGGACGACACCTGCACCGATGAGGGGCTGATTGGAAGAATCGACAACCACGCCCTTGACTGTTGTCTGTGCCAACGCATTGACTGCGAACAGCAACGAGACGAGCAAGAAAAAGACTTTCTTCATCTGGTGATTAGAGTTGAGTTAAACAATGTGTATAATTAATGTTATTAATACGTTTTAAGCTGCAAAGATAACAATTGTAATCAAAAAGTCGCCAAAGTCGGCTGAGAAATCTAACTAAAAAAACGCAAGGGAACGCTTCCTGACAAGGTTATTGGGTTGTTAAACACATTGTTTAGCAAAAGCGTCCGCCTCTTGTCCAGCCAGTGGATTATTCAGACGACTCAGGAAGGTTCTCCTCTATAAGAGAATGGATTTTCTCTCCGACATCCGTGTTCGGGCAGCCGGACAGCCGGGCCTTTTCCATCCCTGGAATCCGGTGGAGCACACAGACTCCGCCGTCAGAATCATCAATATAGGTAAGGAGCTCGGAAAAGCCGTCCTCGTCACCATAGAACACGAAGCCCTCATCCGGAGCCAAGAACCCGAACAGGAGTCCGATCAAGGGATCTTGATCAAAGACTCTCGTGTTCTCGTACAGATTGAAAGCCTTGGCCTGGAACGTGTACCTGTTCTGTGAATATCTCACCTCGCCACACCCGTCAGAGTTGAAACAAACACGCGACGCACGCGCCACACTGTCGCCATACTCCATCCTTTCCGCGTCATAAGCCTGCCACCATTTGAACTCCATTGAATATTCATACCCTTTCGCCCCGTCATAAATGCCTGTCATTGAATATATCGGAGTCCAATTTCCATCCTTAGAAAGGAATATGTTCTCTCCGGAATCCGAGCGCGGGATCGCCACATCGTTGCTTTCGTTGCCGATGAAGAAGAAATATTCATTGGTGCTTTTCTGCTCATAGGTCGCCCAGAGTCCGTGCTTGACTCCGGGACGATACTCCCTCCACTCCAGGCCGTCACGGACGAAGTAACCGCCTTGGTAGCAATATATTTCCCTGGCGCTGTCAGACATATATTCATAAATCTCCTTGGTGTTGTAGATTGGCTGCCATTCCTCCCCTGGCTTGGCGTAATAGAACTTGTTGACTGCTGATTTAGGCACGCTGACGACACATAGCGAATTCTGAATATTATAGAAATTCGCCTCCTCGTTGTATTGTTCGTAGGTTGCCCAGACACCCTCGCTCACATCAGGCCGATATTCCTCCCAAGAGTTGCCGTTCTTGATGAAATAGCCTCCGTCATAGGCGTACAGACCTGTTGTCTGTGCAAAGGTACCGATTGCTGAAATGAGGCTTAGGGCACAGGTGATGATGACGCGTTGTAACTTCTTATTCATAATTATTTTGTTGTGGGATAATCGTTTCGAGGGTTGGATAATTTGTGTGCCACGGTTGGCGAGTTGTGTGCCACGGTTGGCGAGATTGTAGAACCACAGCGGCCGGTTGTCATTGTCCTCCCAGTCTTTCAAAAAAGGTCAGGACATCCTCCCAGGTCTTGAACGCGTCGGAGCCGAAATGGATCATCGTGCCCATAAAGTCCTTGCCGCCGTTGGTCTCGGGCTCCGCATCGATCAGATAGTCAGCAAGAAGAAGGTTCTTGTGCTCCGTGATCGTCACTCGGTTCCAGACAGGGACTCCAAGGTTGGCTTCGCACCAGTTCACGACCTTCTGGCAGAGTTCAGGAGTGTTGTACGGAACCCCGGCCACAATATTGACATCATAGTTGGCCGCAAGCGTCGCTACAGCCTTGGCGAATCCGCTCGAATGGTTGATGATCCTGTCACTCAGAGAGATGAAAAGAACAGGTTTCTGAACGTTCCGCTGTCGGTCGTCAATCCATTGAACCACAGGAAGAACGGAATGTAGGATCGCGTTGTCATTGAGGTAATGCTCGCCGTCAAACCTTATCGCCTGAGGATAATGCTCACAGAACAAGTCGAAAGTGTGGACAAGAGTGTCGTGGATTCCGTAAAGTCCGAAGACCTTGTCCTGATCCTCGGCCGCCCTCTCGAAACAATGAGAGCTGACTTCCCGGAAATGCTCCAGAAGGGTTTTCGTGACAAGGAACGATGTCTCTCCGTCACTGCGAGGGTTATGATATTCCTGCCTTCCCAAACCATTGTTTTTCAGCAGTGTGTCCGCCAATTGAAAAGCGGGGTTCACAAGGATTCTGTCAACCCCGTAGAGCATCTCGGCGTACATCGCACCCATCGAGGTGCCGATGATGAGGTCCGGTTTTTCGGACTCCGACATATTCCTTAGCAGTTCCATCGCCTCGAACGGCTCCACAGGCAGGTCCGGAGCGAGGACTGTCGCCTGAGGCATAAGCAGCCTGAGCGTCCTGACGCTTCCGTTCTGGCCGCTGGAGGCGAATCCGTGCACATAAAGTATCTTCTTTCCGGCCATCAGCGCCGGACGGGCATATTCATAAAGTTCCATAACAACTCAATTCTCGTAGAAAATTACCACAAAAAACATCTCTCGTTCGAAAGTCATCTCGAAGTCACTTTCATTCACGTTACCCCTTCCCTAAATCCCTTCCCTCGGGGAAGGGGATGTGCTTCGCACACCCCATAGGGCCTTTCACGTTACCCCTACCCTAAATCCCTCCCCTCGGGGGAGGGACTTGCTTTCATCGCAAGCGATGAAGAGTTATCTGCAAAAATAACAATTTTCATATTCAAATGATTGAGAGAACGCTTGAAATTCCTGATTGAAATGGCTATCTTTGAGAGATTGATATTTTTAAATGACACTAACTATGACAGATCTTAAGAAAATAGTTGAGCTTTTCGCCATCGAGGGCGAGGTCAAGGAGATAAAACCGTTGGGCAACGGGTTGATCAACGACACGTACAAGGTTGTCACTGAGGGCGATGCGCCAGACTACGTGCTTCAGAGGATCAACAATGCGATCTTCACGGACGTGGATCTGCTCCAGAGCAACATCGAGGCCGTGACCAGGCATATTCGTAAGAAACTGGAAGCGGGAGGAGCGGAGGACATCGACCGCAAGGTACTGAGGTTCATTCCGTTGAAGTCTGAGGGAGAGAAGGTTGAAGTGCTGATGAGCGAGAAGCCGAAGACCTATTGTCTGGAAGACGGGAAGTATTGGAGGGTTTCGGTGTTCATCGACAACGCCTACACCTACGAGACTGTCAATCCGGAATATTCCGAATATGCCGGCGAGGCTTTCGGTAACTTCGAGGCGATGCTCGCCGACATCCCAGACACGCTCGGGGAGACCATTCCGGACTTCCACAATATGGAACTGAGGCTGAGGCAGTTGGTCGATGCTGTCAGGGAAGACAAGGCCGGCCGCCTGCACGCCGATGACAAGACAGAAGGCCAGGAACTGCACAAGATTCTGGAGGACATCGACAAGTACGGAATCCAGATGTGCAAGGCAGAGCAGCTTCACCGTGAGGGCAAACTGCCAAAACGGATCTGCCACTGCGACACCAAGGTCAACAACATGATGTTCGACAAGGACGGCAAGATCCTGTGTGTCATCGACTTGGACACAGTAATGCCAAGCTACGTGTTCTCGGACTTCGGAGATTTCCTCCGCACGGCCGCCAACCCTGTGGCCGAAGACTCCCCTGAGCTGGAGAAGGTCGATTTCGATATGGAGATATTCAAGGCCTTCACAAGAGGTTACCTGAAAGGCACGAAGCCGTTCCTGACGCCGGTCGAGAGGGAGAACCTGCCGTACGCCGCCTGCCTGTTCCCGTTTATGCAGGCCGTCCGCTTCTTCGCCGACTACATAAACGGCGACACCTACTACAAGATCAAGTACCCGGAGCACAATCTCGTCCGCACCCGCAACCAGCTGAAGCTCTTCCATTCGGCCCTGGGCAAGGTACCTCAGATGGCATCATTCATTGAATCAATAAAATAAAGCATAATTATGAAACGCAGGGATTTTCTTAGGACCGCGGGACTGGCGACTGCCGGGAGCGGACTTATCATCGGAACAGGGGGACTTATCACCGGATGCGCCGGCAAGGAGAGCGGCGGTAATATTCCTAAACCATACAAAGTTGGCGGCTCGGCAAGGATGAAGCTGAGTTTCGAGCCGTATGAGCTCAAGCTGCGGCACACGTTCACCGTGGCGTCATATTCAAGAACCACCACACCGGATGTGCAGGTGAAGATTGAATATGACGGGTTCACCGGCTACGGCGAGGCTTCTATGCCGCCGTACCTCGGACAGACCGTGGAGAGCGTCTGCAACTTCCTGAGCAAGGTCAATTTGGAGCAGTTCAGCGACCCGTTCCAGATCGATGACATCCTGACTTATGTGGATGGGATCAACGAGGGCGACACCGCCGCGAAGGCTGCCGTGGACATCGCGCTGCACGACCTTGTGGGACAGTTGATGGGCCAGCCGTGGTACCGGATCTGGGGGCTCAACGCCGCCAAGGCTCCTAACACAACCTTCACGATCGGAATCGACACCGCCGACGTGGTGCGCGAGAAGACTAAGGAATGCGCCGAGCAGTTCAATATTCTTAAAGTCAAGGTCGGGCTCGACAATGACAAGGAGATGATCGAGACCATCCGCGAGATCACCGACCTGCCTCTCGCCGTGGACGCCAACCAAGGATGGAAAGACAAGGAGAAGGCCCTTGAGATGATCCATTGGCTTAAGGATCAAGGGGTTGTGATGGTTGAGCAGCCGATGCCGAAGGAGATGCTGGACGAGAACGCCTGGCTGACCGAGCGCAGCCCGCTCCCGACATTCGCCGACGAGGCCATCCAGCGCCTCGCTGATGTCCAGAGGGTTAAGGGTGCGTACACCGGCATCAACATCAAGCTGATGAAGTGCACCGGAATGCGCGAGGCCTGGAAGATGCTGAACTACGCCCGCGCCGAGGGGATGAAGGTGATGGTCGGCTGCATGACCGAGACTTCCTGCGCCGTGACCGCCGCCGCCCAGATCTCCCCTGCCGTGGATTTCGCCGACCTCGACGGCAACCTCCTGATTGCCAACGACCGCTTCGAGGGAATGACCGTAGTAAACGGTAAGATCACCCTTCCCGACCGCCCTGGACTCGGGCTCAAACTGCTGTAAAAGATGGCAATGAAAAGAAAAGAGATCGTCCTGTGGACGCTGGTGGCGGTCGCGTTGGCGGCGAACATCTGGCTGCCGAGGCAGATGAGGTACAAATATTCGTGGGACAAGGACTTGGCGCAAAGGCTTGCGACGGAGTTCTGCGCCACGCGGGAGGATGTGAAGGAATATATTCAGAAATACATTCCTGATGTCACTGACGAGCAGATCGACAAGTGGACCGCTTCCGGAGAGTTGGAGGCGATGCAGATCGGGAAGCGCACGATGTACTTCACGGCGGCGGCACGCAACCTGTTCAGGATCAACCCGGAATTGGCGGCCATAAAGGCTGCGGCTGACTCGAAGGAAGAAGATCTGTCCAAGAGCGGAACCTCACTGACCGGCCACGAAGCCATTGACGCTGTGACGATTCCTCAGATCAAGAGACAGGTTCTGGAGAACCTCGCAGCCGGAAAGGAAAAACCTTACTTCGCCCTGCCTAAGAGGATAAAAGTGACGTTCACACTGACCGTCCACGCCAACACTTTGCGCCCGGGACAGACTATCCGCTGCTGGCTGCCGCTTCCTCGTCAGGATGTGGCCCGCCAGACCGACTTCAAATTCATCGAGGCCGGAGCCAACGGCATCGCATATCCAGTGGAGCGGCTCACATTCTCAGAGCCTTTGCATCCGCACAGCAGCGTCTATATGGAGGCCAAGACCGTCAAGAACAAACCGACAGTCTTCCACGAGGTCTTTGAATATACCTCCAGCGGCGAATGGCATCCTATCGAGCCGTCCAAAGTGCTGGACTACAATGTCTCAGACCCAGAATATAAGGAATATACCGCCGAACGGGAGCAGCATGTGATCTTCACCGAGAGGATCAAGGCAGCCGCCGACTCGGTCACCGCCGGCATTGACAACCCGTACCTTCAGGCGAAGGCGATCTACACCTGGATCGACAGGACGTTCCCGTGGGCCTCGGCCAGAGACTATTCCACAATCGGGAATATTCCTGAATATGTCCTGACGAACCGTCACGGCGACTGCGGCCAGGTGACGCTGCTCTTCATCACGATGTGCCGCTACAAAGGCATTCCGGCCAGATGGCAGAGCGGCCTGATGATGCATCCTGGAGCGGGCAACCTCCACGACTGGGGCGAAGTCTATTTCGAAGGTTATGGCTGGGTTCCTGTGGATCAGAGTTTCGGAATCACCTCCTACGGCGGCGATTTCTTCCTCGGCGGCATCGAGCCCTACCGGATGGTGATCAATTCCGATTTCGGCGGCAATCTCGATCCTGAGAAGAAATATCCTCGCAGCGACACCGTTGATTTCCAACGCGGTGAGGTCGAATGGGACAAAGGCAACCTCTACTTCACGCAGTGGGACTACGACTTCAAGATCGAATATCTGGACTAAGGAACGGCTTCTCCGCATTACAAGAGAGTGACCCGAAAGTACTTTTGGGTCACTCTTTCATATCCGCCGATTCGTGACAGTCACTGTGACTCCTAAACAACCTACATTCCCGCCACGATTCTCTCCAGCCGCTCGTTAACCTTTGCCTTCAGTTCCGGCGACGAACTGATGTCCATTTCATCAGAAATGCCAAGATAGAAACTGCACGCGGCTTCCAAGGAGAGGCTGTTGAAGAGAGTCGCCTTAACCCGCCATCCGCCATTTTCCATTCGTTGGATGTTGGCGGCCACTGATGGATACTGCTCGACAAACTGGTTCTTGGACCTTGTTGTCTTCAGCACGATGTCAAAAGGAATGCTCTCGTTCCCGGAAAACCCGAAGATGTCAAGGTCAAAAGTCTTGTGCGACTTCTCGTACTTCCAGCACTCATCAAGAACCGTGACGGCATCAGCGCGCTTCAGGAGGAACACCTTGTTTTTCCTGTCCTTAGGGTCGAAAGCCCAAACGGCGTCACATCGTTTGCTGTCCGTAAAGGCGAACGCCTCAACCTTCCGGTCCTTTTCAGGAGTGTTGCTGCTTGACGAATCATACCCGACAAGGCACACCGTGTGCCCTGAGATGACAGCCCGCCTGACTGCGTCGATCTTATCGGCCATCCCGTTCCTCAAAAGGTACTTTCTATTTCTAATCTCGTCCTCGATGGTAGGATTCATCACCTTGCTCTCAGATCCGGACCTGTAATAGGCGACTCCGTTAAGGTACACAACCCCCTCCTTGGCTGGCTGGACGCAAAGATCCAGGACTTTTCCGCCGCAGCATATCGTAGGGGTGACATTCTGGTACGTGTCAGGGAAGCGGTCCCGGATCTTTCCCATAACGATGACCCGCATATATTCATCCTCGACATCTCCGGCGGCCTTAATCTCGCCTTTCATTATGAGTTCATCCACATCCTGCCTGAAGCCGTTCACAAAACGCCTTTTCTCATCCGTTCCGATGTACAGATGGCTTTCTCCCTGTTCCGCATAACGGTTCATAAACGCACAGATGGTCTTCATACATTTGAAACTCTGCGACGTCTCGTTGAAAAGTCCTGTCTCGTTGTCGAAAACCCAAGACATCTTATGTTCAATGTTCTCACCCTCAGGCTTAAACGGGAAGCGCTCCTCGTCATCCGGCTCAGGCGCGATCGAGTCGGAAACACCGAGAACCGTGCAGATCTCCCTATGGAGATCAACCCGGAGCCGCTCCAATGACGGAGTTCCCATCAACCGATTGGCCGCCTGGACCAATTTGGCCACGGTCGCCATAGAAGTTCCCGGCAATTTCTTGATCGTGTCGTCAATGACAGCCGACTCTTCGGTTTTCCCGTATTGGGCGAGGATGGCCGTCATAACGCCCATAGTCATAATTCTTTCACCGGAAATGTTCCTCTTGTCAAGAGGGGTGACCGAAACAAAGTCCTTTTCCGCGAAAGCGATCAGGCAATCGAGATAGTCAAGACTGGCCACGTAGTAGCCAAAGTCAGCATCATCACCAAGAATGAAGGACATCATCATACAAGCCTTCAGCATCTCCTGACGGTTCGCGGACCCACTCACGGCGAATTCCGACCTCAACGCCTCTATCCTGTGAAGTTCCGTCAAAAGATCGGAAGGAATCCTCTTGACCTCAGGCTTTTTAGGCACCGGTGTTATGATCTGCTTGTTCAAATAAAGAAGCGAATGGATGAAACTGTCCCTTGCGGCGATCTCGTTGACCCTTTGGTCCTCGGGAGCGTCCTCCGCCACCTCTGCGATCAGAAAATCATACTTGTCGTCATAGTCCACGACATCAAGACACTTCTGCGTGTAACGCGGATAAGTCTCGTTCTCCGTCGTCCGGACAAGGAAACCTTCCCTCGTGAGCCAAGTGTTCGGGACCTCGCCGCTGTGCTGGAACAACAGCACTCCGATGGTACTGTCAAACGCAAAGCCGTCCTCCTGCTCCGCCCAGTAGTGATTGTAGATGAACTCTATGATGGTGCCGTCAATGCTGAAGCATTTCTGCCTCTCCATATATTCCACATTTATGACATCACAGATCTTCATATTTCTCGCGAAATCAGTTATGTACAAGCCTCTGACATTCGTGGCGCCGCCGGTAATCCTTATTGGCCACCGAACCTTCTCATAGGACGGATCGACACTTTCCGCCAAAATCGTGTCGTAGGTCACACTCTTCACGCGCACGGAAAGGATATCTCCATCGGCATAGGACTTAAGGAACACCTTTTCCTCATCCTCCTTCACATCAGCGCAATCATCCAGAAACCGGTCTTTGTCAAACGCATAGGCCTTCCCAGGCGTTTTCCCCTGCATAACACGCACCTGTCCGCCTTCAATGGACACCACCGGACGAAGCGTGATTTCCTTCATATTCACAAAAAGACGACTTGTCGAATATAACGAGACGCCTTCCGGATCGACTTTGACCGTTCCGTGGTTCTGGAACCAGCGCACATCCGCAGACTTCTCCATCGTGGAGTTTTCCATCTTCTTGACGAGATCCGGGACATTGAACCTGATGACATCATCCATATTGTACCCGACTCCAGTGATCGCCGAAGCCTTTACACACCGGAGGGCTATGGCGGAAAGCGCTCCGACCTCTTCCGGGGACAGCACGGCAAGGATGAAGCACAGCAGCGACATCAGACGGATAGTCCCTTCCTTATGGAACATACCCGCATACAGCACCGCGGCCGCCACAATCTTCGCGTCCTTCTCAATGCCGCCGCGAGGCACTGACCGGACTTCCTGCAACGATCGCGAGACATACTTCGCCCGGATCTCCTCCGCTCTCTGCATCAGAAGAGAGGCCGTGGTACAGAATGACTTGTCCGAACGGATCTCGCTCTCCTCCATTTCAAAAGAGTCACGGAGATACTTCAAGACATCGCTGTAGTATTTGTCAATATAGTCCGGTGTCAGCGGAAACCAAGGTAAAGCATTGTCAATCGCCATAGTCAAAGTGTATTATGCATAATTTGCAGGACCGAATCCTTAACTCTACAAAAATACATTTTTTCACGTCATGCACCAAAAGCTTCTTGCGGAAAAAGAAGCCGAAAAAAGAAGCGTTTTCCCCCAGCCGTCGTTCCACCCCGTGAACGCCAACTAATTATCAATGAATATACAAGGACTTTCCCTTTAGTCGAATCGAGCCAAAGGCAGCAAGTTAAATCACTTATTTACAGAGCGATGCGCAACACATCCCCCATTTTAGAGAATTGTCAGCGGTCTAGGATATTCCGGGCCTTGACGGAGTACGGGCTTGAAGAAGCGGCGATGGATTCGAGCAGACGGCGGGCTTTTTTGTGGCGGCCTTGCTTCATCAGAGTGACGGCTTCAAGCCAATCGACATCGTAGCGGTGTTGTTGAAGGAGGGCGTGGCGGTAGCGGGATTCTTCATCCGCCGCCGGAGCATCCAAGCCTTTGTCAATCAAGAGTCTGGCCTCGGTCAAAGCGGAAGCCGCCGCGGTATATTCATTGACCGCGATTTGTGAATATGCCCGAGTGAGAAGACTGTCTATAGCGTTGCCATCGCGGGAGATTGGAGGTGTAAGTTCGGCGAAACACTCGCTGCCGATGGTTTTGATGAGGCTGGACTGGCGGAGGGAATAGCCCGACAGGACGATGGCGACAGCAGCGGCGGCGGAAGACGCCCACGTGACAATCCGGCGCAGGATGTGTTTGCGACGAAGGTCAGCCTCAACACCGGAAAGCATATTCCTCAGATGAACAGTCTGAACAGCCTCGGCGATCGTACGCTGTGCCTCAACCTCTTCCCTAAGCTCGTCATTCTCAAGCAACTCCTCCTCGAAAGCCGCCTTGTCAGCTTCCGGCAAGTTGCCACGGAGATATTCATCTATCCTGTCTTGAATATTCTGATTCATTTCCATCATCGCTTCGACTATAAGTTCTTGAACTTGGCAATCATTGTCCTGAGTTTCCGGATGCACTTGAATTTCTGGGACTTGACCGAGTCAGCGCTGTTGTAGCCGAGTCTCTTGGCGATCTCGGTTCCGGAAAGCCGGTACCAATACTGCGCTATGAGCAGTTCGTCGCACGGAGCCTTCAGGGTGCTGACCATACGGCAGACAAAATCAAGGAGCTCCCTACGTCGCAAGGTTCCCTCCAAGTCTTCCTCCGGCAGATCGGCCCCACCTGCAGCATCCTGATATTCATAGTGTTTGCCAGTCTTTCTATCTTTTGACATCATCGTATATTTGCCGATGGAGAAAAGGTAGGTTGCCAATGTGCTTTCAAGCATCTGCTCAGTGAGTTTGCCGTCCTGCACATTTCGCCAAAGTTTGATGCACGAGTCCTGAAACAACTCCGCGATGTAAGCGTCATCTTTTGAATATGTACGCTTGAAGAAAGCGAAGAAAGCTTGCCTGTGCTTCTTGTAGAACAGCCCGATCACACGATCGTCGTTGTCCCGGAAACCTATTATGTAGTCTGCGTCGGTCATATTCAGAAAATTGTGTTGGTTTTATTTCCGTCTGTTGAGGAGACTCGGTGTCCTTCGGCAGACTCAGGGACCGAGCGAGAGGGTTTCGCCGCAGAAATCCCACGAGGATGTCCCTCTGCATCAATTTCTTGCGGATAGCGGACTATTTTATCCACCGCTTCCGCCCACTTTGCCAGCACGTCCGAGTAATGAGCCGTGGAGAGGTCAACATCGCTGCCCGCTATCACGTAGGACAGGCAGCCGTAAAACTGTCCGTCCGATGCCTTGCACTCATAGTTTGTCTGGTATGACTTGCACGCCCCGATGAACAGCCATTCGACCGTATTGCTCCTGCCGGACCAGCGCGCCGCCCCCGCCGGCAGGATGAACTTCTCGTCCGTTCCACGGAAATATTCATCATCCTCAAGCCCCCTTGAGCCGCTTCCGCTGTGGCAAGCGTCCGAAACCACCGTGATCCTGCCTTTCGGTCCGACCTTCGCCCGCAGTTTCTTAAGGTAGGCGTTGAGCTCATCGTCAATGATGTGATTATCACCCTCATAGACTCTGGAGACATATTTCTTTCGAGCATCGTAAGGCACCCAAGCCTCGTCAAATCCGTCTTCCTCATCGCCGTCAAGGTCCGTCACCTGCTGTCCGTGGCCCGAGAAATGAATATACACCACATCGCCCTTTCCCGCCGTCTTGGCCAGCCTCTCCAATGCCAACAAAATCCCCTTCTTCGTCGCCTTCTCATTAGTGATTGTCTCGATGCACTCCGCCTTCACTCCTTGGCCCAGCAGAAACTCCCGGATAATCCTCACATCATTGTCCCCGTGGACGAGCGTCCATTCCGACTCCGCCGGGTACTCCCCTATCCCGACCAACAAGGCACGCCGCTCCCTCGCCGGCAATGTGACGGCGGACAGCAGCATCAGGAATATGCAGAATGCTATCGCAGTTAGGCGGTACACAGTCATTGATAATCAGTGTGCGATCTAATAAGTCAATGCAAACTTCAACCCGACAGCCTCGGAGATCATAATGAAAGTCGATAACTGCATATCTGTCTCGCCTTTCTCCAGCATTGCGACATATTCACGCTTCTTACCGATCTTGTCCGCAAGCTGCTGCTGCGTGATACCAGCCGACTTCCGTGCATTCTTCAACACCTCAGCATAATACCAAGCGCGAGACTTCGCATCAAACTCGTCACGTGCGACTGTTCCCTTAGCCCCATATTCATTTGCAAACATATCCTCCGCTGTTGGAAGATGCTTGATTTTATCCATATCAATCTTTGGTCTCATTACTGTAAACTGTTTCATCAAAGTTCTCATCACGCAAATGTAATATATTTATTACACCAAATCAAGTATATGTCATCAAAATTTCAATCAATAATGACAAAGCCGGCCCAATAATACGGGTTTGAATATCTGGATGAGGACTGCATCTGGTGACGCGCTGCTTGAATGGCATCCTGATAGTACCCGGTCTCGCACAGACTCCTGTAGAAGGCTGTCATAAACTCACGGGTCGCGTCATCATCTACTTTCCAGAGGCTCATCAGCATAGTGCCGACTCCGGCTCTTCCAACATCAACGGAATAATTTCTCTTACCTCCTCCTTTTCCGGAGTGCTTGATTTGTTATCCAACCGTTCAAGATATGCCGCCACGGCAGGCGGAGCGTCATCGAATCTGAATGAGCACAACTGTTTGGTAGTTCCAAGCAGAGAGTCTATGTCACTCAACAATCCTTCGGTGCGGTATAATTCGCCGAACTCATAGTACGTCATATTTGACTGCCCCACAACCGCCAGCGAAGTCACCACCAAAACAATGAATATCCACAAAAGTTTTCTCATATCAGGCGTTTCATTACACACATTTACGCAAAATTAGGCAATATTTCACAAATTTCGGTTTACCGATCGCGAAATCCGGCATTAATCATAAAAGTTAGTTTAATCAAAACCCTTTAGTACATAACAATCTATAAAATTATAATATTATGAAAAAGATTTGTTTAATCATTGTTGCCGTAGTCGCAACGCTGTTTATGTGTAGTGCAGCATATACTTTTATGTCTGACTCAAAAGTCACTATAACTTATAATTCTATGAGTTACACCACTTCTTTAACCTCCGCAAAAATTGTTTATGATGCTCTTCCAAAAGATTTGAGAGATCAAATCAGAGAAGCTTTTATAGAAATTGATATTAATGATTGGATTGTAGGTACAATTACAAAAGGTAACTATCAAGGAGTCAGTTACTGTTATGATGGAAATGTAGAAACTCTTACTATGAAGTATGATAAATTTAGCATAAAGGCCACAAATATTAATAAGGGAAATATTGCGGATATTTTTGATTTAAATTGTGATTAACAAAAAAGGAGAGGTTATTCCTCTCCTTTTAATTTCTCCTCATTGCCTGTCACCAAAATCAATCGAGAAAGTCCGTGGCAGCTAAACGACTCGCGCACAACAAGTTAAGCGACAGTCTTTGGTATAACCTTGCTAAAGGCAACTCGCCAAGTTCCTCATTTTCAGCGCGATGTCCGCCACGCATTTTCTACAATAGAGATGGTTGCCACATATATGGAAAGACATATCAACCCTTGCCCTGACCACATCGAAGATATGCGCCCTACGCCGATCTATCACATTACTCCTTTTCTTCTCTAATACAGACAGCCAAAAGCCCAAAGTGGGATTTTTCGGAAAAATGACGAGTCTATGTCATCTGCGGCTATGTATGCGTTGTTCTCGTTCTTTATTTGGTCGTACCCTTTGTCCGCGCCACCAACCTCAACAATAATGTCTCCATCAATTTTGAAATCTCCTGTCTTCAAGCCACCATACTCAACCCTGTGTCCGGCAGAAATCAACTGATTACAGAAGAACGACTCACGTACCGTCCCTATTTCAGGGCCTTTATCCGACAGAATATAGAGCAGATTCGGGTTATCCAGAAGAATCTTGTCCGGTTTCTGCAAGTCTGAAATCGTATCCAAATTCTGAAACAGGCGGCATATCAATTTAGCTTCTTCCATATTCTTCAGATACTTCATAATTGTAGGACGTTCCATTGAAGTCGCCCTGGATAGTTTAGATATATCTATTTCATACGGAACCATCTGTGCCAAAATGCGAAGCAACGCCTTGAGCTTGCGCGTGTTTCCCACTTCAATATTTCTGAATGCCGGCAATTCATAGTCGATAATATAATTCACAACATTCTCGACCTGAACCGGATACGTTCGGTGGTTTTCAAAATAAAAAGGATAGAAACCACCACGCAAATATTCCTTGAAAGACCTGACTGGCAGACATTTATCCCTTACCGCCGCACAATACTTCCCAGAAGCGCCAAGAAGGTCTTTCAATGAGATTGGTTCAATTTCCACATCTTGGTCAAACCGCAGGAATTCCCTGAACGAAAGTCCCGGCATCACATAGGGAACCATCCTCCGGGAAAGATCCGCATCTCCATCATTGAGCTGAAGCAGCGAAGAACAACTGAGAACAATCTTAAGATTCTTGTGAGAGTCATATATTTCTTTTATTTCCCGGCTCCACCCTCGGTATTTGTGAACTTCATCAATGAACAGATGCCGTCCGCCAAGCATAGCGAATTGATCTGCCGTATCAAGAAGTGTATGCGTGGAAAAATACGAGGAGTCTGCGCTGCAATACAGCACACTGCGATCCTCTGTCTTATAGTTCATTTTGATGTATTGCTGCATCAGTGTGGATTTTCCCACACCTTTCGCCCCCTTTATGATCAGAAGTCTCGAAGACCAATCTATAACACCCATCATACTTCTAATCATAGACATCGGCGCAGCAGCAATCTCCTCATCGTGCCGTTTGAACAACTTTTCCATTTTTCAAAATTTTTATCACAAGCAAAGGTACGTGTATTTTGTAAAATACACAAATTGTCAATAAATGTATTTTATAAAATACAAACAGCAAACCTATTCCTTTGAGGTCCGTCAACAGTCCAGACCGCGATCAAGGCACTGATCGACCGACAAATCGTGACAAGCGACAAGGGAGTTTACGAGGTGTACGATAAGTTCTTCTCTATTTGGCTGGAGACACACACCTGACCCATTAATATTGCCGAAAACGATATTCTCCAATGCCTTCCTTTCATTCCAATGGATTTCAGTTCATTGAAAATAATATGGATATTGGTCGGCTTGGTGAGATTCTCCAAACGGTTGCTACGACATAGCGATTCTTTTTCAACCAATATAATCATTTCCTAAAATTCAGGAAACAACTGAGCAATTCTTTCCTAAAAAACAGGAAACACCAGCACCCGACCCCAGCCACATAGCAACACAAGAAAGCAAACGAACCATCTACCGAGTATCACGAGGACAGTGAACGCTAGAAAGTGCGCACGAAAAGACTTCCTTTCGATGTATATGGTTAATTCCCTGACAGATGCTCCCCGTCATAGACACGCAGAATCGGCTCGCCCAAAGCCGCCTCGATAGCAGCAATGGTTCCGATGGTGAAATTATGCGTCCCACTCATCCACTTGCTTATCTCAGGTTCCTTCTTCCCGAGCATCTCAGCAAGGTCTTTCTGTTTGAGTCCCTTATCCGTGAGAATGACGTGAATCCTGTCCACTATACGGAAAGACATATCAATCTTGTCCCTGACCGCATCAGAGACATGCGCCCTACGCCTATCTATCACATTACTCCTTTTCATCCCGAATAAATTGTAAATCGCCTACTATCTCCTTGTCAACAAGCAATAACTTCCCATCTCTTATTCTAGAAGCGATGAAACGACTGGTGTCCATCAGCAATTGGACGTAAGCGGAAAGGGTCTCACTTTCCTGCCAAGATTTTGTGTCCTTAACATCGCCATTCCCAAAGATAAGTATCTTGTCTGACAGCCTTATGCAATACAATCTAAGCTTTCCTGAATCAACAGGTATGGCGCTCACACCATCTCCATATTTCCCTTCCGGTCTAAAATACCTTTCAAGAGCACCGACCTCTCCTATTTTATCAAGCCAAGCAACAATCACATCCATCTCCTCATCATACTCACACCCAACAGGAAACTTGTCGAAGAATTTTTCAAGTTCCGTCAGTTCCTCACCTTCCAGCATAATACTGTAAAAATTCACAGCATCGTGCTCCTCAATCAATCGTATATCATACCTTCCCATCGCGGTTAACTTTAAAGTTAATATTTGCAAAGATATACCTTTTTCTCAAAATACACAACCTCAACGCAATAATTTCCATTTTCCGGTTTACCTTTCCCCAAACGCGACATTAACGGTAAAAGCATTTGACAATGGGAATGAATATGGAAACCACTTGCATGGCGGAACACCGCCGAACCGCTCCCCTGCCCGGAGCGGGAAGCACAAGAGAAATAACGCCAGCCTCAACAGCAAAGGATGGTCTTAATGAATATATCAGCGTACCGGCGTCGGCCGTCAGCCACCAAGGAAACGCCTGTCTATAAAGTCATTGAGCCCACACCCAAGGTTACGGCAAGCCGAACGAGACAACACAACCCACGGAAATAATCCTCAGAAAAAGTGCTGAAAGTCCGAAAATATTACTACCTTTACAACGTTTCAGGCCCTATGATCTGGAACGGACATATTGATGAAAGTGTTTTCGCACTATCCTTTCAAGAAAATGTGGTAGTTTTCAACGAGTATAAGGATAAACCGACAGCCCCGTTCATCTGTATTCGCTTGCGTGTATTCAACACCCAACGATACAGGTGTGGGGATTGTTTCCGTTTATTCATACTCAGGTTCTACCACAACCTTCTTGAAGATAAGCGACGAAACGGGCTCCACACTTTCTTTTATTAAGCATAATGCTCCTTATCGGACACCATAAGGCCATTTATGAAATGATTAACTTAAATAGTAATTATCCTAATAGGGAGGATAATGAGCTTTGGCTCAAAAGCAGAGGATTTCGGTTCATTTTTGCCGAACTCCTCTGTAGTTATTGTGTATTGAATACAATACTGTTACAACATATCAAATAATTTACTATATTTGCTTGTTACGTAACAAGCTCAGACATTCAGAATTCAGTTTGTTTGTCATTCATCGGCTGTTTTTCTGAATAAAGAGCAAGGGAAGCAATACAAACCAATTAGTAAATGAAAAGGATATTCACTCTCTTCCTCATCACCTTTTCCACATTTGTGGTAAGCGCTCAAAATAAACTAGCGCTGCTTATTGGCATTGGGCTGTACCCTCAAGAATCAGGATGGTCCACGATTCACGGGGATAACGATGTAGCAATCATAAAGGATCTATTGTTTGATCAAGATTTTATGGAGGAGAACATTTTTACGCTTACAAACGCCACCGCAACTAAAGCAGGTATTACGTCAGCACTAGAAGCACTGCGACAGAAAGCGAAACAAGGTGATATAGTCTATATTCATTTCTCTGGTCACGGTCAGCAAGTCACGGATCTCGATGGAGATGAAGATGACCACTATGATGAAGCTTGGATTCCTTATGATGCTCGCAAAAAATATGAGGCGGGTATTTATGAGGGTGAGAATCATATCATTGATGACGAATTAAACAACTATTTGAATGGGCTAAGGGCAAAAATTGGGGTTCGTGGGAAAATTGTTGTTGTGGCCGATGCGTGTCACAGCGGAAGTGGTTCTCGTGGCCTTACTGACAAAGATGAATTCATTCGAGGCACCAGTGAAAAATTCGAGATTCCCAGTAAGGGATCAAATGTGGTTAAAAAAGAAGCTCCTGTCCATTGGCTATATGTAGGCGCCTGCAAACCTTATCAGACAAATTACGAGTATAGATCAAACGATGGGATATACTACGGAAGCCTTTCTTATGTAATTTCCAATGACTCCGGGGATTTAGTAGTTTCAACTTATTCGGAAGTGATAAATCTCTGGAAAAAGGCAATTGCGGAAATCTCACGTTATCCTCAGGATATTGATGATGAAGGAAGACCAAGTAGAAAAGCCAACACTTTGTTTTGAATATGACGGACAAAGAATACATAATTGGGTTCAAGAACAATGATGAAGCGGTTATTACCACCTTCTATAGATGTATGCGTTCCTCATTCGTTTCATACTTTCGATCTCATTATTCAAAAGATGATTCTTACATTCTAGATCTCTTTCAAGACTCCTGCATAGTTCTGTGGAACAACATCTCACACGGCAAACTATCGGAAGAAAGTCTTCATTGCACTCTTTCAACTTATTTTCTCTCGATAGGAAGATATACGATGATGGCAAAAGACAGGAAATATAAAGAGATAGTTGATGACGATAAATTGTCAGACCTACATCTCATCGATGAAGATGCTGAAGTTCTCGAGGAGAGAATTGAAAAGGAAGAGTTTGTGTATCGAGTAGTCAGAGAGATGAAACCGCCCTGTTCTCTATTACTCAAAGCTCACTATTGGGACAAACTCTCCGGAGTGGAAATCGCAGCAAAATACGGATACAACGGTCCTGATTCCGTAAAGTCTCAAAAGTTCAAGTGTATCAAAAAATTGAGACCCTTGATTGAGGCATTCCTAAAATTGTAGGTTACCTTTTGCTAATATAAGTCATAAAAGGATGTTAAAATTTGACGACATACAAGAACAGATTGACGCTTACATCATGGGCACAATGGGTAATGATGAAAAAGCCATCTTTGAAGAACAACTGCTTCAGAATACTGATTTGAAGCATGAAGTTGAAGTGCAGACATCTATCGCAGATGCTGTACAGGCTGTTCATTTGAAACAGGTTCTCCAAAGTGTTGAAGCCAAACTTGCCGTAACCAAATTATTCTGGAGGAAATTCTATCGATATGTAGGTTTAGCAGCATCATTTGTCATTATCTGTGCCTTTAGTTTATCTTACATTCAAACAAACAAGTTCAAAAAATTAGGTGGAACTCTGTATGCTGATGTGGTTATGCCAAAATCGCGTGATGTGAATAGTCTTGACAGTCTTCTTTCTGTTGCATATTATCAGATAGGTTCCGGAGAATATGGATTTGCTCAAAATTCATTGGACGAAGCTAACAAGCTGATTGCAAAAGAACTAATTATTGAAGCCTTTGATGAAGAGTCAAAGTATCAACATCAACTCATAAGAACAAAACAATACGACACACAGTGGTATCAAGCAATATTATTGATGAAACAAGGTAAAGCCAGAAAAGCGAAGGCGATTATAAAGGAAATCGCCAAGTCTGACGGGCCTTACAGCAAAGAAGCCAAAACATTAATACAAAATAAGTTTAACGTTAAATCCAAACAACAATGAAAAGATTCTTTTTAATTGTGTGCCTTTGCAGTATCACTACTGTATTATTAGCACAAGAGGAGAAGCCGGTTTCAGACAAGAAAGCCTCTCCTGAACTGACCGCACTTCAAACAGCAGCTGGGCTGGTAAAGTATGGTTATGAGAATCACTCTGCCACAGCTTTGATTGAAGCCGCCAAGATCATTTCTGAAACCAAGGTTCAGGATTTAGAGGCAGAAGTAACTCACGGCTCTTCACCGGATGCTCAAGACAAAACCTCTTCATTTTCTATGAACCCAACCATACTTCTGGCGGATGCCATAAAATATGCGGGCAAAGACAAGGTGGTTACGGCTTATGCAAAGCAGGTTGAGAAATCCATCAACTCTGGAAATACACGAGGTGCTGTCGGAGGGCCAAAATATGCGGAAAGTCGTGTGTATGGTAAAGACTATAACCTCTATCAGGTTAAGTTTTGGGCCAACGAACTTGCTGAAGTTATTGTAGTCGGTGATGGAGACAACGACCTTGACCTTTATATCTATGATGGCAATGGAAACTTAATTGCCAGCGACACCGACTATACAGATCAGTGCGTATGTCGTTGGGTTCCTGCCTGGACAGGTACATTCTCTATCAAGATCGTCAACCGTGGTGCCATCTATAGCAACTATGCTATCGCCACAAATTAAGGATTAGATCTGACTATTATCGGGGTTGGGCATTATTTTCTATGCTCCAACCCCTTCCATATAACTGAGCCATTATGAGAAAAACCGCAGTATTTATTCTTTTCCTATATTTTCTTCCTATTGTCACCTTTGCACAAGGATACAATTCAAAGGGAGGAAGCCATCGTGGGTATCAAACACCTTACACACAACAGGAGCGACAACCGAGTTATTGGTCTGGTTCTGGAATAGCATTAGGAAGCAAAGTACTTGCGACCAATAATCACGTCGTAGATGGTGCCACACACCTTTATGTGTATTTTCCGGAAACAAAGACTAAGTACATCGCAAAAACTATTACCGTTGACTCCACTAATGATCTTGCTCTCGTAAAAATTGTAGATTCCGATTTCAGGGGATTTCCAGCCATCAAATATGGATTCAAAAAAGACATTGAAGATGTCGGCACAGAAGTATTTGTATTAGGTTATCCACGTGTTGACACAATGGGAGAAGAAGTAAAACTTACAACAGGTGTTGTAAGTTCCAGAAGTGGTTTTCAAGGGAATCAATCACAGTATCAGGTATCGGCTGCGGTTCAGCCTGGGAACAGCGGTGGCCCGCTTTTCAATGACAGCGGAGAGCTCATTGGCATTGTTTCCGCAAAACATACTGATGGCGCAGAGAATGTGAGCTATGCGGTAAAACTTAATTACTTAAGCGACCTAATTGCCAAATCAGGTGAAAGCATCAGCCTCTCACGCATAAGCCAGATTTCCAATATGAAGCTAAGTGAGAAATGTAAGGCTGTTATTCCGTGCACGGTAATGATCCTCGCCGATAACGAACGTGAAGGTCAGAGTCAAAGAGAAACCTCAACCACTTATGGCACAACCGGCAAGTATCCTATTCGTGTGAATATGCCTGAAGTACAGAATTCAAATGACAATTATATCGGTATAATTGGGATTGAGATAACCGAGGAAGAAACGGTTATGTATATGACAACTATAAATCCTACCAATGGAGAACGTTGGTACAATATTAATAAAAGGACCTACATAATTGATAAAAGTTCTGGCAAGAAGTATCTGCTCAAAGCCGTAGAGAATTGTGAAATTGCGCCTAAGCGTTCTACTCTCCCAGCTGGATGTCAAGCCGACTTCGTCCTCCACTTTCAACCTGTACCTGCATACGCCACCAGCCTTGATTTCTGCGAACCATCTGAAGATGGTTGGAAGGTTTTAGGAATTCAAATAAGATAGTAATGGAATTGCATATGTATGTAAAGGATAAACTTGTATATAGGATAATTCCTCAGTCGAAGCCTGATAATTTTGAAATTAACGACACGATCCCTATCCCAATGGAAAGGGACGACTTCCCTTGCAGCCCACAAAAAAAGGAAACTGAAGATTGTTTTGAAGAATTAAGGGTCTCTTCTTTTTCGAATTTTCCCTCAAGGAAATCATCACTGTTTGTCCTACCTTATGACCAAACAATCGTAAACAAATGGTTGAATGATCATTACCATATAGATTATGACTACACATTATGCACATTACGCCTTACAGGCACATTAATATGGTGCGATGAAGACAAGTTTACCATTGCAGGGTCTATGCCCTTATTACGAGAAGCATACGCCAATGATTATTGGGAAGGTGCCAGAGACTCTTATGAATCTTTTGACTTACCTGAAGGCTTGTTTCATGGCGAAGCCACACTGGTAGACAAAGAGGACAAACATTTCTGCGCTCTATTCCCCTCTAAAGTTTAGATATTCTGCCTTTACCCACTTACTAAACCATATTATAATGAAAAAGATAGCAATAACAGTCACCGCGATTATAGCATATAGTCTCTGTTTGGCACAAACTGCGAATACAATAGATGTTTTGTGCCAAAACGCCCTTGTGGCTACTGAAAAGGATGATTATGCCTTAACTAAAAAATACTTTGACGCTGTTATTGCCGAATGCCAAAAGAATCCAAATTCTGACCTTCTACTAAACTTGTCGGAAGATGTATCCGATTATGTTATTCTTAATCAAGCAAGGATTAATCAACAAGATGCTAAGGCTACCGCATCACAGCTGATTCAATTGCAGTTACAATGCCTTAATTTTTGCGCCAACAATGGCTTCTTCCAATCAAGTGAAGAATATGTCAACGCGATTCATACAGCGTTAGTCGGTATAGGAGACACATTAGCCGATGCTGGATTGATGAATGATGCGGAGGATTGTCTGAAAGCCGGGTTAAACGTATTCCCGCAAATGAAAATCTTTACAGAAGAATACCCTTTAGGTTATGAACGCCTCGCATATTTCTACTCTAAGTATCAAAAAGAATATGACAAAGAACTAAGCTTTCAGTATGAGGGATTCAAGGCAGCCGCCTCGTTATATGGAGTTGACAGTAAATTATGCAAACAGATTTTCGGTCGTATGTGTACGTCATACTGCTCTGATTTAGCCTATTTATCATTCGAGGGTACACAAGGATCCAAGTACGGCTCATTTGATGTCAGGATAATTCCATACGATGACTTGATCAACATTATCGGTCTTTGGGTTCAATATAAGAACGAGATTTGTGGGCAATATGGGGAAAAGATAAGCGAGACGCTTTTCCCCGACAATATCCCTAACATCTATGGCGATGGAATGATGCCGTTTGACTCCTCATTATGGGACATTTATGGTAAGACATTAGCAGCCATCCATTTTGGCAGAATGGACGACTACGAAAGGAATGTTAGTCAGTTCCTTAATGAAATCACCGACATTTCTAAATTGAACACATATTCAGAAGGCATTGTAACATCATTGCGAAACCATAATTATGTTAATTATGCTATCCGTCTATATGATACTTTAGAACAAAAGGCTATTGGTCATCAAGGTGCATTAGAACTTATTAGATCAGCAGCAGGCAGAACTGCATTTGCCTATGGATTTTTTGACAAAGCCTGGTCTTATGTCAAAGAATCAGATGCGGTAAGAAATCCAAAGACATATTTGAACAAGAGAGTTTACTTTGATGATATTATGCTTATGGCTGCATTATATGCAAGTAAGCGGGAGTACACCAAAGAGAACGAGATTCTAACACAGGCCTTAAAACAATCTGATTCACTTGGGAATGTAATTTCGGATAATACTTTACGGATTCTATACAATAATTTGTCTGTGTCATATAATCATCTTGGGAACTACGAGGAATCTGTTATTGCTTTACGTAAGGCCATTGAAATCGCAAAGAGGATAATGATAAGCAATAATGAGAATATCGATGATCCGAAATGCGTTCTTTGGCCTGCAATAGAATACGGGAATCTTGCTGATCACAATTATAAGCAAGGAAATTTCGATGAAGCAGAAAGACTTTACAAGAACTGCATACTTCACTATGAATCCAACGATACAAAAAGCAACAGAATAGGTTACGTGCTAGATGGATTAATGGCCATCGCCGAAGCACGACATGATATTATATCCTTAAAAGAATTGTCGGAAAAATTATACTCTACGCAATTCAGGCAATACCTTGTGCAATCTTTTGGTATGACAAAAGTCCAGCGAACAGATTTCTGGAATAAGATGAATACTCACCCCTTGGAGGTCATTGCACAGTTTGCTCTCAATAATGATACTTTCTCAGATGTCGCTTATGACGTTTCTCTGCTCCAAAAGGGTTTCCTTTTGAAGTATGAACAAATTATCGATAATAATATCGTCAATAGTGACGATAGCCAACTTAAGGCTTCATATTATGAATTCAAGAAGGCTGAAAGCAATGGCGATAAACCACGTTATGCTCTTGAAGAGAAGGTTATGTATCTTTATTCTAAGCATCCCGAGTTTATCAGAGAGGCGAACTTCACAACTTGGCAAGAAGTGAGAGCAAACCTCGATAAAGGAGACGTAGCAATAGAATTTGTCAAATGCTGTTCAGATGGGAAGAATGCTTCTTATGCGGCTATTATCATTCGTCCCGAGTGGAGTTTCCCTTACACTGTAAAACTTGCTTCAGAGAATGAAATGAATGCAATGTTCTCAAAGGGTCCAAGAGCTTACTATGACAATGATAAACTCTATTCAATGACTTGGGGACAACTCGAACCTCATTTGAAAGGCGCAAAAAGGATTTTTTTCTCTCCGGATGGCGTCTTATCTCAAATGAATATCGAGATTCTCAAAAATTCCAAGGGCAAGACAATCTATGATGTATTTGATATGCATAGAGTTTCCTCAACTGCCGATTTGAGTGTGACGGATCTGGCTTCGTACGAAACCGCCACTCTTTACGGAGGACTCAACTATGATTTGGATACCAAATCAATGCAATCAATAAGTCGTAGCTACAATAATCAATGCAAGATCACAGATCAAACAACGTACGATATTGGAAACTATAGCAGAAAAGGATGGAGTTACCTTCCTGGTACCAAGACAGAGGTAGAGCATATCCAGTCTCTCCTTGACAAAGGAATGGTAAACAATACCATTTTCACCGCAGACTCTGGAACAGAAGAATCCTTCAAGGCTCAATCCGGACATAGTGCCCAAATAATTCACATTGCCACACATGGATTTTATCTGAGTGAAAGACAGGCAGAAAAGATAGACAATGATATTTTCACACATAACGATACAGATTCTCACTCATATCCACTGCGAAGAAGCGGATTGCTAATGTCAGGGGGACAACATATATGGATGGGAGAAGAAATTCCCGAAGGGATAGATGATGGCGTTCTAACAGCAGAAGAAATTGCCGGCTTGAATCTTTCCAACACGAATCTGCTGGTACTGTCAGCCTGTCAGACAGGCGTAGGAGAAATAGGAAGTGAGGGTGTTTATGGTTTGCAGAGAGGATTCAAAATAGCGGGAGTCGGAACGATAATTATGAGCCTTTGGGAAGTCGATGACCAAGCGACATCCTTGATGATGCAGACATTCTATCGTAATCTCATTAAAGGTAAAAGCAAGCGGGAGTCTTTCGCCATCGCACAATCAGAAGTGCGAAAGAAGTATGATGACCCTAAATATTGGGCGGCATTTATAATGTTGGATTAGCATCCTCCAGCATTTTATTGTTTGAAAATATGTTTGAAAATATGTTGATTAAAACTTAATAAGGTCGCTTTAAAAGCGACCTTATAGCAATGTTAGATCAGTATTGCCAGACTGGAAAGGTTACCCCTTTCATCATCTTTTCTTTGTCTCTTCCGCAAGGGCAGAAGCATAATTTTCATATACATCTTTAACGACAAAAGAAAATTCACCATTGTGTCATAAAGATAAATTCTGCCCTAAAAAAAGACAGAATCATAATGAAAATAAAAAATACTTTAATTTTTTCATAATTTTATAATCTTAAAATTAAAGAAAACCAAGTATGGCCTATAAACACTATAGGCCTAAATCTTTATTCATCATTACTGATGATTATCTGCGTAAATATACGCATTTTCCCGGCATAATTAAAAGTTAATCGCCCATAATATACATAATAACACAATAACTTACCGCCAAATATTATGTGGATTAGAACCGGTCATATTAAGTCAAACCGACATCCTACTTTCATAAAGCGATTGCAACCGGCATCAAACTTATACCGATTGCAATCTTTTTGTATTGGGACATACTTTCCCGTATGCTCAAGATGTATCAAAAGATCAATGTAATCTAATGGTAGAGGATCACAATGATGAGTACACTCAAGATTTATTTCAAAGAGGTAAGAACTCTTGAAATCATAGCCCTTCTTGATATACACTTTTGCACCTTTTTGTGTAGGTTATACAAATACCCACCCAACGCTGCAAGATCTATAATAGCAGGAATAATCCATTCCCACACAGTGGATAAATCAAAAATCTTATACTCTGCAAATATGATAACACCTATAAGTGCAATAAAAAACAACCAATATAGAATATTAAGACTTACATAAGAGCACTTGATTTTTCTAACAATTTTCTTGTGACCATGATGTCGTTTCTCTCGTTTCAATTTATGATTCTCTCTTAGAATTGCATTTTTCTCCTCACGTTCTTTTTCAAGAATCTCCCTTGTTTTCTTGGCGTCACGTTCATTCTCTTCTGCCAATAATGCAGATTTCTTCATTTTGTACTGCGCTGTTATATATGCTTCAGTATTATCATATGAAATGAAATCAAGAACCTCAGAAAGATTTGTCGAATCATACAACTCTATTCCCTTCGGTATAGTTCTAATGTTAGCATACAGTTCTTGCTTGACCTCATCTGCAAGGTTTCTCTTCTTTATATCGTCAAAACGCTTTTTTATCACCGCACAAACGTCTTCGCTCAAGGATGCTTGCGAGCGCGCAACAATATCCAAAGATAAAGGAATGCGAGTATTAGCAAAGGACTTGTTGAGTTTATACCAGAAACGGGAAATCAACCAATCAATGTCAGTGGCGAGTGGCACAGCATTGCCATTACCACTTGCTTGATCATACGAAATTCTACGCCCTATTTGACTGTTAGACAAGAATATATACCGACAGTTCTCAAAACTGGTCTTAGAAATACCACCACGTAGGCCATTAATAATCGTTAATACCTTCGTGTAATAGTCAATCTTTGCTTCTGCGTTATCATGATTTGAAGATGAATACTCCTCAATGTATTTTTCGTATTCTTCCTTTCCGAAAGTGACATATCGAGCGTCTACAGATAAAGAAGAATAATCATTCGTATCAATGGTTATATTTGATTTCTTAACCTCAGACAAAACTACAGCTTTATGTGTCTCAACATCAAATTCGTCTTTTGATTCATGAACAATTTTCAACAGCGCTTCCTTTGATGGATCTGGAGCTTGTTTCTTCTCTACAAGTGTTTTTGCGGTATTAATTACACGATCAAATGAATTCTTTGTCTCTGGAAGACATTTCAATTCTATGACTGGCTTATCCTTGTATGGCTTGTTAATTTCATCAACAAGCAACTTGAACTCGTCAAAAATTTTCTTGTAGTATGGATCATTATACCCCGCACAATCGAAGAGGAATTCAGTATCAAGGAAAATGCTCAATTTACAATTCTTCGGCCAACTACCTACATTATTTGAATTGTCAAAATACTGCAACCCATAATAGCTAATTAGACCAGCAGCAAATCTTTCAAAATATGAACGGAACTCTTTTTCGTGTTTCTTTGATATGATATAAGCAGAAAAATATGGTGCAAGCCGCTCATCTGCAAAATCATCAATAATAAATTCAGCAAACTGGCTAACGATAAATTCCTCATCAATATTTAGAGCGGAATCTTTCTTCAATGTTCCTGAAAGGAATGATTTAAGGCCAGAGAGGATAATGTCATAGGCATTCAATAGTTCATCAATTTTTGATGAAATGTCATCCTGAGGTAGTGATTTAACAACGTATGTGCCATTAGATTTAGAAACGACATCCTTAAGTCTATTCTTCAAAACACCTTTAATAATGCTCACAGGTATACTTAGCGAATATAAATCATTAAGGTAACTTTGAATAATTTCAGGTGTTATTTCTGCTTCTTTCTTTATAGAGATCGCTGCTTTTGTAAAGTCAGCAATGACATCATAGGCATCTCTATTATCTTCTTTATATGCGCCAAAAACAGAAATGGCCGCTATTTGCTCATTATGAGGCATCATTCTAATCTAAAAAGTTATTTTTTAAAAAAATTGTTATACATTCATAAATAATTGATTATTAGCTATTTTTAGATTCCGATTTATTTATAACTTCATAATTATAAAAGCAGTTAAGTTATATAAATACATTCAACCAACCTCACTGATAATCGGTGGCAAGTTATAGAAAAAATCATAAACACGCAAGAAAGGAAAAGAGAACATCTAGAAAATCCTCTCCGCAAGATAATAGACACCATACTTTACAGATGCCAGTGGTGTATGCTACCTTAGGACTTCGCCCCATAACAGACTTTGTGCTACTTCGTAAGTAGAAGATCGGAAGAACGATCATCAAGGCTACAGCCAAATTATTCGAAAAATAGAGGAACTGACTAGTTACCTTCCACAAAAATGGGCATTAACGAGTGTAAGAAACAAAAGGAATATTCGCAAGATATGCATAAGAATCACAAGATCAACGAGAGGCGGCTCAGGCGGATTCATTTGATCTGGGCTGACGTGGCGAGGATGTACATAAAGGCGGGTAAGGAGGCCATCCTTGCCAGAGGAGACACCTCTAATTCCACCACGGCTGCCCGCAAGGCGGTGATATTCAAAGGGGAAATGGAATTCATCTCACGGTGCATTCTGGACCGGAAGAACATCGAGACTGGAGGGCAGTTGTTTGGGTACTGGACTGAGGACGGGACTCCGGTGATTCTCTATGCCATCGGGCCGGGGCCACGGGCTAATCATCAGGTGACATTCTTCAATCAGGATGTTGACTATCTGGTGAAAGTCGGGAATATTCTTCGGAATCGCTATGGGCTGCACCACATCGGAGAGTGGCACTCGCATCATCAGCTCGGGCTGGCGAAACCAAGCGGACACGACTCGGACAATATGACAAGTGTGATCAAACGGCGCGACCTCGGGGAGTTCCTCCTCTGCATCGGGAACTGCGACAACTTTTCGTCTTCACTGAACGCCTTCCTCTGCGATTCATCTGAATGCCGAAGCATAGCGTGGGACTACGTGATGGCAGACTGTCCTCTCAGGCATGTCGTCGACAATGATCTGGGCAGACTTATCAGTAAGCCGCTGACAGTCCAAGCACGCCATAAAGACCCTATACTCAATCAATAGCAATGAATATGAACAAAGAAAGATTTCTGGCGGAGAATCAGGTACTGGCATCGAAAGTCCCGTCAAGCGCCTACCGCTTTATTGGCATAGGCACATCCTCTCCGTACTTAAGAATAGCGGCACGAACAAACAATGGACACATCTACACTCTGCACTTTGATCTGAGAGGGTTTCCCGAATCCTCCCCGAAAGTGTTTGTCACAAAGATGCTCAAGGACAAATCCTGTAATGACATGAGCGGTGCAAGCGGTTCAATGCACACCCTGTGCAGCGAACACGGCTGGACACGGATCTGCCACTACGGACAGACTGCCTGGACACCTTACGTTTCTCTTTTCAAGGTGTACGTGAAATGCTGCCTGTGGCTGAATATGTACGAGCAGCATCTCTTGACAGGAATGCCGATAGAGTTCTATCTTAACCATCAGCTATAAGGAACAATTCAAACCAACATATAATATGATTTCAAAACAAGGACTTTCTGATCTTGCGGCGGATGTCCGCGACATCAATTACGGCAACTCGATCAAAGAGTTGGTCTTCAATTCCGAAACAGGCGATTTCGAAGCCTGCACACGAGGAACTTCACACGGTTCAGGTGAGATTGTGACCGAAATGACAGAAGGAGGTTTCGCCGCTGAAATGGCGGCGGACTCCCCTTCCTTCAGAGTCATTCTGGATGCGCAAGATATTGAAGCGTTGAAAGACGGACCGGCGGTCGTGGAGGGACGAGCTTACGAATGGGAAGGAGAGAACGTTGTTCAGATCAGGACTAAACCGCTGAAGCATTCGTTCGGGAAAGAGAGCAAAGTCTATTTTGTGAAGAATGGAGAGAGTCTTCCAGACGATTCCAAATATTTGGTAATATTAGACGATAGCAAAGCCCACGTTTTCCAGAGACAAGAGAACGGAATATTAGGACAGATTCCTCACGAACTCATTCCGTCACGTGAGGAATTATATTCAAGAAGCAAAGGAATCCTTGAGGTTGGCATATTGAGAGAGAAAAGAGTCCTCATTGTGGGTTTGGGGAGTTTCGGTAGCCATATCGCGGTGGAACTGGCAAAGGCCGGAGTCGGAAGTTTCGCCCTTATGGACTTTGATCGGGTTGAGCTTCACAATCTGGCAAGGCACATCGCGACAGTCAATGATATTGGGCGGTTTAAGACGGACGTGGTTGAGGATGCCATAAAAGGAAAGAATCCGTATGCGGCAGTCGATAAATACTCTATTGACTTGAATGACGACCTCGTATTGTTAGGCAAAGAAGTTCGCAAAGCGGATATTGTCGTATGTGCCACCGATAACAACAGAAGCAGGTTTGTGCTGTCCGGAATATTGAAAGAGGAAGGCAAAGTAGGGATATTCGGACGTGCCATAACACGTGCTGAAGGCGGAGACGTGTTCCGCTACCGTCCGGGAGGTCCGTGCTACAGTTGCCTGATCGGGAAGGGATTCTCAAACGAAGAGGAGATAAGCGACCTGCAATCCGCGGGGCGTGAAGGGAGGATTCCGGCATACGTCTCTCAGGAGGATGCCGAAGCAATGGTTCAGGTAGGACTGTCCTCAGACATTCTTCCGATCTGCAATCTGATGGTCAAACTGGTCCTTGTCGAACTCTCCAAAGGGAAGGATTCGGGAATATCCTCGCTTGAAGACGAGCTGACCTACGACTATTACATTTGGGCCAATCGCCGTGACAGACACTATGCGAATTGGAAGACGTTTCAGGCTGCCGGTCAAGGGCCGACAATTCTCAAATGGTACGGAGTACGTGTGGAGAAAGATACGAATTGTCCGTTATGTGGAGAAAGGATTAATATTGAAGCCGGAGAAGATAGGATTGAAGGCTTGGAAGGCATTGAACCAGAACTCTAATGATTTATGGCATATCGATACAACGAGAAAACCGGAGACTTCGAGGACTTAGGGAATGGCCGGAGAAAAAGAGATGCCGATAACAAACCTACGGTTGAAACAAAGAAAGATAACAGCGGTTGGGTCTTGGCTGTCGTGATCATCTTTGCGATCAACTTTTTGGCTCAACTGCTCTCGGCACTCTAGCAATGATAAGATAAAACAGACTAATCAACATCAAATTATGTCGCCAAATTTAAAGTACATTTTCTCAGCCTTGATTCCAGCTTTAGGATGGGGCTACTGGCTTTGGGAGGAAGATCGCGCAGTCGCGAAGAAGTGCGGCAAGATCGGGACCATCGCTTTTGCTGTCGGTTTTCTGTTCAGTATGTGCACTGGACTAATCGGAAGATAAACACCTCGGCCTATCTACAAACCACGGCCGTGCGGCTATGCATAGGGATGTCTGTAAGTATGGTTGCGCGGCCGACCCACCTCTCAAATGCAGGGTCGGCCGTGGGGGATGAGCTGCAAAGGGGTGTAGGCAGGATGGCAGGGCCGTGGTTTGCAAAAAAAAGCCATTAATAGCAAAAAGCCCTGACCAGCAAAAAGCCTATCGTGCTTTGCAATACCACCCATAGGTGAAAACAAGGTTTGTACGAAATCAACGTATTCTGTACGAAATGAGATTCGGTGTCGTTTCGTACAACATTACCGAAGGTTCGTAAAAGTGATTTTGAGGGGTGGCGGGGATTGAGGAACTTTGCGTCATCGGAGGTTAAGATGGAAATGATAGTCAGAACCGCAGATGTGGTTACCTTTTCGGGGAAAGGGCATTAATAGGCAAAGAACAAAGACTGTACAAGAAACAAAAACAACAATGAATATGAAAAGGATCATCGGAATTTTGATTGTGGCGCTGGCGGTGGCCGGGGCGGATGTGAACGGCTGGATGGCGATGGCACAGGGGCGACGTGGTGGCAAGGGCGGCCAGGAGAGCCAAGTGCAGGAGGCCAAGGACTATAACTTCTTCAGGGCCAGAGAGGTGATGAATGAGTCCGGGGACTACGAGAAGGCGCTGGGGTTGCTCGGAAAACAGCTTCAAGGTGCGCCGGGGGATGTCAAGGCGCTGGTGTTCAGATGCCAGCTTTACAAGGATTTGGGGCGTTATGGGGAGGCGCTGGCGGACATCAACGCGGCGATCAAGAACAACAACCGCAAGTCGGGATATTCAGAGGCGGTGCTTTACTGGTGGAAAGCGTGGGTTTACGACGCGATGGGAGACAAGGACGGGAATATGCAGAATCTGGCGAAAGCATATTCATTAGCAAAAAAGAACCGCAAGGGAGAGGGGGAAAACTACGCCAACCTTTGCCACAACTACTGCGACAAACTGACGCGCGCGGGGCGGGACGCGGAGTCGCTCGCAATCTGCCGCGAACTGATGAAAGAAGACGAGGCAGACATTGTCGCCGCGTCTCTGGCGGCAAGGAATATGCTCGCGGCGGGAGACATTGAGGGAGCAGGGAAAATCATCCGTGAATATTCAAGGTTCGGCAGCGACAACACTGAATTCGACTATGCGTCAATGAAATACTGGGAGGCAGTCGGCGACAGGCATAAGGCTGTGGATGCGGCGCTTGACTATGCCGGGCATTATGACGCGGAGCAGATCGGTGTCGTGATTAAGGCTTTGAAGGCCGACCGGAAATATTCAGAGGCAATGCTGCGGAAGCGGATCAAGGATGGCGCTGAAAATAAGCCCACCTGGCAGGCGACACTGGCTTTATACTACTATTACACGCACGACTTTGAGCCTGCATTGAAGGAGTTATTACAAATGATTGATGAATATGGTGGCAAGGATGAATTGGCGGGATATGTGGCATCTTGCTATGACAGGCTGGGAATGCCGGAGGAAGCGGTCAAAACACTGAAAGAAGCTGAGGAGGTTCAGATCAAAAATAATCCTTCGTACTACTACTGCCTGTTGGGAGATTACTATCAAGACTGGGGGCGTTATGAGGATGCCATCTCGGTGCTTGACAAGGCAATAGAAGAGGATCCTGCAGATGCTTTCCCTTATTACAAAAGCGGGTGGTGCTACGAGTTCCTCGGCGATGAGGCAAAGGCGCTGGAGCGTTATTCTTCAGGAATAGAGATGGACGACAGCTATCCTTACATATTCCTGATGCGTGGGGAACTTTATCTGAAGCAGGGGAAGAAGGAGCTTGCGGACGCTGATTTCAAGGCGGTGGTTGAGAAGGACACCGTTTTGGACGATAGCAGTTGCCGCCAGTATGCGTTGCATTTCTTGGGAAGGGACAAAGAGGCGCTTGAGTGGCAGGATTCGTTGGCGGCGAAGTTCCCTGACGAGCCAGGGACCTACTATGACGAGGCCTGCCTGTATTCAAGGATGGGACGGACGGAGGATGCGGTCAAGGCGATCAAGACGGCTCTTGAGTGCGGCTACAACAACTTCCGCCACATAGCGGATGACGACGACCTTGACCCTGTCAGGAATATTCCTGAGTTTGTGTCGCTGGTCGAAAAGTATAAAGCCGAGCATCATGCGGCCATGGAAAGGCTTCGCGCGGAACTCCGCTCGGAATCAGCTGATTCACTGGCCTCTGGCACGGTGACGGAGGTGGCCTTTAAGCGTCATCAGGGAGGGACGTTCGAGATTCCGTGCGAGGTCAACGGCCTGCCTCTCCAGATGTTGTTCGACACAGGTGCCTCGTCGGTCACGCTGTCTTCCGTGGAAGCGAACTTTATGCTGAAGAATGACTACCTGTCCGCCAAAGATTTAGGTGGCAAGGAATATTACCGGATAGCGGACGGCGGCATCACCGAAGGCACGCTCGTGACCCTCCGTGAGGTCAAGATCGGAGACTTCGTCCTGAAAAACGTGAAGGCCTCCGTAGTGTCCAACCAGAAAGCCCCCATCCTCCTCGGCCAGAGCGTGATGGAGCGCTTCGGCACCATCACAATCGACAACATCGGCGGAAAGCTGCTGATAAAGCATTGACGGCGATGCGCACGGAGGAATTTGATTCCAAGGGTGCATCAGATTCATTATTCAAAGTGAATCTTGGAAACAGGAATGAGCTCCTTAGTTTGATTGAATTCTTTAAAAAAACATTGGTTCTTAGATAATTTTCATTATTTTTGCTTCGTTTTAATATATTATTAAAATAGAGCAAAATTTAATTAAAATGAATATTACCATACTTGGGAAAAGCATCGAATTGAAGACTATTCTTCAGTCCAAACTTAAGGGAATTACCGTCGGTGACTCCTTGGAGTACATGTTCTATCAAGGAGTATTTAAGGAGGTTGAAATGATATTCATAAAACCCAAGAGGTGCAATCCGTCTCCACGTACCTGTATGTTCGCTTCAGAGCGACTTAGTCGGTTATTCGATAAACCAATAGTATTCATTTTAAATCCAGGGCCGTCCTATGAAAGACAACGGTTGCTTGATAAGAATGTCTATTTTGTGATGGGGGACAAATTCGCCTATCTGCCTATGCTTGTGGCCAATGAAAGAATTCGAAAGAATGCCCCGGCTAAACGCCTATCCCCTGTCGCACAGTTCATATTGCTGTATCATCTGCAAGTGGAAAGCATTGAAGGATTATCCGCAAAGAATATGGCGGAAAAGTTTCCATATTCCTATGAGAGCGTTGCTCTTGGATTGACTTGCCTTGCAGATCTTGGGTTAGCCGAAAAGGTTTCTAAGGATTCCAAAAGTAAAATGATCCGTTTTACATCTAAAGGGAAAGATCTTTGGTATAAGGCACAGCCATTCCTGATTGACCCGGTAAAGGAAAGAATCTACTGCGATAAGTTGATCTCGAATAACCTATTCCCTGTTTGCGGCATCAACGCACTTGCACATTATAGCCGATTGAATCCAGAAGACACTCTGATGATTATGCTGAGTCGCACTCAGCTACAATCACTTCTGAAAAATGAAGTTTTTCTGAACATCAACAAGTTCGACGGTAATGTCGCGATCGAGATATGGAAATATCCGGCAGTCTCAAAGCTGGGTGAAACCTGCAAATGGGTTGACAAGCTTTCCCTTGTCTTATCACTTAGAAAAGACGATGATGCCCGTGTGGAGGATGAAGTGGAACGAATAATCAATGAAACGAAATGGTTGGACTAGACAAATTCAAAGATGCTTTCGAGGCCTATTCCGATAATTATGTAATCATTGGAGGAACAGCCTGTGAAATAACGTTAAAGGACACCGAAATGCGTCCTCGGGCCACTCATGACATAGATATGATCGTGATCATTGAGAATATCACTCCTGAATTCGGTTCTCGTTTTTGGGATTTCATTCATGAAGGAGGGTACAGGCCAGAAAAACGCAGTAATAGCAATGGGAGACGTCACAAATATGAACTCTACAGATTCCTTGATGGCAAGGATGGCTACCCCGAAATGATAGAGTTGCTCTCACGACATCCGAATATACTGGGAAATCCCAAGGGGATCATCATCGAACCTCTCCCGATTGACGAGAACGTGTCAAGCCTTAGTGCGATAATTATGGACGATGATTATTATCATTTCACAATCGACCACAGTAAATTGACAAAAGGCATACGACACGCTACGCCGGTTGCTTTGGTCGCACTGAAAGCCAGAGCGTATCTTAACCTTACACAAGATAAGAATGCCGGGAAGCACGTCAACACGAAGGATATTAAGAAGCATCGCTCCGATGTGCTGAAAAATGTTGCCATTATGGAAAACGATGTGGTGTATGCCCCTAAATCAATAGTAGAATGCGTACATAAGTTTGTCATCTCGATTCAAGAAGAAAAAGATGAATTGTTCGGCTCACTTGCAAATGCTTTAGGCATTGATGAGAATTCTGTCGGACTATACCTTGAGCGCCTTGATTCCATATTCAAAATAATGCCATGAAAATCCAATACGCTTCTGATCTTCATTTGGAATTTGCAAAGAACTGGAACTATCTCAAAGAACACCCGCTAAAAGTGACCGGAGACGTACTTGTACTCGCCGGGGACATAGGTTACCTTGGTGATGACAATTACATCAAACATCCATTCTGGGACTGGGCTTCAGATAATTACGAGCAAGTCATCTGCTGTATGGGGAACCACGAGTTTTACAAGCACTATGATATCGCCACATTAAAAGACGGATATTGTCTGGAGATCCGCTGGAATGTGCATAGCTATTACAACGTTGTTACTCACATAGAAAATGTTGATTTCATAGTGTCAACACTTTGGGCTGAAATTCCTCTGAATGTGGCATACTACACCGAGCAGGTGATCAGCGATTTCCACAGGATACTATACAATGGTGAGTTCCTCTCTTTTGCCGATTTCAACCGCGAACACAAACGATGTTTGGGTTTTATAAAAGATGCCGTTAAGAGCAGTACCGCCAAGCATAAGATTGTCGTAACCCATCACGTTCCCTCATTCCGCATGCAGTGTCCAAAATTTGTTGACAGTCTCGCCAACGGAGCCTTCATTGTGGAACTGGAAGACTACATCAAAGACAGTGGCATAGACTTTTGGATATTCGGTCACTCACACTACAATGTAGATGCGGTCATAGGTAAGACAAACTGCCTTTCAAACCAATTAGGGTATGTATTTAATGGTGAGAACATATCGTTCGACTCAGGAAAACACATTGAAATATGAGATCGATCTTCAAAATTTTGTTTGTAATGCTGGCGATGGCCAGATTTGGCGGAATGATTTTGGCGCAGGAGCCACAGGACGGAAATGAGGCGGCTTACGACCATTGGATCGACAAATATCCAGACAGATTCTCAAAACATCCTGAATGGTTGCTGGATTGTAGCGGAGCCGCCATGACCAAGAACGGTCTGATTGTCTATTATCACGCCCCGGAAATCGGCTGCTACTCTGACGGTCAGTTCAATGCCGTCATCCCCTACGAAGAACTCAAATCCCTTCCGCACGGGTTGCTTATTCAGTAAGCTCAATGCTTTCACACAATATAGATGGAATAATCGGACAAAAATGCGCTTATTTACCTTGGAAAAACGGACAATAAGATGATTAAGCGAAAGATTGACAATAGGATAGAAAGCGAGATGGTCTTCTGCAACGACAACGTTTCCGTGAAAGGTCCCGTCACATATTTTCCTGTCTATATGCTGACGTTTCTCAAAAACGAGCATATTGACAAGGACTTCATCTATAAACTAGATCTGCAGGGGATCTCGTAAGGCCAACGACCAATGTACATAGATTCCGGCTGTTTACGTTCTTACAGGCTAAAGATGTCAATCGGTACACCAGAAAGGGTCCTTTGGTACAAAACGAGGAGTGGACAGCATTTGGTACGGCAGAATGGCTATATATGTACGTATTTATAATAGATTATCACAATGAGCCTAAGAATCAGATGGCAAATTATGAAGGTGGCGGTGCTTGTTCTGACGCTGTGCGGAACGATGACTCCGTGCAGTGGGCAGCAGGAGTTCCGGAAAGACGAGTTTCTGCGGAACTGCGGGTTTTCGGTGAAGGAAAACAAACTTTCCGACCAAGAGGAATATGACATCATCCACTCTGGCGTTTACAGAAGCGAGAAAACCCAGAATCTTTATGAGCGGTTCAACCGAACGCGGAACTATGAGACCAATCTGGAGATTTGCAGGGAACTGAGTCTTGGATTATCAATGAGAAATTTTACCGGCTACAGAGGGACGGACTCGCTGCTGATTGACAACTTCTTCGCCAGAGCAATCGAAAAGACAGAGAATAAAGATGTGCTGGTGAGGCTTATGCTGGGTTATGCGAACGACAAGTCGTACAGCGTGCAGGGCATCATTGGGGAAGAGTGTCTGAAGCCGGAATGCTTTGTCAATGATTCATTGAAAATCACCGCTTTGGAATATGCCATAGATGGATGTTGGGAGAAGGAGGAGCCTGACCTGAACAGACTATGTGAACTTTGGAAAGACAGGATGGTCACCACGACAAGGGCGTTAGGGAAGGACAGCCGGCAAGCGTACGATTCTCTCCTTGGCTATGCCCAGATTACCCAATATGCCGATGAGGCCGACACCGTTGCCGTGGACTCGCTGATCCGCTACCATCTGGAGGAGTGCGAAACCTACAAGGATGACGGGATCTCCGACATCTACGTTGATCCTTTATATATGAGGTACATAACCTGCCTTAAAACCCATAATTTCAAATATGCCGTTGATATTCTGAAACTTCTGGCAGAATCGACGTTCCAACAGAAAGAGGATCTGTACTCGTACAAATGGAAGTCCGAGGCTAAACTTATGGTCATGTACGAGACAGCAAGATTGTTTTATGCGATCAAGGATCCGGAATATTCAAAATGGATCAAGGAGGCGATGGATCAAAGCATCACCTACCTGTCGCCGACGGGAGGGTTCACCCAGCTGACGGACTACATCGAGCCTGACTTCAATTTCTTGCAATCAGTAGTGAATCTGATGCCGCTCGCCTACAACTCATCATCTGCGAAAGAGGCTTACAACACGGCCCTGTTCATCAAGGGAACTTCCTCGCTGATCACGTCAACCCTCATAAAGGCGATCAAGGAGTCAGGAGTCTCGGGACTTGTGGAATATGTTGATTCTCTGAGGCTGAACTACAATCCTCACCCTTACCCTTCCCGTTCAATCGCGGCATTCGCCTATCCGGAGGTCCAGGCTTCCCTCGAAAGGGAGCAGCACTTCAGCAACCTGCTGAACGAGACGGTCTCAAAGATCCCGTCGGAAGAATTATGGAAGAACTGCAACGTGACGTGCGATGATGTCTATCAAAGCCTTAAGGCAGGCGAGACAGCGGTGGAGATAGTGCGTCCGCTCACTTTCGTCAACGAAGAGGAATGCTACTATGCCCTGATCCTGAACCACGGCGATCCGGAGCCGAAGAAGGTCAGACTCTGCCCTTGCGACACGGCGGATAAATATATTCACCAGCGGAATCCGTACTATGGCAAGTCACACGAACTGTATGACTTGCTGGTCGCCCCGATGGAACCTTTCATCAAAGGGAAGGAGGTCTATTACTCCCCTGCCGGACTTTTAAGCCTTGTGAATATCTCCGCGCTCAGCGACGGCAAAGGCCGCACCGTGGCCGACCGATGGAATCTTCACAACTGTTCCTCCACAAAGTCACTGTGTGACCGCGACAGCAAGCCGCTTGAGTCCATAGTGCTGTTCGGGGCTATGTCTTATGAGAAAAACGATATCACCCCACATTTCTCGGAACGTGGTGAGGTTCTGAGAGACGTGGAGCGAGACGGCTTCGGCTACCTCAAGGCCTCGTTCAGTGAAGTACTCACGATCAACTCTCTTGCGGAGGAGAAAGGCATCCGGTCATCGTATTATACCGGTGAGGCAGGGAGTGAGAAAACTTTCCGCGCCCTTACCGGGAAGGATGTCTCGATAATCCACCTTGCCACGCACGGTTTCTATTACAACTCCGAACGCGCCAAACAGAATGATTTCGTTTTGAAAAGTGATTCGGGCATAGCCTTGAACAGATGCGGGATTGTATTCTCGGACTGTATGGAAGCCTGGAGAAACGGAATCGACCCTTACGATGACAACAACGGAATTATGCTGGGTTCCGAGATCGCAAGTATGGATCTGACAGGCACCGACCTTGTTGTTCTGGCGGCCTGCAACACAGGTCTCGGGGACATCACGAACGAAGGCATCTCCGGTCTGCAGCAAGCGTTCAAGAAAGCAGGTGCCAAGTCACTGCTGATGAGCCTGAAACCAATAGATGACGAGGCCACCTATGTGTTTATGACTGAGTTCTACAAGCATCTGTTCAATGGTCGCTCGAAAAAAGAATCGTTCAACCGGGCCGTCAAGCGTCTCAAGTCCATCCCGAAATATTCAAAACCAGGCTACTGGGCATCGTACATATTGCTTGACTAAATAATGTCGTCTATGAATGTCTGGCTGCACCATCGGGAAACGAAAAATGCGAGAAACGTTTCCCAAGAGTGCGGATTGCACTCTTGAGGAGCAAAAGAGGTCAAAAATGTTGCCGAAGGGATTCAGAGCAAGCCTAAAGTGCATAGTCCTGTTTCTTTCCATCCAGACTCACGGTTCTTCTCTTCCGGGCTTGTAGAACAAAGTGGCGACAGAAAAGAGCAGACTCTGTATGTCAGGAGTGGGCGGCTGGAGAGAATCGCGAATGGTGTCTATAAGCTCGAAGGAGCATTCCATCGCTTTATGGAATACGGAAAAAGAAGCATCTCCCCAGGCCCCGCAGCACCATCCAGTGAATGCCAACTAATTATCAATGAATACATAAGAACTTTGCCTTTAGTTGAACCCTCCCAAAGAAGTTCACTTATTTCGCTGAATATAAAAACATTACACACCACTCTTTGAATATCAACCAGTGGCATCCAATCAATTAGCAATCAACCAATTAGGCATATTTCTATAGCGGAATCGAGCCAAAGACAATACATTAAACCACTCATTCACAGAGCGATGCGCATCACGTCCCATTTTTGAGAGAAGAGGAAGGCCTTGCCTGAAAACAATCCTCAGAAAAGTGTCGAAAGTCCGATAATATCACTATCTTTATAACGTTTCTGCCAATATGGCGTGGAACGGACTTATTGATGAAGGTATTTGTCAGAAATGTCTTCTACTAAACAAAACCAATTAAGATTGAATTATGAGCATTTTTCGTTACAACGTATTTGTTCTTGACCCAGAAAACCGCCTATTTAATCAGAACGGTCAGATATGGTATGGGGGACGTATCTATGATCATCTTTCTATATATATACAACTAACCAATACTGAGATAATTACCGACATTTCTAATGCTGACACATCTAGACAATATTTCGAATCAAGATGTGCTCGCCCTGATGATTGGAGAGAAGCGGATCATCGCTTGTTGGTCAGATGTTTTATTATGCTCAAAGACGTTGGCCATAATTGCAGTATGTTTAGAAAGAACAAAATCTTTCTTATCATTCGTAATCAAAAGGTCAAAGCCGTATTTGAGCAATTATTGAAAAACGATAAATTCAAGTGCAGACACATTTGTGTTCCAGATATGATTGCTCCAGGTTACGTCGCGGTAACGCAGCCCTAACGTGTAGTACTCTCCGGATGATTTCGATTGTAACGACACAAAGAAACGCTCGCTATCCACGAAGGTGCGGCACACAATCTCCATTGATCACCTGTGGAAAACTTCTGGTCAATCATTAACGAATGTGCAAGGCCTCCGGGGTGATCGGACTTGGTACACCAAAGAACGCGCTGGTGTACCAAACCTCATTAGGGTGGCGTTTGGTACAGGAAAGGGTGGCTCTGGTGTACGAAACCACATTAGGAGGGTGTTGGTACACCAAGAGGTCATTTCCGGTACGAAATTATCTTGCGATGACAGTTGGCATACAAGAAGAGCGTTCTGTGTACGGATTGTATGTGGGAATACATTCATCAAACGCATCATTACGAGCAGCCTGATGGCAAGCGAACATATTCAAGCAAGCATATTCATTAGAAATCGTGGCGAGCGTTTCGTACGATATTCTTTGATTTCGTACATTTGTCGGGGGGATTGGGAGCATTATTCGGAAATAATCTGTACATTCGTGGGCGAAAGATCTGGAATTGATGGGGAAATATCTTGTCATAGAGACTACGGCCAGCCTTCTGCGGATTCCTCTGGAGAGCCTTGTTTATGTCAAGGCGGAGGGGAACTACAGCAGGATATTCACTGTCCTTGACGTGGTGAAAGGCAGCAAGGGCACGTTGGTGACGTACAAGCTGGGGTGGATCCACAACAGTTTGTCCGATGTGATCGGCGATGTCGAGAGCAAGACTATCGTCAGGGCGGGAAAAAGCCACATCATCAATCTGGATTTTGTCTCTGAGATCAACATCTCACAACAGACGTTGGCCTTGTCAGACTGCGACAGGTTCAATGTGGTGCTTTCCGACGGGCTGTCAAGAGAAGTGCTGAAAGCCTTGAAGTCCGCTCTTGGCAATGACAACAACGACTAAACGAAGACTCAAATGAACAGACAGGACTACGATAATGTGCGGGACGATGAAGTCATCTTCATAGGGGGTGACAAAGGTCGAAGCGTCAACGGGAACAAACCTCCCAAGCGGCCGAAGTGGCTGATTCCCGTCATCGCGCTGCTTGCGCTGGCCGCAGTGGCCTTGATCGTGGTCTGCGGGAGAGGCGAAAAAGCCGTGAGCGACGAGCAGACAGGACTGTTCGAGGAAAGCGTGGAGTCGAAAAGCGACTCCTTGACGACGGTCGCCACAGAAGACCCGGACTCCTGCGGGGTGGCATATTCAGAGAAAATAGACACCACGGTCGCGGGCGGCGTCCCGCTGACTTTGTACATACCGCACTGCGCCGTTCCGGAACTCTCAGTCGGCGCGCCCGAAGCGGACAAGAGTGAATATGTCCTCGCGGCCCAGGCTGCGGACATCCGCGCGGACAACCGCAAGATCCTCGGATCCTTTGTGCTCAAAGGAGAAGTGCTGGCTCAAGGAATATCCAAGAAGGGCTATTGCGCCATCATCGACGGCCGGATCACAATCGGAGTCGCCGAAAACACGGATCTTTTCGACAAGGCCGTCGAGACGGAAGGTTACTTTTTCCGGCAATATCCTCTCGTGGACAACGGCACGCCGGTTGACAACAATCTAAAGAGCGCCTCTGTCCGCAAGGCGCTTTGCTCGAAGGCCGGTGAAATATTCATCGCTGTCTCCCGTGAAGAGATGACGATGCAGGATTTCGCCGCCACGCTCGCCGCATTCGGAGTGGACAACGCGATCTACCTCGTCGGAAGCGCCTCGTCCTACGGCTGGTATATTCCTAAGGAAGAGGAAATTGTGGAATTCGGCATCAACGTGCACCGCCGCTCCTACCGGAACGAGTCATACATCCGCTGGCGGAAGGCGGAATAGGGTTGGCGGAAATAGCCGGCAAAGTTGTTCTAATGGGACTTCTGGCACTTCGACAGGCTCAGTGACCAGGGAAAACGCACAATATTCATAAAAGAGGGAAACGCTCATTAATTCACAATTTAAAGGGAATCGGTGGGTTTCCTTTGGTTTTGCAATGAATATTGGGAAAATATTCATAAATTTATAGCGACATATTAAAAACACATAACCACTATGGCAAAGATTATAGAATGCGTGCCCAATTTCAGTGAAGGGCGAGACAAAAATGTTATTGATCAGATCGTTAAGGCCATCGCTTCGGCCAAGGTGACGGTCAACGGCAACGAGGAGGGCGTCAAGGTGCTCGACGTGGATCCGGGCGAGGCGACCAACAGGACTGTCGTGACCTTCGTGGGCAGCCCCGAGGCTGTACTGGAGGCGGCTTTCCAAGGAGTCAAGTGCTCCGGAGAGGTGATCGACATGAGGCATCACCACGGGGCGCACCCTCGGTCGGGGGCGTGCGATGTGCTGCCGCTCGTACCGGTCGCGGAGACGACTTTGGAAGAGTGCGCGGAACTGGCGCGCGGGCTAGCGAAAAGGATCTACGACGAGCTCGGCATCCCTTGCTACTGCTACGAGGCGGCGGCGTTCAAGCCGGAAAGGAAGAACCTCGCGGTCTGCAGGGCCGGGGAATATGAAGCCCTGCTGGAGAAGATCGCCGATCCTGCCAAGGCACCGGACTTCGGGCCTAAGGAATATAACGAGACAGTGGCGAAGAGCGGGGCTATCAATGTGGGAGCCAGAGACTTCCTTGTGGCCGTCAACTATAATCTCAACACGACATCCACACGGCGCGCGATGGCGATCGCGTTCGATGTGCGTGAGAAAGGACGCAAGATGCGCGAGGGCGGAAGCCTGACCGGAAAGGTCCTCAAGGACGAGAACGGCAAGGACCGCTGGCAGCCTGGAACCCTCAAGGGGTGCAAGGCAATTGGTTGGTACATTGATGAATATGGCATCGCTCAGGTCTCGATGAACATCACCGACATCAAGACGACACCTCTGCACGTGGCCTACGAGGAAGTCTCCAGAGCCGCCGCCGCCAGAGGACTCAGGGTCACCGGAGCCGAGATCGTCGGACTGGTACCGAAGCGTGTGCTGATGGAGGCCGGAAAGTTCTACCTTGAGAAGCAGGAGCGCTCGCTCGGAATCTCGGACGAAGAAATAATGAAGATAGCAGTCAAGTCGATGAGCCTTGACGACCTCAAGCCGTTCAACCCGCACGAGAAGGTCATTGAATATCTTATGGAGGATCCTGAGCAACTCGCCGTCAAGGAGAGGCTCATCAGAATGACGCTAAAGGGATTCGCCGAGGAGACGGCATCCGAGTCTCCTGCCCCGGGCGGCGGATCGATCTCCGCCTATATGGGAGCCCTAGGAGCGGCCCTCGGCACAATGGTCGCAAATCTTTCAGCCCACAAGAGAGGCTGGGATGACCGCTGGAAGGAGTTCTCCGACTGGGCTGAGAAGGGACACGCCGTAATGCGGGAGCTGGTAAGCCTCGTCGATGAGGACACCGCGGCGTTCGACAAGATTATGGCCGCGTTCGGGCTTCCTAAGGGGACGGATGAGGAGAAAGCTGCACGTTCTGAGGCAATCGAAAAGGCCACTCTATACGCCACACAGGTGCCTCTGCGCACGATGAAAGCCTCGTTCAAGGCCTTCGAGATCACAAGGGCGATGGCCGAGACCGGAAACCCAAACTCCGTTTCAGACGCCGGAGTGGGAGCTTTGGCGGCACGAAGCGCGGTGCTCGGAGCGCAGCTCAATGTCAAGATCAACGCGGCTTCCCTTGGCGACAAGGCCAAAGCCGCCGAGCTGGTCGCCGAGGCCGATGAGATCGCAGCCAAGGCCGTGAAAGAAGAAAAGGAGATTCTGGACATCGTAAACTCGAAGATCAATGGATAAGTTTCAGGAAGAGATACTTGCGGGCATCTCGCAGGACAGGCTCCCGGAGCCGAAACCTTATGACAAGACGATCAACCACGCCCCGAAGCGCAAGGACATCCTCACTGCCGAAGAGAAAGTGCTGGCGCTGAAGAACGCGCTGAGATATTTCCCGGCCAAGTTCCACGCCGAACTGGCGCCGGAGTTCGCCAAGGAACTCAAGGACTACGGACGCATCTACATGTACCGCTTCCGCCCGTCCTACGACATGTACGCCAGACCGATCGATGAATATCCTTGCCGGAGCCGCCAGGCCGCTGCCATTATGGCGATGATCCAGAACAATCTGGATCCGAGGGTGGCGCAGCATCCGCACGAGCTGATCATCTACGGAGGCAACGGAGCAATATTCCAGAACTGGGCGCAGTACCGGCTGACGATGAAGTATTTGGCCGAGATGACCGACGAGCAGACACTCTCGATGTACTCCGGCCATCCGATGGGACTCTTCCCGAGCCACAAGGATGCGCCGAGGGTCGTAGTGACCAACGGAATGGTCATCCCGAACTATTCGAAGCAGGATGACTGGGAGAGGTTCAACGCGCTTGGAGTGTCACAGTACGGCCAGATGACCGCCGGATCGTACATGTACATCGGTCCCCAGGGGATCGTGCACGGAACGACAATCACGGTGATGAACGCGGCACGCAAGCAACTGAAAGCCAGAGGCATCGCAGGGACGAGGGAGAATATGAAGGGAATGCTATTCGTGACAGCCGGCCTGGGCGGAATGTCGGGAGCGCAGCCTAAGGCCGGAAATATCGCCGGGGTCGTGAGCGTCACAGCCGAGATCAATCCGCTCGCCGCCCGCAAGCGTTACGACCAAGGCTGGGTCGATGAGCTGCACGAGAATCTGGACGAGCTTATCCCGCGCATCCGAAAGGCGATGGAGAACAAGGAGACCGTCTCGCTGGCCTATGTGGGCAACGTCGTGGATCTCTGGGAGAGACTCGCGGCCGAGAATATTCCTGTGGACCTCGGTTCGGACCAGACATCGCTCCACAATCCGTGGGCCGGAGGCTACTATCCTGTCGGACAGACATTTGAGGAGTCCGTCAAGATGATGGCCGAGGAGCCGGAGAGATTCCGTGAGGCGGTACGCGCGTCGTTGAGGAGGCACGTCGCCGCCATCAACGAGCTGGCAGCCAAGGGAATGTACTTTTTTGACTACGGCAACGCCTTCCTCCTTGAATCCTCAAGGGCGGGAGCGGACATACTCAAGGCCGACGGCACCTTCCGCTATCCGTCCTACGTTCAGGACATCATGGGGCCGCTCTACTTCGACTACGGTTTCGGCCCGTTCCGCTGGGTCTGCATGAGCGAGAGGCCGGAAGACCTCGCCAAGTCCGACGAGATAGCCGTGAATATTCTTAAAAAGGAATTGGAAACGGCTCCGGAAGAGATTCAGGGACAGCTGAACGACAATATTCATTGGATAGAGGAAGCCGGCAGGAACCATTTGGTGGTCGGTTCGCAGGCCCGCATCCTCTACGCCGACTGCGAGGGCAGGACCAAGATCGCCCTGGCCTTCAACAAGGCCATCCGCAAGGGTGAGATTTCAGCGCCGATCGTGCTTGGCCGCGACCATCACGACGTTTCCGGCACAGACTCCCCGTTCCGCGAGACATCCAACATCTACGACGGATCCCGGTTCACCGCCGACATGGCCATCCAGAACGTCATCGGTGACGGTTTCCGGGGAGCCACCTGGGTTTCCATCCACAACGGAGGCGGAGTCGGCTGGGGTGAGGTTATCAACGGAGGCTTCGGCATGGTGATCGACGGATCGGCTGATTCGGACAGGCACATCACCCGGATGCTGTTCTGGGACGTGAACAACGGAATAGCCCGCCGCAGCTGGGCGCGCAACGAAGGCGCGGAACATGCCATCCTGAGGGAAATGGAACGCACACCGGAACTTACGGTGACAGTTGCGAACCACACAGACGAAAACATTGTCAGAAAAGCGATTGAGGAACTATGACACACATCATCTCACACGAACATCTGAGCCTTGGAAGGCTTAAGGAGATAATTGAGAACCACGAGAGGGTCGAACTCGGCCCGGAGGCCGTGGCGGCCATTGAGAAATGCCGTAAGTACCTGGACAGCAAGATGGAGGACATCGGTCGCCCGGTCTATGGAGTCACCACCGGATTCGGTTCCCTGTGCAACGTGACCATCCCTGCCGACCAGCTCTCGCAGCTCCAGCACAACCTGGTGATGTCCCACGCCTGCGGAACCGGCGAGACTGTACGCCCGCAGATCGTGAGGCTGATGCTCCTGCTTAAGGCCCAGTCCCTTTCCTACGGCCATTCCGGAGCGCAGCTGATTACAGTCCAGAGGCTCCTGGACATGTTCAACAACGACATTCTCCCGGTAGTCTACCAGCAGGGATCCCTCGGCGCTTCCGGCGACCTCGCTCCCCTCGCCCACCTCAGCCTACCGCTGATCGGTCTCGGAGAGGTTTTCTACAAGGGTAAGGTCAGACCAAGCAAGGAGGTCTGGGACGAGATTGGCTGGGAACCTATCAGCCTTCAGTCCAAGGAGGGTCTCGCTCTTCTGAACGGAACCCAGTTCATGAGCGCCCACGCCATCTGGTCGCTCATCCAGTGCCACAGGCTTTCCGAATGGGCCGACAGGATCGGCGCGATGTCACTGGAAGCCTATGACGGCCGCGTCGAACCGTTCCTGCCTCTGACCCACCAGCTTCGTCCGCACAAGGGACAGATCGACACCGCGGCCAGATTCATGACCCTGCTGGATGGCAGCGAACTGATAAGGAACCACAAGGAACATGTTCAGGATCCATATTCATTCCGCTGCATCCCTCAGGTACACGGCGCGGTCAAGGACAGCATCCGCTACGTCGAGTCGGTGATCGAGAACGAGATCAACAGCGCGACGGACAATCCGAACGTCTTCCCTGACGAGGACATGATCATCTCCGCCGGCAACTTCCACGGAGAGCCTATCGCCATCCCGATGGACGCCCTGGCGATCGCCATGTCCGAACTCGCAAACATCTCTGAAAGACGAATATACAGATTGATTTCCGGCCAGCGAGGTCTGCCGAAATTCCTTGTCGCCACCCCTGGCCTCAACAGCGGATTTATGATCCCGCAGTACACGGCGGCCTCGATCGTGAGCCAGAACAAGGGACTCTGCTGGCCGGCGTCAGTGGACTCCATCCCATCCTCACAGGGTCAGGAGGATCACGTGAGCATGGGTTCCAACGCCGCGACGAAACTTGTGCGCGTCATCGACAACTGCGAGGAAGTGCTTGCCATAGAACTGTTCAACGCCGCACAGGCGCTCGACTTCAGGCACCAGATCGCCGGCAACAAGTCCTCGGAGGCCATCGAGGGCATATTCAGTGACTACCGCAAGGTCGTGCCGTTCATCAGCGATGATGTCTATATGCACCCGCTCATCCAGAAATCTATCGAGTTCATAAGATGACCATAATCACCCACATCGGCGAACTGGTCGGAATCGTTCCTGAAGGCGTTCTGCGCAAGCAAGGCGCCGAGATGGACGAGGTCGGCTCCTTGCGGGACGCTTACCTCACGATCGAGGGCGAACGAATCTCTGGTTTCGGGAATATGTCCGAGTGCCCGGTGCCCGGCCCACAAGATGAAGTAATTGACGCAGAGGGCGGTATGGTGATACCGGCCTTCTGCGACTCCCACACCCACATCTGCTACGCCGGAACCCGTGAGCAGGAGTTCATCGACAAGATCAACGGCCTGAGCTACGAGGAGATAGCCGCCCGTGGAGGCGGAATCCTCAACTCCGCCGATCTGCTCCACCGCACGAGCGAAGAGGAATTATATTCACAGACAATGGCGCGCGTGCGGGAGATGATCGCCAAAGGAACCGGCGCCATCGAGATCAAGAGCGGCTACGGCCTGACCCTTGAGGACGAGCTGAAGATGCTGCGGGTGATCCGCCGCGTCAAAAAGGACTCCCCCGCCACCATCAAGGCGACCTTCCTCGGGGCGCACGCCGTCGGCAGAGCCTTCAAAGGCCGGCAGAATGAATATGTCAACCTCGTCTGCGAGGAGATGATTCCTGCCGTCGCCGCCGAAGGGCTTGCTGAATATGTCGATGTGTTCTGCGACGATGGGTTCTTCACAGTCGACGAGACGGATCGCATCCTTTCCGCCGGCGAGCGTTACGGTCTCATTCCGAAAATCCACGCCAACGAATTGGCCTGCTCCGGAGGCGTGCAGGTGGCCGTGAAACACAACGCTCTTTCGGTCGATCATCTTGAGCGCACGACCGACGCTGAGATCGAGGCACTTAGAGACTCCCGCACGATGCCGACGATGCTCCCCGGCTCCTCATTCTTCCTCGGAATTCCCTACGGCAGGGCCAAGGAATATGTCAGCGCAGGTCTGGGCATAGCCATAGCCTCGGACTACAATCCGGGATCCTCACCTTCCGGTGATATGCGTTTCGTAATGGCCCTCGGCTGCATCAGGATGCGTCTGACCCCGGCCCAGTCATTCAACGCCTGCACCCTCAACTCCGCCTATGCGATGGGTGTCGCTGAGGAACTCGGCTCTGTGACCGTCGGCAAACTAGCCAACCTAATCGTCACGAAACCAGTCCCGTCCCTAGCCTTCATCCCGTACTGCCACCAGACCCCATTCATCGCCAAGGTGCTCCTACGAGGCAAACATATTTGTGAATAGTTGAACATACGGGATCTTCACCGACAACGACGGCAGCATTATCTCTCGAAAATGCTGCCGTCGTGTGATATTTTTACCTCGACTGGAGCAGTATTGCCTGTTTTCGATCCTCTGGCTACACCTTAAGTCACTCCATTCTTTATAGTTCTAATCCCTTCTGAATGAATAGAGGATAGTGCCTTCGACCAGAGTCCCCTTAGCCTTATCTAATAAAGAACATTCAGACCCGCACACAAATGATCCGTCATCAAAATCATAAATGCCAGCCTTTTTCATCGAATGGACAATATATGTTCCATCCATAGAAGTCTCTGAGGCAAGCTCAAAGGTTTCTGTCGAAAGCTTAGGATTCTCTCCGCCACCACGCCATTTCCCTTCTATGTCAATTCCTTGGTAGCGAACAGAGGACAGGACATATTTACCCTCATTTTCAAGTGTGACATAATCCGGGACCACTATCTTGAAGAGCAGTTTATCATCATCACCCTGCGTTGAAACCTCAGCCTTTCCCCAAGATTCAACGTAGCCGGGAATATTCTTGAACTCTTCCTTCAAATCACTTCTGCCTATGCCATCCTGATCCAAATCAACTATAGGCCCGGTCCAATAAATGTCTGTCAAAGAATATTCTCCACACAGCATATCCTCAAGTCTTTCAAAATCAGTCAGGGCATCACGCTCGTTCGAGCAGGACACCAGACTGATTCCAATAACAGACACTGTCAAAATCAATTTCAGTACGGTCATATGTTTTTTCATAACAATATCTTCTTTCCGACTCCAAAGTTAGGGAGAAAGATTGGTTATACAATAAAAAAGTTTTACTTTTAGCAAACGCAACTAGCGTATTGTCAACGATTTACAAACTAGTCAAATATCGCTTTCTTACTTTTACCCACCAAATTATTAATTATCAATACATTAGCCTACAGCCAATTTACAATAAAATTGCAACATACTAATTATCAGCCCAATAGTCTTATCAAGATATTAATTCCGAGAAAAGGTTCTGATATTTGCTATCTAATTTTGCAATTTTATCTTTGATATTATGCCGTTTTGTGTAAACCGTGCTAACATTATAGCCCATCATTCTGGCTATCGCCTTAGTGTCGAAACCGAGGATTAAGAAGGCAATAAAACGAAAATCTTTCTCGGTTGTATTCGGCATTTCTGTGCGTAATTATGTCATTATTCCGTCAAGATTATCATCAAGCACAGACTCAAGATCCTTTTGGTTCGGCTCATCCAATATAGCAAGGATCTTTTTAACCTCCAGATGCGCAAGCATATTCACATGCAGAAGAACAAGTCACTGACTATCAGAACGATGGGGTTTCAGGTGCGAACGATTCCATAAAGCATTGATTATTAAGCGGTGGATCTTCACAGGCTAATTATCAATCAGTTGCACAACGCTGGTCTTCCAATCTGACTACCAGTATCTTATAGCGCATTAATAATAAACGACTTAGGCACCAGCACATTTTTAACAGGCCTCAATAACGGTGCACTAATCCAATCAGGTGATCATACAATGCTTAAACACGGGTTCGAGGGTTTGATCCCAAATTCACCCGATACAAACAATCCCCTCACCCGGCGCATTGGGCAAGGGGATGAAACATCATTTTGTGACAGCCCGTTTCTTCCACATCCACGCCAGCAAGTCATAGCCAGAGACTCGGGCAAGGGGATGAAACATCATCTTGTGACAGCCCGTTTCTTCCGCATCCACGCCGGCAGGTCACGGCCGATGATTCGGACGAGAGGATGAAACCTCAGGGTTTCAGAGCTGGCGGCAGGCTACAGATCCAACGTGGCGGACTTCAGGCCTTTGGCCTTGACGGTCAGTCTCGCGGGACCTTCAACACCGAGGCGGGAACGGACTATCACTGTCAGTTTTCCGGCAAACAGATGCATCTTGGGCTGATGGAACAGCTCCAAGGAGCACGGATCGCCATTGGCTATGGCACGGAACTCTCCGGCACCGGACACTGTGGCGAAAACTTCACGGGTATCGGTCGGGACGGGGTTACCTTCCTTGTCAACCACGCTCACGGTAACGTAGGCCAGGTCCTCACCGTCGCGGACAAGGGTCTCACGGTCGCACTCAAGGCGCAAGGCGTAAGGTTTGCCGGCGGTCCGCACGGACTCTGAGGCGGCCGGATTGCCATCGGCGTCATAGGCCACGACACGGACCTCGCCTTTGTGGTACACGACATCGTCCCACATCAGGCGATAGCGTCCTTCGACATTCTCATCCTGCAAACCATCGCAAGGATGATCCGGAACGGCCTTCGAGCGACGGCCCATCGACACACCGTTCACAAACAGCTCTGCCTCAGGCCAGGAAGTGTACACATAGACCGGAGTGACCTCTCCCTCGCGGCCTGGCCACGTCCAGTGAGGGACAATATGAAGCGTAGGGCTATCAGTGTTCCAAACGCTTCTGTAAAGCCAATATCTGTCCTTCGGGATAGAGGCAAGGTCTATGATCCCGAACATCGAGCTATGGTTTGGCCACGAGTCTGTGTCATAAGGACTTGGCTCGCCGAGATAGTCGAATCCGGTCCAGACGAACTGCCCGAGAGTCCACGGATAGTCATCGGCCAAGGCGAAATCCACATCAGGAATATTGGACCATTTGCAGGCCTCAACATCATAGCCGGACGATTGGTGGTCCTTATGAATGGCGCTGAAAGCCTTCTCGACCGGGAAATGATATATTCCTCTTGAGCTGACCGTGGACGCGGTCTCGGATCCAAGAACAAGTCCTTGAGGCAGCATCTCATAGCACTCCTTGTAGCGGAAGGTACGGTAGTTTATGCCGGGAATATCCACAAGTGCGGCGAAACCGTTCGTAAGCACGCAGCTGACCTGGTCCATTCCACAGGTGACCGGTCTCGTCGCATCCTCACGGTGGCAGATGTCCTGAAGGAAGGCGGCTGTCTTGTAGCCCACCGGGCTGCACTGGGACGGAACCTCGTTGCCGATGCTCCACATCACCACCGAAGGGGAATTCCGGAACGAATGAAGCATATTCATCATATCTCGTTCCGCCCATTCGTTGAAGAACCTGTGATAGCCATTCTCGCACTTGGCGTCATTCCACTCGTCGAACGGCTCGACCATCATCATAAAGCCCATCTCGTCGCATAGGCTGACGAGCTCAGGTGCGGGAGTGTTATGGGATGTCCTGATCGCATCGCAGCCCATATTCTTCAGCAGATCAAGCTGATGCCTCAACGCCGGGACACTTATGGCAGCGCCGAGCGGCCCGAGGTCGTGGTGATTGCAGACACCTTTGAATTTTCTGTGCTCCCCGTTCAGATAAAATCCTTTCTCAGGGATGAACTCGATGGAGCGGATGCCGAAACGCGTCTCGTACTCATCATTCACCTTGCCTCCTACAATTATCTTGGTCAATGCCTTATAAAGATGCGGATGCTCAGGAGACCAAAGCTTCGGAGACTCCACGGAGAATTTCTGAATATGTTTGTCCCCCTTATGGTACAATGACACGGAGCGCCTTGAAGCCACCTTATCCCCCTCAGGAGAGAATATGTCGGTAATATATTCAATGTCAACATTGTCCCAATCCGACTCAACAGTGATGTCAAGGGACACGGAAGCCATCTCCTCGCTCACGAAAGGAGTCGTCACGAATGTGCCCCACACTGGAATATGAGCCTCCGGAGAAGTGCAGACAAGATGCACATTCCTGTAAAGTCCGGCCCCAGGGTACCATCTTGAGGAAGACGGAAGATTCTCCAGCCTGACAGCCAGCACATTGGTGCCGCCTGCGTTCAGATACGGAGTGACATCGCAGTGGAAAGGACTGTAGCCATAAGGCCAGAAACAGACCTCGTTCCCGTTCACGTACACCCTTGCCTCGCTCATCGCTCCATCGAACAGAAGTTCGGCCTTGACTCCGTCCGGCACGGAAAACTCTGTCCTGTACCATCCGATGCCGGCATACGGAAGCCCGCCGGTACGTCCTGTCTTCAATGTCGCCTTGGTCTCCATATTCTGAATGACCTGCACGGTCTGGAGATCATTCTCTATGCTGAAAGGTCCGGTAATTGCCCAGTCGTGAGGGACACAGACAGTCTCCCAGGCCGAGTCATCGAATGCCACGGCGGAAGCCCCTTCGGCCTCGCCGAGATGGAAACGCCATCCGGTCTTCAGGGTGATTTCATTACGAGGAGAAGGCGATGCCGTCCCGGAAGCAGACACTGGCGCGGCGTTCACCAAAGTCGAAATATTCATAAGAATACCGGCCGCAAGGGCCACGGCGGAATATTTTGGTAACATATTATTCAACATTTAACACAACCTTGCTGTCCTTTACTATTATGTGGTATTCGCCACTGTCCAGGAATCTTTTCCCGGTCCTGTCCACAAAGGAGAGATCCCTGTAAGGCTCGATCTCGAAAGTGAATGTCTTTGACTCTCCCGCCTTAAGCAGCACCTTCTCGAAATGTTTCAACTCCTTGACCGGGCGGGTTATGGAGCAGACGGGGTCACAGATGTACCACTGAACGGTCTCCATTCCGTCCACATCACTTGTGTTCCTCACGGTGACAGAAGCCGTGACCTTACCGTCTTTCGCGACGCTGTCAGAAGACAATGTCACAGGCGAATATTCAAACGTGCTGTAGCTCAAGCCGTAGCCAAATTCGTACATTGGTTCTATCTGAATATCCTTGTACCATCCTTGGGTTCCCCGACGGGCGGGATTTCTACGGTTGTAATAGATAGGGATCTGACCTGTTGTGTAAGGGAATGTCATCGGAAGCCGGCCGGAAGGGTTGTACCTGCCGCTGAGGATTCCGGCAACGGCCTTACCAGCTGTCGTGCCCGGCATCCAGATTTCCACAAGAGCGTCCGACATAGGGGCAATCCGTGAAAAATCGACCGGCCTTCCGCTTGCGATCAGAACCACGACAGGCTTTCCGACAGCCTTAACACATCTCAGAAGATCCTCCTGGACCTGCGGCAACGCGATTGAAGACCTCGAACAGTTCTCGCCGCTCCATTTGGTTTTCTCACCAAGACAGAGCACAACGACATCCGCGGACTTTGCGGCCTCGACGGCCGAGGCTACGGAGGCCTCGTCAGTCTCCTCAATACGACAGCCAGGAACGCTTGTTATTTCAGCCGAGCCGAATTCTTCCTTCATTCCAGACAGGATGGAGATGACCTCGGAATCGCGTCCACGTGCCACCCAATTGCCGATAAGTTCCCCTTGTGTGTCGGCCAAAGGCCCTATGAGGGCGATTTTGGAGACATTCTTAAGAGGAAGAAGCGAATTGTCATTCTTCAGAAGGACCATCGACTCCTGAGCGAGACGCTCAGCGTTGGCAAGCGCGTCTGGCTGAAGATATATCTCGTTTTCCGGTCTTACATCAGTGTAAGGACGCTCGAAAAGGCCAAGTCTGAACTTCATCCTCAGAACCCTGCGGACACACTCATCGACAGTCTCAAGGCTTACCCGCCCGTCCTCGATCAGTTTCGCCAGATGAGTCCTGTACAGATTGTCCATCATATCCATATCAATTCCGGCGTTTATGGCTTTCTCCGCAGCCTCATAACCATCCTTGGCGGCTCCCTGGTTGGTAAGCTGTATGATGGCGTCCCAGTCGGACACGACCATACCGTCCCAATTCCATCTCCTTTTCAGGACATCGGTCATTGTGTACTTGTTGGCGGACGCAGGCACACCGCTGATGTTGTTGAACGCACTCATCACAGAAGCGGTGCCGGCCTCGACTCCGGCATAGAACGATGGCAGGTAGGTATCCCATAGGGACTGATCAGAAATCTCGGTGTACACGTAGTCCCGGCCGGCCTCCGACGCGCCGTAGCCGACAAAGTGCTTCAGACACGCGGCTATGCGTCCCTCTGCCGACAAGTCCTCGCCCTGATAGCCCCTGACGGCAGCCTGGCAGAACATCGATGTCAGGTATGGATCCTCTCCATAGCCTTCCATCACTCGTCCCCACCTTGGATCACGGGCGATGTCAACCATCGGGGAGAATGTCCAGTCAACTCCGCAATAAAAGGCCTCTTTTCCGGCATCGTGGCTTACGGCCTCAACCAAAGACGGATTCCAGCTTGCGGCCTGCGCAAGAGGCACAGGAGCCATCGTACGGTATCCGTGAATGACATCGTGACCGAAAAGCATAGGAATGCCAAGCCTTGTCTCCTCCATACATCTCTTCTGCATCATATTCCGCAGGTTGGCGTCGTCCGAGAAATAAATCACGGATCCGGCCTCCGCGGGAACGGCTCCGACCATCTCCCGAAGGTTGTTGTCCACAGTGTTACGTCCAAGCGTGTACTGGTTGAGCTGCATTATCTTCTCCTCCAATGTCATACGGGAAAGAAGATCCTCAACACGCTTCTCAACCGGAGCCGAAGCGTCCTTGTACAGAGGGGTGGCGTTCTTCTTCACACGGGCATCAGCCGGCATAGCCACCGACATCATATAAGAGGCGGCCACAATCAGTGAAAGTGTTCTATTTCTCATCATCATAAATATGTTTTTTCTCATTGTAGTAATCACGCATAATGAACCAGGCCTGTTTTCTCTGTCCTTTGTCGGAGACCAGTCCCTTCCTGTTCCAGCCATCCTGATTTGTCGGATGGAAGCGGAACGGCGAACGGAAATCAAACAGGATCCACGGAGACACACCGGCAAGGTTTGGTATCTGGTCGAACATCTCAAGGTTCTTCCGGTATTGGTCAGCCTGAAACTCCTCACTCCACGAGCCGGCCCAACCGGCATCGCCGTGCTGTCCGAACTGAGCCTCACAGCCAAACTCCGAGATGATCACAGGCTTGCCCGGAGCCACGTTCCAACGACATTCCGAAGGATCGGCCGGCCAAGGGGCGTACCACCCCATATACTTATTGAACGAGACAACATCAAGGTCATCCACAAAATCATCCTCGATCCTGAACTCGCCGAACTCTTTCTTGAAATACACATTGTCGAACGCGGCCGTGTAGAGCCTTGTCGAGTCCACACTTCTTCCGAAAGCCAGTTCCCTGCGCAGAAAGGCGTTCCTCGCCGGAGACGGCCGTGTCTCGTTGGCGACACCCCAGAAACCGACAGCGCAGCGGTTCTTGTCCCGGTACAGCATCTCGGAGAACATACGGAGAGCCTTTTCCATTGTGGCGGCGTTCTCAAAATCGATGCCCTGCCACACCGGAATCTCCTGCCAAAGGATGATCCCCATCCTCTCCGCCATTCTGACAATATATTCATTCTGCGGATAGTGCGCCAGACGCACCATATTGACGCCCAATGCCTTCGCCTCGGAGAGAAGCATACTGGCATCCGCCTCTGAATATGCCCGCCCCATTCGCTGCGGAATCTCCTCGTGAAATGAGACACAGCACAAAAACGTCGGTTTCCCGTTCACAAGGACGCGTGTCCCGTCAACGGAGATATTCCTGAAACCTATCTGCTCCGATACCGCATCCTTCTCGGCGGAAGAACCTCCTCCGGTGTACGCCAGTCTGACATCATACAGTTTAGGCGAGTCCGGGCTCCACCTCTGAAGTTTCTTAACCCGGAAAGAGGCTTCCCCATAGCCATCTTCATCCAGAAATATGCTTTTGGAGACCTTCAGTTCAGGAATAGAGACCGTGACATACGAGCCTGCGGGAACCTGGGATGACATCCGCACATTCGCGTTGATCACGTCAGGGGCGTTCTTGTCCAACTGAATCATATAATCCTTGATGTAGGTGTCGGGGACAGACACAAGCATCACGTCACGGGTGATTCCGCCATAGTTCCACCAGTCAAATGACATTGCTGGTATGGCATCGACACTCCTTCGGTTGCTCACCTCCACGGTCAGAAAATTATCGCCTTCGATGACATCTCCGGTCACCTCCACCTGAAACGGAGTGAAACCTCCTTCGTGGGAGGCTATCCTCTTCCCGTTGAGGTAAATAATGCAGCGGTAGCTCACAGCACCGAAATAAAGGTAGAGCCTATGTCCGGGCTGGACCTTGCCTATCTCAAAATGCCTTGCATACCATACGGTCCCCTCATAGTACTGAAGCTGCGGCAGCTGGCTGTTGAAATCCCCCGGGACATCAAGACGAAGCCCGTTGTCGAATGAATATTCAAAAAACTCCTCAGGCTTTTCAGGCTTGCGGTTCTCCCAGACCTTCTTTCCGCGCCCTTGATCATAAAGGTCGATGATCGCGTCCCACTTTCCGTTAAGAAGCGTGTAGTCACGTCCATAGACATTGATCATCAGATCCGGAGAGCCATAGTCCTCCTTGTCTCCGGCATTGAGCGGCAGCATCGCCGCAAAGGCAAGGGTAAGAGTCAGCAATTTAGACAATGCGTTGATTTTCATATTCTTATCTTATTTCATACTTATAAAGGGCGAATGAGTTCTCTGAAGGGAGGGTGAATTCCACCGAGCCGTTCCCTCCTGTGATGGCACTGAAAGCGGAACCGCTTCCCGCAATGGGTGTGAAATGTACACTCATCCCTTCCGGAAGCCACGTGTCGAGCCTTGCGCCGCCATATTCATTCTTCTCGCGGAACACGAGCATAAAACCGGTCCGCCCGCCATCGGAGATGGACTGAAAGCCAGTCCAGGACCTCCCGGAAGGCTCATCACCTATCGGCAGGATGGTTCCACTATGAAAGTCATTCATCACTGTCTTGTAGGCCTTGATGACTGACAACAACCCGAATGCCGCCTCCGGAAGATTCGAGGCTTCCATCCAAGCGAGGGGCTGTCCGGCCATAGCGGTCGCGAATATGTACTGGAACGAATATGAAGATGGGGCGAACGGGTCACCGGCATATTCATCCGCATTCCGCCATTTGTTGAGGAACTCGACCTGAAGTTTCTCCGCCGGGACATAGCGGCTCAACTGCCACAGGTTCCGGAGTGTCCAGTAAGGGTAGTAGTTCCGCCAGTCCGTGTAACGGTTCTCCAGGAATATGTTGCCATATTCATTGAAAAAATGATACCCTCCCCTGCGTCCCGCCGTCACATCGAGGTTGAAGACCACGTCATTTCCCGTCTCGGCAAGCACAGTATCGAAGAACCTGCGGAGATTCGTCTCGGCCTTCTTTGTCGGGATGGAGACTCCATCTATCTTGAAGACCTTTATTCCGTATTCCTTGTAAAGCCTCACAACTGCCTCGGCATCCTTGCGCCAGTCCTCGAAATCATTCTGCACGCTCGGATTGAACCACAATCCAAGCTCGATTCCCAGCTCCCGAGCCTTGTCAACAACAGGCTTGAGCCCGTGAGGGTATTTATCTCGCGCCGGAGTCCAATACAAAGGGTTGTCCCAGATGTTCTTGAAAGAGCCTTTCGCCAACGCCGAATTCGGGCTTTTGCCTTCCTGCCACCCGTCATCTATCTGGAAATGAGTGATTCCCAGACGCGCAGCCTTTTCGAGTTCTGCGATGCAGAACCGCTCGTTGACCTTGGAATCCTGGCTTCTGTCACCCCAGGTGTTCATCATTATCATCTCATCCCTGTCGGCGTGATGTTCACGAATATGTTTCTGATAGTTACGGAGAGCCATAAGAGGAGACAATCCGCCTTCCCCGAACACTCCGGTCACACAGGAGTACAGCCTGACCATCCCGCCGCCATCGGCATCACCTTCAGACGCTCCGATGCCGGCCACGGTGAACTTTCCGGATTCGCAGATGAAGTCGGCCTCAGGATTTCCAAGCTGCACCGCCGAGCAAGGAGCCTCCTTAAGAAAAAAGAAACCGTTCCCGTCCACAGCGTCCCGGGCAAAGAGCAGGTTGCCTTTATAGCCCGTCCTGCGGTATGGGATGAATGTACGCTCAGCCACAAGGTTGTTGTTCCAGTCTGTGACATCGAAGAACTCGACGGTCTTTACCTTCCAGTGCAGACCTCCAGGGTTAAACAATTCAAGATGACGGGACTTGCTTTCCTTTTGCCGCTTTATGTCATCGGTGGACTCTATGTTCTTGTTGTCAGCGGAATTGGCAAGTCCTTCATCCTTCACAGAAGTCAGACCTCCTGCATAATTGTCACAGGCGATGGCCGGGCAGTTCTCATACACCCTGAACACCCTGCGCACACGTATGCCGTCCATAGAGAACGTCACCTCGGCTTCCAGATGCTCAGGATGGATGCCGTCAGACTTCACCTCTCGTACTTCCAGACGGCCATCCAAAGCCTTTCCGAAAGGTTGCCCGACAGCAAGAGCAGGCTCCGGAGAGTCGTTCACGAACACCCTGCCAGTGCGTTTGTCCTTCACAAAAGCGTTTATGATGTTTCCTCCGTTCCAGAGGAGCGCACGTACAACCAGCGAATTACCTACATACAAAGTGTCCGCCGTGAGATGCGCATAGCACTTGCCTGACGGAATGACATCGGCTTTGAAAGCGTTCTTCCCGTCGGCGGCAGGCTTTAACGCCGGCGCGGTCTCCAACAGACGGTTCGGAAGATTGAAATTCTGGTCGGAAAGGGGGACATCGGTTCGACCGACTCCGGCCTTCATCCTTTTCTTAAGTTCCGAAAGATGTTTTCTGTACACGTCACGTGGAAGGCAATCGTTCTCCGAGCAGATGGCGGCCGCCATACCAACGACCTCACCCATCATCCCGGTGGTCCTCATAACACGGACAGTCCCCAGCGCCACGTGTGTGCAGCTGATGTCACGGCCCGCCATAAAAAGATTCCCGATATTACGTGAATACAGACAACGGTACGGCACGGCATAAGGATGGATCCAGTCGTGTACAGTGGCAGACTTGAACTCATTGCCGGGGAACTTCGCGGAATTGTCCGGATCGGGGAAATGCAGGTCAATGCTCCAAGTCGTAGTGAAAGAAGCGTCCTCATAAAAGACATTCTTGTCGATGTCCTCCTGCGTAAGTACGTGATCGCCAAGGAGCCGCCGGGACTCCCTCTTTCCGGCGACATACGCCACCCAATCCAGGCTCCTGTCTGTGAAACGGCTGTCGCCGGAATGGTTCTTCAGCCAACTCCAGTTTGAATATATCACCAGCAAGCCATAGTCACGGATCCGTTCCGCATCGGTCACCTGATCCCTGTTCATACCGGTCTCCCATTTCCACTCTCCCATCGTCACCTTCTCACAATTGGAAGCGTTAAACTCCACACCATAAGAAAATTCCGGGAAGGAAGTCTTCCGCCCGCACTTCTTTGAATACCACTGAACAGACGCTCCCATAACCATATTGTCAGATTTCTCCGGAGCGGAGCGCTCGCCATATTCATCGCGACTCTCGCGGCCCTGCGTCCAGTCCGCGCCGGCAAGGTAACCAATGTTCCCGTCACCCGTGCAGTCCGCGAAAAGAGGGGCGGTCAGGCAAACCTCCGCTCCAGTCTCTGTGTGAACCGCCGTCACTGAACGTATAATGGACGACTCAACGTCCACACCGACCGCGTGATAAGGAATATAAAGGTCTATGTTGCTTTCCGCATCTATGAACGCCTGCTTCTTCCAGTCCTGATAGGACTCGGCGGGACGGGCGTTGCCTTTCTCTGTATGTCCGAACTCCCTGATCATCCGTCCCAGACCGGCATTCGGTTCCATCTCCACATAGCCTCCAAGATGCACCCTGACCTCGGAGCTGTTGTTGCCGCCGAGAACCGGACGGTCCCCCACCAAAGCCACCTTAAGTCCACTCCGGGCAGCGGTCACGGCGGCGCACATTCCTGCGATTCCGCCACCGACCACAATGAAGTCATAGTTTTTATCCTTCTTTTCCGGAATATTCATAAGGCTCTTTCTTGCGGAGATGTCCTCCGGCAACACCGCCGACGCTTCCTTCGAGAGCATCAGCGCATCACACCGGCCATCGAAACCGGTAAGGTCACGCAAACGTATCTCAGTAAGCCCTCCCTTAACCTTCACGGAGCCGGCGTACTGCCACTCCCAGGAATTTCCGGTCACCCCAAGTTCGGCGGACAGGGTCTTCCCCCCCACCACAACACGGAATCCGCCGGGCCCCTTGGAGGATGTCCACGGAGAAGTCCAGTTATAGGTACGGGTCCAAATATGCCAGAGTCCACTTTTCAAATCAACCTCGGTCACGGCATCCTCAACCGGAACACCCATACCGTGCGCAAGCAGGTACGGTGACCCCATCTGGTCCATAAACTGCTGATCCACTTTCCAGCCCCCCTTTTCGGAGAAGCTCTCGGCCTCGATGAGTATGGTATCACGGTCCGCGCCCTCGCACACGAACAGGGAAATAGTGCCCCAAGACAAAACGGTCAGGAGCAAAGACAATATAATTCTATTCCGCATCAGGATTCATTTTAAATTCTGTAGGAGACTGGCCGAAATGACGTTTAAAGCAGACACTGAAATATTTAGGATTCGCGAATCCTGTCATTGTCGAAATCTCGGCGACCGTGTAGTCCGATTCCGTCAGCAACTGGCTGGCACGCTTCAACCGGATGTCCAGAATGAACTCCTTTATGGACATCCCGGTAAGGTCATTCAATTTCTGGTACAGACGGGTACGTCCGATGGCCATATCGGACACGAAATCGTCCACACTATAGTCTTCGTTCTCAAGATTCTTCTCAATAAAATCGACAGCCTTTTTCAGCAGTTCCTCATCAACCGAGGAAATGGCGATGCGGGACGGCTCCGCTATGAACTTCTTGCTGTACAACTCCTTAAGCCTGTTCTGATTCTTTATCAGATTGGAGATCTGCTTATGGAGGAACTCTATGTTCACCGGCTTGTCTATGAACACATTGGCCTCGCATTCCAAGGCTTCTATTCCCGCATTCTGATTCTCCCCCAGCGCGGAAAGGGCTATTATCGGAATATGGGAGGTCTTTATGTTGGAGCGGATCCCCCGGCAGACCTCGAACCCGTCCGCCTCCGGCATAACAAGGTCGGTTATGACTATCTGAGGCATTATCTTTTCCACCTTCGCCAAACCATCAAGGCCGTTGATCGCCGTATAGACATTATAATAAGGGGACAGCCTCTGTTCCAGATAATTCCGCAGCTGCGAGTCATCCTCTATCACAAGTATGTCATACGGTTTTCGTCCTTTTCTCTCTGATAAAGAGATCTGGCCGTCCATATCAGAGAGCATACTGTCAATCTCCGAAGTCGCATAATCATAGGCCTGTCCCTCGCCCACTGACATATCCTCAGCGTCCTCTCCGCACGGGACAAACGGCAATATGACCGTGAACGTCACCGTGGAATCGGCTGAATGCACGGATATGCATCCGTTCAAGTCATTGACAAGTTCCTTGACAATGGCAAGGCCAAGCCCGGTATGGGAATCAAACCCGGTCTTGACGGCACCGTCTCCATTGAACGGCTCGAATATGCTTGTGTACTTTTCCTCCGGGATGTCCTTGCCGCTGTTTGTCACCACAAATGACAACCAGACCGAATCCACAGGCACATCCGTCCTCGGAACGTTCTCCGAAGCGGTCCGGCTCACACGGACACTCACATAGCCATTCTCGGTGGTGTACTTGACCGCGTTCGAGAAAAGGTTCGTGAACACCTTCTCGATGACATCATAGTCAAACCTCGTGTGGAAACTGTCCACCTGCGAGATGAACTCCGTCTCTATCTGATGCTTGCCGGCATAGAACTCGAACAGGGAAAAGATATTGTCAACAAAACGGACGATGTCTCCCGGCTTCCGGTCCATCGGCAGTTTCAGGGTCTCTATCTGCCGGAACTTAAGCAACTGACTTATCATATGTTGGATACGGACCACATTCTTGCTGATAAGTTCCACGTAATTGCGGTACGGGGCATCCTCCGGGATAAGGGTCTCCAACTGTTTTAGAGGATCTATCACCAATGTCAGCGGTGTCTTCAGGTCGTGGGAGATGCTGGTGAAGAAATTCAGCCTCGCCTGCGTCAGCTCCTGAAGGTTCTTTTCCTTGTCCTTCTCCAGCTCCAGCTGCTGCTCAAGCATCTTACGCCTTGTCATATATGACCAGACATAATAGACAGAAAGCAGCAGAAGCACAACATAGACCAGATACGCGACAGGTGAAAGCAACGGATAAGGCCTGACCTTGAAAGTCAATGAGCTGACACGATCACCCCAGACTCCGTCATTGTTCGCGGCTTTCATCTGGAACGTGTACCTGCCGGGACGCACGTTCACGAAACGGACATATTGCTGGTTCTTTGGAAGCACTGTCCATTTGTCTGAGATTCCGAGCATACGGTACGAATAGGTGTTCCTGTCCTGCTCAAGATAACTGTCACACGAGAATCCTATGTCGAAATTGGATTGCCGGCTGGACAATCTGATGACACTTGACCGTCCACGCTGGCCATCAAGCGTGGCGACAGCCTGCCGCAGCGGCCATCCATTCTCTCCCGGATGCACAAGATGGTCATTCACGCTCAACGATGTGAAATACACCCTCGGCTTCAGAGGATTTGTGCGGAAACGTTCCGGATTGAACATTATGAAGCCGTTTGTGCCGCCGAACAGCATCTCTCCCCCGGTGGTGCGGTAACACGAGCGGACATAGTACGCACCGCATCGGTTAGGGATGTCAATCCCCGCTCTCCTTATGGATCCTTCCTTATGTGAATAGCGGAACAATCCGGCGTCAGTGCTCATCCAGACATCTCCGGAAGCGGGATCCTCCAATATTCCGAAAACAGTACGGTTAATGAAATCGCCGTCATCGTTTGAATTATAGTTCCGGTACGTCCCGTCAGGAGCGAGCATATTCACACCACCGCCCCTTGTTCCGAACCACACTCCGGAGGTTGATGTCCTGCAGAAGCAGCAGATGTTGTTCGTGGCGTGAGGTTGGTCCGAAAGATAATACCTGGCGGTAAACACACGTGTCCTGGGATCCATCACATAGATTCCATCGTGCGTCATCAGCCAAAGGTTTCCGTTTGCGTCGTGGAAAAGGGTCTCGACCCGAAGCCTTATCTTCCTGCCGCTCTCATCCTTGAATATGATATTCTCGACATTTCCGGTCCGGCGGTCCCAGAACATAAGCTCCACATCCGGATCCGTAAGCCAGAAACCGCTGTCGCCCTCCGGCTCGAAATCATAGACGGCGAGCGGCTGCCGGGTTCCGGGCTTGAACAAAGGCATCGGTGTCACTTTGCCTGTGCCCATATCAATAACGCTGACTCCACCGTTGAACGCGGCCGCATACATAAGTTTTCCTACCGGCCGCAGTTTCTTTATCATATTGGAAGGCAGCGCATTGTCTCCTCCTGCACCTTGCCGCCAACTTGTGAATGAATTATCTGTCCGGTTCCATCTTGACAGTCCGCCGCCTTCCGTGCCTATCCAGAGGTTCCCGTCGCCATCCTCAGTGAACGCGCTGACTATAGGGTAGTTCAATCCCCCGGGAGTCGGCTCCATATACCAGACATTATTGTCGTGGAATGTCTGATACGCCAATTTCCCGCCATAGGTCCCTATCCAGACACCACCGTCAGGATCCGGGTATATGGACCACACGGAGTTGTTCGGAAGCGAGCATTTGTCAAGAAGGCTGGAGACCAACAGTTTAGTCTCGCCGGAGGCGATGTCGATAAGCAGGAGTCCTGACTGGGTGGCCACCCATACGATGCCGTCAGAATCAATGTAAAGTTCCTTTGCGTCGCTGGACTTGCCATAACTCTCCGGCAGGTTGAAAGTACCGACCAGCTCACCGTTCTTGCCATACACGAAAAGTCCGTTCCGCCTCGTCTGGACATAGACGTACCTGCTGTCCTCGACCACGTCCGAGATCACTGCGTTCTCATCATCGCCTACCGTGGCGAAATCCACATATCCCCCATCCTCGACACGGAACAGCTTATTATAGGCACCGACATAGACATTACCCGCGGAACAAGAAAGATGAAGCGACATCGGAGACACACGCACCGTGTCCGGAAGAGGATAAGCCCCCTCCTTTCCGCCGTTCCCGTAACGGATGACATTGTCGTTGAGAATCAGCCAAAGGCCTCCTTTCATATCGGGATCAATGGCTCCGACATCACCAGCCAAAGACAGGGAAAATTCCTGCCGCAGATAATCGAATGCGTACAGCCCGACGCTTGTAGCGACATAGATCCGGCCATTCTCATCCCTAACCAGCTTGCGGTAATCAGCAGGAAGACGATTCGGGCTGGGCACGGCCATATTCTCGAAAGAATGTCCGTTGAACATAAACAAGGCATCCGTGCCGCTGAACCATATCCTACCGACGGTGTCTTTGACGACACTGTTAATGCCTCCGTAATAGGAGGTTTCCGGCATTTGATGGAAACGATAATTCCTGATGTCGATGGCATACGATGACACCGACACCAGAAATGACAATATGATCGCAAACAGTTTCATATCTTATGTGGTGATATCCTGTCACAAAGATAAAGAAAACTATTCAGAATCATTATTTCACGGAGACTTCCGAAAGCTTCAACCATCCATCGGACGTATATTCACCTTTCGCGGATGTGAATATGCCGATCTTTTTGTCAGCGGACGCATCGTCCACGATCCCTACGGCCCAGACATACTTCCCGGCCGGCACACCGTCCGGATTCACCGTGAACGAATACTGCTTCGGAGAGCCTTTCGTCCATTCGTGAGGCTGCGCGCTCTCGTCGTAGAACATCTTGACAACCTTTTCGCCGGAAGGGTCAAGAAGGGCGAACGCAACCTTGTACTTGTCCACAAACGGTTTGAAGTTGGTAGGGCAATAAGCGTAGCCGACGTTGGCCCATTTATGGGTTATCTCTGAATGCTGTCCGGCAGACAGTTCCTTAGGCAGGATGACCTTCGCGGGATAAAGCCTGTAGTTGCCGTCCTTTATGAACTGCTCCATAAGGTCATAGGCCTCGTTGAACCAAGACCAGGTCTCGCTCACGGTCACATTATCGTTGTAGCGGAAGTCCATCATATTCGCCCTGGCCTCGCGCGCCATATCAAACTCACCCTTGCGGACATCAGCCCAATCCTTATATTTCTCTGATTCCCAACGCATAGGGGCATCTCCGTGAGAAGCCTTGACCCAGCCTCCCTCAGCGATGATCGGAACAATATAGCGGTACTTCGCGGCGATGTTCTTCTCCCAAGTGCCGTAATAGGTCTTCATTCCGAACGCACCGCTTCCGATGCCGAATCCTTTGTTCACAGCCGATTGCACCATATCCTCCGAATCAGGATTGACCCCGTCCGTGGTGGAGCCGAGAGAACGATGGTAGTTTATGAATATAGGAATCTTGAACTCCTTGGCGAAAAGAGACGTGACCCACTCGAACACAGGCTTCTTAGGTGTCTCGTCACCAGTGGAGTAGATGCAGCTGTGATACTCGCCCCATTTTCCGATTCCGACTCCGTGCACGAATTCATAATGATCAGGATCATTGATCTCCTGAGCGAAATCGTGGACGAACTTCTCATAGCACTTCTGGAACACAGGATCATCCGGGTACGGAGTCCAGACCTTCATCGATCCGGTCTGGGTCTCATAGCCCTTGGCTCCCTTGTCCCGGATATAGAGCGGAGAGCAGAACTCGTGCTTGTCACGGCTGTCGATGGCATAACCAAAGCCAACCCTCATATTGCGCTTGCGGGCCTCTGCGATAAGACTCTTGTAACGCTGGGCATAGACAGTATTGCAGCCATCCTGCCAGACATACACACCCTCTTCAGGATTAAGTTGCGCCCAAGTGGTCCTGATCAGAAGAGTGGTGGCATAACTTGTGACATCCACAGGACCTACCGACGACTCCATAGAGTCATATCTCGTCCAAAAATCAGAAAGGTCGTTTCCAAGCCCGGCATAGAGAACCCAGCCGCAAAGAGGATTGCGAAGGACTGTGGTCTTGTCCGGGGTTATATTCATTGTCACATAGTTGTCAGGATCACGAGACGGATCCTCCTCTCCTTTTGATCCGGAGCAGGAGGCGAAGAGCAAAGCCGCAGCTGCACCGGCCAGTATGGTACGAATGTTCAATTTCATATTCATAAAATATTATTTGACAATAACTTCGGCCACTTTCAGCCATTTATCGGCGGAAAGTTCGCCTCTTGTGGCAAGCTCGATGGCAGGGGTGTTGTCCTTTTCCGTGTTGACGATGGCGACGGCCCAGACATAGTCACCGGCAGGCACCTTGACTGTGAAGTCAGTCTTGTAGTCGAAAGACTTCGAGCCGGTCCACACCGAAGGCTCGCAATTCTCATCCACCTGAACCTGAACGGCTTTGCCGCTCTTGTCAAGCAGCGCGAACGCCACCTTGTAACGATAGTTCCACTGCGGGATGTTGTTCGGGAAATACCCCCATCCTATGTTCTTCCAACGGTGTGCGAGAGACACTTTCGTCCCAGACGACACGGATTCCGGAACGCTCACCTGCTCTGGATAGATCCTGTAGCCTCCTTCGGAGATGAACTGCTGGACGAGGGAGAACGCATCCTCGAACCACGATGTGGTCTCGTCTCCGACACGGAAATCCATCATATTGACCTTGGCGACCTTGCAATCGTCATACTCACCTTGACGGACATCCTCAGGATGGCCTTTGCGATAGCCTCTGGAGTCGTTCCAGTAACTGTGCTGGTTCACAATCCAGCCACCTTCCATTATTATCGGACGCTTGTACATCCAAGTGGCGGCATAGGCGCGCTCCCAATCCCTGTAATAGTCGGACATTCCGAAAGCGTCCTGTCTAAGGCTGTAGCCTTTGCTGACAGCGAGGTTCAGAAGTTTCTCGCTGTTAGGGTTCGCGGACCCGTCACTCGCAGGATGGCCAATCACCCTATGATAATTGATCGCAAGAGGAACCTTGGTGAAGTTCTTCGAGTACACATCGGTGATCCAGTCCATAACCTCATACTTAAGACGCTCAGTGTTCTCGGTGACAGCGTTGCCGTTCTCATAGACGACATTGTGCCCCTCACCCCATTTTCCGAGGCCGTAGGCATCGATGAAAGCCGTAGTCTCCGGATCATTGAAATCCTTCGCAAGCTCCTCGATGAACTTAGCATAGTACCGCTGGAAGACCGGATCCTGAGGGTAAGGGGTCTTCCTCAAAGGATAGTTGGCGTTCTCCAACCAATATGTGGCCCCGTTATCGAACACGAAAGAAGGCGTGTTCTCGCCCTGGTCACGTCCGTCCACAACCACACGGAAAGCGATCGGCAGCCCTCTGTCAAGGGCTCCGTGGATCATCTTGTACAATTTCGTGGACGGGTCACGCCAAGCGTACACACCGTCGGAAGGGTTGAACGTCCTCCAACTCGTCCTGATGTAGCAGGCCGACGCATAGTCGATGACCCGGACATTCTTTCCCAACTCCGACACGTAAACCTCCCTGTCCCAGTACGACGGGTCACCCGAAGCGCTCCCATACATCACCCAGCCGTTGAGCGGGTTATGCAGGACGGTCTTCTTGTCCACATTGAACTTGACAACCTTCAGGTCGGAAGGCGCGTCCGGGCTGTCACCTCCGGGATTGTCTTTCGAGCAACAGCACAAAGAGCACAGCGCAAAAAGCGCCGTGCCCATCAATGCCGCACCTGAAAATATTTTTTTCAGATTCATATTCAGAATATTATTCGCCTCGTTTTTCCATCCATATCCTCATATTGCGGAGGTCGAATATGATGAAGTTCGTACCGCTTGGAACCTTGAAGTAGTTTCCGCGGAGGTAGGAACCGCCTTCCATATCCATCCACTTGCCCATTGTCACGCTCTGGTCATAATTCGTGCCAGTCCATACAGGAGCGAACACGTATGAGTTGTTCGTGTTGTAGGCGTTGCCATCATTGAACCCATCCACCTTGAGGCTGGAGATGATGGCGAAGTCGGTACGTCCTGAACCGAGCACATTACCGGTATAGACAAGGATCTGAGGATCCGCGAGGGAGACGGTACACTTGAGGTCCTTGCCTGCGGCGGACCAGCCCACGGACTCTCCACGTCCATAGATCTTATCGACTGTTGTTGTGATGTTGGCGTGACCATTGTCACCATCTGTAGGTGTCTTATGGTTAGGCTGCCAAGTCACCGTGAACGGCTTGAGATCCGTGGCCGGAGAATAGATGGTCGCTTTCGCCGTCTTCATATCAACCACAACACGGTACTGTCCGGCGGAAGTGATATTCCAGGCGAACGGAGTCTCAGTCATCGTGATGTCAACTGTCTGGCCATCCTTCAGGGCTGTGGAGCCATCCTTTGGGGCGATATAGTACCTTACACCTTCATACTCGACAGGGATCTGCAGGTCACCGATGGTGAGGTCGCCGAGCCAGGCGAACTGGAACTCGTTCTCCAAAGTCCTTGAGATTTCCTCCTCATCTACCGCGGTGCCGCCCACGAACATCTTGTCCGCATCGAACACGGTGACCTTGATAGGTGTGACAACAATCTGGACAGTACGCACTTCCGGCATCTCAAACGTAGAGCCACCCTCCCACTGCGCGGTGACACGGAACTCAAGGGTGAACTGCTTGTTCACAGGAAGCCCCCATCTTTCGGTAGCCCAGGTATTGAGCTGCTCAACGGTAAAACTCTGGCTGAACTCACCCGGATCCATATCGGTACGGATCACGGTCTTTGAGCCGAAGTTGTTTCCGAGGACATCAAGTTTGGTCTCGTATGAGATCATATAGTCATCACCCATATTCCTGGCCTCTGTCCAACTGAAGGTGACAGCGTCTTTCTTCAGGTTCTCCTCCAGGAGGACCACATCCTCAGACGATGCGGTCAGCGTGAGGTTCTCGTCCACCGGATCGATGTCGTGATCCATCGGATCCCATTGGCAGGACATAGCGGCAGCCGCAACGGCAAGCATTGACAACGCCTTATTAATATATTTCATAACTATCATCAATTAATTTAATATAATCCATTAATATCCAGGGTTCTGAGGGAACTCGCTGCCTCTGTTGGCATCGAGGATCTCCTGAGGAATCGGCCAAAGGGTGAAGTGCTCGTCAAACTGATCGGCGATGGTCGGGTTGTACTTCTTCACACGGGCCACAAACACATCGGCTCCCATTCTCTCAAGGGTGAACCGGCGGCTCTCCTCACCGACCATCTCGCGGATGCGTTCGTTAAGAAGCTCGTCCACAGTAACTTCCGAAGCGTCAAGGTTTCTCACTTTGGCTCTCTTTCTGATGACGTTGAGAGCATCTGCCGCCTTCTGCGTGTCGCCCATTCCAAGATAGGCCTCCGCAAGGTGAAGATAAGTCTCACCGAGACGACACTTCATACGATCCTTGTACGAACCGGTAAGCTGAAGGTTGTCCTCTTTTCCGAAGAAGAACTTGGTGAGCGCAGGGAAAAGCTGGCCGGTTGACCAAGTCTTGTCGGTGATCTCACATTTCTTACCGAGGGACGCTGTGATGAGAGGGTTGTTGTAATACCAGTCTCTCTTTATGCTGTACTTGGAGTTACGCATATCACCATCCTCGAAGATACCGTTCTCAGACGCTCCGGACACAGCGCAGTCGTCAAGTGTGGCGCTTGTGTTCTTCGTGCCGATCCACCATTTCATTGGGGAGATCTGGGCGAGTCCACGTCCGCCGAGCGAGTCCGCGAGGGCAAAACCATTGATGGCGAAGTACTGAGGATTCCAGGCGCGGCGTGTCCAGTCATCAGAGTTAGTGCCGCCGCCGACTGTCTTGTACTCGAACTGCATGACCCAGATGCTCTCGGTGTTGCCGCTGGTACGGTTCTGATTGTTCTCGATGAACATATCGCTGAACGCGTCACCCTTCTCGTTCTTGCTCGCGCCGAAACGGGCGGTGTTGAGAGCGAAGTACTTGCTGTCGATCACCTTGTTGGCGCACTTGGCGGCCTCCTCGAAGCAGGTCTTGTCGTTTGTAAGATGTCCCTGGAAGTTGTACATCTCGCTGAGGAGGTGATAAGCGGCCCAGCAGGTGAGCTTTCCGGTCTTCACCTTGTCAGGATCGGTAGGAAGGTTCGCTGCGGCGAAAGTGAAGTCATCGATGATGTGCTGGAGGACTTCCTCCTTAGGGTCTCTTGTGAAAGAGAGCTTGAAAGGATTCTCGATGGTCTCCACCCACGGAACGTCACCATAAAGGTAAACAAGTGACCTATAGGCATAAGCGCGGAAGAACCTTGCGGTGGCAAGAGCGATCTGCTTATCCTCCGGATAGTCCCAGTTGGTGTTCTTCTCCGCATAGATCAGGATCTCGTTGGCAGAAGCGATGAGGTTGTAGGACCAGTTCCAGTAAGACCTCACGAAACGGGTCGCAGATGTGAGCGTAAGGTCAGCGAAAGGAGTAAGGGAACCATCCTTGGCACCGTTCTGGTCCACGATGTCAGTGGCAATCTGGAGAGCCTCGTAGGCGCAGGCCGCACCGTGCATATAAGCGCCGCTCTCACCCCAAGTGTTGTACTCTGAGCGGGCGATGGAATACAAACCATTGCATCCGGTCTCGAATCCCATTGAACTTGTGTATGTGTTGTCCGGAGCGAGAGAACTCTTGAGATCCTCATCAAGAAATCCGCTGCAGGAAGCCAAGGCTGCCACCGCGATGGCGGCGAGGCCGGACTTTAATATATTCGTTTTCATATTTCTGATAATATTCATATTAGAATGTAACTGTGAGTCCAAACATATAAGAACGTGCCGTCGGGTATGACGCGAACCAAGTGTTGTCATAGTTGAGCATCTGGCGCATATTTGAGATGACACCCACATTGTTGACGCTGACATTCACATCGACAGCGCTGAGGTGAAGCAGCTTCGTGGCCTTCTTAGGGATCTTGTAGCCGAGGGTCACATTCTTAAGTGAGACATAGCTCATCTTCTTGTAGAATCCGTGGCTGAACCTGTTCACGTAGCCAGGGGAGGTGTACTCCGCATCCGGAGTCTCAGGGGTCCAGTATTTAGCCCCGTGAATATAGTTGCCGGAGCCGAATGCCCACGAACCGATGTTGGCCACATTGTCAGTCATCCAGGTACCGAACTTGCCGTTGAGGAGGAATGAGAAATATAAATCCTTATACTGAAATCTGTTACCCATTGACATTGTGAAGCTTGGCCTTGTGCTTCCGATGATGACACGGTCATCCGTGGAGATGACACCGTCACCGTTGGCGTCGTAAAGTTTCGCGTCGCCAGGCTGTGCGCCGGTCTGGTGCACCTTGGTGTTGCCATCCTCGTCAGTGAATGTGAACTCGTCACCTTCCTGCCAGAGACCCACGATCTTGTAGTCATAGTAAACAGAAAGCGGTTTGCCGATGAACCATTTGTTGTTCACGTCATCCAGGCCGTCACCACGAAGCTCTACGATCTTGTCCCTGTTGAGGAAGAAGCTGAAGTCCGTGTTCCAGGTGAAGTTCTGCTTTCTGATGTTGACAGTGTTCAACGAGAGCTCAATACCCTTGTTCTGTGTCTCGCCGACATTGTCCCAGATCTTGTTGTATCCGTTCATTATCGGCACGGTACGGGTCATAAGAAGATCCTTGGTGTTGGAGATGTAGGCATCAATGGAACCACCGAGCCTTCCGCGGAAGAACAGGAAGTCGAAACCGAGGTTGGCGGTGTAAGTGGTCTCCCATTTGAGGTTCGGGTTACCGATACCATCAGAAGGAAGATAGGCCGAGTTCACGGCTGATGAACCGTCACCATAGATGTATTTCACACCGTTTGTGGCATAGAGACGGTCAAGGGTCTGGTATCTGGAGATGGCGTTGTTACCGTTGGCTCCATAGGAGAGACGGATCTTGAGCATATCGACCTTGTCGGTGTTGTCCTTGATGAAGCTCTCCTCTGACATATTCCACGCCACAGCGGCGGAAGGGAAGAAACCGAACTTGTTGTTGGCTCCGAAAACAGACGCTCCATCGGCGCGGCCTGTCAATGTGACCAGATATTTGCCGGCATAGCTGTAATTGAGACGAAGCATATAGGACATCATACTCTCCTTCCAGTAGCCGGAACCGATGGTTACATTCTTCTCGGCTCCGTCCATCTTGTAGAAGCTGGAGTCATCGTTCACGAAGCACTCGCCGTTCTGTGAGGCGGAGATGTTGGACTTCTCCTGGACAGAGAACAAACCTGTGGCGTCAAAATGATGCTTGCCGAAGGTTCTGTCATACTTGAGGATGTTCTCCCAAGTGTAGTCCGTAGTGTGGTTGTTGCTGATGGAAGCCTTTCCGTCAACTTTCTTACCTGTGACGGTGTTGCGTCCGTAATAGGTGCCGGTGAAGCTGTTGCGGTAGTTGTAACCGAACTGGGACTTGAACGTAAGGCCCTTCACAGGCAATTTGACCTCGACGAAACCATTGAGAAGGATATTGCGGCCTGTGCTCTTCTGATCGGCGTTGACATCCTTCATAGGGTTAGGAAGGTTGCTGTAGTCCATCGGCTCCTCATAGTAAGCGCCGGTCTCGTCCTTGTATATTCCATAAGGAGACTGCTTGATCGCGTGCTCAAGGTTAGGGGTGACTCCACCAGACTCACGGTTCACGAACTGGGTGGTGATGCCGACAGTAAGCCAGTTGTTAAGCACCTGGTTGATGTTCGCGTAGGCGCTCACACGGTCATAGTTGGAGTTGTACACGACACCCGGATTGTGCAGGTAGGAGACAGAGGCCATATACTGGGTCTTCTCGGTACCGCCAGAGAATGACAGCTGGTGATCCATATTGAACACCGTGCGGAAAACATAGTCCTGCCAGTCATTGGTGATTCCGAGAGCGTAGTTCTGCTTCTCCGAAGCGCTGATGACCTGTCCCGCAAGCGGATCGAGATCCTCGCCGGAAAGCTGCTTGGTGCCGAGACGGCCCATATCCTGCTTGAAGCGGATGTACTCGTTAGGACCCATTGTCTGGATTCTCTGCATAGGCTGAGAGACACTGAGGCGGGTCTTGTAGGTAACCGACATCGTGCCTTCCTTGCCTTTCTTTGTCTGGATAAGGATGACACCGTTGGAACCACGGGAACCATAAATCGCCACGGAGGACGCATCCTTGAGGACGGTTATGCTCTCCACGATGTCCGGATCGATGTCAGCGAGACCACCCTCGTAAGGGATGCCGTCAAGGACGACCAGAGGGCTGTTCGTGGCTGACAAAGAGTTTTGACCACGGATAAGGAGGGACTGGTTGGCGCCAGGAGCTTCGGATGATGTCGTGATGGTGAGACCGGCGACCTGACCTGAGATACGGTCCATAAGGTTGCCGGTGGAAACCATACCGAGAGTTTCCTGATTGACGACAGACAGGCCTCCCGTGAGGTCTTTCATCTTCTGGGAACCATAACCGATGACCACGGCGTCGTCCAGATTGAAGGAGTCAAGCACGAGCTTGACATTGATGACGGAAGAATTACCGACGACAACCTCTTGCTCCTTGTAGCCAAGGCAAGAATAAACAAGAGCCGAAGATGTCGGGGCTTCGATGCTGTAGGCTCCGTTGTCATCCGTGGTTGTAGCGTCCTTTGTGCTGCCGCTCTTCACATAAACAACAACTCCGGACAAAGGAGTACCGCTCTCATCGACGACATTTCCACTGATTCTCAGGTTCTTGTTCTGGGCGGACGCACTGAAGGACATCGCCGTCACAAAACCGAGAGCCGCAATGAAGGCTGTTCTGATTACTTTAATCATAATCGAAAATAGTTTTGTTATTGATCAATGTGTTTAACTATTAAATATATTCTTATCTTATTGTCACCTTGCCGACTTTCAGCCAGCCGTCCTTAGTAAGGGAAGCGGCGTCAACCGACATATTCAGTCCCGGGAGGTTTCCTTTCTCAGTGTCGGAAATAGCGACGGCCCAGCTGTAACTGCCAGGAGCCACCCCTTCAAGCGAGACGCTCATACTATAACCGACCGGCTTGTTCCGCATCCAATCAGAAGGCTCCGCCTTGGTGTCAACGAATATCCTCGCGACGGTGCCGTCCTCGGCGATAAGGGCGAAAGAAGGCTTGAACCGATGGTTCCACTGCCTGATGTTGTTCGGGCAATAGCCCCAACCGATATTCTCCCACGTATGGGTCAAAGTCAAAGTCTCACCGGACTTCGCCTCCTGAGGGACAATAACCTGCGACGGGTAAAGCCTGTAACCGCCGTGACGGATGAACCTCTCCACCAGATCGATGTTCTGGAACCAGGACTCGGTCTCGTTCCCCACACGGAAGTCCATCATATTCACACGTGCTTCCTCAGCCTCTTCCATCTCCCCTCTTCTGACCTCCTCGGGATGTCCCTCGTGGTACTTTCCGGAAGGATCAATCCAGTAGCGGTGATGCGCGCCTGTGATCCATCCTCCTTCCATTATGATCGGAACCTTGAAATTCCACTTGGCGGCGAACGCTTTCTCCCATTCCTTGTAATATCCTGTCATCCCGAAGGCATCGTGACGGAGACTGTAACCTTTTGAGATGGCGCTCTCAAGCATTCCCTCCGAATCCGGATTAGGCTCGTCCTCCCAACCGTTGACCGTCTCCTCGGCAAGCACCCTATGGTAGTTCATCACAAGAGGAACTTCCTTGAAGCTCCGGGAATATAAGTCCGTAATCCACTCATACACAGGAATCTTATTTTTACCATCGAGGTATTTCATAGAATGAGCCTCACCCCATTTCCCGAGACCGTAGGCATCGATGAAGTCAACCTCGTCAAATGAATCGAACCTTGAGGCGAACGCCTTGATGAACTTTGAATATTTTTCCTGAAAGACTGGATCATCCGGGTACGGAGTGTACACCTCCTTGTCTCCAAGCTTTGACGCGAAAGCCTTCGCCCCGGCATCAAGCACATACCGTGGGGTGTTCTGTCCCTGGTCACGGCCATCCACAACGATGCGGAAAGCAAGGCGAAGCCCTCTGTTACGCACCTCTGTAAGAAGCCTGTTAAGACGCGAGTCAGGATCATTCCAGAAATATTTTCCCTCCTCAGGCTCCATAGAAGCCCAACTGGTACGGATATAGGCCGTGCCGCACCAATCCGTAACCCTCACCTTTCCGCCAGGGACAGCGGCTGGAAACTCATCATAATGCTGAGCCTTGCCGAAATCCGAATCCCAGTTCCTTCCCATATACATAACCCAACCGTTGAGAGGGTTCTTTATGATGGAGACTGTGTCAGGAGCGATGTTGACCACCTGATACTCAGGAGCGCCAAGCAGGACTGTCGCCTTGAGGGGAAGATCGGCTGATGACGGGCCAACCAGAATCTCAAACTCGCCAGGATCGATGACAAAAGATCTTGACTTCACATCGTAGAACGAGAACGCGTCAGGTCCGAGAGTAACTGTCATATTCACTGATTTTCCGGCAGGGATGAATTTCTTCTCGTAGCCTTTGAGTTCCTTTACCGGCCTCGCCACGGACGCGGCCTTGTCACTGACATAGACCTGCGCGGTCTCATAAGCCCCGACCTTTCCCGTGTTGGTCACCGTGAACGAGACAAGCACGCTGTCACTCGCCCCCCTCTCCACTTTCATTCCTGAATATTTGAACGAGGTGTACGAAAGACCATACCCGAACGGGTACCTCGGAGCGATTCCGCTTCTGTCGTAGCCTCTGTAGCCGCAGAATATTCCCTCACGATACTCAATCCTCTTGAACGGTGTGTTCTGTGTCTTCACAGGGGTGTTGTCATAATACGAGCCATACACCGGATTGTCCTCCCATTTGTTCTCAATAGAGATAGGAAGCTTGCCGCTTGGCGAGATTTTCCCGGAGATGATCTCAGCGATGGCCGTTCCGCCTTCCTGGCCGGTGTACCAGGCATAAAGGACAGCCTCGACACCCTCGCTCCAACCGTTGAAGTCAACGCCGCCTCCGGCGTTAAGGACCACGGTCACGTGAGAATGCGCGTCCGTAAGCCTGTTTATCAAGGATTTCTGCTCGGCCGGCAAACCGAACGGCCTGTCGAAGCCTTCTCCCTCGATGTCACTGTTGAATCCACCGCAATATATTATACGACCTGCCTTGGCCACAGCCGCATTCAAGGCGGTCTCATTGAAAAGTCCGATCTTCATACGGGCGGTGGCGTCGGAAATATTATCGTAAAACTCGAAGCGGATCCGATAGGTCTGTCCCTTCTCAACGCTCTGGAAAGCCGTCCTTGATGACAGTGAATGATTTCCCCAATCCCCTGCCAGAAGCTGATCGTTGACAAACAGGCGGTAACCGTCATCACCGGACAACCGGAAACGGAGCGTGCCCGCCTCAGGAGCTGTATATGTTCCCTCCCAACGTACCGAGAACCCGTCCTCAGGCAGTCCTGCGGCTGGAGATTTCCGTCCCCAATCGAAGTTCACGGAGGCATCGGTCCTCACCAGCACAGGCTTCCCGGACAAAGTCTTGTTATCGTAATATTCAGCCTTAAATCCTGTGTGTCCGCCATCACCCAAAGGATGGACGTCAGATGAGATGTCAACATAAAGTTCCTCATCTGAAAGGACCTGCACATATTTCTCACCGAACTGCTTTTTGATGCCGTCCGCGATGGTGACCGTATGGAAAGGGGTCACGAAACCGCTGCCGCCACCGGTAGTGGTGACACAGGCGTTAGGGCCAAGGACAAGGATTTTCTCTTTCCTCTTGCCATAAGGGAGTTCTGAATTCCTGTTCTCAAGCATAACGACACCTTCCCTCGCGAGGTCAAGCGCGACAGCGGCATTCTCCGGATTGTCTTTTTCTATGCTTTCATCCAGAACCGGCTTGTCAAGAAGTCCGAAGCGGTCCAGCGTGGACAAGATATTATATACTTTTCTGTCGATGGTTTCCTCAGAGATGACACCAGACTTTATAAGAGGCATAATTCTCTCTTTTGTAAAGTACACCCCTTTAGGACATTCGAGATCAAGTCCTCCATTGACGGCTCCTGACGTGGAATATACAGAAGTCCAGTCCGACATAAGGATTCCGTCAAACCCCCACATATTGCGGAGTACCTCAATATTCATATAAGCGTTCTCGGTCGCGTGAACCCCGAAGACAGGATTATAACTGTCCATCACAGCTCCGACGTGGGCTTTCTCGACTGCCTTACGGAACGCCGGGAAGTATATCTCGTGGAGGGTTCTCTCATCCACATCCGAACTTGCGTGGTGACGGCTCCATTCCTGGTTGTTGGCAGCGAAATGCTTGACAGTGGCGATCACGCCTTCCGCCTGCACACCTTCAATATAATGTTCCGCGACCTCAGAGGAAAGGTAAGGATCCTCACCGAAATATTCGAAATTCCTGCCGTTCATCGGGGCTCTGTAGATGTTGACCCCAGGTCCGAGAAGAATGGCCACACCTCTGGCCTTGGCATCCTTCCCGAGTCCGTGTCCGAGCCTCTCGGCAAGTTCCCTGTTGAAAGTCGCCGCTGTGAGTATTCCGGACGGATAAAGAGTGCTGGTGGTATTGTTACGGATTCCCTGAGGACCGTCCGCCATACGGATTTCCGGAATGCCAAGCCTGTCCACTCCACGCAAGACAAATGATGTCGCGGCACCGATGTAGTCGCACTTTTCCTCAAGGGTCATCTTCGACACCAATTCCTGCGCGCGGACATTGACCTTTTCCGGCGCGGCTATGTTATGCACATTGTCGCCGCCATTCGACGTGGCGGACAAAAGAAGTAATGGAAGAGTAATTAAAAACGTTACTAACATAAAAGTCTATGTGGTCTTTAAAAATCCGGCGGCAAAATTATAACTTCCGGAATATATTGCGGGCCGTTTTTATACACAAATGGTTCGATTTTGTACAATTACCTGATAATCCACGACTTACCAAATACGCAGATTTGCCGGAAAACGTCACAGGGCACAGCGGTGTTTGGACATTTAAAGACAAGTTGTATCTTTGTACCGTGTTGGTCCACCACAGAAAAGATCCCGTCCGAGGGTCTTGGACAGGATGTCGCGACCACAAAAAGCTAAGCAAAATGAATAACAGAAAAACATCACTCATCATCAGGATCATCGCCTTGCTGGCGGTGTGGACTCTTGCTACCAACACGGCCTTCGCACAGGAAAAGACAGACGCTGCATCGGCCTGCGACTCAGCGGTTGACACCACGCATCCGTGGTACGGAGCCAGGGTCGGAATCATCGGGGACTCGATCTCAGATCCGAATGTCGCCAACGGGCCGGAGAAATATTACTGGTTTATGCAAAGGGAGATCGGAATAATTCCTTGCGTGGTGGCGAGGAACGGACAGCAGTGGAACGAAGTGCTTCCGCAGGCGAATCGATTGAAAAGCGAGTACGGAGACGACATCGATGCGATCCTTATCCTGATGGGAACCAACGACTTCAATGCAGGAGTGCCGATCGGCGAATGGTTCACCGAGGAATACGTCCAAGTGGAGGCTGCCAACGGAGAGCCAAAGTCAATGCAGACAAGAAGGCACAGGATTCCGAATTTCGACCCCAACACATTCAAAGGCAGAATCAACATAGCCCTCGATTCCCTTAAGAATATGTACCCGGACAAGCAGATCATCCTGATGACCCCGCTTCACAGAGGCTACGCCAAATTCGGTGAGACCAACATCCAGCCGGACGAGAACTACACCAACAGGTGCGGGGAATATATCGACGCCTACGTCAATGCGGTGAAGGAGGCCGGTAACGTCTGGGCAGTGCCTGTGATCGACCTGAACGCAATCTCAGGAATATTCCCACTCAACCGCTCGCAGAAAGAATATTTCCCTCGTGACAAGGACAGACTCCATCCGACAGATGAAGGACACGGCAGGATCGCCACCGTCCTTATCGCCTGGCTGAGATGCCTCGCCCCGAGGGGGTGATTATTTTTGGCCAATTCTGAGTCTCGCTCCAAATGTCATTACGAAATCGAGCGGGCGGTCCTTGTAAACCGTCTGCACGGAGGATCCGTCATCAAAATGATAGCTGACTCCAGGCTCGACATAAAGGCCAAGGTTGCTTGTAAGGTTGGCCTGGACACCGGCCGCGGCGTTCAAAGACCACAACACCGGCTTGACGGTCAGGCTCGTGCTGTTCACACCGTCCTGCCTGACACCTGACACCGTCTCGGTCGTCCGGATCCTGCCGGAAACGCATTTCTCCGCCATTCCGCCGCCGCTGACATATACCCCGAACCTCTTTGACGAATATGCAGATGCGGTAAGGTTCAACGGAACACCTAAATATCTGAGCGTCTGATCACTCTCCGTCACAGTGGAGCCGGAAGTCTTCGTGAATGTGCTGCGCAGTGTCGAATATGACAGACCGGACTCAACGCCGAACACCCGGCCCAAAGGCTTGTTGACGGTCAAGGCCACCCTCACCGGACGTCTGTGCTCTGACTCTGTCGTGACCGGAGCCGAGCTGGAGAACACCGAAGGGGACATAGAGCGGGTCTGAATATTATTGTTCGGCAGAGAGGCCGCATCCATAGATCCCGGATGATCGAACCCTGGATCAGACCCACGGTAGAACATCATCGGATCAAACGACTTCATATCACTGCTTGAGGTAGCGCCTCCAGAGAAAGAGAGATTGACGTTCACCGGCGAGCTCCCGGATGTTTTTTTCGAGGCCGTCTCGGAAAGATACCTGTCCCAGCTTTCATATTCATAATTCTCACTCACTTTGCGGTTTTCCGTAGGTTGGGAATCTTTGACGGATGGGGTCTCCACAACCTCACACTCCGGCTCGGTCGGCAAGGACGCTTCCTTCAACTCAACCTCAGGGACAATGGTAGCCTCCGCGGCAGTCTTTTCCGTCCGCCTTGAGGAGGCCCCCGCCTTGGAACGGACACGAGCCTTTGGTCTGGCATCAGCGAGAAGGCCCTCTGCAGCCTGTGCGGCCTGGGATATTCCTTCATCATCAGCCGTCGGGGCTTCCGGGGCAGAGACCTCCGGCGCCACCGCCACGACATTGATCTGTCCCTCGGTGGAAGGTGCAGGAGAATCAATCAGCCTGACACCGACAAACGCTCCGACAGCCACGGCCGCCGCGGCCGCCACCCCTCGCCAAAGCCAAGGAGGGACAACTACTGAACGACGCTTCCGTTCAGGGAATATGGAAGTCTCGATGTCCTCCCACAGACCCTCAGGGACAGAGTCCTCGAACACGTCCATCTTGTCCTTAAGATCATCAAACCATTTCTTGTCTTCCATCATATTCTTTTATCCATCCTTTTCTTCTTATATTCATTGATCTGCCTCGCAAGCAATGCTCTCGCCCTATGAAGCTGCGAAGCGGAAGTGCTCTCCGAAATCCCCAGCAAACCGGCGATCTCCTTATGGCTTTTCTCCTCAAAAGCATAGAGGTTGAGCACCGTCCTGTAGCCCTCCGGCAGCGCCTGGATCATCTTCTGGATCACAGACGGAGGAACCTCCGCGACATCCGGCTCCGGATCGTCCTCCTCCTGGGTGTCAGGTAGATCCCACTTGTACTCGACCGTGTCGTTCCTCTTCCGCCTGCGGATCAGTTTCAAGGCCTCGTTCACTGAGACCTGACGCATCCACGCCTTCAAGGAACCCTCTCCCCGGAACTCAAACTTGTCAAGGGATGAGAAAATCTTCACGAAACTGTCCTGAAGCACGTCACGCAAATCACTCTCCCCGGGCAGATAGCGGGAACAGGTGGCCGCAAGGTAACGCGAATAGCAGTCATAGATCCGCTTCATCGCACCCCGGTCACCTTTCCTTGCCTGCTCGACAAGACCGCGCTCCTTGTCTTCAGTAAGTTCTTCCATCAAAGTCAGACACTACTTTCCGGCCAACTCGAACCTTCCGGAATATTTCAGTGTGGCTTTCTTCTTCTCATTGTTGATTTCTGTCCAGTGAAGGGTCAACTCATCACCGTCCTTGACATCCGGCAGGAGCTCGTCAATCTTGAACGAGACAACCCCTTCGGCCGGGACACAGTGACCGTTATTGTCACCGTTCACGTCGTGCCTCAGGTAGAGGCTGCGGCTCTCAGGATCAATTCCAAGATTGAGGATGTGCGGTTTCCTGTTCTCCGTTCCCCACCACGCAGCGAAATGAAGGGTAAGGTAACCGTCCTCGCAGACAGTGAGCCAATCCCCGATCAGCGAGATAGCGTCATCCGCTCCTTTCTTGAACTCATCGGTGTAAGGGACAGCCTTCTTGGTCAGGACAGAATCGATCCAATTGACCTTGACTGATTTGGTGAACGGCCCGTTGTTTGCCTCGGAAAGCTCATCATAATTGAGCAAAGCCCTTGTCTCGCCTTTGTAAGGGTTCTTCCAGTCAACAGGCAGAAGGGTTGTCTTCTCGTCCACCTGGAAATAAGTCTCACCTGACTCCAATGTCTTGACCGTCACGATCGCTTTAGGACGGATATCATCATAGGAAATGCCGTTGTCTCCCACAGAGCAGGAGGACACGGACGAAGCCATCAACGTGGCGGTAAAAGCCAAAGCGGCTAACTTGAATCTGAAATTTTTCATTTGTTTTGATATTTTTATATTCATTTATCACATTTTTCAGTCATCTAAATCCACCAAGACCGAATTCTTGCGTAAAAATGCGAAAAAAAATTTAACTTGCGCTCCATTTTGAAAAAGGAATATAAACGGACTTGCAAAGATGAAGAAAATCACCATATTCAGGGTGGGAATATCCTTGATTCCAATCCTGATCCTCGTGACGCTTCTGGCGTTGAACATCAGCATATTCGGCAGCGACGCCATCCTCGGGGCGAGCCAGGTTGCCCTGCTTTTCTCGGCCGGTGTGGCCATCTGGCTGGCGATGTGGCTGTTCAAGGTCCCGTGGCAGGATTTCGAGGAGGCGATCAAAAGCAACATCGGCGATGTGACGACGGCCATCGTCATCCTTTTCCTCATCGGAGCGATCTCCGGGACGTGGACAATGAGCGGAATAGTTCCTACATTCATCTACTACGGAGTCAAGATCATCAGTCCCAAGGTTTTTCTCCTGACCGCCTGCGTCATCTGCGCCCTGGTCTCCGTTATGATAGGAAGTTCCTGGACCACAATCGCCACGATCGGAGTGGCCTTGCTGGGCATCGGGAAGGCACTGGGATTCAGCGACGGAATGATTGCCGGAGCCATCATCTCGGGGGCCTACTTCGGAGACAAGATCTCCCCGCTCTCGGACACCACCGTACTGGCATCCTCGATGAGCAAGGTCCCTATGTTCGAGCATATCCGCTACCTGATGTACACGACGGTCCCGTCAATCGTGATAACGCTCGTCATATTCACAATCCTTGGATTCTCCCACTCCGGAAGCGACGCTTCATTGGTCAATGAATATACCTCCGTCCTCAACTCGAAATTCAACATCACCCCGTGGCTGCTGATTGTTCCGGCCCTGACAGCCGTGATGATCGCGCGCAGGATGCCGGCCCTGATTGTCCTGGCGCTGTCCACGGTGATGGCCGCCATCGCGGCGGTAATATTCCAGCCTGACATAATCCGTGAGATCGGAACCAGGGTAGCCGGAGACGGCTCCAACGCCAAAATACTGTTCACAGGAACAATAGAATCCATCTACAACTCCGTCTCCATCGAGACAGGCAATCCGGAAGTCAACCAGCTCGTGGCATCCAAAGGAATGCTCGGAATGCTCAACACCGTCTATCTGATCATCTGCGCGATGTGCTTCGGGGCTGCGATGAAGGCCAGCGGGATGCTGCACCATCTTGCCTCTATGATCCTTCCGCTGACAAAACGCAGGACCAGCCTCGTGACCTCAACGGTGGTGACAGGAACGGCTCTGAACGGGATAGTCTCAGACCAGTACCTCGCCATCATCCTGACTTCCAGCCTGTTCAAGGATGTCTATGAGAAAGAGGGTTACGAGAACAGGCTGTTGAGCCGCGCCGTGGAGGATTCCGCCACCGTCACCTCGCCTCTCTACCCGTGGAGCAGCTGCGGAATGACGCAGGCCACCATCCTGAGCGTGCCTACGCTGGCCTACCTGCCATATTGCTTCTTCAATCTGATCAGCCCGCTGATGAGCATAACGGTCGCCGCGATCGGATACAAGATATTCAGGAATGTCAAACAGTAAAGAATAGTTGTCTTTTTGCTCAATTTTGAGTATTTTTGAACAAATATTCGCACATAATGGACAAATTCAGAAAAATAAACAACTTCGACATCAACCTGCTCAGGGAATTTCCCGGATTGACTGAATATGACGGGCAGTTGTTCCTCAACGACACAATCGACGAGGAGTGGCCAAGAAAAATCAAGAATTTCCCCGAACTGCCGGCGAAGATGCGTTTCACTGCTATATTCCTTTGCCTTGGAGGCAGCGCACACACGAGAGTCTCCGGGAATGATTATATCATCAACGAGAATGATGTCTTTATGGTAAGCCTTGGCAATATCGCTGAGAAAATCAGAATCAGCAATGATTTCAAGGCTATCTCAGTCTCCATTATGCCGGACAGCAAACTGATGAAGTTCACCTACGGCAGCACCAGATTCCTGAGGAACTCCTTGTATGAGCCAAGCATTCTGACCCTCACAGCGGAGGAAAGCAAGAGGATGATGTCGTTTTTCAGCACTGTGAAGAACATCATCCTCTATGAAAGTGATATGTTCAAGGAGGAAGCCCTGGAGGGAGCTTCAGTGATGCTTGCCAGCTATCTATCAGCGAGGATCGCCAACAAAAAGGAGGACGCCACAGCGCAGCCGGTTGTCACAAAATGGAGGAGCAATGAGATGCTGCGCCGTTTCCTGATCAAGGTCAGCCAGAACTACACGTTTGAGAGAAGCGTGCAGTTCTATGCGAAGCAGTTGTACATCTCACCGAAATATTTCGCCCAGATGATCTACAAGGAGTCCGGCAAACACGCGAAATACTGGATACGCGACTTTGTCATCAAGGACGCCAAGACTATGCTCAAGAGCGGCAACTACACCGTCCAGGAAGTCAGCGAGACCTTGCATTTCGCGAACCAGTCTTTCTTCGGGAAATATTTCAAGGAAGCGGTCGGATGCTCCCCTAAGATGTTCAAGGAACAGATTACTTCTGATTATTCTTCAGAAGGTCACGGATCTCCTCAAGAAGAACCACATCGTCAGGTTTAGGAGCCGGTGCAGCAGGGGCTGCCGGAGCCTCCTCCTTCTTTCTCTGCAACTTAGCCAATCCCTTGATGGCAAGGAATATACTGAATGCGATGATCAGGAAGTTCACCGCCTCCTGAATGAAGTTGCCGTAGTTCAGGGTCACGGCCGGCTTGACAACCTCCGCGCCTTCCATCACAGCCTTGTGGAGGACGATCTTAAGATTCGTGAAATCGAAACCGCCGATGAGCACACCGACGCACGGCATAATGATGTCGTTGACGAGCGAAGTGACAATCTTGCCGAAAGCGCCGCCGACAACTACACCGACAGCCAGATCGACCACATTGCCTTTCATCGCGAAGTCCTTGAACTCGGACCAAAATTTACCTTTTGCCATAAATCAGTTGTTTTTAAGTGTGTTTCTAACAAATTCCTCCGCCTCGGACAGGGTCTCGAACTTCCCTACATCAATCAGCCTCAACTCCTTAGGGACTATTCCATAGATCGGATGCTTGGCACATTCCTGAATATAAAAGTCCGTGATCGAGAAGCGGTCGCCCCAGTCATCCTCATCAAAGACCTTGAATATGCCGTCGGAGATGCAGTGGATGCCTGCGAAGGCATATTTCCGGAATCTTGAAGGATCAATATTCCCGTAAGGGCTCTTGACCTCGCCGGTCGCAAGGTTCGTCCATCCGACAAGCCTCATATCGTCATCGAAGAGGAAATATCTCTGAGTCTTGCGGTCGCTGACAAGGATGTTCGAGAGTGCGTCCGGACGAGCCTGTGAAATAAACCAGTCCACGTCCAGATCAGACAGGATGTCCACGTTGTGAACCAGGAACGGGCCTCCCTCAAGCAACGGACGGGCGAACTTTATCCCCCCTCCGGTCTCACGCAGGAAATCCCTCTCGTCCGAGAACCGGACATCCACCCCGAAGTCATTCTGCTCGTGGGTGTAGCCGATGATCGAATCCGGGAAATGGTGCACATTTATGACGAACTCCGAAATCCCGGCGGCCTTGAGCTTGGACACCACACGGTACAGAAGCGGCTTTCCGTCAATCGGGACCAAGGCCTTGGGCAGCGTGTCGGTTATCGGCTTGAGTCTCGTGCCGAGGCCAGCCGCGAAAATCATCGCCTTCATCTACAGGATCTTCTCAATGTCCAGTTCCCTGTGGGTAACCGTGATCTTTATGTCGAACTTGTCGGCCAGATGCTGGGCCAGATGCTCCGCGCAGTAAACGGAGCGATGCTGTCCGCCGGTGCATCCGAAGCAAACCTGCAAGTGCGTGAACTTTCTCTCTATGAAGCACTTCACGTGATTGTCCACAAGATCATAGACGTTGTTCAGGAACTTCGTGACTCCCCCATCGTCCTCAAGGAACGTGATGACTTCCTTGTCCAGTCCGGTGAACTGACGGTAATGCTCGTACTTGCCAGGGTTGTTGATCGCACGGCAATCGAAGACGTAACCGCCTCCGTTGCCTGTCGTGTCAACCGGGATTCCTTTCTTGTAGGCGAAACTGAACACCTTGACCTCCAAGCGTTTGTCCTCCGCGATGTTGTTGAACTGGGACATTGTGGTGAGTTTCGTTAGTATCTCGTTCAGATAAGGATAGTCCTCGAACGGCTTCTGCAGAAGACGGCGCAGGTTGCCCAGAGCGTAAGGGACACTGGCAAGGAAATGCGGTTTCTTCTCGAAATATCCCCGGAAACCGTAGGCCCCCAGAACCTGAAGGGTCCTGAACAGGACAAACAGTCTGAGCCTCTCGTTGAAATGCTCCTCGTTGACCTCGGTGTAGCCTTTCAAAGCCCGTAAATATGTCTGTACCATTTCCTTGCGAAGGTTCTCCGGGTAGCGTGAGCGGGCCTGCCAGATGAACGACGCGACATCGTAGTAAATCGGGCCTCTGCGCCCTCCCTGAAAATCAATGAAGTACGGTTCTCCGTCCTTCATCATCACATTCCTGGCCTGGAAGTCACGGTACATAAACGTGTCCCCCATATCCTGCATCAAGTCCGTCTTAAGCCTCTCGAAATCATCCTGAAGCCTTACCTCGTTGAACTCCAATCCGGTCGCCTTCAGGAAGCAATATTTGAAATAGTTCAGATCGAAGAGGATCATCCTCTCGTTGAACGCCGGCTCCGGATAGCACACTGACCAGTCCAGTCCCTCGGCTCCCTTGAACTGAAGCTTCGGCAGCATCTCCATAGCACGGCACAGAAGGCGGCACTCGTATGAGCTATATTCACCGCTCTCACGCCCCTGGGAGACAACCTTGTAAAGCTGGTCATCGCCAAGGTCTTCCTGAATATACCGCATTCCGTCCTCGCTGACGGCCAGGACCTTAGGCACTTTTATTCCTTTGCTGAGGAAATGCGCGCTGAGGCTGATGAACGCATTGTTCTCCTCGTGGCTTGTCCCTATGACACCGATAATGGAGATATTCCCGCCCTTGAGACGGAAATATCTCCTGTTGCTTCCGGAGGAGTTAAGTTCCTCCGTGTCACTTACTTTCTGACCTGTATAACTTTCAAATAAGTTCCTGAGTTTGTCCATTAATGTCTAAACTGTTAATAGAGACTGTTGTAGGAAGCAGTTCTGTTTGAGTAATAATTGTATTGATTGGCCAGTTTCCCATACATCTGACCGAGAACCTCAAGGTAAGGCTTTCCTTCCACAAGGGTGAGTCTATAGACAGTGTCATCGACCTTGTAGAAGTCCATCCCGTCCATCGTAATCGTGTCGTAGTCATCAGGAAGATCCTCGACAAGGGCTCCGGCCGGTGGGACGATGACCTCGTATTGGCCGTTGGAGTTGACGATGTAGAAGACTCCGTCCTGATAGTAGTACGGCTGATTGGCGTAGGCGTAACTCTGCACGAGGCCGAGCCTGTCCGCAAGTGAATAGGCGTTGTTGGCTCTCGTAGAGTTCAAAGCGAACGAACTGTTCTGCGCGGCGATGGTGGCGTTGTTCTGGGCGATGATCCTGTTCTGCTCCTCGATGATCCTGTTGTTGGCATCGATGGCCCGGTACATCCGGTAAGTGTTGTTGTAGTAGGCGAAGCGAACAGACGCAAACACAAGATCCGATACGGCACGGTCGATGCAAACCCCGAACGGAGGACGGCATACAACGAATATGTCACCGTACGGACGGTAATATATTCCGTCATAGATGCAGTACTCGACTCCCCAGTAGGTCATTCTCCTATAGCGTGGAGGAAGCTTGTGTACCCTGTAGCCGTAGTAGTGAGGGTCGTGTCCCCAGAAGTGGCACGGACGGTCGTACGGCATAAAGTCACGGTCACGAGGAGGGATTCTGTGGACATTCCTGTCATCTCCAATCCTCATAAAATCGCTGCGGTTCTCCCTCATCACATCGTTGCCCCTTGACATATTCTTGTCGTAGGAGGTCAGGCCGCCTCGGGTGGCGTTGCCGACTCTCTGTGACTGCTCCCTTCTGGAGTCAGACGCGGAACTTCTTGCGGAAGTCGCCCTGGATGAAGATGATCCTATCTGTCTTGCGACCCTGCCGTTTGAACTTCTCGTCGAGGAGGACGACTCCCTGACAGACGATGAACGAGAGGATGACGATGAACTTCTCACGGATGAAGATGACCTGTCAGAAGATGACCTGTCAGAAGATGAGCTCCTTACAGATGTAGAGCCTGTCGAGCTCCTGCGATTGTTATCCTGTGAACTCCTCGACACGCTGGCACTACTCCTGCGGCTGTTGTCCTGGGAACTTCTCGACACGCTGGAGCCACTCCTGCGGCTGTTGTCCTGATAGCTTCCGTTGTCATTGCCACGGGAAGAAGACCTTGACGCGGAGGATGAGCTTCGCACTGATGAAGATGATCTGTCTGAGGACGAACTCCTTACAGTAGTGCCGCTACTTCTTCTGTTATTGTCCTGCGAACCGCGTGAAACGCTCGTGGAAGATCTGCGGCTGTTGTCCTGAGAACTCCTCGACACGCTGGAACCACTCCTGCGGCTGTTGTCCTGGGAGCTTCTGGACACGGAAGAACCAGAACTCCTTGTTGCGGACGAGCCGGAACTTCTCGTGGAGGACGAACCCGAACTTCTTGAGGAAGAAGAACTTCTGGACGAAGATCTGGTCTGGGAAGAAGTGGTGGTGCTCCTCGATCCGGAAGAGCGTCTTTCCTGTGAATATGAATCAACCGGTGATGCGATAAGGGTCAATGCCACGGCCGATGCAATCGCGATGTTCAGAATGTTCTTCATTTTGATTCGGTGTTAAGTGGTTTAATTATATAGCCGATACTTACGGGATAGTGTCCTGAAAGCCTCGACATCCTTTGACCAATAGTCAGCGATGTCCTCGACTTTGAGACGCTTTCCGAAAGTCGTTCTTACATAATCCGTACCACAGACCTTGTCGAACATATTGTTGCGCCCCTTCGAGAGGGCGAAAGGATTCTTTTCCGGATAGAGCTCGTTCACGGCCTGCATCACGTAGAACTGCGTCAGCGTGCAGCAGGCGGCCTCATAGTCAGTGTAGTGGAACTGAACGCCGTGGATCAGCTTTCCTTGAAGGCTTCCCGAGAACGGCTTGAAGTGGATTGTCCTGAATGCCACCCCCGGAAGGTTGTAGCTGTCAAGAAGCGCCTTCAAGGCATCGGCGTCAATCCATTCGGCTGCGAAAACCTCGAAAGGGAGGGTGTAGCCGATGCCGATGTTCAGATAGCCCTGGAACTCTCCGGTTATGCCGGAGGACGGATAGTTAACGGCGGACTGAGGATAAGGAATATTCGGGGACGGGAGCACCCAAGGTAGGTTCGTGTCCTGATAGAGCATATTCCTTGTCCATCCTTCCATCGGAATGACGGAAAGTCTGCATTTCAGCGGTGCCTCGTTGCCTTTCTCGCCACAGTTCAGGCCTTCCTCGTTCAGGAGAAGGGCGAGCTCGCCGACAGTGAGGCCGTAGATGTAAGGGATCTTGAACTCGCTGACGAACGAATGGAAGCCCGGCTCCACGAGACAGCCTTCGATCTTGTTGCCGCCCAACGGGTTAGGCCTGTCCAGAACCATCACCTCGATGCCGTTCTCGGCGCAGGCGCGCATAACGAGACCGAGGGTGCTGATGAAAGTATAGGAACGGCTGCCGATGTCCTGGATGTCATAGACAACGATGTCCAGCCCCTCAAGCATCTTCTTGCTCGGCTTGCGGTTGGAGCCATAGATCGAATAGACCGGGATCCCTGTCTTAGGATCCTTGAAATCCTCCACGTGCGAGCCGGCGTAGGCATCCCCGCGGACTCCGTGCTCGGGAGCGAACAATGTCTTTAGATTGACTCCCGGGGCCTCGTGGAGTATGTCGATGGTGGAGCGGAGATTATGGTCGATACCGCTCGGATTGGTGACCAGCCCGACATTCTTGCCGACAAGTCCCTCGAAGCCACGGCCTTCAAGCACTTCGATGCCGGTGCGTACAATCTGTTTCTGTCCAGCCTGCGCGGAAAGGGCCGACAATGCGGCAACGGAGAGCAGGACGGTGAATATTCTTTTGACTGCGTTCATATATTCATTGATTATCAATTCGTTGATTATTTCTTGCCATATTCAGGATCGATCTTGCGGTCGGCGAGGAAGGTGACGACGACGGTCGCTATGCAGCAGACAATCACCATCCAGAAGAAGCCCTTGTAGCCGAGGGACTCCTGCAGGAAGCCGGCGAACATGCCCGGTATCATCATGCTCAGCGCCATGAAGCAGGTGCAGAAGGCATAGTGCGAGGTCTTGAACTCGCCTTCGGAGAAGTACATCATGTAGAGCATGTAGGCGGTGAATCCGAAGCCGTAGCCAAACTGTTCTATGGCGATGCAGGTACAGATTGTGGCGAAACTTACAGGCTGTACCACAGCGAGATAGACAAACGACAGGCAAGGAAGCGTCATAAACGCAGCCATGATCCAGATGGATTTCTTCAGCCCAAGACGTGATGCGAGAAGTCCTCCGAGGATCCCTCCGAGAAGAAGGAATATCACGCCGAGGGTACCGTACGCTATGCCGACCTGCGCGGTCTGCATCCCAAGTCCGCCGGCCTCTCTCGCAGCCACAAGGAACGGGGTGCACATCTTGATGAGGAAGGCCTCAGGGAGACGGTAGCAAAGCATGAATATGATCGCGAGCCACACGCCCGGTTTCTTGAAATATGTCGTCACGGTGCGGCCGAAGCCTTCGAATATCTCGGCCACCTTGTTGCCTGAATCCTCCTGAATATTAGGCACATCGGACTCTGGCTTAGGAATCGCGAACGTGTGATAGAGGGTCAACCCGGTAAGGAGTATGCCGGATCCGCCGATGGTCAGCTGCCAGGCCAACGGGATGTTGCCGGTTCTGGTCTCCAGCAATCCGGCCACGGCGACGATCACACCGTTGCCGAAGACATTGGCGAGCCTGTAAAACGTGCTGCGGACTCCGACAAAGGCCGCCTGGCTGCTCTGGCTCTGGGCCAGCATATAGAAGCCGTCAGCCGCTATGTCGTGTGTGGCGGAGGCGAAGGCCGCGAAGACGAACAGGATCAGCGTGAACGAGAAAAGGCTCATAGGCGTGCTGCCGGCCGCGATGGATTCCGCTGACGGATGAGGCATCGTAAGAGCCTGGACCACAAAGGCTATGGACATTATGATCTGCATCGTGATGATCCACCATCTCTTTGTCTTGATGATGTCCACGAACGGGCTCCAGAGGAACTTCAACGTCCACGGGAGGTAAAGCAGGGATGTGAACAACGCCATCTGCCCGTTCGGAACGCCCATCTTGGCGAACATCAGGACGGAGACATTGTTGACAAGGAAATATGGAATGCCCTCGACGAAGTAGAGGGTCGGGATCCACATCCAAGGATTACGTTTAGTGAAATTAGCCATTATGTGTTGATTATATTATCTTCTTTCCAGTATGCTGCCTGGATAGTAGTGCAGCAGGATCTGATCGAACGTGTAGCCTTTGCTGGCCATCACGGCGGCGCCGATCTGGCAGAGACCGACTCCGTGGCCCCAGCCGGATCCGACAAGGACCAGTCTGTCGCCAATCCATTTTACCTCAAAGGCTGAGCTCTTAAGGTGGGATTCGGACAGCCAGCGGCGGATGATCAGCTCCTTGCCGATGACCATTGTCTTCCTGTCGCCGACTACCTTGAGCCTTTTGAGCCTTCCTGACGGGCCCCTCTCAATCGGAACGAGGTCACGGATGGTGCCGAAATCAATTCCGGAGCGTCTGCGGACAAGTTCCGAGACCTCCGTCCTTGAATATTCAGTGGTCCATCTGTAGAAGTCCTTCGTCTCCAGATCGTAGTCGTTAAGCACTTGGGAGAGAATCTTTTCGTCCTTGGTGTCGCAGAAAACATCGCCTCCTTCCACACAGTCCGGAGTGTCCGGGAGAGGCTGTAGGTAAGGGTAATCCTTGTCTTCCCAGCAGGTGCTGAATATCTCCATACGGCCTCCGCAACATTTCGAGAAGCGGGCGTCGCAGATCTGGCCTTCCGAGGTGAGTACAAGCCCCCAGGTTTGGTCTATGGCCTTGCGGACGGTGTCGCCAACAGCCATTGTGAGACCTTGGTAACGCTGGCAGTGGTCATCGGCGCAGACGTCGAAGAGGGTGTGGTCATCGTGGTCGAACCATTTGATGTATTCCTCCTCGCCGGCTTCCGAGTTCAATTCGGTGGTCACTGAGCCTGTCGAAGTGACCGGAGAAGCTGCCTCAGCGACCGGATCAGGACCCTGAGCCTGCTGAATGGCCGGTTTCCTGCGGTGCTCCACCTGCGCCAAAACCCAGGAACGTGAAATGACAGCGTGAGCCTTGAGGAACTCCAGCCCGGCCGAAGCCTTCATCTCGGATGAGATGACACTGAGCAGATAGTCCTCGACTCCAACGATATTCACGGCCGTGACCTTGTCCCCGTCCACGATGAACTTGAGAGTTCCCGCGAACTTCTGGGTCACCTTCCTTTCCCAATGGAAATCCACACCGATAGTCACTCCGTAAAGGATGAACGACGGCTCGGCGAACATAGTGGCCTCAGTCTGAGCCTCGAAGACCAGTTCATCGTAAAGGACTCCGTTATAGGAAATGCGCCCGGCTGAATATTCGACTTTCTGCCGTCCAGCTCCGTCTGAAATGATCTCGAACTCGATCTCCTTGCTGGACATTATCCCGACCTCCAGCCTGCGCTGGGTTCTGGTCAGCCTCCAGATAATGCCCTTCTCCGTCTCCTCGCTGACTGTTATCTCACGGACAACCGCCGTAAGAAGCTCTGAGTCAAGTTTGTCGTAATCCTCGCGCTTCGGGGCCACAAACACGCCCCCCAGATCGGCGCACCCTGGACTCATCGCCAGATGATCCGCCCCGGTGGAATAATAGTTGTGCGGACGATGCTTCTCCCTGAATATCACAATGGAGCGATATTCCCCGTTATGCGTCCAGGTGAACAGGTTGATCTTCGGCTCATCAGAGTCCTCCGGCATCGGAGCGCAGTCCATAAGCCGGTAGAAAAGCTTAGCCACGGATTTCGCCGTGCCGCCGCAAAGGACGAAGACTCCGTTGGCATATTCATTAAGATGGAAGAGCTTGGCTTCCTTGACGTTGGTGAGATATTCCAGAGTCTTGTCATCACCGGCCGCCAACAATGCGTCAACCCTGTTCTGGAGAGGCATCAGCCCTTGCGGACAGGCCTGAAAATGCTGATGATCCGGAGCTGAAGCCCCGCTTACCGGGCCATTGTAGAACCCAAGATATTCATTGTGCGCGCTGACAAAGTCAAGAAGATCCTGATAGCGGTGCCAGATGGATTGCCGCGTGTGCTCGAAGCTGGAGATCACGAGATGAGACGGGAAGATCGGGTACGGGTTCAGCGTGACGCGGTATTTCCGTCCCTTGCGCCCCTCGAACTCAATGTGGGTTTGCTGCGCCGGGCGGTTCTCAGGGCAGAGGAAGCAAGGCCTCTCGCTGAGGGACTTAGGGTCCAGGGCCGCCTCGGAAGAAATCTTGCGGCAGGGGTTATGCTGGACGATGATCTCCAGCCCTCCGACATCCAACCGTTTGGTTTCCACCTTCTTGAGGTCGCGGTAGTTCTCGGCGGCAAGCGGCCAGACCGACAACTGGTCCTTTATGAATTTGTCAATGTTATTGTCCATCAGAGCAAAGCCAGTAAAGTGTCCTTGATTGATTTGAATTCCTGCTCAAAATTCGGAGTGAACAGTCCCCGCGCCAGATTAGACTCGATCTCGGACATATTCCAGTAGCGTCCTTCGGTGACCTCGTCATTGTCAGGCTTCAAAGTGAAGTTGCCGACTGTGGCGAAGACGCTGACCAGTTCCTTCTCGCGCGCCGACTCCCAAATGTAGGATTTCAGGAATATCGGATTGAAGTCCCTGAACCCCAGTTCCTCAGAGGCCTCGCGGTAGAGTGCCTCCTCCAGAGTCTCGCCGTAATCGACGTGACCGCCGACGGCCGTGTCCCAACGCCCCGGAAGAAGATCCTTCTTCATCGAGCGTTTCTGAATATACAGACACCCCTCCCGATTGATGATGTGAAGATGGATCACAGGATGCATCAGCTTTGAGCCATCGTGCACGGACTGCCTTGTGGCCTGCCCGATGACAAGGCCGTTCTCCTCCACGACAGGGACCATCTCGCCAGTCGGACGTGGACGATCGCCTGGATTGTCGGCCGAAGGCAAAGGCATAACCGGAGCCGGGGAAACCGGGTAGATCAAGTCAAACATAACGTCAAGCTATCGCCAAAAGGATCAGCAACTGGGCCACAAGCACCCTCATAAACATTGACAGAGGATAAACGGTGGCGTAGTTCACTGAAGGATAATCCGTTCCGTAAGCCCCTTGGGTGAACGCCAGGACCGCGGGATCGGTGGTACCGCCGGATATCAGACCGCAGATCTGGTAGAAGTTCAGCTTGCAGACATACCTTGCGATGAGGCCGATCGTGCAGACAGGGATGAAGGTGATGAGCGCTCCGTAAAGGATCCACCAGTAACCTCCGTTAAGGATCGAGCTTACGAAGTTCTGTCCGGCTCCGAGACCTACGGCCGCCATAAAGAAGGATATTCCCATCTCCCTGACCATCAGGTTCGCGCTCTGGGTCGTGTAGGTCGTGATCTTCCACTTAGGTCCGAAGTAGCCAAGCAGGATCGCTATGATCAGCGGACCGCCGGCGAGACCAAGTTTGATAGGCTGAGGAATGCCAGGGATTGCGATAGGAATGGAACCGAATATCACACCGAGGGCTATTCCGAAGAAAATCGGGATAAGGTTCGGACGGTTCAGCGTCGATGTCTGGTTGCCGACAAGGTTGGCGACCTCCTCGATTCCCAGCTCAGGGCCGACAACCCTCAACACATCGCCCATCTGAAGGATGAGGTTAGGTCTTGCGACAAGGCCGACTCCGGATCTGATGACACGGGTGACGCTCACGCCGTAATTAGCTCTTACATTGAGACTTCTGAGCGTGACACCCGTAAGATTCGCCTTGGTGACGGTGATCTTCCTGTTGACCATCCTGGTGTCCATCTGCTCCCAGTCCTGAAGATGCATAGGCACCTCCTCGCCGAACGTGATCCTAAGGGAATCCACATTCTTCTGCGAGGTGACGATCAGGAGTTTATCCCCTTTCTGAAGGACGGTGTCCGGTCCCGGCAGAGACATCACTCCGTCACGGAGGATTCTGGAGATCACTATCGAATTGCCAAGGTCCTTTGTGGCGTCCTTGATTGTCATTCCAAAAATCGCAGGATTCTCGACCTCGCAGTGCATACGCCTTGCAACATCCTCATTATTATCCTCATTGTCAAGGACTTCCTTCTCCTTATTGAGATCCACCTTGAATATTGCCTTGAAGAACATCATCAGAGCGATCACAAGCAGTACTCCCAATGGATAGGCCACAGCGTAGGCGGAAGCCAGCCCGGAGGTCGCCGAGGTGATGTCAGACGCCAGATAATTCTCCGCGCGCATCGAATCCGCCATCGTCTGCTGGGCGGCACCGAGTCCCGGGGTGTTGGTCACGGCTCCGGACATCACGCCGACCATAGTCTTGAGGTCCTCGCCGGTGATGAAATGGATCGCCACGGTGACGGCCACAGCCAACAGGACAAGGGCGACCGCAAGGATATTCAGCTGAAGCCCGCCTTTCTTGAATGAGTGGAAGAATCCCGGGCCGACCTGAAGGCCGATAGAGAACACGAACAGGATCAGGCCGAAGTCCTTCATAAAGTTCATCACGGTAGCGTCAACCCTGAGGCCGAAATGGCTCAGAAGGATAGCCACGAACAGAATCCACGTGGAACCGATGGAGATGCCTTTGATCTTGAACTTGCCAAGGTACAGTCCGATCGCGATCACGACTGCGAAAACCAGAATCGAATGGGCTATTCCAGCCCCTAAAAACAAATCTCGCATATCTAATTAAAAATCTATCCGCGCGCAAAAGCACGGTTTGTCTTCAATCTTACCTTCGATGTAATATGTCTTTTTTCCGTCTATCTCTTCGACACTTCTGAATATCCTGACAACCTCCCCTGGCTTCGTCTCCTTGATGAAGTTGATGCTTATGCTCTTGACAGGGTTGCCGGCGACCTCCTCATAGTCAATGCAGTCCATAGCCCAGACCACATATCGGGCGTTGTTGGTGTGCCCCAGCACATCGATGTCCGAATATGCCGCCTTGTGGCAGCCGACCTCCTCCGCAAGGATATTCTTAGGCATCGCCACCTTGCCGCAAGGAGTCTGGATCGCATTGTCAGGGCATTGAGTGGTCGCAGGGACCATATTCAAGACCTCATCGCTGCGCACCAGCCGCCGGGTCTCGACATTCATCACTATCCACGAAGAGGTGCAAAGCACCAGCGCCTTAGATTTGTCGGCGAAGTCTGTGTCGCCCTGCCTTCGGAGCTCGAAGTCACGCAGGAAAAACAGGCCGTCCTGCCCCTTGTGCCAAGTGTAGAGGGTCGTCTCGTCCGTCCATTTCGGAGGATTCAGGAAATCCATCCGCATCCTTGACAGCACCCAGGCCGTGTGATGCCTCTGGAGGTCGTCATAGCCGAAATGAAGAGCCTGGGCCGCCAGATACGCCATTTCCTGGGCGTGATCCATAAACGCGGCCGGCTTCAAGCGGAACGAAGCGTCCGTGTCATAGCACGGAATCGTTATGTCTGTGCTGAACCTGTTGTCTGAAACGTTGATCTTTTCCATAGTCCTAATGATTTATAATCCTCAGTTCCTCAGGAGTATAGAGGATCGAGTCAATGAAATCCGGAGCGACGTGGGCGAGGAGTATGAATATTCCGAGAGCCACCAGCGCCAAACCGATGAGGCTTGCCGACACGATTAGAGCCACTCTCCAGGCACTTTTTTTCGTCTTGTGACTTGTCTCCTCGTTTCCGGCTTTTTCGCCCCCGGTGTCTGACTTCCCGGTCGCTGTGGATGTTTCCTCCGTTTTCTCTGTTTTCTCTGTTTCGACGACAGTTTTGTCTGGTACCGTGTTTTTTTCCTCAACCCCAGAGCCTCCGGCCTCGGTCACGACACTGGTTGCTTCGGTCACTGAGCCTTCTGTTTCGGTCACTGAGGCTGTCGTGTCGGTCGCTAAGGCTGTCGAAGCGACCGGAACAGTCTCTTCAATCGCATCGGCCACAGGGACATCCTTCATATTCTCAGAGCCTGTTTCCCCAGTCAAAGAACCTTCCTCCACGGTCACCGATCCTGTCGATGTGACCGGAACAATCGGATCTCTGACAGGCGCCGGATCCGCCACCAGCTCCCGAAGCGCCGCCACACTCTGCGCCACCTCGTCCGGAGTCTCCTCGTGAGTCTTCAGAGACACCGGCTCCAGCCCTACCCCATAAGGATAGATGTCCAGATCCTCGTCAGCGATGAAAAAGAACGTGTTCTCCTTGGTAGCCCTCAACCGGCCAAGCCCGGGGAATATCACGACCTTCTTTGCCTGCAACGTCGTCCTCAACCCAGCGATAAACTCCCCGAGGATTCTCTTTGAGGTCTCAAGATCAGTCCCGTTGATCTCGGCATAGAAATCCGCCAACATCTCCTCGTTTCCGGATCCGCGCTGCCTGAACGACAGTTTTCGGTAAGGAGGATTGATGGTGTACCCTTTGTCAGAAAAAGTAGAGGGCATCACCTCGGAGACGAAAGTCCCCAAGCCAGGCAACGTAACCTCATCATTGTCAAGGATTAGTCCCTTGACCATATCTGAAAACAAGTCTATGTCCATTTTCCTCCTCCGAGAAATTTACACAAAGGTACACAAAAAAAACTACAAAAAAATTTGCACTAACCAATTTTTGTTGTACCTTTGCACTCCCGAAAGGAACAAACAACTGAAAAGGTTGACAAAATTCCTCAATAGCTCAGTTGGTTAGAGCACCTGACTGTTAATCAGGGGGTCGTAGGTTCAAGTCCTACTTGAGGAGCCAAAGCGGACAAATCATCAGAAATGACGGTTTGTCCGTTTTTCTTTTCCTCATAACTCACTGATTTCAAAGGATATTGGAAGAAGAATTCATTTTTGGAAAGAGGTTCAATATTTCTTTGCGCCTCTCATCCAATTCCGCTTGGATAGCGTTACTTCTAAATGTGTTGAACACCTCTCAGAACTTTCGTCAATGTTTGTCCGGCGAAAAAGGGTTTTCCACGGACAATCTGGTGGAATCGCACTCTTTTTATCCGGCCAAACCGCAATTTCACCGGACAAACCAGACCTGAATCTCTCAAATGGCGGAATAGTTTTGTTGTTTTCAAAAAGTTTGGTAACTTTGAATCGTAGTTATGTCCAAAGCCTTCGGGCGGACAATGACTGGTCCCATAGCTCAGTTGGTCAGAGCATCTGACTCATAATCAGGGGGTCGTAGGATCATGCCCTACTGGGACCACAAGAGGGCGGCTAGAAAGCTTAGTCGTCCTCTTTTTTTGTTCGCCTTTCCGCCGGAAGGCTTCTTTCAAATATTCGTATTCGCACAATGAAAAAATTGCTTGCGCCGCTCGGATTGATCTCCTTAGGGCTTGGGATTGTCGGGATTTTTGTGCCGGTACTTCCCACGACACCGTTTCTATTGTTGGCTTCGTGGCTGTTTCTGAAAAGTTCAAAAAGGCTGTACGACTGGCTGATGAATCATCCACGACTTGGACCTTACATCAAGGATTTTATGCTTGACAAGGCTATCCCTCTGAAAGTGAAGATCATTGCAATCTCCACGCTTTGGGCCAGTCTTGTCTGCTGTGCCATTTTCGTAGCCAAACATCTGGCACTCAGAATCATATTCATTCTCATCGCAGTCGGAGTGACCATTCATATTCTTTCCTTCAAGACAAAAAGATAGCCCCCATCTCAAGAACCGAAACCTCTTTGGCTTAGAAATATCCGGCGGCCGGGAGCAGGCCACATAAGACACAAACAGAGTCCTTCGGCTTTTCACGACTTATGCACAAAATCGGCCACGACTGAGCCGATTATCGGCAGAAAAACAGTAACTTTGAGCCGATAGAAATAAAGCACTACAACTAATATATCATAAAAGGCGCAATATGAAACTATTGGGAATATTAAAAAAACTACAGTTTAATAGGTCACCTGAAACTTCAGAAAAGAATGAGACTCTTGATAAGTCTCCCGATTTATGTACGAATAAAACATCACCATCTAAAGTTGACGTTCATATTAATTCCTCTTTATTGTTCGTAATATATTGACAATATGGATGATTTGGAAAAAATCCTTGAAGATAGGAAAAACGATCCTCGTTGGAACACGTCGTATCCTCTATCTCCAGATGATTGGAAACAATATCGTGTTACAGGCCCTCTGTCATTTGATGGTGACAAGGAATTGTCTTTTTATATCCATATCCCATTTTGTGAGCGCCTGTGCTCCTTCTGCGAATATACAAGAATGCTCTGTCCGAGCAAAGGCTTACAAGAAAGCTACGTGGCAACGATAGAGCACGACGTTGCGTCCTTTATAGAGCGATATCCGGCTTTAAGACTATGCGGCTTGGATGTAGGGGGCGGAACTCCAACCGTTTTGTGTGATGATGCCTTCGATAGATTAATGGACTTGTGTCGCCGCACAATGAGTATTTCGGATAAATCTGAAGATTTCACACCAAGTATAGAGGCCACATTTGACACCTTGACTGAACAAAAGATAAAAGCGTTAGTGGCTTCCGGTTTCAAACGCGTATCACTTGGTGTACAATCCACTTCCGAAAATGTACTTGCGTGTAATCATCGTAAAGGCCAGGGAACCGAGGATATGAAAAAAACTATTTCTATGCTATATGAAAACGGGGTTGACATAGTTAATTTAGATATGATGTATGGCTTAAATTGTCAAACTGTCGATAGCCTTCATCGAGATGTGCAAATCTTGGCATATTTGCAACCAGAGCAAGTAACGCTCTATGAGCTACGCACTAATATGATTAAAGAAAACGGCCATATGTCAAAGGAAGAGCTGTTTCAATCATATTCATTTCTATATCATAGCCTGCTTGATTTAGGTTATAAGGCACGTTTTGGTCAAAATACTTTTTCGAAGAGATCAAACGACATAGGGGTGAGTTCTTATTTGAGAAACCGGATGATGAATGCCGGCTCTTATAAAGGCTTTGGCATTTCCGCACAAAGTATGAGTCGCAGTGGTGTGTCCTACAATATAGGTAAGCTAAGAAAATCAGTTAAAGACTTATTGCTTATGAAATCTTTTGAAGAAGAATACGTTTACCAACTCCCACATAAAGAACTTGCATCTAAATATATTGCCATTGGAGGGTATAATGGATCATTCTCTTTGAAAACACTTAAGGAATTATTGGGATGCGATGCTAAAACTTATTATTCAGGCCAACTGGACTTTTGTCTTTCACATAAATACATAGAAATTTCGGATGACAGGGTTGTTGTTACACCATTAGGATTCAAGTATTATGGGGCTCTGTTTTCCTTGTTTTATGCTTAATTATAGAGAACGATATATCTGCCGACTAACTTTCATATTAGAATACTGATGTTTAAACAATTGCGCTCCGATGACATTTTTATGCAATAATTTGTATGTCAAAGCGTATGTTAGTCAACCGGTATATGATTACCTCAACAGATTCCGAGGCCGGCGGAGGCAGATATAAAACAATACGAACAAACTTACTTCTATTAGTAAATTTGTTCGTAAATCTTGCAGTCCCTTGATTTTCAAGGTTTCTGGCGGAGAGGGAGGGATTCGAACCCCCGGAGCCTCGCAGCTCAACAGTTTTCAAGACTGCCGTAATCGACCACTCTACCACCTCTCCAGACTTATTCCCTCAATTGAGGGAATGCAAAGGTATATATTTTTTTTTGTTCAGCAAAATATGTGGGAATATTTTTGCTATTTTTTATTTTCCTCTTTCTTTTCCTCTTTCTTTTCCTCGGTACGGGTGAAGAAACGGTTCTGAAAAAGAATCAGATAGAAAGCGCCAACGGTGACGCAGCTGTCGGCGAAGTTGAAGACAGGAGCGAAGAACAAAAGGCGGTCCCCTCCCACAAATGGTACCCAAGACGGCCAGATTGTGTCAATGAGCGGGAAGTAGAACATGTCCACCACGCGGCCGAACATCAGCGGGGCATAGTCAAAGATCACTCCGTAGAAAAGGCTGTCGATGATGTTGCCGAAAGCGCCGGCGGTGATCAACGTCAGGCCGACAAGGACTCCGGTCGGAACCACGGGCTTGCCATCCGGCAGAAGTGCCAACTTCCCTTCAGAATCCACCGATTTACGCACAAGCGAGGCTATCCACAAGCAGAGAGCGCCAGAAAGAGCGATCCTGAAGAATGACAGCAGGAACTTGCCGACGGCGCCGCCGAACTTCATTCCGAAAGCCATTCCCTCGTTCTCGATGAAGAAAATCTGGAACCAGTTTCCGATGACGCTGAAATGCTCACCTATCTGCATGTTCGTCTTGACCAGGATCTTGATGACCTGGTCAATGACGACAAGTATGACTCCCAGAATCAGGAGTTTCTTACCCTTGGAAACCTTCACTAGTTCTGTCCTTTTTTAGCAAGCATCTCCTTGGCTTCTACAGTAAGCGTGGCATGAGGCACCAAACGCAGCCTCTCCTTCGGAATAAGCTTTCCTGTCTCACGGCATATTCCATAAGTCTTGTTCTCGATGCGCACAAGTGCGGCCTCGAGGTTCTGGATGAACTTGTACTGCCTCTGCGCGAGCTGGCTGGCCTCCTCCTTGGAAAGCTGGTAGGCGCCATCGTCCTCGACCGTCTTGAACGACGGTGTGGTGTCCTCGATGTCGTTGCTGCCGTTGTGCATAATCACCCTTCGCAGGGTGTTATACTCTTTCCGAGCCTTGTCAAGCATATCATTGATGATAGTGCGGAACTCTTCAAGTTCCTCATCACTGTAACGCACCTTCGTCGTTTCGGCGGAAACCGCGTTGTCTTTGATTAACTCTGACATAGTGTAAATTGTATTTAGGTCTAAAAACTATCGCGACAGCACCATCTTGACCGAACCCTCGTCCCACTCGACATCAGCAGCTCCTTCCGGAGCATCCTTGCCAAGTGTGACAGAAAGTGCGAGTGTCTGGGCGGCGACGTAATCCTTGTAGCCTTCAAGAGCGGCGGCGATGTCGTCATAGGCGGCACCATCGGCGAATATAGCCACACCGATCTTGTCGGTCACCTCGAATCCGCTGTCCTTCCTGAGGTTCTGGATCCTGTTGATAAGCTCGCGGGCCACGCCTTCCCTCTTCAACTCTTCCGAGATCTGAATATCAAGGGCGATGGTCAGCTGACCTTCAGTGGCGACGAGCCAGCCTGGCATGTCCTCGGACGAGATCTCATAGTCGCCAGGCCTAAGCTCAACGACTCCCGAAGGAAGTTCCACTGAATATGCCAACCCGGCAGCCTCAGCATTCTGAATGGCCGAGATTGTCGCCTGATTGAATCCGCCGAAAGCTCCGGCGATCTCTTTCATCTGCTTGCCGTAAACCTTTCCGAGGGTCTTGAAGTTAGGCTTGATCTTCTTGGTGATGATGCCGGTGGTGTCGGAAATAAACTCGGCCTCCTTCACATTCACCTCATTGAGGATGATGGACTTGACCTGTTCAAGCTGCTCCCTGACCTTTGCGGAGATCACAGGGATGATGAGCTTCTGGAGCGGCTGACGGACCTTGATGGAGACCTTGCGGCGAAGCGCGAGCACCATCGATGTGGCCTTCTGAGCCAGATTCATCCTCTCCTCCAGATCTGTGTCGATGACTGCCTCGTCGCAAGCCGGCATATTCACATAATGAACCGACTCAGAGCCGTCCGGAACGAGGTCCAGATAGAGACGGTCCATATAGAACGGAGCGATCGGAGCGCCGAGCACAGCGACATCCACCAGCACCTCGTAAAGGGTCTGGTAGGCGGCGAGCTTGTCCTCGTCCATCTTTCCACCCCAGAAACGTTTCCTGTTCAGACGCACATACCAGTTGCTAAGGTCATCGCACACGAAGTCCTGGATCAGACGCCCTGCGGTTGTGATGTCATAATCCTCATAAGCCGCCACAACCTTCTTCTTCAAGGTATTGAGCAGCGAGATGATCCAACGGTCGATCTCCGGCCTCTTTGAATATTCCACCTTCGCGGCCTTAGGGTCGAAGCCGTCCACATTGGCATAGAGGGCGAAGAATGAATATGTGTTGTAAAGCGTTCCAAAGAATTTCCTGCGGACCTCGTCCACACCGGCCTCGTCAAACTTCAAGTTGTCCCAAGGCTGGGCGTTGGTCAGCATATACCACCTGAGGGCATCGGCACCGTACTTGTCCAGTTCCTCGAACGGATCCACGGCGTTGCCGAGGCGCTTGCTCATCTTGTTGCCGTTCTTGTCCAGAACCAAACCGTTGGAGATCACGGTCTTGTAGGCAGGAGTCCCGCTGATCATGGTGTGGATGGCATGAAGCGTGTAAAACCAGCCTCTGGTCTGGTCAACGCCCTCGGCGATGAAGTCTGCCGTGCAGCCAAACTTCGGAGAATCCAGTCCACGGAGACCTTCCTGAGCGTAAGGCATCGCGCCGGAGTCGAACCAAACATCGATAAGGTCCGTCTCACGGGTCATCTTCTTTCCGGAAGGACTGACAAGGAATATGTTATCGACATAAGGCCTGTGGAGATCAATCCTGTCGTAGTTCTCCTTGCTCATGTCCTCAGGATCAAAACCATTGTCCTTAAACGGATTGCTTGTCATGAATCCGGCTTCCACAGCCTTGTCGATCTCGGTGTAGAGCTGTGCGATCGTGCCGATGCAGATCTCCTCCTTTCCGTCCTCGGTGCGCCAGATCGGAAGCGGTGTGCCCCAGAAACGGCTGCGGCTGAGGTTCCAGTCCTGAATATTCTCAAGCCACTGGCCGAAACGTCCCGTACCGGTGGACTCCGGCTTCCAGGTGATCGTCTTGTTCAGAGCGACCATCTCGTCCTTGACAGCCGTGGTCTTGATGAACCAGGCGTCGAGAGGATAATAGAGGACAGGTTTGTCGGTTCTCCAGCTGTGAGGATAGCTGTGGGTCTGCTTCTGGATCCTGAACGCCCTGCCGTCCATCTTCATCATCATGCAAAGGTCGATGTCGAGGGTCGGAGCGTCAGCCGGAAGAGAGTCATCAAAAGCATTCTTCACATAGCGGCCGGAATATTCCTTATAAGAAGGGTCCACGTGTGTGCGGACATATTCAGGATCAAGGTCTTCGATCGGGTAGAAGCGTCCGTCGTGGTCCACCTGGGCCTGCCGTTTGCCGTCCTTGTCAAGAACCATCATTCCCGGCACACCGTAGTTGGCGGCGACTTTCTTGTCATCCGCACCGAAGGTAGGAGCGATGTGAACGACTCCGGTACCGTCCTCGGTCGTGACATAGTCTCCGGAGATCACCCTGAACGGCTCCCCTTCCTCGATCGGCCGGAACCAAGGAATCAGCTGCTTGTAGCGGATTCCGACAAGGTCAATGCCCTTGAACGAACCGTCAAGCACCTTGTAAGGAACGAGTTTGTCACCTGGCTTGTAGTTCTCAAGCGGAATGTCGGCGGCCTTAGGATTGAACCAGGCGCCCACCAAATCCTTGGCCAGCACGTAAATGGCCTCCTTTCCCGTGTATGGGTTGAAAGAAAGGACACGGACATATTCATACTTCGGTCCCACGCAGAGCGCCGTGTTTGAAGGAAGGGTCCACGGGGTTGTCGTCCATGCGAGGAAATATACCGGGAAGGCCTCCGTCCCGAAGAGCGGCTGCGACTTTCCGTCCTTGATGACCTCGAACTGCACCGTGGCCGTCGTGTCGGTCACGTCCTTGTAGCAGCCCGGCTGGTTCAGCTCGTGTGAGCTGAGGCCTGTGCCGTCGGAAGGCGAATATGGCTGGATGGAGTACCCTTTGTAGAGCAGCCCCTTGTCGTAAATCTTCTTCAAAAGGTACCACAAGGTCTCGATGTAGCGGTTGTCATAGGTGATGTACGGATCGTTCATATCGACCCAGTAGCCGACACGCTCGGTCATATTCACCCATTCCGCCGTGTACTTCATCACCTCGCTGCGGCAGGTCTTGTTGTATTCCTCAACGGAAATCTTCGTTCCGATGTCATCCTTGTGTATTCCAAGCTTCTTCTCCACGCCGATCTCCACAGGGAGTCCGTGGGTGTCCCATCCGGCGCGGCGGTTCACCTTGTACCCGGACTGGGTCTTGAAGCGGCAGATGGCATCCTTGATGGAGCGCGCCATTACGTGGTGGATTCCCGGCTTGCCGTTGGCGGAAGGCGGGCCCTCGAAGAATATGAACTCAGGTGCCCCTTCCCTGACCTCAAGGGATTTCTCGAACGCGTGATTCTTTTTCCATCTGTCGAGAACCTCATTCCCGACAGAAACCAGATCAAGGCCTTTGTACTCTTTGAATGTCATAATTTTCTTTCTATTTTTGCATCGGAAAAACCATCGGTTCGCTTCCTATGCAATTAAGTTTGCAAAGATAGTGATTTCCGCGTTTTTTATCAAATAGGTGATTAATGAATATAATAGACATCATAATTCTTCTGTGCTGTGTTCCAGCCATATTCCGTGGCTTGTCCAAGGGATTCATCGCCCAGGTGGCCGCTCTGGTGGCTTTGGTGCTGGGGGCATGGATGTCATTCCATTTCTCCAATGTGGTGGTCGAGTGGCTGAAGCCAGTGATGGATGTCTCTCCAGCCGTGCTTCAGGCGATCGCCTTCACGATCATCCTGCTGGGAGTTTTCTTCGCCCTCACCTTAGCCGGAAAAATGCTGGAGGGCATTGTGAAGATCGTGATGCTCGGGTGGCTGAACAAACTTCTCGGGGTGGTTTTCGCCCTGCTGAAAGTGGTTCTTGCCATAGGGCTTTTCATCCTCCTTTTCGACTCCGTCACCACGGCGCTGGAGATCGACTGTTCGAAGACAATCAGCGAGTCGCTTTTCTACACACCGATCAAGGATTTCGCCGATGTCTTTTTTCCTTATATGAAAGAATTGATATTCAATAAATAATGAGCAGAATCATTCTAATAGAGACTTCCACTTCCCTTTGCTCCACCGCCCTTGTGGAGGACGGGAAGGTCGTCTGTGAAAGGATCAGCGACGAGCCAAGGGCGCACGCCTCAAAGACAGCGCTGTTCGTCAGCGAGATGCTTTCCGAAAAAAGTCTGAAAGTGTCCGACTGTGACGCTGTGGCCGTCAGCAAGGGACCGGGTTCCTACACCGGGCTGCGCGTCGGGGTCTCAACAGCCAAAGGCCTCTGCTTCGGGGCCGGCATCCCGATGATCTCCGTCGGCACTCTCGACACACTCGTCTGGCAGGCTTTGGACGGGAATATGCTCCCGGAGGGCTGCCGCTACATCATCCCGATGATCGACGCCCGCAGGATGGAGGTTTACACGGGAATATTCACGCCTGACGGGAAACAAATCTCTCCGACCGTGGCTCAGATAATCGACGCGGATTCATTCAAGGATCAGCTCGCCGAAGGCCCGGTGCTGTTCATCGGTGATGGTGCCGACAAATGCAAGGACACCCTGACCAGCCCGAACGCCCGCTTCATCCAATGCTGCCCGAAAGCCGCCTCGATGATGCATCCGGCCATTGATGCATTGGAGGCCAAGAGGTTCGAGGATGTGGCCTATTTCGAGCCGTTCTACCTCAAGGAGTTCATCACGACGGTGAGCAAGAAGAAAATAATTTAATTCAGGAATATATTATGAAAATTGGTGTTGCCAGCGACCACGCTGGATTCGAGTACAAGGGAAAGATCTCGGCTCTGCTCAGGAAGAAGGGCTACGAGGTCATCGATTATGGAACACATTCAGCGGAGAGCTGCGACTACTCCGACTTCGCTCATCCGCTCGGCACCGCCATAGACAATGGCGAGGTAGATCTCGGAGTGGCTTTCTGCGGTTCAGGCAATGGCATGGCGATCACTCTGAACAAGCATCAGAAAGTGCGCGCCGCCCTTTGCTGGGGCACTGAGATCGCGCGACTTGCGAAGGCTCACAACAAGGCTAACGTGATTGTGATGCCAGCCAGGTTCATCTCCTACCAGATGGCCACGACAATACTCAACAAGTGGCTGACCACGGAGTTTGAGGGTGGCCGTCACGAGCGTCGCATCGAAAAGATTCCGCTTTGCAAGTAAAAGTGACAGGTATCTTGCAAGACAATCTTTTGGAAATAAAGGCGTTAATAGCGGACAAGAGCTTCCTTTCGGGTAATTCCAGGCTCTCGGAGAGCATCGAGGACTACCCGGAAGGAATCATTATTCCCATCGACAAGCCCTACAGATGGACTTCCGCCGATGTCATCCGCAAGGTCAAATGGGCGGCGTGCAGACACTTCCACAAGAAGAACCTGAAGGTCGGCCACGCCGGCACCCTCGACCCGCTTGCGACCGGAGTGCTTCTCGTCTGCATCGGCAAGGCCACCAAACTGGCCGAGACCCTTCAAAAGGAGGGCAAGGAATATCTCGCCGGGGTCTCGTTCGGCGCCACAACCCCTTCCTACGATCTGGAGAAGGCAATTGATCAGGAATATCCCGTCGAAGGCGTCACGGAAGAATCACTCAGAGAGGTTCTGCCTCGGTTCCTTGGCGAGCAGGAGCAGATCGCTCCCCTCTTCTCAGCCAAGTCCGTTGACGGGGTCAGAGCCTACGAGCTGGCAAGGAAGCAGTACCGTGAGGCTAACAAGGAGAAGACTGACGTGATGACTGATTTCGACCACACTGTGGCAGAGACACTTAACAAGCAGATCATCAATATCTCCGAGATGGAATTAATCTCGTTCTTCCCGAACGGGAAAGAAAGCGGACAGGAATCGTTGGATGATGGGCTGAGACCCAACCCACGTATCAATGTCGTGGACACATCCGCCTTACACCTTCCGTTGGCGACAATCCGGATCAAATGCAGCAAGGGAACCTACATCAGAGCATTGGCCAGAGATCTCGGAGAAGCGCTCGGCTCAGGCGCGCATCTCAATTCCTTGAAGCGCACGAAATCAGGAGGGTTCACAGTGGAGAACAGTCTTTCAGTCAACGAGGCGATGGGAATTCTAATTAAAGAGTGACGCGGGATGACCTTGTCGAAGCGACTGAAAATACGCCTATAGTGGAGTCACGGAATTTCCGTCAAGGTCATAGATTTCATTGCGAGACACACCGACGACACCTTTAACCTTTCTGAAATACTTGGTCGCTTCCTCAAGGGTCTTGCCGTCAGGAATGCGGATTGTCAGCGCGTCGATGATGCCGTAGTCATAGACAACATCCGCCCCGTACTTCGCGGCCGCTTTCTTGAGCGGCCCCTTGCCGACATTCTCATCATAATAAATGACCAAAGTGTTCGGGGAATACGCCAGCCCGGCCTGACGAGGCCTGACCGGTGGAAGTTCTCCGATCGCCGGGATGTCAGGAGAATCGTATGAATCCACCCGAGCCAGCTGTTTTTCAGTCCTGCTGATGGTGCTGCAACCGGTGGCCACCGTGAAAGCGGCGGCCAAGGCAAGTGACGAATCTGTGAGCAATCTTGTCATATCACAAAAAATCTATCGGCCATCTCTTACAAGATTGAAGCCAGAAGACGCCCATTCGGCCATAGATTCTCCATCGGCATAGACCAGATAGCCTTCCAGCTCATCCATCGACTCGATAAAGCGCTTCGCTTCATCCAATCCGATGACCATACAATATGTTGCGTAGGCATCAGCCAATGTGGCGTCCGGAGCGACAATCGTGGCGCTGAGCAGATTATGCGTGACGGGATACCCCGTGCGTGGATCGACCGTGTGTGAATATTTCCGTCCATCCTTGACGTAGAACTTGCGGTAATTGCCAGAGGTGACCACACCACAGCCGCTTCCGTCTCCCTGCCATTTACCGACAAGTCCCTGCCCACCAAGTTCCATATTTCCGTCAACAGGTCTGTCAACACCTATCGTCCACGGCTTGCCCGACGGATTCAAGCCTTCGCAATAGATCTCGCCTATGTTCACCAGCATATCCCTGACTCCAAGCGAGTGAAGATATTCAGCGATCTTGTCGCAGGTGTAGCCTTGCGCGATGGCGTTGAAATTCAATTTCGGGCATATTCCCGGAGTCAGCGGAGACATATTCACATCAAATTTGTCCATCCCGCAGACTGCCTTGAGACTGTCCACGACGGCGGCAGACGGCAGCGAATCGTTCGTGAAGCCAAAGCCCCAGGCATCATAGAGCGGCCCGGAAGCCATATCCAACGCTCCACCCGTCTCGTCATAGAGTCTTTTCGAGATGGTGAATATCTCCTTGAACATCTCATTTGGAACCACCGGACCACCGGCATTGAAGCGGCTCAGCTGAGATCCCTTATTGTAACCGGACAAGGTGGTGTCAACCAGCTTCAGGATGGAATCCACCGACCTTCTTATCTCGCTTATGCCGGTCTTGACACCGCTATGGTTGAATTTCACCGAATATGTTCCTCCTTGGGCATAGCCCGTCAATTCCTGATAATCCGCCTTCCGGCCACAGGAAACCACGGCCAGAAGAGCCGCGAAGCACAGAGGTATGCTTCTGAATATTCCTTTTATCGCTTTCATTTCTGCAATTATAGGCATTTCGCTTCAATTATGTGACATCATTGGACTAGTTTTTGCTTAAGACCTACCGTTTTTGCGTTTTTTATGCGATATTTGTATTTTCAATCGAAAAAGATGAAGATAAGAAACATTATTTTAATAGGATTGTCAGCGGCGATGCTCGCCCTCCCGTCCTGCAAAAAGGATAAAGAGAGTTCATCCACGAAAGACTACGTCGACGGGACGCTGACATTCTCGTCATCCGTGCCGACTTATGTACGGAAAGGTGAGAGCTTCAGCCTGACCCCGACAGGAATCACCCACCCTGGCACAGGATCCGCCGAGGATATCGGATACTATTGGTCGGTTTCGTGGGACACCGCGAAGGACACGACCAAGACAGAAACCGACAAGAGCGGCGACGGCACTTTCAAGTTCTCCGTACCGTCCAAGGTCGGAACATTCACTGTCAGCTGCGTCGCGTTCGCGGACGGTTATTACACCAAGACGAACTCAACCTCGTTCAGCGTGGTTGATGCGGCCCTTGACTCGACCGTGGTAGGAGCATATTCCAGCAAGGATCCGATATTCACTGACCCAAGGGACGAGGGGACCTACTACACGACAACTTTCGACGGCAAGACCTGGATGAAGAACAACCTCTATTATTCCGGTGCCGGCGTGTCATACGAAAAGAGTGAGGCTATGGACGCGATCTTCGGTCGTTACTACACTTGGAGCGAGGCCGTCTCAGCCTGCCCGGACGGATGGCATCTGCCTTCCGACGCCGAGTTCACCGCTTTGGCCAATGCCCTTGCGCCTAAGGGGACGACCTTCTCGGAGAAAGAGAATTTCACCGGTGTCGCCGGCGGTCTGATGGTTGACGCGAAGTTCCTCGGCACAAGGATGTGGGAATACTGGCCACAGGTCAAGATCACCAACGAAACCGGTTTCTCAACCCTTCCTGTCGGCTATGCCACTGATCCGGGGGACGCTCCGAAGTTCACAGGACTTGACAGTTACGCAACATTCTGGACATCCGACTCGGAGAGCGACGAGACAGGCTTCTGCCGTTACATCTACGTGAAACAGAATGACATTCTTGTGGGAGCGAGAGACAAGGAATCGTTCCGAGCCTCTGTCAGATGCGTCAAGGACTAACGCAAGTCCGTTATCACATAAGAAGAATCGAGAGTCTTTTCGTCAAAACGGAAAGACTCTTTTGTTTTTCCAGACTCCTCAAAGCTGAGATTGGAGATGGTGAAGTTCGACACAGAGCCATCGTTAAGGGTTACCTCCGCTCCGACAAGCGTCGTCGTCCCACTTTTGAAGAAAAGCTTCAGTCCGGCGATGTCCATTGAGCTTTTTCCTCTGTTAAGCGGTGAGAGGACTGACGCGTCAACGATCTTTCCGCCAAATTTCGAGCCACCGAAAGAGACCTCCTTGAAGGCGTTGTCAACAGACGCGATCATCAATGCGGGATTGGTGGCATAGCTGTCGTATGAATCATCAACAGACTCCACCAGAGCCTCCTCCGAGATCCTGTCGATTGTCCATCGGGTTCTGCCGTCGCACCAGATCTCCAGACCGTTGCCATCAACCTTGAACGAGCTGCCTTGCACTTTCACATTTCCCTCGCCTGTCATCTTTGCCTTCCTCGTCGGCATCGTGAACGAATAGTCAAACGAGACAAGCGAGGACGACACCTTGCCGACAAACGCGTCAAGAGTCTTGCTCTTGGCGACAGAGACGGGAGACATCGCTGTCAGAGCGATGATGACAATGAATATTCTTGATAATGTTCTCATACTAATGAAGCCGACAAGCACAATCTGTGCCTGGGTGGCAATAAATAATTATTGATTCTTATAAGCATCGATGATCTTGTCAAGTTCATCAAGGCTTGTGACAAGCACCTGACGAGGCTTGGAGCCTTCCTGAGGACCGACGATGCCGGCAGCCTCCAGCTGGTCCATAACGCGGCCGGCCTTGGCGTAGCCCATTCCGAGCCGCCTTTGGAGATCTGACGTGGAGCCCCTCTGGCTCATAACCACAAGCTTGGCGGCCTCCTCGAAGCGCTCATCGAGTTTTGTCATATCGACCAGACCTCCGGATCCTTCCTCTGTGTCATCATCGACCGGTGGCAGATAATACGGGTTGTTATAGGACTTCCTGTGGCCTTCCTGCGAGCCGATATATTCAGTGAGCCGGTTGATCTCCTCGCTGTCGATGTAGGCGCACTGGACGCGCTCCATCTCGACTCCGGCATAGTAGAGCATATCCCCCTTACCGATAAGTTTCTCGGCGCCAGGAGAGTCCAGGATTGTGGCCGAATCCGTCCTGGAGACGACCCTGAAGGCGATTCTAGTCGGGAAGTTAGTCTTGATGAGTCCGGTGATGACATCCACGGACGGCCTCTGTGTGGCAAGCACGACGTGCAGACCGGCGGCACGCCCCTTCTGGGCGAGCCTGATGATGGACGTGGTGATGCTGCGGGCCACAGCCTTGGCATCACCGCTGCCACCGACCGACATCGTCAGGTCAGCATATTCATCAATGATGGTGACTATGTACGGGAGGAAGCGGTGCCCTTCGGTAGGAAGAAGCTTCCGGTTGCGATACTTCTCGTTGTAAGTCTTTATGTTAGGCACGGAGGCCTTGCTCAGCAACTCGTAGCGCTGATCCATCTCGATGCAGAGTGAACGAAGGATCTTGTCGGCCTTGTCGGCCTTCTTCACAATGGCGTTGTCCTTTTCCTCCTGCTCGTCATTGCCAGGGAGCACGGCAAGGTAATGCTTCAGAAGATGCCCGTAGGCCGAGAACTCCACCATCTTCGGGTCGATGAAGACAAGTTTCAGCTCCGACGGGTGCTTCGCGTACAGCAACGATGTCACTATGACGTTGAGTCCAACGGACTTACCCTGCTTGGTCGCTCCGGCCACCAAAAGGTGCGGGGCATCGGCCAGATCGAAGACCTTGACTTTCTGCTGGATGGTGTAGCCGATGGCGACAGGAAGCTCAGCCTTGCTGGTACGGAACGCATCATCGTTCAGCACGCCCCGCATAGGTACGATCGACGCCCGGTCATTGGCGACCTCGATGCCCACAGAATCGGTCAGGGTGACCACACGTACTCCCCTTGCGTGGAGATGCATTCCGAGATCCTCCTGAATCCTTTTGAACTCGGCGATCTTCACGCCTGGCGCCGGATAGACTTTATAGAGGGTGACGGTCGGACCGACAATGGCCTTGACATCGTTGATCTGGATGCGATAGTTTTCCAGAGCGTTGCGGATTCTGGCGTTGTTCCTTGACAATTCCTCATCGGACACCTCATTCCGGCTTGATGAATATGAATCCAGCAGTTCCAAGGAAGGGAACTGGTAATCAGGCAGTTCGTCACGGACATTGATTCTCGGAAGGTCTGTCTTTATATCAGTGGACGGTGTTTTTCCTTTGACAACTTCCATAGACGCATTTGTAGTCCCAGTGGCTTCGGCACGCTCCGCCACCGGTTGTTCCGCTCCCTGAGTTTGTCGAATTGACGGTTCCGTGGCATTCAAGGCGACGGTTCCTGTATGGCTTGTAGCCTCAAGATTTGGTGAGCCTTGTCGAACCTCAGGCTCAGCCATTGATTGTGATATTTCCTCGACTCTATCTCTTTCCGGTCCCCGAACATCTTTCTTTCCAGATCCCTGAGCCTGTCGAATGGACACCCCTTCCGATTCATCCTCCTCTGCCACCTGATCCTTCCTCTTTCCAAGGGACATCAGCCAGTCCGAGAAGCGCTTCGAGGCCAGAACCATCCAGATAAGAGTCAGAAAAACCAGCGCGAATCCTGTAAGAATATTCCCGAACAAGACTCTCGCCCAGATGATCACGGATTCCCCGCACTCTCCGCCGAGACCTCCTCCGAAAGCGTTGCCAAGACCTGCCAGATCCGAGACGAACGCAAGGATGAACGAAACTATCATCGCTCCGGAGACCGTCAGGAGGGTCGTTTTCAGCATCGAATGCCGCCAACGGTGCAACAACAGGCGGACGGACACGGCGAACAGAATGACAACAAAGGCCAGACTCCCGATTCCGAACCATCGGCGCACAAGCAGTTCCGCCCATCTGTAGCCGACCTTTCCGGCAATATTGCTGACCTCAACGGATATGTCCCCCACAGGTGAGGCCAGAGCACTTTGATCCGCCTTCCAGGTAAAGAAATACGAGATGATGGAGAGCAGCGTGAACACTGCCAGCAACGCGACGGCAAGGCCGGAGAACCTCACCAGCCTTGACTTGTCGTCATCATCCATATTTCTCCAGAACTTGAACATTATTTCCGGTTCTTGCGGTTACCCTTCTTGTTGTTCCTGCGGTTCTGCCCCATATTCAGATTCAAGCCAGGACGCGAGAAGTTCGAGTCAAAGGAGATCTTGGTAAGCTCCAGATCCTCTGGGATCTGAATCCGATAGTCTGACAATTTCTCGATGTCGGCGAAAATAGTCTCGTCGGCCACACTGTCCTTGTTCCAGATCAGGTACTGCTGACGCATATAGATCGCGAGGGAACGCAGCATCGCCCTCTTGACCTCTCCTTCCGGCTCTCCGGCGATCAGATCGATTATGCTCTCGATGTTACGGCCGTAATGATTGGCGCGCACCGGCGACTTGTCGATAGGAATGACCATCGGCGGCACATCCATCGCCTCCGGATGCGGAGCCGGATACGGGGAATCAATGTCCAGGTCATAGCCTGCGATCATATAAAGATGATCCCAAAGCTTCTGCTCGTAGTTTTCCTGTGTGTGCACCTGAGGGTTAAGGAGTTCCATAACCCGGACCACGGCCTTTGCCTGCTCGCTTCGTTTAGCCTTGTCCGGAATGGCCTTGACCTGTTCGACCATATTCAAGACTATCCTGCCATATTCAGGCATCTGGAGTTTCTCCCTCTCCGTGTTGTAGTAAAGCTTTATTGAGTAGTCATTAGCTTCCATAATAATTCAATTTTGAGTATGAAAGGCAAATATACGAAAATTATTCCACCTCATCAGTAAGGACGTACCAGATTGCGGAGGATATTTCCGAATATCCCATACGGCGGTAAATGTCAGCGTAACGCGCGACCTGACGTTGGTACGAGCGCCTCTTCTCGCCGAACTTGTAGTCTATGACAGTGACCTTCCCGTCCTTCACCAGCACCCTGTCCGGACGATAAATTTCTCCGTCTGTGTCAATCAGTTGGGTCTCGTTAAGGATCTGTGTGCCATCGGTTGGGAACCATTCCGGACGTGAGGCGATCCGCCGGGCGAGGATATTCAGATAATTCTCTTCCTGGCCGGCATCGATCTCGCCCGCGTCGTAGGCTCTTCTGACAGCGGACGGAAGGTCGTCCGGTGTGAGGACCTCCGAAAGGATTCCGTGCAGCACCGTACCGTTGATTCTGGCCGAGCTCCTCGCGTCATCAATGAAAAAGTCTATCGAATCGGCGCTGAACTTCAACCGGCCACGCTCACGGACATCGGAATCCGGGTCCTCATCCGTAGGATTCAGCGGGAAGGAAGGGTAGCCCGGCATCAACTCAGAGAGGGAATCCTCTTTTCTTTGCACGGAGGAATAGTCATAAACATCACCTTTCGAGAAGGTTATACGACTATCGGTTTTTTCTTCGGAGAACCCAAGAACCCCGCCGTAGCCTGACAGATAGGCGTACAGGATCTGTGAAAAGTCAGAGAAATCGCACGGCGGTACTGATGCGCCGAGGATCGATGAGCTCCGTCGAACCGACACCGGAGGGACAGAAGCGGCCACTGTCGCTCCGGCCTCTTCGACAGGTTCAGTGACCGGAACTATAGCCTCAGCGATCTTCTCCGGCGGATTCTTGGCGATGACAGTCAACCCTTTGGCCGCCCTGGTCAAGGCCACATAGAAGGTGTTGATGTTGTCGATAAGCTGGAAACGCATCTCCTTGACGCTGTCGCCACGGAAAAGAGAATCCTCGCTGTCCGGCTTCCTCAACGACACGTGATAGACCCCGTCCGCAACCCCTTCCAGTTCAGTCCCTTCCACCGCCGGACGAGCCCAATGCTTCTCCGGACGGAATATCCCGATCCTCTCGGCGTAAGGGAATATGACGTGGTCGAACTCAAGACCTTTGGATTTATGGATCGTCATCACACGGACAGACTCAGGATCTGACGGAGAGCTTATCTTCGGATCCGCATCCTGCCAAGCCTTCAGAAAACCATCAATCGCGTTACCGTTTACCGAGGCATAATCCTGCACAAAGTCCATAAATGACTGAATATACTGGGTTTCAGACTCAAACAGTTTTGCGTCCTTCTCCTTGAGAATCCGCAGCAGCCTCTCGCATAGATCCGACAGAGAAACGCACGAAAGCTCGCTGACATCGATGTCCAGTTCCCCGGCCAGGAACGATCCTATTGTGTCATCCTCATTTCCAACCGAGGACAGCAACGAGACAACCTGCCTTGCCACGGCCGAGGACTTCAGATGGAGGGAATCGTCCGAAATGACGCTCACTCCGTTATCCATCAGGAACATAGCGATGTCGGAGCCGTGTCTGTTGTCTCTGACAAGGACGGTGATCTCACCATATCTCGCTCCAGCGTCGTGGATCTTCCTCACAGTCTCAAGCACAACGTCCATCTCATCCTCTTCGTCACAGAAAACAGCCTCGACACTGCCTTCCGCCTTGTCCTTCGCCTTGACCAGCTGGCTCTCGTCAGCGTAGATGTCACCGACCTTGAGATCCGACTCCTCACCAAGCATCCCGTCAAGGGCCGCAGGAGCATATTCAAAGAATCCGTTGTTGAACTCGACTATATTCCTGAGACTTCGGTAGTTGCTGTCAAGGGTCTCGACTCCGCACTGGGTAAACTCGCCCTGAACCTCGCGCGCCATCATCCGCCAGTCGGAGCCGCGCCAGCGGTAGATGCTCTGCTTCACATCGCCGACAAGCAGGTTCTCCTTCCCCTGCGCGACGCTATTTTCGATGAGAGGCCTGAAATTGTCCCACTGGATCCTGGAAGTGTCCTGGAACTCGTCCAGCAGGAAATGCTCGAACCGCACGCCCAGCTTCTCGTAGATAAACGGAGCGTCCGTGCCGTCGATTATATTCCTCAGAATCACGTTGGAATCGTCCAGACTCAGCACGTTCTTCTCCTTCATCAGGGCCTTGAACTCCCTGTCCAAATCCCCCGCAATACCCAATTCATTCAGAATCAACGAGATTTTGGAAGCCGTTGAATAGACCTTATACTTTTCCGCGAATATTCCACAGTACCTCTGAAGCAGCGGCATCAACCGTCCCTCCAACGGCTCGAACCTCTTCAAATCCGCCTTTCTGAACCACTTGCTGAAATCCTCGCAGTTCCTGAATATGGTAGCGGACGGGTACGCCGGCTCATCCTTAGGGCCGTATGCCGCGCATACATAGATGGAATTGAAGCACTTCCGTGAGAAATCCTCATTCGCAAGCCCTTCCTCGGACACCGCGCCGACAAACGCCTTTGCGGCATCCTTCACTTCCTTGTTGAACGAGGACATCACTCCGGAAAGGGCCTTCTTCATCCTCGCCAGATTCTCTTTTGAATATGCCCATTCCTCGTCAATGCCATATTCCTCGACAGCGGACCTGTGCTCGTCGGACTTGAGGTTCATCGCGACTGTCTTCAGGTTGTTCTCCAGGTTGTACCTTTTGCCTTCCTCCAGATCCTCCATCACGCTCTGTGTCAGCCATCCGAGCAATTCCTTATTGTCATCAGACAAGGAATCCAGAACCCTGTCCACACTTTCAGACACCAGAGACTCTTTGTCGAGTTCGACCTGATAGGTGGCGAACTGGCCGATCTCCCTTGAGAACGCCTTCAAGGTCTGCTGGAAGAAACGGTCGATCGTGCTGACGGCGAACGCCCCGTAGTCGTGCAGAATGTCGCACAATACAGTCCCGGCCCTCTTCCGCAGTTGCTCCACAGACGGGAACGCCGCCATAAGTTCCTCAAGATAAGGGGATTTCTCAGGATCTGTAGCGAGGATATGCAACTCTTTCAGAATCCTGCTCTTCATCTCGTCCGTGGCCTTGTTGGTGAATGTCACGGCAAGAATATGCCTGTAGGAATATCTCTCCTCGTCAGTAAGGAGAAGCCTAATGTATGTCTTGGCCAGATTGAATGTCTTACCCGAACCGGCCGACGCTTTCATTATTCTAATCATTTCATCTCTCGCAATAAGCAACTACCTGATGTTAGACACATTATCACACGATCAAAGATAATTACCAATCATAATCAATTTACGTTACCCTCTCCCTAAATCCCTCCCCTCGGGGGAGGGGATGTGCTTTGCACACCCCATAGGGCCTTTTACGTTACCCTCTCCCTAAATCCCTCCCCTCGGGGGAGGGGATGTGCTTTGCACACCCCATAGGGCCTTTCACGTTACCCTCTCCCTAAATCCCTCCCCTCGGGGGAGGGACTTACTTTCACCGCAAGCGGTGAAGAATCCTTAATCTTTTTGCATCATAATTATCTTCCACAAATCATTCTAAAGTCACAATACGAGCAGGTCTTCTCCTCATCGGTGCGCCTGAACGGCACTTCAAGGGAGGCGATCTCGGCCAACAGCCCGTGCAGCCCCTCCTCGGTCATCCGCATAAACTCCTCACTTACCGGAACTTCCTTGACCGGTTCCTTGAACAGGTTTGCCGGCGGGTAGATGACGTTGACGAACCGCTGTCCGCGGAACTCCTCTGACTCCCGGCAGAACACATCGTAGAGATAAAGCTGGAACGCGATCTTCGGCCGCCCTTCATTGTCCGGTCCGAACAAAGCCTCGACCACAGTCCCGGCGTTCCCGTCGGTGATGTTCACATCCTTGTCCTCGACCTTTCCGGTCTTGTAGTCAATGATCCTGACCTCGCCTTGGCGCAGACGGTCGATCCTGTCCACAAAGCCGATGAAATGGAAGCCGTCGATGTCGTGCAGGAATTTCCGTTCCAGTCCAAGGATCTCGAATCCGTCGGAGCCCGAAGACTTCAGCAGTTCCAGATCCCTCTTCAACGTCATCAGCACATACTCGACAATCACATCCTCAACGACAAGATCCCTTCCGGTAACCTCCAAGGAATGAAGCTGTTCCAGTATCAGGTTCCGGACAATCCCCTTTATCGCGGAGCGCTTGCGGAGCAGTCCGGAAATATATTCAGCGGTCACAATCCTTCCTCCCGCCATATTCTCTGAATATAGCCGTTGCATTGTGCCGTGGAACACGTCGCCGAGCATTCCCGAGTCCAGATCCTCCGAGACCTCGTTCATTTTTCGCAGCTTCTTGACCGTCGAGTAATAGAACTTGGCCGGGCAGTCAAGGTAATTCTTCAAGGCCGACGCCGACAGCATCGTGTTCCGGATGGCGTTGACATCCTCCTCGGTCTTGCGTATCTCCGCCGGAGCGAAGTCCCCGGAAGCGTTGGCCTTTACAAAGCTGCGCTTCATCGGCACATTGAAATGGTACTCAAGCTGTTTGATGTACCGGCTTTCCTCTCCGTTCTTCAACCCCTCGGTCCTTGAGTCATAGACCAATGTCACCTTCTCAGCCCTTTGGATCAGACGGTAGAAGTAGTACGCCCAGACAGCGTCCTGGAACTCGTAAGTAGGAAGGCCGAACCCTTTGCGGAGTTCCGGAGGGATGAACGACGAGCTGACGCTCCGCCTCGGGAACATCCCTTCATTGCACGACAGGATCATCACCTGGCTGAAATCCAAAGCCCTGGTCTCAAGCGGTCCCATAATCTGAAGGCCTTTCAGGGGTTCTCCGTTGAACGGCACCGAGACCGGACCGAGCAACTGGTCCAACAGCCTCACGTAAGTCATAGGAAGGACTCCGAGTCCGGCGGACTGAAGCCGGGTTATCGCATCTATGGCCGCTTTGGCGAACTCAAGCTCAAGAGCCGACGCAGGGTCCCCGGCAAGCTTAGGGGCGATGCCATTGATAAGTGCCTTCTGATAGTCCGCAAACTCCGAGATCTGCGCAGGGTCCGTGGATTTAGGATCTGTCACGGCAGGCTTGAACAACATCTCAAACACCGGAATGCCCGACAATTCATCCTGCGGGATGTAATATTTCATTCCTTCCTTTATCTTGCGGATCCTCTCCTTGACCGCCTCATCCCCTTGGGTCACTTTCCTGAATATGTTCGAGGAGAAAAGGGACCAGACCTGGTTATGGTAGAAGTACCACTTTCCGTCCTTCTGCCTCAGGTGCATCTGCATCGCCGAGACCAATGTCAGAAAATCGAAGAACGCGCTGCTCTTCATCGGATAGCCCATCGTGACATTGATGTCCTTGATCTCTTCCGGGATGGAATTCAGCACCGGGATCAGCAGGGATTCGTCCGGAAGCACTACAGCGCACCGGTCATCCTTGACCACTGTCGGTATCAGCTTAGCCTGACCGACCGAGGACGGAACGCTGATCACCTCGATCTCCGGAGTCCTCAACCCATCCGAATCCATCTCAAAACTCTGAGGGAAATCCATTACATTACGCGACATAAAGAACGAGGACTTGTTCAGCGGATCCTTTATCATCCCGCTTGAATAGTCCCAGCAGAACCCCGCGAGCCCGGCGTCCCTCATCCGCCTCATCACCTTTTTCTCGCACTCGTTCAAGGCGTTGAGACCCACGAAGACATATTCATTCACATCTCCGAACGCGGCTTTCAGCACATCCACCGCCGACTCCGAGTCAAGCCGAGCCGCCAGACCTCGGTAAACCATCCCCTCGTACGCCAGCCCCTTGCCGGAGAGCCTCTTCCGGAAGTCGTTGTAAAGCGGCAAAAGAATATTCCAGATCTGCAGGAAGCGCTCCTTCACATTCGGATTGTCCGAGTTCAGGTTCACCGTCAGCCGCCCCTCGCTGCTGAAATGGCTGACGAAGCTCTCGATCGCCTTCCTTTGATTCTCAGTGAGGTATGAATATGAATCCTGAATTTCTTTGAACTCGGCAATGTTGGCGAACAGCTTCGCCGGATCGACCAGATATTTGTCCACATCATCGAAATCCCCCAGAATCACATCCCCCCAAAAGATGAACTCGTCCAACGTCTCGTGCTTCGGGTTAAGAGCCTTGTAACACTCGTAGAGGTCCAGCAGCAGGTTAACCCTGTCCGCCGGCTTATCCCCTGATATTCTAAAGAAGAAATCATTGATTGTCATCATCTTCGGAGCCACAATCGGGGTTCCGCTCCCTTTCACGGCCTCGCCAAGGTACTTCGTGAAGAAGACCTGGCTGCGCCTGTTCGGGAATATGAAGCACCGGTCGGAAATCCCGCCCCGCTCCATATAGTGATCCGCCACTTGCTTAAGGAATGGTATCATCTCGGTTATAGTTTATTTCATTCTTAGTTTTCAAACAACATCTTGCCCTGACATATTCAAGAGATCTTTACCTCACCGCTCTTTCTGTCCCACGGCATCAAAAGTCAGACGCAAGATTCCTTCCAACTAATATAGCAAATATATTTCTTGCGGCAAATATAACCGGAGTTTGTGCCAAAACTCTTCACAAGTGGAAATATTTTCATAGTTATTTTCAAATATCGGATGTCAAATCCACGACCATCCCTGCCTTCTTTAGCGGCCCATAAACCTGACGGTCATTTCAGAAGCGAACTCTTCGCCGTCCGTGGTCCTGTGGGCACCCTGAGCCGGATAGCGTCTGTAATATTTCGCATAGTTCTGGTTGTCCCAGATGTGCATCTTGGCGAGAGCGTCGTCACCGCCTGCCGTTATGGTGGACGTCACATAGACTTCAATGGAATTGGCGTCATACCAGGCCCGGTATTCCTTTTTGCCCACCGCCTCCAGCTTGTTCCCACCGGCTGCATCGAAACTAACGGTCTTCATATCTTCGTCGCAGCCTTTCTCCGCCACGCAGCGGCCTACGCAGCATATTCCGAAATACCAGTAGAAGTCAATGGCATCCTTCATTATCAAGCGATTGACAGTGCGGTACCCACCATTCTCAAAGATGGTTTCCTTAATATGTCCGGCCACGACGTGATGGTCGGACAGTTGAGCCTGTCCGTTGACTTTCAGAGCGGTCTTGTGCATAGATGATCTCTGCACATAGCGGAAGCCGTCACACACCGTCCAATCAAACGATTCTTGAAGGTCCTCAGCTGTCAGTTCCTTGTCTCCGACATAAAATACGACTCCGTGGCCGTCACCCAAGTCGATTCTCTCGTCGCCGTGGAATCCTCCGGTAAAATCGTAGGTGTCGATATGAGTCTTTCCCTGAACATTCAGGTTTTCTCCGTAGTCTTTGAACACGCTCTCGTTCTCGCCGTTGGTGAGGATCTTGTCCAATTCGTTGGTCATCACACGAGCGGCGGGGTCAAAACGGCCTTGATATGCCCAGTCTATGCGCCATAGATCCATATACTGCGATTCCGAATGGTCACGGTAGTGATTAATCCGGAACACGTACCAGACATTCGACCTGTATTCATCCTTGACAGCGACATTGAAGAATTCTTCGGAGCCATTCCTCTCAAACCTCACCATACAGTCCGCTGTCTCGTACGGGTTCACGTCCTCCGGGACATTATTCTTATGACAGGAGCAGCAAGTTGCCAGTGCCGCAAAAACAGCCATCAAAAACAAGTCTGCTTTCATCAATTTCAATAAAATCATTAGAATGAATATTCAAATATAGTCGCTCAGAGCGGCATTCACATAAAGAATGAGGAGGCGGGGAATATGAAAGTTATGCCCCGCTCCTCATATTGATTAACTTTCAGCCAAGACTACCTGGCATCCTTGTCAACGATACATCTTACCGCCGCCGCGTTCTTACGGTCGAATGATGCGATTCTGACAACTTTCTTTTCTGTACCGTGGCTGTTGGTCGTGTTGAAAAGTCCCTGTCCTTGGGAATCGCCGGCTATGTTGGACCAGATGAAGCCTTCCTTGGACGCTCCGGCGTTGCCTGCCACTCCCATACCGATATTCTCTGGCCTGTACTGGATCTTTCCTGTAGCGTCCTTTGCGGTCTGACGGCCTTGGTCAAGCAGAACGAGGTCGCCGATTCTCGCGTGAGGCGCTCCGACCGCTCCGTCATTGTACTGTGCGGATGAGGCAAGTGCGGCAACCGCGTTGAGGGCCGGCAGGGAAGCCACTCTCCATCCCTTAGGGCAAGGGTCATAGATAGACTTGATGCCTTCTTCCTTGTTGTTGACCTCGCCCCAAAGGTCCCTGTAGGTTTCCGTTGACCAATCAGGAAGAGCGGTCACATCTCCAGGATAAGCGACGAGCGCGTGAGGATTCTCAAGGGCGGTCTTTAGTGTAACCGGACCTGTTATCGCCGGAATATTTCCTTTCTTGTCCCCGTCAATCATATCCAGAGACCAGTAAGTGGTCCAGAATAATGGCATCGGACGGCCCCACTGGTAATAGTGGAGCATCCTGTAAATGGGATCCGGATTGTTTCCAGACTTATTCGCTGTCCAGGTCTCCATCTTCGTCGTAGGCTGGCCGATGTCCATTGGAGCGAACTTGTATTTACCGACTGTCACAGGATCGAGTTTGGTACCGTCAGCGGCGATATTCCAGAAAGTCCACGCCCAAAGAACCTTGCCAGTGGCATCCTTCATAAGGAGAATCGGCGCTCCGGCAAAGGCTCCGGTGTTGGTGACCTTCACCTTATATTCAGAGGTGTTCGGAGTGACTGTGAACTTGTCGTTTATGACAACACCGGATGCCTCGTAACCGGCAATGCGAGATGTGTAAAGATTGCCGTTCTTAAGTTTGGCCCACTCGAAAGTCACGTTCTCAGGCTTTGCCAACGCCGCCTTCGAGAAATTACCGCGCGCACGGTAATCGATTTCCACCGTCTCTGGGATATCCGCGTTAGGGGCAAGTGTGGCGCCGGTGTATGTTCCACCTTTGTACTGGATGAAATAGGTGTTGGCTTCACCGTATGCCACGCCTTCACCGGTGATATAACGGCTGTCCTCGGCGCAGTACCAATCACCTGCGTCATTGTCGCTGACCTTAAGGTTGGAAAGGTCGATGGTCGTGGTCTTTCCGGCCTCGAACTTCAGCCCGGTCTGCCTTGTCGGGATTGTTACCTTCTTACCGTTACTCTCATCGACAAGCTCGACAACGACCCAGACTTCCTTGTTTGAATAATCGGCTGCAAGAATGTTAAGATAAAGGTTCTGTTCCTTGGCCGAAGACAAGGTCACCGGGTTCACGACCTCTACGGACACCTGGCTCAACTCACTTCCGCTGATAGGAGTGATTGTCATCGTGTTCACGTTGATGTCGAAGTCACCGGCGATCGGAGTATTGGACTCGTCGAACACGGTGACTTTTGAAGGCGCGTAGTTTGCGAGTTCAGAGGAGGTTATCTTCACCTGAGCCAAGGCCGTGACAGGATTCAGCTCGAACTTGAATGTCTCGTCCACGCCAGGAATGCCGGTCGCATATCCTACGGCAAAACAGTCTGAAGCCACATTCGGAGCCGACTGAGTCTGCTTGTCACCTACACTGAGGCCCATAATAGTGCCGTTTGCGAAAGCGAGTTCCGAATTGTAAGGAGAATAGATCATAAACTTGTTCTCACCCTGCACGAGGTCAAGTCCCGGAGTGTTGAACAGAGCGACGGCCTTGCCCTCATATTCAGAAGGAGTGTAGTTGTTAAGGTTCTCGCCGGTGTCCGGGTCAATGTTCGGAGTGGTGTCGGCCCAGCCGACAATCTTGCATTCCTTGTTGAGGATGCGCAGGTCAGACTGTGCGGAATACAACCCGACCACAGAGTTGGTCTTCCACGTGAATCCTTCCGTGTTCACCGTTCCCTCAAGCACATAAGAGGTTCCGGCTTCCGGAACCGGGTAGCTCGGTGCCTTGTCCTTCTCGCAGGCAATCACCGCAAAAAGGGCGGCAGATAAAATCAGATACTTTTTCATTGCATTATTAATTAGATGTTTAGAAATATTAATTCTCTAATATTCAGGGACGGATAACTACCATCCGGCGTTCTGTTCAAGGTTCCTGTTGACACCTCTCTGTTCCTCGGAAATCGGAAGCCAGATCTTGTGGGCCGCGTCCTTCTTGCTCATATTCCCGCGCAGGGTAGGAATGCCGAGTTTAATATAGCCTCCAGTCTGGTAGTTAAGGTATTTCGGATCGATGTAGTCCGGGTCTTCCGGATCAAGTTCCGTGTTGGCCCACTTCTCGACGACTTTCTCTTCGTCAAGACTTTCGATGTTGCCCAAGAGGCGGTTATACCGGATGAGATCCCACTTGCGGGAGAACTCGAAGATGAGTTCGCGCTCACGGCTTTCAAGCAGTTCCTCACGGAAATCGTCCTTATGGTAATATGCCTTCAATTCTTCGAAAAGCCCATCATCGTCACCACAGGCACGTTGCAGCACCTTGTTCATCCATACTCGTGCGTTTGTCTCATCGCCGTCTGCATAATAGAGTGCCTCGGCATACATCAGATAGACATCTGCGAGACGCATAAGAGGTACCGACATAGCGTGCTGCTGGTAGCTGTGCTGCATTTCATCTGCATTGCAGAGCCTGAACTTTCCAGCACACATCTGCATTCCGGACACCGGGAGATAGGTCTGGGTTTCGCTGTCATAAAGAGGATGGATGACCTTCTCCGACGCACCGTCCTTGCCGGCCACTGTCACCATAGTCTTAGGAGGGTTGGGATTATAGTACGTATATCCGTCCACCTTGACCTCCGTCTTTCCGTCGTGCATACGCCCCGTTATGTTGTGGTCACGACGAGGATCCTTCGGGCTGTACATATAGAAAGCGCGCGGAGTAGGCACGAAACGGCCTCCATAGACTGTCGGAGAGCCAGAATTATTGGACGGGGACGGCAGGTAGAAGCTGTTCGGCCAGTAACCTTCGGAACCGGAAAGCGGCTGTTCGGCCAGCAGAAGGCATTCCTGATACTGCTGAGCCTTTGTCGTCTCGCGGAAAAGATTGGTGTAATCAGCTATGAGCCTGTAGGAAGAATGCTCCACAATGTCCGCGCAAGCCTCCTTTGACTTTTTCCACATAGCGGTCTCATCCACAAAAGAGAAGTCGTTCAGCGGCTGCCTGTCAAGAAGATCAGCACCGGTGCCGTTCGCCTTGCAGGCGGCGAGATAGTTGCAGATGCGCGCGATGTAGGCCGCGGCAGTATATTTGTTGGCCGAAGATGTCTGAAGAATCCCCACCTCGTTCAGGTGCGCATAGGCATAATCCAAATCATTGAATATAAACGCATAGACTTCCTTGAGAGAAGCGCGCGGCTCCTGGCCGTCGGACTCGAAACTCTCGACAATCGGCACGCCACCGAAATTCCAGGCAAGATGATAATAGAAAAACGCCCTTAGGAAACGAGTTTCCGCTATGTACTGAGTACGAGTCTCTTCACTCATATCAATATTCTTGATATAGTGAAGGATGGTATTGCACCGATTGATGCCGGTGTACATAACTTTCCACACATCCCTGACGCAACGGGTACTCTCGTTATAGTTGCCCCACGTCATCTCAAGCCCCTCGTCGGAAGAAGATGTAGCCGCCACCATATCGTCTGAAGGAGAGTTCATTATGTATATCAATCCCTGGCCGTAACTGCCTCTCTGCACATACGACGCGCCAGGTATCTTATGGCCGTTTATCACCTCATAGCAAGACGTGAGGGCCATATACATCGACCTTTCCGAAGTGTAGAAATTCTCAGGCGAAGTCTGCGAATATGGGTACTGGTCCAGAAACTTCGCGTGTTCGCAGGACGCCGCCGCAAACGCGGTAAGTACAGCGGCCATCATATATTTGATTGTCTTTCTCATATTCAAACCATTTTAGAATGTCATACCTATCCCGAAAGTGAATGTCCTTGCCTTTGGATATGAAAGCCTGTCGAAGCCGGTGAACAAAGGATTGGAAGAACTGACATCCGGATCCATTCCGCTGTACTTTGTGAGGACGAACAGGTTATCAGCGTTGAAACTCAGCTTCAGACTTGAAATCTTCGCCTTGCGCAACCTCGGATTGTCGAATGTGTAGCCCAAGGAAAGGTTCTTGAGCCTGACGAAGGAGCCGTCCTCCACATAATATGAAGACACCCAAGTGTTTGTCTGATTCAGAAGCCTTGAATATGTGTTGGAAGGGTTATCCGTTGTCCATCGACCGTGCCACGCGTCTTTCGTCAGATTGTTGAACTGTGTCCCTCCGCTCTGCCCGGACTCGGACCGCAGTTTGAACTCGTTCATTATGTCCCTGCCGAAAACACCCTCGAAGAAGAACGAGAGTTCCACTCCGAAGATATTGAAAGTGTTTCCGAGCCCCATAGTGAAATCAGGGTTCGAATCGCTGATCACCGTCTTGTCCGCCACAGTGATCTCGTTGTCACCATCAAGATCCCGGTACTTGCGGTCACCCGGCTGCACCGTAACGGAATTGATCCTTGTCACACCATCCTTGAGCACATATTTGTAATTGTCGTAGTTTCCCTCGGTCACAATGGTCTCGGCCGAGAACTGGCGGCCGTTCCTGTCAACAGCCCAGAACTCATCGAGCTGGTAGTTGCCGTCGGCGACATAGCCGTAGCCTATCCCGATAGGCTGTCCGACCATAATTCTGGAAATATCGTTCGCGAGCTGACCGTGGGCGATGTTGACGCTGGTGTAGTCAATGCCGCCGATGTCAAGAACCTTGTTGCGGGACAGGTCGAATGTAACGCTCGTGGACCAAGAGAAATCGCGCCTGTTGATGTTGTGGGTGTTGAGACTGAACTCGAAGCCTTTGTTCTCCACACGTCCAAGGTTCTGCCATTGCTCCACGAAACCAGTCTGGGCAGGCAATGTGGCGCGGTAAAGCATATCCCTGGTGTCCTTGTAATAAACATCGGCGAGGAAATCTATCCTGTTCTTGAACAGGCTGACATCCAGCCCGAGGTCATACTGGTAGGTGGTCTCCCATTTCAGCCTGGTGTTCGCCGAGCTTGACGGAGCCATACCCATAACTTCGGTACCGTTGACAGCATAGTAGTTAGTGGTCATAAGCGCCATTGTCGCATAGTTGGAAATCCTGTCGTTTCCGGACGCACCGAAACTTGCCCTGATCTTGAACTGATCCAGCCACGTCGCGTCTTTCATAAACTCCTCCTCGGACAGTCTCCAGGCAAGCGCCACGGACGGGAAATATCCCACACGGCTGCCTGGCATAAACTTGGACGAGCCATCAGCGCGCATATTGAATGATGCGTAATAGCGCTGTTTGTAGTTATATTCAACCCTGCCGAACATTGACATCATCGTGCTCATCGCCACGTTTTCCGACGGAGCTTCCTGAATGCCGCCCTTGCTGATGTCGAACACGCCGGTGGAGTCGTCCTCAAAATCGTATGCCCCGATCATAAGGTTCTCGTTCCTGTACGCGCTCATCTCCACTCCGAGCATCGCATTGAGATTATGGGCATTGTTCCACGTCTTCTTGTAGGTGAGGGTCGCCGAAGTGTTCCATCCATAGGTATCGACCGTCTTGATTCTTCCGTATCCGTTCTTGGAGAAACCCCAGAGGCTGTTTGCCGTGTAGAATTCCATACCTTTTGAGTTGGATGTGTTCCCGGACGCCTGTGCCCTGAATGTAAGCCCCTTGATGATTTCCCAATCGACATAGGCGTTGCCTGAGACACGTGAATACACGGTTCTGCGGTAGGTTTCATCAGTGACGCAGTCAAGCAGCGAATATGATCCCATATTGTCAGTGTCGCTGTCCGTGTAGAAATTTATCGGACGCCTGAGATAGATGAGCTGGATAAGGCCACTGTTGCCGAGTTCACCGCCGCCGGAAGACACAGCTCCGTTCGATATGGTGCGCCCGTAGTTGACTGAAGCTCCGACTTTCACATTCTCGCTTACTTTGTGGTCAACCTTGATCCGTCCGGTGTAACGCTGGAAATCATTGTTCACGATAAGGCCGTCCTGATTGAGGTAACCGAGACTGAACAGCATCTGGGTATTCCTGTTGGCTATGGCATTGACGGACAGATTGTAGTCTTGAGTGACAGCAGTCCTGTACATTATCTTCTGCCAGTCGCTGTAGCCGTACTGACTTGCATCTTTGGGCGTGTCACTGACACCGTCTCCGTCTGTGTCGATGCCATAGTCCAGATAGCCATAGTCTTTTCTCGCGAAGCGATAGTTGACATATTCCTGAGCGTCAAGCATATCAATGTGCTTCGGCACGTTGGATATTCCTATGGAGGAGTTGAAATTGACAATGGTCTTGTCAGCCGTTCCTTTCGCACCGCTTTTCGTGGTGATGATGATGACTCCGTTAGCGCCTCTCGCACCGTAAATGGCAGTCGCCGTGGCATCCTTGAGCACCTCGATGGACTCAATGTCGTTCGGATTGAGGAATGACATCGGGTCAAAGGTGCCGGAGCCAGTGGATGACGTTGTCGCTATCTCCCCGGAGGATATGTCCATCTGCATCCCGTCAATGACGAAAAGAGGAGTTGTCCCCGCATTGATGGAGTTGTTGCCCCTGATCTTGATATTGAACCCGGAGCCAGGCTCTCCGGACTGGGATGTGATGCTGAGGCCGGCAACGTGTCCCTGAAGGGCACCGACAACATTTCGGCTGCCTGTCTTGGACAGTTCTTCCGCCTTGACTGAACTCACAGAGCCAGTAAGGTCACGGCGCGAAAGCGAGCCGTAACCGATGACCACCGCATCATCGAGCACAAGGTCATCACTGCCAAGTCTAATGTCTATCACAGTCTGCTTATCGACTTTCACCTCCTCGTTCTTCATTCCGATGGAGGAGAACCGGAGTGTCCCGCCGGCAATCTTCTTTATGCTGTAGCGGCCGTCAATGTCAGTGACCACGCCGACATTGGTTCCGACGTATGTGACACCGGCGCCTATAAGCGGTTCATTGCCGAGGTCCGTGACTTTCCCCGTTATAACCTCCTGCGCGAAGGCTGCGGCAGGGAACGACAGAATCGCGAAAAGCAACGTTATTTTAGATAAGATCTTCATACTATTGAAAATGAAAAATATAACTCTAATATTCCTTGAACGCCCCTTAATCGAAGCTTATGTCCGAACAGTTGGTCTTGATTCTCCATACGACATCGTCCAGTGAGGTGATTCTTCTGCCGAGATAGTTGAATCCCTTGAACGAGACATTGGAGACATTATGATCTCCGTCATATCCCTGGATCACGCAGTCTCCTCTGCCTGGACGCACATTCATAACATTGATGTTTGAATATGTCACGTCACGGATCTTCCCCGGCGAATATGCCAGTTTGTCGCCGTTATCATCGAAGCCGATATTGTAGCTGTGCTTCAGACAAGCGAGATAGATCGAAAACTCCAAAGCATCCTCGATGTAAGCGTTTTCGTAGGTCACATTCGAGATTGTCCCCGCCGCACCGTTATGGATGCTCAAAGCCGCTCTCCTCATCTCGTTCCCGTCAGTGCCCGTGCCGGAATGAATAGCATAGATGTCCTTGTAATGGACGTTCTTTATGTCAAGCTGGGTCTCGTAACCTATCTCGAAAGTGTTCCCGGCGTCAATGTTCCAACCTATGCAGTCTTCGTAGTAAATGCCGTCCACATCATCGCCCTTAAGCTTGAATTTCTGCGATTTGAGACAATAGACATCATCGTGGCCGCGCATAAAACATTTGGACACGTGTACGTTGACTCCGCCGATTATGTCCATCGAGTCGTTGTTGGTCTTGACTCCCTTGGCACTGTTCAGTCCTATGGTCTTGACATTGGTGATGTCGGAATTGTGGCAGTTGGTGTAAAGCGAAGACCAGCCACCATCGGCGAACAGGTTGGTGAAATCGCTGAACCGAGAGTTCGCACATCTGCAGAACGCTATACCGAACGGTTGATAGAACTCTCCGTATCTGCCCGGATAGCCAGTTGCGTCGATGAACCCACCGCCGTGAATATTCACTCCATCCAGATCGACTCCGAGTATATTGCCTTTGACATAAGTCCCCGGCTCAAGATACACTTCCTTGCAATTCACGTCAAGAACCAGATGGCCGGCATCATAGACTTTACCAGCCTCGAAATATTTGATTGAATGGTCACTCTTGGACGGTTTCTCCTTGTCAATGGGATTCGCGAATATAAAGAGTGGCTGCTCCAAATCATCATTAATTTCCACAGACACACGGTCATATTTATGAAGATTAATGACAAGGCGGCCGTTGTCGATCCTGTAATTGTAGTTCTTTCCCAACGGACGGACCACAGCCTTTTCGACCCTGCCGCTCTGCAGCGACACCTCAACCTTTACGGTTCCTTCATCGACACCGAACCAAGCGAGATGCGGTTCGTATGTCGGGAACACTTTGATGAACTCTCCGGCCACTTTCACCGCATACAGCTGCGACTCAGGAACCCTCGGAGAGAAGTTGTAATATTCAACATCGTCAGTGTATTCCACATCAGGCTGAGTCACTTCCGTCTTGTTTCCTGAACAGGAAGAGCAAGCCAAATGCGCCATCATAGCCATAGATATAATGCCAATATACAAGGTTTTCATACTTAATTAGTTTTAATGTATTTACTTATGGGAATGCCGTCAGCGGACCGTGCATTCGGCGTTGGACCAGGTAGTGAAAAAAGACTTGACATTGTCCTTGGTGAACTTCACTCCTTCCTGAACCACATTGTCGAAGACCACTCCCGTAATTTTGTGGTCGCTGTCATAGCCCATCAGCACATTCCCGCAAGGAGATTTCTTCAGCAAGGTCACATTCCTGAGTGTCACACCATCGCAAGTCCCAGGAGAATATGTCACCCCGGTTCCGAGATCCTTGACATAAGACTTGCGGATGTCAAGATGGATGCCGTACTCCTTGCAGTCTTCCAGAACGATGTTCTCGAACAGGATGTCGGAAATATGGCCGCCGGCACAGTGGTGTATGCTGAGCCCACCTCGGGATAACGTATTGTCTGTTCCACGGCCTGCGCTGTGTATGCTTTGACAATTCCGGTATGTGACACCGGAAATGTTCTCATTGGTCTCGGCCCCAACAACGAACGAATTACCGCTCAGATAGTTCCAAGCCATGCAGTCCTCGAACAGCACGTTCTTGACCTCTCCCTTGTAAGTCCATTTCTGCGACTTGATGCAGAACACATCGTCGTGCGCATAGCCGAAACATCCTTTCACCGTCACATTCTGACATCCAAGAATGTCCAGAGCATCGTTCTCGCAGCCGGTCTTATTGTTCGGATTCTCGACTGCGACCACCTTGTAGTTGGAAATGTTCACATTGTTTGATTCCGAGATGAAAGTGCTCCAATTGATGTCATTCAGAAGGACTATGTCCTCTATCCTGAGATTGTCCGTCCTCTGGAACTGGATGCCGCGGGCATCTATTCCTCTGGCATCAAGGATTCCGCAGCCCTTCACAGTAACATCAGGAGCATCCAGAGCCCTGAGCACACTCTTGACCACAGCGCCGCCCTCGATGTAAAGCGTCTGCCCGGATTTTAGGGTCAGTGTCTTGAGGTCTGTCACTGTGCCGGCCTCGCAGTACAGGACATTCGGATCCTCCTTCGACGGCTTGCCAGTCTCCAACGGGTTGGCAAAAAGGAAAAGGTCACAGTCTTCCGATCCGTTTATCTCCACGACGGCCTTGTCTCCGGGCGACATCACGACAGTGACCGCCTCACGTGAAGCGACATAACGCCAGTCCTTTGATTTCGGAAGGATTTCCGCCTTGTCAATGAAGTCGGCGTTGTAAGTCACCTTGACGGCAACGGGGCCGTCACAGCCGAAAGCGCAGACCTGATGTTCCTTGGTCGGGATTACGGTCGCCTTTCCTCCGGCGACTTCAACCGTATAATGCACCGACGGACGAATCTGATTGGAATACGAATACAGCTCAACGGAAGCATCCGGCAGATCACCGAACGGATCTGAAGGTTCATTTTTAATACTCTCTCCCGAGCAGCTCAGGGTGCCCATAAGCCCGAGCGGCAGCAGAATGAATTTTATAAAGCCTTTATTCATAGCTCTTTATTATTATATTTCACAATTTGATGACATCACTCTCCAGAGAAATAATGGTTGCGGAGCCTTTGGTCACGGCCACACGGATCTCGCTGGCGCCGACAGGCTCAAAAGTATAGACTTGCCGCTCCGTTTTGTCAGCGGTTGAAACCTGTCCCCGATAAACAGGCAGGAACTGCCCGCCGCCATTGGTCCACAGGATTTCGAAAGAACAGTCTGTTCCAGCACCCCAATTGATCCCGAGCGAACCTATCATCTTCCCTTCCGAGACAGACACTGTGGCATCCTCGCTCACACCGATTCTGGCGGGGAAGGTCGTCTTGACGTATGAGGCATCGTCCGGATATGTGATGCTTGAGGAACCGCCACCGTCATCCACAAGCAACTTTTCACTGAGTCTTATATCTTTTGAGGACGTGCCTATCATAATCTCGAACTCGCCCGGTTCCACAATACGTCGGAAATCCGCATCCAGAAGGCTGAGATCCTTTGGAGTAAGGATGAAACTTACTTCCTTCGACTCTCCCGGCTCAAGGCTCACGCGTTCAAAACCACGCAGCACCTTCTCATAGACCGTGATGGAACTCAGTACGTCACGAATATAAAGCTGAACCACCTCATCGCCCTTGCGTGAGCCGGTATTCTTCAGTGTGAACGACACTTCCACGCTGTCAGACGGAGAAATGGCTCTGGAGGACAGTTTTAACGAGGAATATTCGAAAGTCGTGTAGCTAAGGCCGTAGCCGAAGTCATACAGCGCGCCGTGCACTCTGGACTGCCGTCCCTGCGGGCCTGTTCCATTACCGCCGTCCACCTGCGAGTTTGGCTTGCAAGGGAAGTTGAAAGGAATCTGGCCGACAGTTCTCGGGAATGTGACCGTAAGCTTGCCTCCTGGGTTGTAATCTCCGAATATAACGTCCGCCACCGCCGTCCCTCCGTGGGATCCGGGATACCAAGCTTCAAGAATGGCGGGAATATGCTCGTCCGCCCAATTGATGGAAAGCGGCCGTCCGTTGATGAGCACCAGCACTACGGGCTTTCCCGTAGCCTCCAGTTTCTTCAGCAACAACTCCTGATGCCCCGGCAGATCCAGACTGGTGCGGCTCTTGTTCTCGCCACAGGTGCGTTGTCCGCCACCGAGAACCGCTATCACGGCATCCGCCTTGCGGGCAAGTTTCACAGCATCGTTCATCTGGCGAAGCTCCTCTTTCGTCGGTTCGGAAGGAAGTATTTCGGAATCCGGCCAATTCTCGTCAACAAGCTCGCATCCCTTAGCGTAGAGAATCTTCGCCTTGCCTTTCAGGGCCTCCTCCAGTCCTTTGCGGACAGAGACCGACGCTGTCGCTAGAGGCCCGTAATGTGTCTGGGCGAAAGAGACCTCGTCCGCATTCGGACCGACAACCGCAAGTGTACGTATCTTGTCCTTATCCAGGGGCAGCAGGCCACCTTCGTTCTTAAGCAGCACGATGCTTTCGCGTGACGCGCGAAGGGCCACTTTATTATTAATATCACCGTCCACTTCGCGGTCAGCCGCCTCATAATCGTTCTGGTATGGATGATCGAACAGTCCGACGAGGAATTTCACCCTTAATATATCACGAACACGCTCGTCAATGACAGACATCGGAAGCGTTCCCTCCGTCACGAGTTCGCGCAGCGGCAGAACATAGCTGTCAGGAGTACGGAAGGTGCATCGGACATTCAGCCCGGCCTCCACCGCCTGACGCACGGATTCCTTCATATTCGCTGAAACGTGGTGCTTGCTATGCAGATATTCCACCGCATCACTGTCGCTCACCACATAGCCCTTGAATCCCAAATCATTCCTGAGACGATCCGTGAGCCAATACTGGCTGCCCTGAACCGGGATGCCGTCGTAGTCGTTGTAGGAACTCATCACTCCCAGCAGGCCGGTCCTTCCTATCACTTCACGCCAAGGGTATACATGTATGTTTTCCACTTCGTGGGGAGCCATCTGAGGATCCACCCTCGCCATACCTTCGCGCCCACCCTTGTTGTTGGAGTATGCGACGAAATGCTTGCCTGTGGCAGCCACCTGGTAATCCGTCTGCATACCGGAAGCCATTTGCACTCCAAGTTCCGCCACCAGATAAGGGGACTCTCCATAGACTTCTTCATAACGTCCCCATCGCTGGTCTCTGCCCACATCCAGAATCGGGGCATAGACATTGGTATATCCCAACAGCCTTGCCTCCCGGCCGGTAATCCTGCCGATCTCGTGCACCAATTCCTTGTCCCAAGTGTGTCCTATGCCCAACTGAGTGGGGAAATTTGTCGCGCGATATGCCTCGACACCGCGGATTCCCTCATTGGTGAAATCCACGGGAATCCCCAGACGGGTTTCCTCTATAAAGAAACGCTGCACGATATTGAGCGCCTTCGCGTGTTTCGAAGCCGGCCATAGCCATTCGCTGTCAGTGAGCGGCAGCCCCCAATTGCGGAATCCATTCAGATGCTCGTCTATCGCACCTATTCCGTCTTTCCACAGTTTCTCCTTCCACTTGGGAGTCGGTAGCTCATCATATAAGACTCTTTGGTAGCCGTAAAGTGTAACCATCTGGCAAGTCTTCTCCTCCAGGTTCATCCGAGAAAGCAGATCCTCTACCCTGGAGTTGATGTCCGCGGTTGGATCTTCGTAGACATCCTTGATTCCATTCTTGTTAAAGTCGATCCATCCATTGTGATAGATGGAGCCTTCCCCGAACCTTTCCTGTGCCGCCATCGGCAGGATAAGATACATGACGATTGTAGCAAGCAGCAATCTTTTCATATTAACTATGTGTTTCTTTTTTTGTCAAAGATCGGGCGTCTGATGGCTTAGGGCTATGATAATTTTGAACTTTAATTGTTATAATATCGACCATTGTTCATATATTGCGGAAGTTTTTGAATATTTCCTGATCAAGCAGAAAAGATATTATGGCAACGAAGGATGGATTATTCCGCAACATCAGCCACATAGTATTAACACTTGTTTTGTCGGCGGCTATGACCACCACGCTGTCGGCCTCACGCTTTGTGCAGCCCTCGCGTCTGAACGCATTCCGTGACGCGGCGGTCTATTCTGCTTGTCAAGATTCCAGCGGAAGCATCTGGCTTAACACCAGCTATGGCGTTTTCACATACGACGGCACACATACAAGGCTTATGTTGCAATCAGTCATCGCACATAGCCTTGCGTGCAACGAGAGCGGCAATCTAGTCTATTCCGTTTCATATCGTGGAATACATCGCTTCGACATCCGCCATAGGGTTCCCATACTTCTCAAATCGTCTCTTTCCGGTTGGCACGGGAGTTCTATGCTCGCTGTCGGCGACAGCCTTTGGGTGGCACACGGGAACAGCCTCTTTGTCTCACGGGGCGACAGCCTTGAGACTGTCGGCAGCATCCCGAAGGCGGAATTCTCGTGCATCACACGCGGAATTGACAATATCCTTGTCCTGGGGGATAAGAAAGGTGAGGTTTTCCTCTACGACGGGCAGTTCAAAAGAATATTCAAGGCCGCCTCTGGAGTGACCGCGATCCTTATGGATTCGGACAACAATATGTGGACAGGGCTGGCGGACGGTGGAATCATTCTTATAAGGAAGGATTATTCTTCCAGCGAAATAACCGGGACTCTTCCTAAGAAGGAGATCCGCTCAATCCGTGAGCTTCAGGACGGCAATCTCATCGTGGGTGCGGCGGACGGCCTGTTCCGAGTCTCCTCAGGAGAGTTGTCCTGCCTTCCGGATCATTCCGGAATACCGAACAAGGAAGCGATTTGGGATATTTTCAAGGATCGTGACGGCAACGTTTGGGTATGCACCTATTATTCTGGCCTGTGGTACCGCGACAAAACACTCTCCGCATTCGACATATTACCGGGAAGCGAGTCCTTAAAAATGGTCCGCGGAATCGCCGAGGATTTTGAAGGGAACTTTTGGATATTCACTGACAATCACGGGATGTTCCGTCTGGACAGTCAGGGTAAATTGTCAGAGATACCTTCAGGAAGGCGGATAAAGTTCCAAACGGCGCTGTTTGACAAGTCATCCGGGGAAATATGGGCGGGTTCTTTTCAGGGTGCGCTGCACAGATACGACCCGGCAACCGGAGAACTGCGCACATTCTCGTTCCAAGACGAAGACGGAAATCCGTTCAATGAAACTGTAAGCGCCATATACCGGCATAATAACGAGTTATATCTTGGCACATCAAACGGATTGTACATTTTCGACCCGGCGGCCGAGCATTGCATAAGTCGGCATATTCCCGGTTATACCCGTTCGATTTATGCAATAAGCAGGATGAATGACAGGCAGATCGTCATTTCCGGCATAGGTGCGTACATATATGACATTAAGACTAACAACTTTCATCCCTTGCCTGTCTCGGGAAACTGTCCGGATGCTCAGCTTGGCGAGAATGGTGATTTGTTTGTGGCGATCACCGGAGTCGGACTATCCAAAGTAGGTGCGGCAGACGGGAACGTTATTCTTTTTCCATCGTCAAGACTTTCAGATACTTATGTAAGCAAATTACTGCCTTGCGGCGATTCCTGTCTGATGGTGACATCCGGACAAGGAATATCAATCGTCCGGGAGGATGCCGGTTGGAACCGGATTTTCAAAACCACTAACGGACTAGGTATCAGTTCGTTCAGGGAAGGATGTCTTGTACGGACCTCGGACGGAAAGATTCTCGTTGGAGGCAAGGATGGTATAATTGTCTTTGACCCCGTGTCGTTCTCCGAGGATGACACGGCAATGCCACGCCCTGCCTTTGCGGAGATTTCAATCAACGGAAAAACCATATCAACGGAAGAGAGGATTCCATTCGTTAATGACATTGTTCTGAATCCTGGACAAACCAATCTGTCAGTTGATATCTCCACCTTTGATTACTCCGGGACACGTCCGATATTATGGAGTTATAAACTGAATGGGGCGGATAATGACTGGACACCGTTCACTCCTGACAACCCCATCGTCTATATGAATCTCCGCCCCGGGAAATACAGGCTGTGTGTCCGTTGCCAGGACGGCGGAAACATCGACTCTACTGAAGAAATAACGCTCGGAATCCGATTGAAGGCGTCTTGGTACGCCACCACGCTCGCGAAAGTTATCTATGTCATCCTGATCCTTGCCGTTCTGACAACCCTCCTCTCCATCCTATATTCAAGGATGCTGCTCAGGCAAAGACTAAAATTCGAGGAAGCGGAAGGAATGCGGCGAATGCAATTGTTCGTTGATGTCTCCAGAAGTCTCAGGGAGCCGCTTACTATGATACTGGGGCAGCTGGAATTGTTTTTTCAAAGGTATGCTGACTCTTCCCCAGCGGGGCTGAAATATATCGAGCGTTCATATTCAAATGCCAAGAATATGCAGACCATCATTTCCGGATATGTTGATCTGGAAAACGAGAATGAGGAAATCAGGCTGGTCCAAACTCTCCACGAAGAGCCTCAACCAGAAATGCCTGCCAAATCCGCAGTATCAGAAAAGACCGGTCTGAGGGCACTGCTTGTCGCTGACGACCCGGATAACAGGGCAATGCTGAGAAGTATCTTCGGGCGCACCTATGACGTGTTGGTCTCGTCTGACGCGGAAGAGGCCTTACAATGCTCGCTGAAAGAGCAACCGGACATCATTGTCTGCGATCTCAAGTCCGGATTCGACAAAAGTCTTGAGCTTTGCACCAACATCCGGCATAATTTCGAGACCTGCCATATTCCTTTTGTGCTTCTCACTTCACACGCCTCCGAGCAAGTCAGCATCAAGGGTGCAAGGATGGGAGTCGATGCCGTCATTGTGAAACCATTCAGCACGGAGACCCTGATCGAACAATGCAAGACCCTGTTGGACAACAGGAAAATCCTGCAGGAGAAATATGCCATCGCCCCTCAGACCGTACAGTCAAGGCAGCACGGGCGCAAGGATTATTACTTCTTGAACGCAGCGATAGGCGCCGTAGAACGCAATCTGTACTCGGACAAACTCGATGTCACGGTGTTGTGTCAGGAATTGCACATAAGCAAGACAGCTCTCAACACCAAGCTGAAGAACATAACAGGACGCAGCCCGCGTGAGTTCATTGAGGATATCCGCCTCCGTCACGCAGCACAAATGCTGCTTGACAGCAACAAACTGGTGTCAGAGATCTCTGATGAGCTTGGCTTCAGCTCGTACCGCTATTTCATCATCCGGTTCAAAAAGCATTTTGGAGTCACCCCGTCCCAGTTCAATTCTGATGTGTTGGAAAAAAATGAAATGATGCCCAAAGAAATCTCACAGGCTCTTCCAAACATCAATGACATCGGGAACGATGCCGAGGGCAAGGACTGATATGCGCGGACAAAGACAATTCAATTGAGTGAGTGATGGAAATCACTTGAAGCAAGGTTTCCAGTCACTACCTGCACAAAAATATTTTTCACGGCAAAGATAAGTCCCGTTTGTGCCAAAATCCTTCACAAGCGGGAATATTTCAAAGTTTTTTCAAATATTTTCTAATTTTGAATAATTCTATTTTGTAAATTCAAATATTGGCATTAACTTTGTGACATCAAACGATGCTTTATCGTTTTATTTCATTTTGTTTGACTTTAAAAGATTTTGTTATGAAAAAGAAATTCAGATGTTTGGTTTGCGGTTATGTTTACGAAGGCGAGAACCCTCCTGCAGAGTGCCCGCAGTGCCACGCTCCTGCGAGCAAGTTCGTAGAGATCAAGGATGAGGGCGGCAAGCCTCAGTGGGCCTGCGAGCACCACATCGGTGACGGCCGTGTAGAGGACAAGGAAGTTGTCCAGGGTCTCAAGGATCATTTCAACGGTGAGTGCACGGAGGTCGGAATGTATCTCGCTATGAGCCGTCAGGCCGAGCGTGAGGGCTATCCTGAGATCGCGGAGGCCTTCAAGAGGTACGCTTTCGAAGAGGCGGAGCACGCATCCAAGTTCGCAGAGCTTCTCGGTGACGTTGTCTGGGACACCAAGACCAACCTTGAGAAGCGTTACCAGGCCGAGGCCGGTGCCTGCGAAGGCAAGCTCGCCATCGCCACAAGAGCCAAGCAGCTCGGCTACGACGCCATCCACGACACCGTTCACGAGATGGCCAAGGACGAAGCCCGTCACGGCGCCGGCTTCTACGGTCTCCTCACCCGCTACTTCGGCAAGTAGCTTTCCGAAGCGGTGGAGGACAATCCACTGACAATAAGCAAAATAAAGAATCGTCTTCAGTTGGCAACAACTAAAGACGATTCTTTATTTTATTCTAAATCAACCAATTACGCAGCACAGGCTACAAATCCTCATCGGTGAGGCCGAAGCGTTCGGCTATGTCATCGGGAATGTCACCGAGGTCGTTGGAGTAGTCGATCTCGTCCCAGGCTTCCTCCATAGCGCGGCGGTCTTTCTTGGTCGGGCGGCCGGCACCCGGATCACGGCGGAGGAAGAAGGTCTCGACGGGAGCCTTGAGTTTGTCGATTTCGGATTGCGGGGTAAGGTTCTCCGCATAGTCCGGGACCAGTTTCGCGCCGAGGCGATGGTCGGTCAGCTGCTTGATTCTGTACGAATACTGCACGGCTCCCTTGCGGATTTCAACAATCTCTCCGACCTTCAACATTCTGGAAGGCTTGGCATTCACTCCACCGATTTTGACCTTGCCTCCTTTGCAGGCATCCGTGGCCTCGGTGCGGGTCTTGAACACTCTTATGGCCCAAAGGACCTTGTCTATTCTTTCTGTGTCTGCCATAACCTAACTATTCCATTCACGAATATGCGGATCCGGGGCCTCGGCCTCGACAAAGGAGCTTGGTTCGACTTCCTGATCCGTGTACGAATCCTTAACAAGACGCTTTTCCACAAGAGCTTCCAGCAGAACCGTCCCACGGGCTGCCGGGATGAGGAAGAAGTCGTTAACCTCAGACGGGACAAGAATCGAATGTCCTGACTTCAATGAATATGACTCCACACTCTTGGAGCCTCGGTCATTCTCGACTTGAATCTGCACCGAAGCCTCCCCGGAAGCGCAATAATAGACTGCGAAACCGCCTGGCTGCTCCGAGAATATGTGCAGTCCGTCCTTCAAGTCGAGTTTCGTCACAACGAATTCCGGACATACGGCCAGCTTGTCTCCAGTGACAGATTCAGGAATATATTTCTTGAAATCAATGAGATCGAAGGCCTCCTCAAGCAGCAATTCCTCTGAGTCTGGTAGCTCTACACCCCAATTATGGAGATTGAACACGAGTTCGGAACTCTCGGCGATCTCGACAATCTTGAGTCCCGGTCCGGCGGCGAAGACGGTTCCCGGCTTGATCAAGAAAGCCTCACCCTTGCGCGGCTTGACGATGTTCAGGACATCCTTTACCGTCCCGTCCTGACATCTTGCGTAAAACTCGGCCGGATCAATGTCCCGATTGAAACCCAAAAGCAATTCAGCTCCCGGAGCGGCCTCCTGAACGTACCAAAGGGCAGTCTTGCCGAACGAGTCATAACGTTCAGCCGCAATGTCATCAGCGGCGTTCATCTGAAGGGGCTGCCAAGCGGTCACATCCATAACCTTCACCATCACAGGGAACTGCAGTCCATAGAACTCGAACACATCATCCCCGACTACCCTTTCCAGATAGGTTCCCATCAGCTCGCTCAGAGTGTTGCCACCGAACCAGCCGTTATCGATCATCGAATCCTTGAACCCGAGGTCGGCGATCTGATAGCTGACGTGTCCCCAAGGCACATCCGCACCTTCATCCACAAACCTCAACGGGTATAGTTTTCTATTGTTGTCTTCCATATTCTTGAATATAATCACTATTCCACACCAACCTGCGCCTTGACCTTGGCGACAAAATCAGCCGGGATATTCTCATAATTGGCAAAATCAGCGATAAGCGCCGCAGTGTCAATCTTTTCAAAATATTCACCTACGTTCTGAGGATCCTCGTTGATGAAACTGGCGCACTGCGCAAGGGCGAGGAACGGATCAGGAAGCATCATATAGGCATCGACATATTTCCCGAAGACCAGTTTTGTCTCCGGAGTGATGTCCATCATCCTGTGCATCAAGCCTTTCTTTCCGTTCAGAAGATCTCGGTGCGAGGCGGCATATTCATTAAACGAGCATTCGATGACAAGTTCCTCGGAGGCAAGTGTCTCAGGAAGGAATATGACCGCCGAGAGATCGGCTCCCTCATAGCCCCACACAGCATCTTTTCCGGAGACTTCAGCATCGTGGGCGGCGAAGCGGGAATATGGAACCTCCACTCCGTTCACAGTCACCTTCTCCGGTGCGAAAACACCTGCGAGGACAACCTGCACGTGACGTTCAGGGGCGATTCCACGATAATTTCCCTGACGAGGAGCAATGGTGAGCCTCAACGAAGATGCATCCGAAACCTTGGTGACCTTAGTGGTGGCATATTCAGTGCTATAGGCCTGTGTGGCGCCATCGTCCTCATAGACAGAGGCAGTGTTTTCGCCATCGCCCGGAGCCACAAAAAGTTTCAACGTGTTGTCCTTCTCCTGAAGTGATTTGATCTTGTCCGAGGCCATCGGAATGACGGCACCGGCCTTGATGTAGTAAGGGTTCTCGTTGATGGTATATCTCAAAGTATCCACCTGACCTCCTTTGAACAGCGTTCCTGTGGCGACATCATACCAGTCACTGCCCTCCGGGAACCACATCACACGTTCGGCAAGGCCCGTCACGGAATCCGCAGGCTCGCAGACAACTGTCGCAAGTATGTCATTACCAAAGAGATATTCCTGAGTAAAATCGTAGGCCTGGGAGTCTTCAGGATATTCATAATAAAGCGGACGGCACATCGAGATGCCGGTGTCGTAGGCCTCGCGGGCGGCACCGTAAATGTACGGCGAGAGGTCGTAACGGAGTCTGACAGCGGCGCGCATCGCGTCAAAATGATCCGGGAACACCCAGAACCGCTTCTCCATCGTCAGATCCTTCGTCGAATGAGTCTTGAATATAGGGGTGAACACTCCTGACTGTAGCCATCTGGTGTACAGCTCCGGATCGGTCGCCTTGACTCCCTTAGGCTGGAGATGCCCTCCGATGTCGTGTCCCCAATAGCCGTAGCCCACATTGGATGCGGTAGAGGTGAAATATGGCAGATAACCGAGCACCTGCCACGAAGCCAGACAGTCTCCGGAGAAGCCGATCTGGTAGCGGTGGCTGCCGATGCCTCCCCAGCGATGGTATATCATCGGACGGCGGGCATATATTCCTTGATCAGCAGACTGGCGGACCATATCGTTGAAGAAGGTATAGTTGAGCCAGAATGTGTTGTTTAGTCCGGGAACATACTTGCTGAACTTCCATTGCTGCCAGTCGAGCCACCAGAAATCGACTCCCTGACGCTCGAACGGACGGATCACGGAATTGAAATAAGCGTTCGCCCAGTTAATGTCGTCCATCCGGAACGGCACGGGGGCCTTGCTTCCGTCCGGATTGATGTACCCCTTCGGGCCGTCATATTCATTCGTCCTTGAAAGATAGTCCTTGACAAAGCGGTCGTAAGGTTCCTCGTAAGGTTGGATTCCGGAAGCCGGATGCAGGTTCAGCGTGGTTTTAAGCCCAAGATTATGAAGATCCTGCAGGCAGTTTTCCGGGTTAGGGAAAAGTTTCTTCTGCCAGGTGTAGCCAGTCCAACCGATCCTCTGGCCAAACTCGTCCTTAGGTGCCTTGTACCTCCTCAGCGACCATGTCTCGTGCCAGTCCATATCCAGAACCATCACATCGATCGGGATGTCCAGCGAGCGGATCTCCTTTCCAAGCCCCACGAACTCGAAGTCTGAATATTGCCAAAAACGGCACCACCAGTAGCCAAGGGCATATTTCGGCGGCATAGGGATGCGCCCCCCGATCTTGGTGAAGTCCGAGACAGCCGCCTTGTAATCGTGCCCGTACGCAAATAGATAAAGGTCTTGACGGTCAGTCGAATCACGGTCAGCCACCCAATACTTCCAATCAGAGTCAACCGGCACAAAGACCTGCCTGTCAGACTCGTCTATGATCGCCCAGCCATCACGTGAGGCCACACCTTTATCGTACGGTTCCTTGGTTGTGACACCATCACATTTGTCAAGTGTCCTCGTGGTGCCAAGCAGATTTCCGCTGTCATCCATTCCCGGATGCCAAGTCACAGTTTTGACACCTTTCTTAGAGACCGGATCCGCCATACGGAACGTCACCTTCAGATTGTTCTCATCGAACTTCCCGTTCCCTGAATATGTCAATGTCAGATCTGATGTCTTGATTGTCAGTTTCTTGCCGGATTTTTTAACCGTGTATGCCGGAACCGGCAGTTTCCTGTTGACCACTCCAAGGGTGGCCCTGTCCTCAAACTTTCCGTCAGCGGCCCACTCCATTCGCACCAGCCGACTCTCCAGCACCGTGAACCTTGCGTTGCCCGAAACGACAACCGCCTTTGAATCAGCCACCGGATCATCCCCGGCACTCTGCGCCGAAACCGAAAACGCCGCCACAACGCACAACGCGCAGACAGCCAAACCTTTCATAATGACACTTCTCATAGCATATAAGAATATAATATTGCAAACAATGTTTGCAGTGTGTTTCACCGCACCTATGTTTGGTGTGCAAAAGTAATAAATTTGCACTGATAATGGAAGTTTAACAATGAGCAATGGAGCAGTTCCACAATTCTGAATGCCGAATTAAATCAAGCCTGACATCAAACACGTCTGGAGCAGGAAGAACCTCTCAGAAAATATGCAATAAAAATATGACAGCCTCTTGTAAAACGATAAAATTTTCATATATTTGCAATACATAAGTTGCCTATGCTTATTATATTACAACACAACATTAAAATATTAAGTCTTATGTTTCTGAACAGCTTTTTCAAACATTACTATGCAAGATATATTGCTTGCGTTCTCTTTCTTTGTGTGTTGCTAATAAGTAACACCTCTTGCCAGAATCATAATTTCATATGCAATCCGGATCCATACACATCATCAGTTGATGAAGTAAATGAACGTATAGAACTATCTGAAAACATTTCGTCAAAGTGGTTTTCTTTTGATTCTATAATATCTAATACAAAGTGGAAATACTCAGACGATATCGACTGGCGTCTATCTCAAATCCAGATTCCAGAAACAGAGTTGACCACGATGCCTACTTCCGTCCTTGTAAAACTCTGCTTAGATTATCCATTCTTTCTTGATTATACTGCTGCAGACGACTATTCTGACGGCATTTCAAGATTAATGTCAACCTTTAATGGATTTAAGGAACTTATTAAGAGGAAAGATGCATTGAAAGAATTAACCTCGCAGATAAATGCCATTAGTGTTTCAGAGATCGTAGAAAACGCAAAGAATGTACACAACGACACAAGCCCCAAAGACAACATTCTTTATGTTAATTATGTTGAGTTATTACTCTCACAAATTGTATCATCGCAAAAAGATGTGAACACTATTCTTAATCTTGATGTAGAGCAGACATCGCAAAGATTATTACAAGAAAAATCTAAATATCCAGACATATACGGCCCTTATTCAATAGAGGCCAGTAAATTATGTGAAGAGTCCATAACCACTGCTAAAAGAAATGGAGTGTCTATCGCTTCTAGTGGCAATACTATTTCAACAGAATCAATAAGTACAATCACGCTGACAACAACTTTTGGCCGAACAGTAATTGGCCTTGTTGGATTGCCAGAATTAAGTGCTTCCGAGAAATCTTCTTCGGATAGTTACTACCGTAGGACTTACCCATCAGCAACATTATTAGCTTCATCTACAAGCTCTTATAATTGCCATAGTTATGCGTGGAATATGTCTGAAAGAGGTGTTACTTGTTGGATTAATGGATCGAATATATCACAACCAAACTTAGATGGCACTGTGTCTGCAAATAATGACAACATATCTCAATATTGGTTCGATGGACTTTATTCAATGACAATAGATAGATATGCACAAAAAATATATTACTACAGAGGTGATCATTCCGCCATACAATCCAGTGTTTCCGGGAAATATGAATCAAAGTGGGGTAAAGGACCACTTATGAGACACTCTCCCACAAATTGTCCATCCATTTACTATTCCAAATACAGAAGCTACTTCAAGAAGGCAAACCCAATTATTGTATGTACAGCTGGTGTTCGAGAGATATATGTAAATGAAACGTGCACATATAGTGCAGATGGTTTGCCAACAGGTCTGGATACATCATATCGCTGGGAAGTTGTTGACAATAAAAATGGCGATGATGTTGTTGGGATATATGCCACTATACAAAATGAATCAGAATGCAGTGCAGATGTAACTTTTACAAGAAGAGGTATTTACTACATAAACCTATATAGAACACACGCAAACAGAGGTGAAATTTTGTGTAGTCTTGATGTGTACGTAGTTCCTCCGAAGAATAACTAATATTTCTTTATCTGTGATCAGGTTCTTTATCTGTGATCAGGCGCTCCAAATACGGCTTCGGAATACCACTCAATCTCTGAACATCATCGTATGAAATCAGGACACTCGATACTTTCTATAATTGCTTTGCTGTTTTCAATATCGTCTTGTATCAGACCTGCCGATTTGGAAACGGGAGAAATGTCTGTGACCGTGAATTGTATTCTCAACTATCCTTCACCCACACAGACTCTTACGCTGTCATACTCCATACCTAATGGCAAGGATACAGGTTCAGAGATTGATCGGGCTGATGTTTCTCTTTATGATCAAACAAAAGGAGCGGTTGCAGGCACATTTGCCCCGATAGGAGATGGAGAATGGCAGGCCTCAATATTCATTACCCCTGGGCATCAGTACAGATTGGACATTAATGTGGCGGGTGAGAGGCATATATCAGCGACAACGACAGTGCCTGAAAGTAATGAGATGAGCTATCGGCCCAATGGTATCGCGATGTGGGTTTCGGACATAGCGTCATCCTCCCTGAACAGAGCTCTTTGCAGCACAGAGTATGATTTATCGATGTTCGACACTCCTGCCTGGATGTATATTTTGAACTATAATACCGCAGCAGGCAGTCACATAGTCGCCAACCTAATCGCAGGCAATGGGCAAGTGGATGAGTTCAACTGCGCTGGCGGTCTTATGGATCTCGATACAGAATGGAAAAAACACGCTTTTGAATATGCCAGAGTATATCACAACAAGTATCTTCGCTATGAGTCCGGGAAAGGAGGCAATACATTCATCGCAGGTGAAATGGCCGCTCCGTTTTTTACAGCTTTGGGCGAAGCGTCAGCCATCCACCCCACAATCGATAATCCTGTCACCCTCTACGCCAAACCGTCTTTAATGCCTGTGGAGCAAATGGGATATGTCGTGCTGATCTCCGTTTCTGAAGACTACGACAGATATCTCAAGGATGTAATTACAAGGAAGATGAAGGAAGATGGTGATGACATTACCATCCTCTACGATAGGGAACAAATATATTCGAATATTGATGGTGGGGTCGGAATATTCGGAGCCAAACTAACATACTACTTGCCGTGGGACGAACCTGTAAACTCAGAATAGCAACGTTCTTGACGTTTTTACCCTTGATGGGATTGAGGTGTCCGGCTCAAGACACCTCTTCGGTTTCGGACACTCTGACTGCCGCCAACAAAGTAGCGTATCGTGGCATCGAAATACTGACCGGAAGAACATTATCTGACATAGAGACCGTCAGGAATATCATAACCCCTATAGGAGAGGGAGACGCTATCAAACTTATCCAGGCTCTTCCGGGAATAGCCACCGGTGCAGAAGGATCTTCCGCGATCTACGCCCGCGGAGGGAATATCGGGAATAATCTTATGTCTCTTGACGGAGTGACAATTTACGGAATCAGCCATCTGCTTGGAATGACATCCTCTGTGTCTTCAGATGTGATTGGAGAGACGAATTTCCAGATAGGTGGATTTGACGCGGACAGGGGTGCGGCCCTATCATCTTTCATCGGACTTAAATCTGCCGCCTCACAGATGGACAAATGGCATATTTCCGGAATGGCAAGCCCCTTCCTTGAAAGTGTCAAAGTGGAAGGGCCTGTCTCAGACAGAACCGGAGTTCTTGTCACAGGAAGATTCTCACCGATAGGTCTTGAATATAAGTCGGCGAAAGATGTCCTGGCTTCAGATAAAGGCCTTAAAAGCCTTGACGCAACTGTTTACGATGTCTATGGGAAGGTTCAGTCAAAGGACAAAAAAGGTAACGAATTGACGGCATTCATATTCAGAAGTGCTGATGAATATGACATCGTGTTCGGAAAGAACGCAGACAGATACAAGATGGGTTGGAACAACACCATCGGTCTGATCAAATACTCCAGACATCACTCAATAAAGACAAGATCTGAATATGACGTGTCATACAATGTCTATGAAAGCGGCCAGAGTTCCAATGTCTTGTTCAACAGCACAATAAACCAACTCAAGATCAAGTCCTCCATAAAGGAGTTTGTGGCGAGTGCAAAACTTATATATAAGGGGAATAGGAATTCTTTCCAAGCAGGTGGCCAGATTAGGAATACGAAATTCAACCCAGGCTCCTCGTCCCTTTCATCGGAATGGGCTGATCAGAAGCGCTATAGCCTCTCAGCTGTGTTGTGGGGGCAATATGAGTACCGCAAATCAAAGGAACTATATCTCAAGGCAGCCACAAGGATCAACTCTTATAGGTCTGGCGAGACATTGGGTAAATCTGAAAAAACTCGTTATATTCCCGAAATGAGCATTCTTGGCGAATATAGCATTATACCAAATGTCAAACTGATGGCTACAATAGACAGGGTCGCGCAGTTTCATCATATTCTTGAGGGAATGCCACTTGGCTGGTCTATGGATCTTATCGTGCCATCTGATGACACCATTCCTTACGAGTCCGCATACCAAGGATATCTGGGAATGACAGGATTGTTTATGAGGCACAAGATCACGGTAGGAGGATACTATAAGACAATGGAGAACCTTGTCTATTACACCAATGCCGCTAACATATTCAGCGCATCCTTCGCCGGATGGAAAGATAATGTCGAAGTCGGCAATGGGTCTTCATACGGTATAGAAACTCTATATGAATATTCCGGGAAGCGCCTTTCCGCAAGAGTCGCATACACACTGTCAAAGACAGACCGAACGTTCGAGAATCTTAACAAAGGCAATCCTTTTCCAGCAAAGTTTGACAGACGTCATATCCTGAACACGTCGGTTGAGTATGACCTCGGAAGGACTGAGATAACGAAACAGGGAATAAGCTCAGCATTCACACTCCAAAGCGGCCATTGGGAAAGTTACAGACTATATTCCTATGAGAGTATCACACCTGACGATGATAAATACTTGATTCCATATTTTGATGAAAGCCCAAACAATCTTCAGATGCCGGCCTACATAAGGCTTGACATAGGATATTTCAGGAATTGGAGGAGCGCGTCCCAAAAGATTAATTATAAATTACAAGTAGGAGTGTACAATATTCTGAACAGACATAATCCGCTCCTTCTGATGTACGATGATGATGCCGACCAGTGGATGGAGCTGTCGTTGATTCCTATAATGCCGACCGTTTCATTCCGTATTGAATTCTAAGCTGTTTTTACTACTGCTGATTTCAAACGGACTTATTGGCTGTTTAGTGATGTATAGAAAAAAGCGGACACTGACTATTCAGTGTCCGCTTTGGTGTAGCGGGGGAAGGACATTTCACGGGCATTTTCGGGGATTCTTACCCCCAACTGAAAGCCGTCCAGAGCGGATGAATCGGGGCGTTTGGCGCAAATTTGGCGCACGCCACGGCTCCTTCCGGACGGTTTTCCTCTCCTTGTTCGCTTATTGTTTTTCATTAACCTTTTATTGTTTGCAAAAATATGCTATGTTTGCATCATAACTCATATAAAAGTTGTTTTGTAACATCAGGGAAAGGTCACGCCGCGAGGCGCGGCCTTTCCTATTGCTTCTCAGGAATATAGATACAGATGCCTGAGATTAGCCAATGAGCATCTTCCCCACCATATACATAAGCGGCAGGAATCTCTGTTATCCTCAAATCAGCGATGCCATTCGCACCCAAAGCCTTTGCCGCATCAACAGCTTCCTGCAATAAATCTTCACCAGATAATTTTTCTTTGGAGAAAGCCTCTTTTGGTTGTCCCTTGTAGTAAGCATAGTTATCCCTTTCCTTAAATGTGACATCTGATTTTTCTTTGCCGTTTTGGATAATGGCAGGGAAAACTTTTACTGATAAATCGCCCAATGCAGTAAACTCTCCTGGATATGGATCTGGGCTCAAGAAAAAACCTTTCTCCACAAAAGGACGATAATCTAAAAACAAGGTTTGGACAATTCTATCTCTTTGTTGTGTAACGGCACAACTCGAAAGCAGAGAAAGCGATGCCAAGATAATTAAGACTTTTTTCATATCGGAACATTATTGCTTTTCCAGAATGGAGAGGAGACGGCCTATCTGGGCGTCCTTCTCTTTGATCTGGGCGTCCTTCTCTTTGATCTGGGCGTCCTTCTCTTTGATGCGTTCGTCGAGGAGCTCGATCTGGGCGCGGAGGACATCGGGGCTGTCGGAATAATATTGGCGGTTGTCGATGGTGTTGCCGTTATTCTGTCCACTCAAGACCACGCCTGAACCGTTAGATATAGAATTATTGGAGGACTCCCCCCCTTTATCAAGTACTATCCAATCAAGGGAAATATCGGGAAATTTCTCGATAATTGTCTTAAGTTTATCGACACCTAGACTTTTACCACTGTCAAGAAAGCCCATTGACAGCCCAGTTTTCTGATAAAAACTATTCTTACTAATGCCTTTGCTTTCAAGGTATTGCTTTATCTTCTCTTTTTCTGTCATAAATTTTCTCTATTTTTATCTTGGAAATCAAGATAATTGTCATAACTTTGCAGTGTAAACACAAACGATATACAAATGATATACATTCTTAAATGAGCGAAGATAATAATAAAATATTCACAAAACAAATGAGTTATGAGTGCAGAAAAGAAAATGGAAAGGACCTCTGTGGGCATCTGGAGGGTGTTCGCGGTGGTGGTGGCGGTCGCTCTGGCGGCAAACGCCGCTCAGGCAATGGCAGGAAAGGCGAATTTCGCGTGGTGGCATCTGCCGACGCTGATGATTTCGTACACGATGGGTGCGTGCGGAGACTGGCTCCGGAGGCTGTCAGCCGTCGCAAGGCTTATAATGATGCGATGGCGTGGCTGTTTACCGAGAAGGAAAACCCAGACCTGTGGATGCTGAAAGGCAGCACCACAAGGGACAGTGACGGACATCTTCATTAATATTCATTGGTTATGGAAAACCACGATGTAAACAGGGACAAGTTCCTTGATTTGATGGCAAAGCACCATCTGGATGCCGGGGTGAACGTGGTGAGGCTCTGGAACAAGGCGCAGGAGGGTGATGACATCAGGCCGCTTGCGAGGGAGTTCATCGCTGACAGGCTTGGGCAGTGCCTTGCGGCTTGGGAGTGTGCCGCCGGTGTGTGGAGACTTGACAAGGGTGGGATGCCGGAGCGTGATCCCGGGAAGTGGAACTGGGATGAGCTTGTGAAATTCATTATGGTGACGCTTGAGGAGGATGTGGTCTGATATGTTGGTTCATTACATAGTGGAAGGAGTGATGCTGGTCGGCGTGGTTGCGCTGTACTGGTGGGCGCTCAAGGAGGATGACGATAAGTAATAGGTCTTGGCAAATCTATATTCAACGGCCCTAGGAAGCCGCCATCACGTAGCGCCGCGAGGCGTAAACAATTCCGCGATGCTCCGTGGGGAGCGACTTAAAAGCTAGCAAATAACCTTTTTTGTCGAAAATCATAAGTTAAACTTCCGGTTCGAGTCCGGCGCGGGATCTCAGTTTTATCAATTCAATTACGGCGTTAAGGAGCGTCGGGCGGTGAGAGACCGTATGTTTAGATAGTGTTGAGTTAAGTAAGTTTGACAGCCGGGAAAGACCGGCAACTCCCCGGAAAGGGCAGGATATGGGTCCCTGCCGGCACATAGGCAGACTTGCGTAGGATGTAAAGCCCAGGAGGGCGGGGTCTGCTCCGAAAGCGTCGCGCGATGTGAGCGGTTCGATTCCGTTCCCGGGGGCGAAATCAATTAATCAGTAATATTATGAGTTCAATAGCACGAAAGATTCAGAACAAGTTGGCGCGGAAGACGGTCAACCGGATAATCAAATCACCAGCGGTGACGAAGACAGGAGAAGGCAAGAGGTACAGAGTGCAGCGGATACAAAAATTCACCGCGGCCAGACACTGCGGTGAATTGCTTGAAAAGCAGATAAGACACGACAACTGGAACTGATCCGGAATATGTCGGGCAAGGTCATTCGGGAGACTTTCCGGCAAGAGTTAGGATCGCCCGGTTGATGAACTCGGTCTTGTTGCCTTGATAGGAAGAGAGGAACGCGTCAACCTCGGGGGTGGACTGGAAGGTGTAGGACTTTCCGTGGGGCTTGGACTTGCGGCCCGCGCCGGAACGGGCGCCGCCCCAGGACGGAGACTCGGAAGGAGTTTGTGAAGATGACAGATTTTTGTTTTGCATACAATTTGTGTATTTTTGCAGCACCTACCAAAGGGGAGGCTGATCTCTCAGCCTCCGTTGGCGAACTAGATTGCGATTTCTATCGTGAATCTCAGTTTCCAAATCTTGATCGTAAATCTTGCGGACATACTTTTAAGACTTTGGTAGGTTTTTCTTACTCCCTTTCAAGCGTTTCAGATTCCTCTTTCGCGGCTCTCCCTGAACCGCAATACAAAGGTACGCATTTATTTTGAATTACACAATTATTTTTCAAGTTTATTTATTTACCTTTTTTACTGAAAATCAATGAATAAAACAGAGAACTACGAATCCCTGAAGACTAAGATTCGTAAGATCGCTACCCTTGCCGAAAGCGGGGTTGGCGGAGAGGCCGAAAACGCCAGGAGCATTATGGAGCGGATATGTCTGGAACACGGTGTCAGCCTTGATGAAGTTCTGGCGGTCGAGGAGAGAGAACGGTATCGGTTTGAAATCGGCCGCAACAAAATTGACCTGCGTATCTTTACACAGTGTTATGCTAGGGTTACAGGCGAAAAAAGTATGTCGTATCGTCGAATGAGCCGCACGGCGATTTCCGTCGTAATGACCGCCTATCAATACGCCGAACTTTCCGCCCTATTTGAGTGGCACAAAGCTAATTTCCGGCGGGAGGTTGAGAACCAAATAGACATTCTGTTTCATGCCTACAGCTCGAAACATAGTCTATTCTGCAAGCGGTCGGACGATGTCCCCGACGATGAACTGAATCTCTCTCCGGAGGACATTCAACGCATTCGTGCGATTATGGCCATGAGAGAGAGCCTGAATGACAGCAAATATTACAAACAGATTGGCTATTAAAAAAACAACTTAAACGGAATATGGAAATCAAGAAGATTTGGAAGACCGCGTCCCAGAAACAGCGGAACGAGCTGATGACTCTGATTGTGATGGACGGGGTGGCCTACCCTACGGCGTACTCGTGGTGCAACGGCAACAGACGGCCAAAGCCACTCTATCAGGAGAGGATCCTGAAGTACGTGAAGGATGTCTTCGGAATTGAGTCCACCGCCGAAGAACTGTTTGACTTATGATTCCGGATTACGTAAAAGACCAGATCAAGGAGAGGGACATTGTCTCGATCATCCAGGGCGAGGGCGTTGAACTCAGGAGGGAGGGCAGCCGCTACAAGTGCTGCTGCCCTTTCCACGGGGAGAAGACACCTTCGTTCGTGGTGACACCTTCGAGGAACATGTATCACTGCTTCGGGTGCGGACGTACCGGCGACGCCATCAGCTTTGTGATGGAGCGGCGCGGCATGACTTTCTACGAGGCGGTGGAATATCTTGCCGGGAAGCTGGGGATAGAGTACGAGAAGAGGGAGCAGACACCGGAGGAGAAGGCTGCTGAGTTCAGAAGGTCACAGATGATGACCGTGAACAAGCTGGCGGCCTACCGGGCTTTGAGGACGGACATCGATGTGCCGTTTGACAGCGAGGAGATATTCAGGCTTTGCTGCAAGGGTTGTGTGGATCAGAACCAGAAGACTAAGCAGAACAACGAGCTTTCAGGCTTCTGGGAGATTGTGGAGAATCTGGTGGCATCCGGGCAGGCGTACATCAACATCGACTATAAGCTTTGCGCCGGGGACCGTCCGTTCGCCATCAAGGAGTCGGATGTTCCGTTCGAGCCGAAGCACGGAGTGCGGTACATCTATCTGGCTTTCCAGCGGCTTTCGGCTCTCTATATGAAGGAGGGCAAGGACGTGAACGGCAAGGTGATCCCGAGGGATTCGCTGAAGTACTATCTTGAGCATTCACCGGAGTTCATAGGTACGGCCAAGTCGATGCGGTTCAAGCTGCTGGAGAACAAGACCTACGTGTCGAGCAATCCTGAGACCGGCAAGAGCCGCGTCACCACGGCGATGGTCTTTGACTATGACGCGCTGAAGGTCAATTACGGAATAGATCTGGACATTTCTACGGACACGTTGGAGATTGGTGACAACCGCACGGCGGCCAGCGCTCCCCCATCGGTCACCGAGCCAGCCGAAGCGGTTGATGCCGAACTTTGGGAGGAGTGATGGAAGACCTGAGGAGATATGTTCTGTATTCAAGGAAGCAGGAGGAGGCGTTCCGGAACAGGTACGCCAATGTGATTGCGGCCAGGCGGCGGGCGTATGTGAAGTGGCTGCGGAGCCTCCCTCTTCTGGAATGGGTTGACTATCTCGTTCAGGTCTCACCACGAGACTACGAGGCTGTCATCGGCCTGATTTGCGTCTGTCATCAGGAACGCCTTGTCAGCATCACCTTCAGCTCCGATTACCGCCGGATCAGACGTGATCCGGACACGGACGAGGAGGTCGAGGCCGTTTTCGGAAAAAAGAAAAAGTAAAAATAATCGCCAAAAATTTGGTAAATGTTAAGAAATTCCTTATCTTTGCAGTGCAATCAAAACAATAACGGTAATGAGATACTCGGAAGTCATAAGGAAGCTGAAGAAAGGCGGATGCTCTTTCCTCTCGCACGGTAAAAACCACGACTGGTGGTTCAGTCCGATAACAGGAATAAAGTTCCAGATACCGCGACACAGCAGCCAAGAAGCGAAAGACCGGACATTGGAGAACATAAGCAAGCAATCGGGGGTGGAACTATAACCCACCCCAATGCTTAACAAATATTTAATTAATAAAATCAGATATGAAGGCAAAGGTTTATATCGCGAGAGGTTCGGACGGAACCTTCGACGCAACAATGGAGTATAACAAAGCGATTCCATTCGGACTTCTCGGTCAAGGCAAGACAGCCAAAGAAGCCATAGAGGACTTTTACAACTCTTATGAGGAGGCAAAGCAGATGCTTGCGGAAGAGGGCAAAGAGTGTCCGGATGTCGATTTTGAGTTCTACAACGACGTTCCCTCTTTCCTCCAACAATATGCGTTTATCCTAACGCTTGCCGGACTGGAGAAAGTAACCGGAGTGAGCCAGACCATTCTTAGCCACTACATCAGCGGCTACAGGCATCCTTCCCCGAAGACCGTGAAGAAAATCGAGGAGGGCATAAAGAACTTCAGCCAAGAACTATCGTCTGTCAAATTCGCCTGATTGCAACCTGACTCAGGATAAGGCGAGTATCTCATTCACCGACAGGCGCGGCGGCATCCGTATGGACGCCGCCTTTTTTTGTGTCATACAGGAAGAGTCGCTGATATTTCATTAATTACTTACGATTTTTATTGGAAACAAGTGTGTGAAACGGAGATTTTATAATAACCAATCAAAAAGCGGAAGCGAAATAGCGGCATTTGCTTACACTTTTCAAAATTTAGCCAAAACGGCGGGAAATCGGGAAAAACAGGGTGCTTGTGCCAAAATTTAGCACAAGCAAAATAACTATTTTTACATACTTTTAAATAGAACAAATGTTTATATTGTGTTATCTATTGTAGTTCTTCAATAAATTACGTAAATTAGTGAAAAATTATTTTGCTGAGGAAACGAAAAACCCCAACTACACTAACTACACTAACTACACTTGAAGTAAATGAATGAATATTAACGAAATAAGGTGTAGTTGCGGTGTAGTTGAAGAACTACACTCCAACTACATTCAACTACACTTGCGGTGACTCCAACTACACTAACTACACATTTTCGAGGGTCAACTACACCTTGTTTTTGGTTAACTCATTGAAAATCAAACATAGCTTCAAGTGTAGTTGGTGTAGTTGCTGTTTTTGCGAAAAATGTGGCTATAATATTTGATGAACTGTGAAATGCTCGATGTCAAATTGAAAGTGGATTCGCCGATGATGGCGGATTATCTGGCTTACCTGTTCCCGCCTGACAGTCTGGGCGGGCCTCTGAAAGTCTATGCCCGAAACAGCATAGGCAGGCTTCTCGTGGCTCATTGCAAGGTGGCGGAGGGTCCGGTGGCTCTGGAAGGCGACAAGGTCGTGGATCTGGAGTTGCCAAGCGACATCGCCACGGCTCCTATGAGGGATAAGTTCCTTTATTATGACAAGTACAGCACGGTGGCGTTGAATATGGCGATCAACGCCTTCTTTGACATCGAGTTCAAGCAGTACTACCTTGCCGGCTACGAGCTCGGAGTCCAGAAGAAGGACATAGTCACTGCGTTCATCGTGTCGAGGGGATTGTTCAGCACCGACTATTTCGACGCGCTGCACAAGAGGATCTACAGGCAATCGCAACAGACGCTGGACAAACTGGTGAAGAAACTTATCAACAAGGTGGATTACATCAACAGCAGTATAAACATAAACGGATTGAAAGATGATCAGAATCATTGACTCATTGCAGGCCCAGAGCCTTGACAGACAGGATGGAGTCTGGCATAAACTTGCGCTCGTTCCAGGGACCGCCACCATCGAGCGGTCGGAGAAGACGGAGGATGCCGGGAGGCTGGCCACCGTCAAGATCAACGCCACGCTTTCGGAGTCCTCGGAGATTATGAGGGACAACCTTATATTAAAGGTAGGATTCTGCCACGGGGACGATGAGACTTACGGCACCGAGGACTTGCCTTTGACTTTCGAGGTCAACGAGTCCAACACCTTGAAGCTGTCCAGCTCGTATCAATTCCCTGTCTTTTAGCGTGTCCTTTCTTTACGGGTGTCTCGCTGGTATCTTTGCGTAAACATTGATTAACAAGATGAAAGCAGACACATTCCAACTGGCAAGGGACATCGTTCAGGGAAAGTGGCTGGTCTCCAATCCGGAGCAGCTGCTTCCTATCGCTCGTGCTTTCCTCAGCAAGACTCCGGTTGAGATGGAGGTGAAGTCGTCGGAGGTCTCCACCGTGGCCGATTCCGGTACGCAGACCGAGGAATCCAAGAGTGTCGCCATTGTTCCGCTTCACGGCACGATGACCAAATACGACACCTGCATAAGTTATGGAACTTCGTTCATAGCAAACAAACTCCGGGAGATGGCCGATGACGACAATGTCATCGGTATCGTCCTGGACATAGACTCCCCTGGCGGAAGCTGTTCGGCCATTCCTCCGATGCTTGAGGCGATCGGTTACGCCCGATCCAAAGGAAAGCCGGTCTATGTCCACGCCGACTGTTGCGCTTCTGCCGCCTACTGGGTGGCTTCACAGTGCGACGCCATCTATATGGACAACGACCTTTCCGAGGTCGGCTCCATCGGAGCGATGGCAGTCTTCGTGGACGATTCGGCCACCAACCCAACCACCGGTGAAAGGACTTTGGTAATCTACGCCGATGAGTCCTCAGAGAAGAACAGGGCCTATAGGGAAGCTTTGGCCGGAAACTACGAGGCTGTCAAAGCCGAACTCAAACCGTTGGTGGAGCAATTCCAGAATGCGGTCGTGGCCGGAAGGCCGAATATTCAGAAAGAGGAGAAAGGAGTTCTGAGCGGCGCGATGTTCGGCACCGCTGAGGCGTTGCGCCTGAATATGGCCGATGCCAAGAAGACCCTTTCCGAGACCATCGAGGCGGTCTTCGCACTCACAAGCATTTAACCAATCTTTTTCATAATGGATAAGAAAACTCTCAACAATTCCAAGATGGGCCGACTTGTGGCCCGTCTCTTCGGCAAGAGCGAGCTTGACGTCAAGGACGGCAAGGTTTCCCTTTCCGATCAGGAGCGGCAGAAGGTTCTGGAGAACTACGGCCAGGACTTTCTCGACAAACTGGAAAGCATCAACCTCGATGAGGAGGGTGATGCCGTGACCCTTTTCAACGCCGCCGTGGCCGCCAAGACAGATGAGGCCACCAAGGCACTTAAAGAGCAGGTGAAGAAGCTTCAGAAGGACGTTGTCTCATTGGCTTCCGAGCCGGAGCCTAAGCCGGCTGCCACGGCAGTTCCTGCGTCCAAGGCGGCCAAGGTCTTTGCCATCAATATGGCGGCGGCACACAACAAGATCGTGAAGGAAGCCCTTGATTCCGTCAATCCTTACGCTTTCACGGCGATGGAAGACGCGTCTATCGACATCACGGATCTCAACGCCGAGTTCAAGATGACGATGCCTCCTAAGATGAAGTTGGAGCTCCTTAACAAGAGGATCTACAACGGATTCGATGACGCCAAGCATATGACCCGCATCCAGTCCAACACGGACTACATCGCAAGCGCGGCCATTATGTCCGAGGTCTCACAGCAGTTCACACCGAAATGGACTCCTAAGGGAGCGGCCAAGTTCACTCCGATCAGGATTCCTTATCGCCGTCACAAGCTGAACGTGCTGATCCAGCCGGCCGATGTGCTCAAGAGCTGGCTGCTCTATCTCTACGAGCAGGGCAAGACCATGGCGGACATGCCTATCACCCGCTACATCATCGAGAACCACATCCTGCCTAAGGTGCTGGATGACATCACCATCTCGATGATCGCAAAGGGTAAGTTCATCGATGCTGGCGTTGTCGCTGACGGTGACGCGGGCAAGGCCGCCAAGAACTCTATGGACGGTTTCGAGACCATCCTTGTGGAGGGCAAGTCAGACGAGAATTGCAAGATCAACTACTACAAGGCGGCAGCCGACCCGATGGCGATGTCGGACTCCGAGCTCCTCGCCTACATCGACGGCTTCGTGGACAGCATCTCCGGACTGTTCGCACACATCGTGACCATCCACTGCTCTGAGCAGCTACTCACCCGCTACAAGAGGGCGGACTTCGCCGTCAACGGCAAGTACACCGGCGTGGAGAATGACGGAAGCATCCGCTTCACCAACTTCCACCTCGTACCTCTGAAATCGATGTACAACTCCCCTATCATCTTCGCGACCCCGAAGGAGAATTTCGTGGAGCTTGTGGATCTCTCCAAGGCGGAGAACTGCATCGTCAAGATTGAGGAGCAGAACTACGATGTGAAGGTGTTCGGTGAATATTCCCTCTCAACGGGATTCAAGATCGCCGAGGCTGTCTATGCCGCTGTTCCGGACGGCTACACTCCGGTCGAGAGCATCGTTTCCGATGTTCCGGACACCGACAAGTGGGAGAACGGAAAGAAGGCTGCTGACAACACCAAGGATCAGGGTCAAGGCGGTGCATAACCAAATAACAAGCGTGAATTATGGCTTACGTTAAATCATCAATTCCAAGACCTGGTGACGGCGCTGGTTGCGCCGCCACCAGAAAATCACAGATCATCCTCGTAGATGTGGAGGATGTCGCCAGCGAACCGACAAGAGAGGTTGGCAACTGCGTTGTAACTGGAGACCTCACATTGAAGACCGGCGCAAAGGCAATCTCCATCTATGCCACGGCTTCCACGATTCAGGTCACCGAGGAACTTTCCGGAGATCCGGACGCCGAGGGAATCAAGACCGGTATCGTGTTCGACCACCCGGGCAACTCAGTGGCCATCAAGAATTTCATCGAGATCTTCAAGAACCGTGGCGTGATCGCCATCGTGCAGGAGTGCGACGGAACAACTGCTGGCCGTCCTCAGATTATGGGACGTGTCTGCAACCCGCTCAGGTTGTCTCTTGAGACCAAGATGGACGGTGAGGCGACCAAGAGGGCTCTTACCTGGAAGCAGGCGTTGCCTGACAAGTTCCTGGCTGGTGAATATGCCGGAGAGATGCCGGAGATCGCCGAGGACGCCACAAGCGCGACCGGAGGAGCTTAGCGGATGTCTAAGATCGACACAAAAGCCGTCAAAGGCAAGGTTGCGGGCAACCCTGTAAGCGGCGGAACGAATCTGGTTGTCTGTGCCTACGAGGGCACGGACGGCCAGTTGTCCAAAGTCTGGGAGAAGATGACAGGTGTCAAGCCTGTTGTCATCACGGTTGAACCGGACGCTGACATCCGTGACATTCTTGCCGGAATCATCGCCGACAACAATATCTCCGATGATTTCATCCTCGTGCCGGCCAACTGCGTTCCTTGCGCCAAGATTTCCATCGGAGAACTGGCCACACCGCTTGTGTTCCTTGACGTTCAAGGCAACAAGGTTTTCAGCGAAAGGCTGCCGAAACCGTTCTCCAAGGAGAAACTCGTGGACGCGCTTCCAGCGGAAAACCAGACAGCGGAGGAGTTCCTAAAGGACTACTTCAAGAAGAATCTCCATAGACCAATCGAGGCCGGATTCCGGTTCGGCAACATCGTGACTCCGGTCTATCGCGCGAATCCTTGCGAACATCTTGTCATCGAGGCGTTCGTCCGCAAGAAGTTCGTGTTCGCCACTCCTCAAGGCTATGCGGCCATCACACATCTGATTGACCAGTACCTGCTGAATGAGTAACGAGATTGACAGATGGATATGTTCGGGAGCCGAGGTCACTGAAGGACTTCGGCTCTTGAGCATATACGCGCCCAACAAGTGGCTCGACGCTCTTGTCAGGAAGGCGCCGAAGGAATATTCACACCTCCTGAAGAAAGCTTTGCTTCCGTTCGCCACAGAGGTTCCGTTCTCGCAGACATTGACGAAAGGCGGGCGGTTCCGGGAAGACTGGCCGTTCCTCTCCGAACCTGATTGCCCGACCGAACTGAAGGCCCTTGCCGCGGATATGATCACATCGTGGCACAACTATGTCAACGCCCACGAGGATCTGTTCAAATGCACCACTCCGGAAGAGTGCTTCGAGGCCGCGGAAAAAACGGTAAGAAATTTTTATCAAAATTCAGTTTCCCGCACTGAATTTCAATACTACAAGGAGCATCACCGGATTCTTGGCAAACATCCGATTTTCGCCTTGACAAAGAAACTGGATAATCTGAGACGAATGCCGATCACCGAGCTAATCCGGAAAAGGCGCAATGTCCAGGATTCCATCTGGCGCGCGGAGCGGGAAATCAAGAAAGGCGACCGCCCTGACCTGAAAGTGTCAAGAGAGGAAAGGCTTTCCCGCCTGAAGATGACGCTCGATGAGATAAACCGAATGATTAAAGAATATGAAGGAACTGACAACCGAACTTCTCGATGATCTTTCATCCCTTGCGGCCATCGGCTGGACTGATGCCGAACTGGCCGGATTCCTTGACATCACAGAAAGGCAATTGGATGTCATCTTGGCTGATCCCGTCACGATAGATGATCAGCGGATCAGCAACGCCATCAAACGCGGCCAGCTGGAGAAGAGGGCCAAGATCGAACTTGCCGTTGTGCGTGGAGCTATGGGTGGCGACGCCGACTCCGTCGAGCAGTTCCGCGACATCGTCCGGGACAAAAGTTTCACCATCTCAAAGCTGGATCTGTTCGGCGGTGCCGAGAAAGAAGGCGCGTTCGAGAAGATTCAGGAATATATTGCTTCCGGATCAAAGGGCAACCTTTCCGACAAGGAACAGATCTACATAGACCTGCTGACGCTGATATATTCATTGGACGGCCAGTATGGCAAAAGGAGGACGATCAAGTTCCTGACCAGCGCCCCTTTCTGCATCCCCTACCAGCGTGCCGCGGACATATATTCAGAAGCCGTGGAGCTCTTCTTCTGCAACCGTAAGGTCTCCAAAGAGGCGATGCGCAACAAGATGGCGGATCAGTTCGACACACTCTATGTCGCCGCGAGGGACGCCGCCAAGACATCGAAGGACTATGCCGTGGCCGCCGATATCCTCGTCAACAAGGCTCGTGCCCTCCAGCTGGACAAAGATGATCCGGCCAAGCTTCCGGCTGAAATCTACCAGCCGATGTTCCGTCTGCTTTCCGCAACGCCAGAATCCATCGGACTTCCGGCAGCCAACCGTGATGAGCTGGAAAGGCAGATTGACACCGTGGTCGCTCCGGAGTCCGTCAAGAGACGGCTCAGGACCGATGCAGGCATCGTTGATCTCGACATCGTAAAATACCTTGAGGATGCAAAGGAAGAGAGTTAAACCTGAATCCACACAAGCCGCCTCCGTCCAGTACCAGAACCCTTTCGCCCAGATCGTGTCGCTGGCCGGCGCCTGTCAGAACCTCAATGTCGTGGGGCGTGGCGGAGCCAAGACAACCGACATCCAGGCCGAAAGACTGCTGGATGTCATCTATGATATGCCAGGAGCGCCCGTCGTCTGGGTGGCCGACACGTTCACGAACCTGAACGCCAACATCCTCCCTTCCGTTCTGGAGGGACTGGAGCGCAAAGGCCTGCGTGAAGGAGTCCACTATGTCATCGAGAAGGAGCCACCGACATTCACCGATGCGGAGATGGCATCCCTTCCGGACTGGCTGAAACCACATTTCTGGAAGCCTTTCAACAAACTGGTCTCCTACAAACGCACGATCATCTTCTACACCGGCACCAACATCCGGTTCGGTTCCCTCGACCGCCCTGCCACACTGGCCGGAGCCTCCTACGTGTTCTGCTTCGGGGATGAGGTGAAATATTTCCGGGAAGACAAGATCTCCAACCTGCTGAAGGCAGTCCGTGGCTACAGGCAGGAATATGGTCACAGTGTCTTCTACCGAGGATTCAGTTTCACCACCGATATGCCGGACACCACGCACATCGGGGAATATGACTGGATCCTGAAATATGCCCACAATATGGACATCCCGGCCATCGTGCTTGTGCTGAAAGCCGGCCTGGTCTATAACGAATGCCTGCACGAGGCTGCCGCCGCCAAAGACAAATGGATGAATACTCACAGTGCCGATGACCTGAACGTCTATCGCAGCAAATGCCGTGTGGCCGAACAGTGGAAAGCCCGATGGACTGAACTTAGGATGCGTAAGGAAGCCAGGACTTTCTTCATGCTGGCATCATCCTACATCAATGTGGACATCCTCACAGAGCAGTGGTTCGGGGATGCCATCTCGGGTAAGCTTCCTGATCTGAACACGGCCATCCTCTCTATGCGCCCGTCCCTGGAATCAGGCGACCGCTTCTACACCTCCTTGAGTGAACGCCACTTCTATTATGATGGCACGGATGAGGAAGCCTACGATGGATTCGGACTGCTTGATCAGGAGGATTGCAGGGTGCTGAAATATCTCGATCTGGACAAACCGCTCATCGCAGGAGTGGATTTCGGGAATATGTGCTCGATGTCCATTGCCCAGAATGACACCGAGAAGGGACGCTCGTGCCTGCGTGTTGTGAAGTTCCTCTACACTCTTGCGCCTGAATATGTCCCTGACCTTGGAGAGAAGTTCCGCGCCTTCTTCGCACCTGTGAGGCGCAAGACCCTGATGCTGTACTATGACCGTGCAGGCAACTCCTACAAGTCCGTGGGTGAGGATCAGGTCGGCAAGTTAAAGAAGGCTATTGAATATGATGAATCCGGCCGCCGTACAGGGTGGACGGTGCAGCTTATGTCCATCAACCAGGGCAACATCGGGCAGCCGGAGGAATATTCATTTATGCAGGAGATAATGAGTGAGCGTAATCCACGGTTGCCGGTGATTCGCATCGACGCGTATGCGGCCAAGCATCTGAAGCTGTCATTGGAGAAGGCAAGGACTGTGGTCAGGAACGGGGTTGTGTTCAAGGATAAGAAAAGCGAGAAGTTACCGGTCGAGCAGCTGCCTACGGAGTCCACCAACCCATCAGACTCATTCAAGTATCTTGTGATGACCAAGCAACTCAGAGGCGTGGCCAGCGGCAAGACGATGCTGCCGTCCTCGGCGACGGATCCTCGTGCGGTCGGGAAAAACAAGGACTGAGCGGGGCGTGCGCCATATATCACCCTCGGGAAGGAATCGCAATTGCGATTCTTCCGTTGCGCGGCCCGGGCTCTTTTGCGTCCGAAAAAGTGCGTTTTTGCCGCGGCGGGGTGCAAGGCTTTGAACCACTTTATTTTGACGGGAATATATTCACAAAACAAGCCCGTTTGGCTGAAATAGCCGAGCCTTGGGCTGTAGTTTCCGGGTTGGGCGTGGTGTCCTTTTTATCGTCTTGGGAGGTGGCTAACTTTGTGATATGAACGTATATGAAGCATTGACGGAGATGAGGCGACTGTCAGAGGAAGACAGGAGCTTCAGCTTCTCGTTTATGAGTTATAACCCCACGAAAGGCACAAGCGACGGGATCGTCTATGTCCGGCGCGGGGTGCTGAGACATAGGGAAACCAAGGAGCACAACAAGAACGCTGACATCATCGAGGGCTACACGGATCTGGAGACCGGAGAGCCGAGGCGTTTCTACCAGCCGCTTCTGATGACATTCAACGGACAAAAACTGATACTCGTATGAGCAGAATCGAAAAAATATCCGACCACACATCCGTTCTGCGGCTGAACGATGGCCGGGCTTTCGCGCTTTCCAACAGGAGGGACAGCAGTCTGGACTCCGTGTTTTGGATGGCGCAACAGAGGAACTGGGAACAGTTGCCCCAGACGATTTGCGGACAGAAGATCGTGCCGTTCGGCCACGACAACAATCTGCCTGTGCACCTAAGGGACATCCTGGACGAAAACAATCTTGGTCCGGGAATCCTTGAAAGGCAGATGGGGCTTCTCTACGGGCAGGGCGTGTTCCTTAACCGGCTGGCTTACCAGGAAGGAAACATCGTGCATAACTGGGAGGAGGACAGGGAGATCCAGGCGTGGCTGGACAGCTGGGACTATATTAGCTACATCAAGGGGTGTATGACCGATTACCTGCATCTGAAAGGGTTCTTCGATGCCAAGTATCTGGAGAAAGGCCGGAGAATAGGCAGGGAGCCAAAGATAGCCTATCTTGAGCATATTCCTTCAAAGAACGCAAGGCTGGAGTGGACGGACAGCAGGGAGATCAAGGACGTGAAACACATTGTTGTCGGGGATTTCGAGCATTCCTGCGTGGGGACTGGCGTAAGGGTCTATCCGGTCTATGACAGGAAGAATCCAGGACGGTTCGGAGCGTCGGCATCGTACAACCACACATATTCATTCGCAAGGGATTTCTATGCTGTGCCTCAGTATTGGGGAGCGTTGCGCTGGATTGTCAAGGGTTCGGAGATTCCGACCATATTCAAGTACGTGACGGACAACGGAATCAACCTTGCTTATCTGGTGAAGGCTCCCAAGGAGTACTGGGAGGAAAGGCGTGACCGTCTTAGGATGGTTCATCCGACTTGGGATGACACCAAGGTGGAGAACGAGATCAGCCGGTTGACGGAGGATCTGCTGTTGCAGATGCAGGATGTGCTCAGCGGCAAGGAGAACGCTGGAAAGTTCTTCTATTCGCTCGATATGCCGTCTGAAAGCGGCGCGGGGCGTGTGTCTTGGTCCGTGGAGGCGATAGACCAGAAGATGAAGGACTTTGTGGAGGCTCAGTTGAAGATCTCGGAGGCTTCGGCATCTGCGATCACATCCGGAATGGGGCTGCATCCGTCGCTGTCGAACGTGATGGTGAACGGAAAGCTGGCATCTGGATCTGAATTGTTGTATGCCTTCAAGCTGTTCCTGCTTTCGGATACGGAGATCGCCTCACAGACGATTCTGGAGCCGATCAACCAAGCGATAGCGTTCAATTTCCCTGGAAAGGGGCTGAAACTTGGGTTCTTCCACAAGCAGTTGTCGGCGGAGGATGCCCTTACTTCTTCGGCAAGGGTTAAAAATCAGTGATTATGATGGATTTGTTCAACAGAAATCGGGACGGTTCCAAGGAACTTGAGGATCTGACCGGCCAATGGTACGCTTCCTCTCCTTTCAGGCTGATCGAGACGGAAATCCGGTTCGCCACCGATGAGGTGGCGCGGCTTGTGAGTCCGGAGGTGGTCAAGGAGGCCGCGGAGGCTTACGATGAGGATGAGAAGCCGGAACTTGTAGCCGCTGTAAGGCTTCCGGTGGCGTGTCTTGCGTTGATGCGTTACGCCAAGCTTTCATCCGTGTCACACGAATCGACCGGACGGAAGGTCAAAATCGATGACAATGAGAGAAGTCCTTACGAATGGCAGATAGACAGGGATGACAGGGCGATGAGGGAGCGGTATTTCAGGGCTCTTGACGCTTTGTACACCTACTTGGAGACTTCCGGCAACGAGAACTGGAAGACTTCGGCCAAGAGGACGATGACGGGCGAATCCATTGTCAGGAATATTCAGGAGTTCGAGGCTGTCTATCCCCTCGACGGGAGCTACTACGTCTATTATCTGCTCCAGGCACTTGTGATTGAGCGGCAAAGGGCGGTGATAGGGCCGTTCGCGGGGGATAAGTGGGCTTCCATAGCTGACGGCTCGGCTGACGAAAGGGTGCTCTCGCTGGCCAGAAGGGCGGCCATTCTCAGCGCGGTGATCGTGGCAGGGACGAGATGGAGCCTTGAGGTGTTCCCTATCGAGATCGCAAGGCGGTTTTCCCCTACCTATCAGGGCAACAAGTCCAACCGTGTGGCCACGATGGATGAGATTGACTGGTACATCGGCAATCTGAAAAGTGAGGTCAAGGACGCTTTGACGGATTTGTCGGCTCTGATCAGCGAAGATAAGGCGGATCCTAAGCTTTTGCCTGTGAATGACAGGAGGAACAAATTCTTTACCACCGAGTGATGAACACGGTTGAGGTTTTCGAGACCGGCAAGGTCGTACAGGTGCCTGGTTCGTGGAGTGAGATGACTCCGAAACAGGTGCGTGGGGTGTTCCGGATCTTCGAGTGGTGCCTGAGGCGGGGAAAATCCCCTCTGGAATTCAATGTGAGGGTGCTTTGGATGCTGCTCGGGGTGCGGAGGACTGTCAAGGGATGGTTTGCCGACATCTTCGCCGGCCACAGGCCTACTTTAAGGGATGAGAACGTCTATCAGATTTGCGAGAGGTTCCTCGGATTCCTTTTTTCGGAGGAGTCGGCTGCGCTGACGTTTGATTCGGTCGCCAATCCGATGCCGGTGGTGCGTTCGGGGCTTGTTTGGCTTCACGGTCCGGGGGAACTGCTCCAGGATCTGACGTTCGGGGAGTTCAGGCACGCCTCGGCGGCTCTGAACAGGTTCTTCAGGAGCCACGAAACAGATGATCTGGATGAGTGTATCGCCTTTTTGTACCGTGTGCGGTCAGGAAAGGCCAACCGCGCTGGCCGTATGGTTCCCGATGTGGACCAGCGGAATGCGAGGGTGCATATTCGCAGAGCGTCGAGGTTGAAGGGATGGCGGAAGAACCTTGTGATGATGTGGTTCTCGGCTTGCTTGAAGTACCTCCAGTCGGGTGTTCTGGAGATTGACGGGGAGGAGGTTGATTTGTCGAGGCTTTTCGCCGGGGATGACAAGCATTCCGGTGTCAGCTTCGGGTGGAATGACCTGCTGGTCGAGGTGGCCAAGGAGAACACGCTTGGAAACATCGACCGGGTGGATGAGGAGCCGTTGTTCTCGGTGTTGTCGATTATGTGGCATAACTATAAGGAAAGGAAGAGAAATGAGCAGATTATCAAGGCTTCAAAGGCTCACTGAGTACCTTGAGGGGTTGAAGATCCACTCCTGCTGGTGCTGTGGGCACATAGATCCGATTTGCACGACCGCGCAATCGGACGCCACTTCCAAGCTGGCGCATCTTTCGGGTGTGCAGGTTCTCGTGGCGCGTCCGGAGGTGCATCAGCGCGGGGATTCGGACACGTTCCGGGAAGAGTTGGGGACGGTGATCTTCGTGTTGGAGAAGGGGCTTGGGCTGGACAAGACGGAGGAATCGGAGAATGAGCAGTATTCACGGCTTCTGGAGATTGCGGATCTGATCCTGGCCTATATCGCCGAGGAGACCTCAAGCCAGAACTGCCGTCTTGTGACGGGTTTGGCGTTGGCTTCGGTGGATGTGGTTCCGGAGGCAAGCGTCTTCGGCGGCTGGAGCGGGTACAGCATCGAACTATCATTTGAGTGATGGATGTCAGGGCGCGTTTCGTTAGTGAGATCCTTCAGGATGAGGGACAGAGGCTTCTGAGGAATCAGGGCAAGGCCATCGAGGCAAGGGTCAAGAAGCGTTCCGGGCGGCTGGAGTCGTCCAGAAGTGTTTCTGTGACCGGCGGCAGCGGCGCTTCGGGGACTTTGACGTTCGTCCACGTGGCCTACGAGCGCTTCCTGGACATGAAGCGCCTCCAGCGAAGAGACCAGTCCGTCAAGAGCAACCGCAGGATCCACAACCGCTATGTCTTCGGCGCTTTCGCCTCCATCGCCGAACGGCTGATGAACGAGTTCACGGAGGATGCCGTCGCCCGGATAAGGGAGTCGGAACTGGGGCGAACGAAGTGAAAATCAGGCGGGAAGTCTTGATTATTTGGCCGGAAAGTTGTTTCTTTGTAAACACAAATGCAATACAAACGCAATACGGAGATGATGAAGACTGTTGACATATCTGATTTCGCAAGGTTCTTGGGGCTGTCTATGCTGTCTCAAGGAATTTCGGTCAGTCCGCTGAAGCTTCAGAAGATTCTATACTACCAGCAGGCTTGGCATATGGTGTTCTTTGGTCGAGAGAATCAACTTTTCTCCGAGGCTCCGGAGGCTTGGGTGAACGGTCCTGTTTATCCAGAAATATATCGTCAATACAGGAGTTGCGTTCCGAATATGTGCGATCACCTGAAAGAGAAGGATTTCGGAGTTCAACCTAGTGATGTGCTTGCAACCATCGAGAGACTTGCTGCCAGTCTGGAATTATCGAAAGAGGAGTTGGACCTGTTTGAGTCGGTGATGCGTCTGTACGGTTCAAAGACCCAGAACCAGTTGATCCTTGTGACACACAGTGAACAACCTTGGTGTGAGGCAAGAGAAGGGCTTCTGCCTTATCAGGCTTCCAATAGGGTGATTTCGTTGGACACTATGTACGGGTACTACAAGGCCCGTCGTGATCGTAGAATGAACCGGCAATGAGTACGGATCTGCTTACCGAGGATGATTTCTGGGACGACATCCACGGCTTTCACGATGTCGGAGAGGGACTATCTATCGAAGACACCAACCTTTCTAAGAATGTGCCGATTGTAATCAGCTATGAACTTGCGGATATGGACAAAACCGACTATCATTTCCAACAGGAGTTCAAGTGGGATGACACAAAGGCTTATTTCCAGATAATGAAGAATATCTCTTGCCGTTCCATCAATGACATCATCAATGAGAGTGATCATTCGTTACATTTCTATCGTTCAGGGGTAAGCAAGAGAATGAAAGACCTTTTGAAGCGATTGAATCCAAATTGTGAGCCTGGTGACACCACACTGATTTACCACTTCGCCCTATACACGGATAAGGATGGCGCATCCCGTGAATCCGGCAGGAGGTCTCCGAGAATATATTTTATGCTTGGGCGTAACGGAATGATTTTCCCTTTATTCTTCGATCCTTATCACGAGATTAATCCGTGAACGCGTCAAAGCAGTGGATTGATTTTTGCAAGAGGTATAGATAACACTTAATTCTGATTGAATATGTTCTGGGGTTCTTTTGATGTTCCGATAGGAGTGATTCTCATAGTCCTGCTGGTTGTGTTCTGGAAACCGGTGACAAGCAGGATCCTATTGTGGATATTCGTCATCATCACGTTCCCTTTTGTCGCATTGTGGAAGGGCATAGAGAAATTAGCCGGAATAGATAAAAGTAGTTGTGGAGCATCTGATGAGGACGCAATAGAGCTCGCAATAGAACGTAGGTGGCTGATGAAAAAGGTTGTCATCGCAGCGGCTGGTTTTCTGGCGCTATTCGCGGTCATTATCTGGACACTTCCGTTATTCGACATCTATGATTGGAAAGTGGTGGGCTGGCTATCACCCGCAGCCTTCGTATTAACCGTGATCATCGCCACCAGAACAAAGTTCTTTGATCCGCCTAAGATATAGTAATCAACATTTTTGTCCTTTGCAGCCGCCTGATAGCGGCTATTTTTGTGCCATAAATCACGTGAGATTATGGCTAAAAGAATTACTGATGAAGATCTTCGGCTGAACCTGATTGTCAACGGGGACGGTAGTCGAAAGCAACTTCTTGAACTGGAAAGGCAAATAACCAGCACAAGTGCCGCTATAGAAGAGACACGGAAAAAGATGAACGCTTTTGAAGTCGCAGGAAAGAAAGCCAGTCAAGAATATCAAGATTTGAGCAAGTCTTTGGAAGTTCAGCAGGCATCACTGAAGAAATGCCAGTCTGAATTCAAGTCTCTTCAAGAAACGGTTCCTCTTACAAGCAAGACGATGAGAGAGCTTAAGCATCAAATCACCGCCACTCGTACTGCGCTTGAACGTGCGGTTCCTGGGTCAGACAATTGGATCCAGCTGAACAAACAGCTTCAAGAGACAAAAACCAGATACAAAGAACTTACCGATCAGTCCAAAGCCGTAAGTTATACGACGTGTGAGATGATGGACAAACTTAGCAAGTATGCCATTTCGCTCACATCCGCTTTTAAAGGAGCCGCCAATCTGATCAATAGGTTTACCGGTGCTCGTGATGCATTTCTGGCCTACGACGAGGCGATGACGGATGCAATGAAGACCACGGGGCTGACGAAGGATGAGATTTCGGAGCTCAGTGAGAAACTCAAAGGGATAGACACAAAGACGGCTCAAAATGAGCTGCTTGGACTTGTCCGCGCCGGTGGTAAGCTGGGAATATCCGGTCAGGAGGATTTGCTTGGATTCGCAAAGGCCGCCAACCAGATCAATGTGGCGCTTTCAGAGGATCTTGGCGGCGATGCGGAGGCGGCCATCACTGAGGTCGGTAAGATGGTCGATGTGTTCAACCTCAAGGATGAGTTCGGAATCGAGAAGGCAATGCTGAAAGTCGGTTCGGCCATCAACGAATTGGGAGCCGCGTCAACGGCCAATGAAGGCTACATCGTGAACTTCTCCGGAAGGCTTGCAGGTATCGCACCTAACGCCAAGATCAGTATCGACAAGGTGATGGGACTTGCAGCGACACTTGACTCCTTGCATCAGCAGGCGGAAACTTCCTCCACTGCGGTGGGACAAACCATAACCAAGATGTTCGAAAAGACGGAGACATTCGCGAATATTGCTGGAATGTCTTTGAAAGACTTTTCGGATCTCTTGAACGATGATGTGAACGAGGCGTTCATCCGTGTGCTGGAAGGAATGAACAAAGGTGGGGACGGCGGAATGAAAGCTATCACCGAGGCGATGGGAGATATGGGGCTGAACGGTTCACGCGCCATTCAGGTACTCGGAAGCCTTTCAAAACAGACGGAGACATTGCGGCAGCAGCAATTGATCGCGGCCGAAGCTTTCAACGAGGGTACCTCAATCACCAATGAATATGAGCTCAAAAACAACTCGTTGACGGCCACGTTGGAAAAGCAGAAGAAGGCTCTTATGGAGACGACCGTAGAAATCGGAGAGAAAATGAACCCTCTGATGTCTGAAAGTGTCGGACTTACGAATATGGGCCTGAAAGCCGTTTCCGCATTGATTGGCCCTATGGTCAAGTATCGCTACCAAATAGCCGAGATTGCGGCAGCCATATTCATCTATAACCAACGGGCGAAACTCAAGCTTGCGTATGACAAGTTGCTGGCGTTCTGGAGCAAGGAGAATAGAGACGCTTTGCTGAAACAAGCGCTTAGTCTGAAGGGTGCAAGTGTCGGTACCGCAGCTTTGTCATTGGCTCAAAATCTTCTTGTCGGCAATACCAAGGCTGCTACTATTGCATTCAAACGCCTCGGTTTGGCCATCAAAGCTAATCCTTTCGGGCTAATCCTAAGTGTCATCTCCGCCGTGGTTGTCGGTATAACCACATTTGTCAGGCGGTCAAAAGAAGCAACCAAGGAAATGACAGAGATGCGGAAAGCCGCCGCTGACACAGCCTCTGAAATCAACAGGGAAAAAGATGCGGTGAATAGGCTGAAGGATGCAGTCACCTCGGCGACCATCGGGTCAAAGGAAAGGGCAGCTGCCATCAAACAGATAAACGATCAGTACGGTTCTTACCTTCCACACCTGCTTGATGAGAAAGCGTCCAATGATGAGGTTGCCGCGGCTCTTGGCATTGTCAATGACAAGCTTTCCGAGCAGATAAGGTTGAAAGGGATGCTGAACGCCAAGTCCAAACTCGATGAGGGGCTTCAGGACAGCACTGTGAAAGCAGCGGAGAACATCAGGAATGCCTACAATAAGACACATAAAGACTCCAAGATGAGCGAAGATGATTACCGTGGCGTTCTGGAAGCGATTGTGGGATTCCGAGACACGATGACATCGGAGACATCTTCGAACACGGATAGAGTCAACGCTGCTGCGGCCTTGAAAAGGACTCCTATTCTCAGGGATTTTCACCCGAAAGATCTGGCGAATCAATTAAGCCCCGTTTCTTCCGGAATCGATAAGTACAATTCTGACGTGAAGACATTGGAGGCGCTATATGGGGTTAACAAGTCGAAAAGGGGCATTCAGATGACATCCGTGACATCAACGGATGCCACAACGAGCGATGATATTCCGACATCGCCTGACAACAAGTCCGGCAAACAACAGTGGTCATTGAGCAATGACGAGGCGTTCTTGAAGGCTAAGGCGGAACTGACAAGGCAGTACAATGAGAAGGAGATCGCTTCGCAGGGGGAATATGACGATAGGATTTATGAGTTGGAAGTGGCGACATTGACGGCGCGGCTGGCGGCTCATAAGGAGAAGGGAGCGGAAAGGGCAAAGATTGAGAACGAGTTGCAGGATAAGATCAAGAAGCATTCGGAGGATGCGTTGAAGAAGCGGCAGGAGAACGAGAAGAAGGCCGCGGAACTGACCAAGGAGGGGGCTGTGATCATCACTGAGGTGGAGACGGATAAGACAAAGGCGGCGATGGACGGTGAAGAGGTACGGTACCAAGCGGAATTGAAGAAATTCAAGGAGACTCAGGTGCTATACGAGAATCAGGCAGCGGTGCTGGAGGCGATCGAAAAGAAACATCAGAACAATCTGATGAAGATTCGGATGGATGCGGAGGCCAAAGAAATGGCCAAACTCAAGACTGCACACGACTTGAACAGGCTTGAGATAAAAAACGAATATGAGCAGAAGATGGCAGCTTTGCCGGTTGGCCCATCAAGAGAGAAATCTTCGCTGCAAAGATCTATGAATGCCGATCTGGTTTCCTCCGACCTTGCGTATTTAGAGAATCTCAAAACAGAACTCGAAAAAATCACAAATAGCGGAGAAATTGACGGAGCGATAATCCAGGAAGAGGAACTGAATAAATACAAGTTGCAACTCCAGCAGACTATCGAGAAGATCACCGAGCTCAAGAATAAACAGAAGGAAGACACGGCTGGTGCGTTCGCAGGCACTGGGAAAGGAAGCCTGTTCGGTGTGTCACAGGAGCAATGGGACCAGTTCTTTGCGAATCTGTCTGATGGAAGACTCAAGGCAGAAGATCTAGCTAACGCTTTGACCGGAATGGGGGGGATTGCCCAGGAAGGATTCAAGCTGGCAAGCAAAGCGATTGAACTGACCAACGCCAAGGAAAACAAGGCGTTCAACGAGTACAAGAAGAATAACGAGAAGAAAAAGAAGGAACTGAAATCACGTTATGATGCCGGATTGGTGTCGCAGGAACAGTACAACGCAAGGGTCGAGGAGATGGAAGCCGAGGAAGAAGCAAGGCGTGAAGAAATGGAAATAAGACAGGCGAAACGAACCAAAACGATGAACCTGATTCAATCCATAATTAACACCGCGCTTGCCGTGACAAAGACTTTGGCCGGTTATAAATGGCCGGAAAATCTTGTCCCTGCTGCCATCGTAGGTGCTCTGGGTGCAGCACAAACAGCGATGATCGCAGCGCAACCGGTCGGTGCCGAGGAAGGCGGTTTCGTGAACACTCGGAGGGTTCAGGATGGGAAGGCGTTCAAGGCGCGGTTGTCTCCTGACAAGAGAGGGTTCGTGTCCTCCCCTACCGTGCTTGTGGGTGAGAACGGCGGTGAATATGTGATCCCGGCTGACGGACTGAGCAATCCGACATTGCTGCCGTTCGTGGCGACGATGGAGGAGGCTCGGAAGGCTGGAACGTTGAAGAGCCTGAACTTCGAGGCGGTCTATCCTGTGGGAGCCGCTATCGGTCGGGAAAGCGGTGGGTTTACGAACACTTCGACAGGTTCAGTGACCGGAAGCGGCTCGGTGTCCGGAGGGAATGTCGCTTCGGCAAGGTCAGCGACCGATGAGAAGTTGCTGGAGGCTATCGAACTGCTGAACAAAAGGCTCTCCGTTCCTATCAAGGCGGATGTGTCGATGCTGGGGAAGAACGGGATCATCGAGCAGACGGAGAAGTACAACAGGGCGAAACGCCGGAGTACCTACGGCAGGTAGCGAAAGTTTTTCTGCATTTTTTTCGCAAAACTCTTGGAAATTGAAAAACGAAGTTGCATATTTGTGGTGCGATACATATTGGATGGCACTCTTTAGCGGCTGATTTTGTCCCGTTATTGATTGCTGACATATTTTTTAGAGAGTTTTTGTCCTCTGTATGGTCGTCATTGGCGAAAGCCGTGACTATACTAGCCGCAAGGCTTCCAGTATGTATCGCAGACCTATAGCAGAGGACATTTATTTACAATTAGTTATGCGATACACTAATTCAAACAACGCGGCAGCTGCCGCTGAAAGCCACAAGATCGGGGCTGATTCATTCATCATCGAGACCAGAATTGAACTGTTCCAAATTGCGGATCGGTTCTCGGAGTGGGAAAAGCAGATGTACGAGAAGAAGGAGTTGCTGATGGACGGGAGGTTCGACAATGAGATCAGGACGATGAACACCGCCTTCTACCAGTTGGACGAGGCTCTGAGGAGGATCATGAACGAGGAGCTGGAGTTCGACATCCTCCGCCACGACACCGTTACGGAGTGATTTTTGCAAGGACTTGTCTGACAATTAATTCTGAATGAGTATGAGAAGGTTAATCATTGCTGTTGCTATAATGCTGATAGGGTTCGGCGGGACTTGCTTCGGACAGACTATTCAGCCGGACACGTTGACAATCTATGGGACATTTCCTGTGTACGGAAGAGAGGCGGAATGGATGGAGGATCAACTGAACATCTGGAAGCCGAATCTTGACTATATTCATAGAAAGAATGATTTCGCTCTTGAAAAGAGAGGGATAACGGTTCTCCAGTGTCACGATGTCCGTTTCACTCATAATAATAAGACTTCAAAATACCCTGATCATCTGTTTTTCGACTTATATGTCAAGTGTATGCCTGACTCTTGCACCATCTATATGACAAATATCGATGTGATTTGCAACCATAAGCCGGGAAGATATATTCATAGAATGTCAACATACGATGACGCTTTGAACAGAAGCGGAGCTTGGCTCAGGAAGAACCGAGTGCTGGCGGATTCCGCAAGGGTATATTCATTGTCTCTGTTCCACGAGTTGAAAGGTTCTTTGGAACGGCATCTGAACAGGCCGCTTGATGTCCAGATGAGACGAATAAAATGACAATTAATTCAGAATGAATATGAGAAAAGTTATTTTAGTTATCGCTATACTGTTGGTTGGCTTCAGCGGGGATTGCTTTGGAAGAAAGCTGGCGGATCCAGACACGCTTACATTCAAGAAGACATATTCGATGCCGGGGATGAGTGAAGATGATATTTACGTTTTCACGGCTGGATGGAAAGCCCCTTGGATGGAGTTCTATGGGATTCGTGACAAGTATGGAACTGGTGGTAAATGCTATGCTTGTCGGTTCTATGGGGAGAAGTTGGATAAGGTCACAGCTAATATATTCTCTAAAGTTTATCTGGTTTTCCGGGATGGGTCTTTCGATTTGATATTCTCCGATATTTCCGCAAGTTGGCGGCATAACTATATCGATTACTTGTCTTCACGGGATGACAGATTCAACCGGAATGTGTTTTGGAGAATGTCGTATAGTATGAAGATCCTTGACCAGATAAGGGAGCGTTCCAAGGAACTATTTGAGATTGTCACCGCCTCGATGGATCATTACCTTGAGGTCGGCCCGCCGGTGGAACTGAAAAAACTCTGACAATCCCGCCGTCCCATACAGCCGCCTCAGGGCGGCTGTCTTTGTGCCAAGAAGGACACAGAACGATGTGAAAATCAGCGGAAAGTCTTGATTATTTGGCCAGAAAGTTGTTTCTTGTGTAAACACAAATGCAATACAAACGCAATACGGACAACTTATAACGTCTCCACATGTCTTTTTTTTGATTACACCGGCCGGTAGTGGAGACCCGGCCACGGCCATCGGAGAAATCCTGGGGCTTTAGTTTTTGCACAAGTATAGTTGCACGGAATGAGAAAAAAGTTTTATCTTTGTTCCGCCCAACACCCTTGATATTTGTGGCAATTGCGTGTATTATGGAGAAAAAATGGCCAATATTGAAGCATCCTCCGGTAGATGTTGCGTTATTCCAGTTGAAGTTCAACATGGGTGAATCCACCCTCGCTGATCTGATTTCAAGTGACAGCGATATACGCAAATTTCTCCCAGTCAGGCACGAAAGTGTCGCCTCGGAAGTCAATTTTCCGAACACAAAGATAACTATCGGGGTATCTCAAGTTACAGGTACATCGAGGACAAAAGTTGCCGGCTACCTGTATACGAGCGTTGACCAGAAGAGCAAAGTCGAGATAAAGGAAGGTGTCTTGACATATATCGAAGAACATCCATACGAGGGATGGGATCCATTTTTGGCTAATGTCAAGGCATTCCTCGTCTTGTTCTCGAAGGCGTTCAGCGGACACACGATGACTAGGATATCAATAAGGTTCATCAACCGCTTTGTGATTGAGGACTTCAATAACCCTATCGACTATTTCAAGACGACAATCTCCGCATCTGAACCAAATGCCGTTCCTTATCCGGTGTCTCAGTTCGCCTTCAACATGATGCTCCCCGTGAATGAGAACATATACTCAATTGTAAAACAAGAGTTCAACAAGATTTCGGACACGAACAACTACATCTTCGATATTGATGTTCTGGATCAGAGCAACCTGATTTTTGACATCGACCTGATAGCCGAAGTTCTTGCCAACCTTCGCAAAATCAAGAATGAGATATTCTTTGGGAATGTCACTGATAAACTGATTGAAATATGCAACTTGGATTAATTAGTCATACACTTAGGCCGCTTACTATAGCCGCAGGACTTGCGATGGCGAATCCGTCCGCTTATGCCGATATTGATCAGTACAGTGAGATTACATCGGTGCTTACAAGCCATAGGACGGCCAAATACATAAACTTAGCAGATAATAAAGAAGATGCCTATCAGCGGATGAAGATCCGCTTCGATGTCCTGTATGATTCCTGGAAACAAAAAACCGAGGCACTTTCTTCTGCGAAGGCAATAATCGGGCAGAAAGACTTTCAGGCAATCGTCGCGATGGGTTATAATGCCGTCCCGTTTATTGTCAATGCTATTGATGAGGAACCTTCGCCTCTTGTTTGGGCTTTGAATTTCATTTTCAACGCAAAGATTTCAAAGAATCCGAACACGACAATTACTGAAGCTTGTAAGTTATGGGTGAAGAAACTCAGATAAAGAACCTATTCCCTAAACTGAAGACAGATGCGGACTTTAAGGTTACAAGTCCCAGGACCCCGAACTATAACTGCATAGCTTGGGCTTATCATCATGACGACAGGTGGATGTGGCCGGGAGGCCAGGAACTCAAGATATGCGACGGGTTCCATTATTGGCCGGACGACGTTGAAGACAGCACAGATGTCGCCGCCTTCATCAAGGCTTTCGAGAAGACGGGATATTCTCTTTGTGACGATTGCAGTTTCGAGGAGGGCTACAGGAAAATAGCTCTTTACGTAAAGGCCGGTACAACTGAATGCACGCATGCCGCACGTCAATTATCTAACGGTAAATGGACAAGCAAACTGGGCAAGTTGAATGACATCCAGCACGGGACTCCCCACACCATTGAAGGCGACTTGTATGGGGTTGTCTATTGCATAATGAAAAGAGAATATCGATAATGTAACAAAGTACATTTGGTGAAGGCTGACGACAAGGATTATCTGGATCACGTCCGACAATCCTCGGCCATCAAGCCTTATTTGCTGAAAAAATTCAAATTAGAAGAGTAATCTTGTTGTCCTTTGTGGCCGCCTGAGGGCGGCTATTTTTGTGCCATAAATGGGGAATTTATGGTTAGGATACTGACAAAGGACTACACGGAGCTGGATCTTACGAAGGGGTTCGAGTTCCAGATCGAGATGGAGAACCCGATGCTGGACGAGGAGCATATCCCTTCAGCTTTCAGCACGCAGATCTCGTTTCCGCCGTCGCCGGTGAACAGGAAGGTGTTCGGCTACACTCCGGCGATGTTCCTGGCTCCGAACGTGAAGAGGCTGGAGGCCTCGGCGTGGATCGGCGGCGTGCCTTTCGTGACCGGCACGCTGGTGTACGACGGCATCGAGGACGGGTGTCTGATGTACACGTTCACGGAGAAGATGGTGGAACTGGAGGGGAAGATCTGGGATCAGGAACTACTGCGGTTCAGCATTACTTCCCTTCCTAAAAAAGATGACCTGTTCACCACTCCTCTGCTGATCAACAGACAACATGTCGCAGACCACCCTTTTGCCGAAAAATATGTCAAGGAGGCGTGCAGGCTAAAATACTACAACTACAAGGACAACGACACGCCGTTGACCTACGACTCGTTCATCCCCGCCGTCTATGTCTCGGCCATCCTGGGCAAACTACCTATCGACTTTATCCCTGACATATTAGGCAAACCTTTGGCACTCGGCGGACACCCTGAGAATTATCCTCTTGCCATCCTCGCACCATACCACAGCATCCTTTTCAACGACCTCCATAAGAACGGAGATCCCCGGGAGGGTCCCAGACGCGGAGCTCCTGCCAGAGTGGACTCCTACACAGACATCGCCAACTTTCTTCCGGACATCACCTTCGCGGATCTGCTGAAGAACCTGGGCGCCATCTTCTGCTCCGCGTTCTTTCAGGAAGACGGAAGACTCCGGATGATGTCAGCAAACTCAATCCTCACATCTGGGGACGCGATGGATCTGGACGGAAAAATCTCTGATGACTTCTCCTCGGAGTCCGCCTTCGCCCAGAAATACAGCTTCGGCTACCAGGAAGGCGAAGCCGGGGAATATGACATCGACAGACTTGAAAGGGATATCGCGAATGGCAAAGTTGCGACTTTGGGACAATTTGAGATCGAGGACCTCTTCGCACAATTCAAAGATGACTACACTGTCGTTTTCTGCGATTCAACGAAGGATGTCTATTCCGGCAGGCACTACCGTGTCAAGACCGGCACGCGCACCGAAACTTATTATGAGGATGTACAGCAGGGAGAGACATGGGTGACCGTAGAGAAGACCAGAGAGGTGGACGTGTTCGCCGATTACTATGAATCTGATGTAATCTATCAAGGGAGCAAGACCGAGGAAACAACGGTGGAGGACAAGGACGCAGAGGGATTCAGCAACATCTCCGATTTTCTGGCAGTCAGATGCGTTCCCGAGAAGACGAACGCTAGCAAGGCTATGGCTCCTATCATTAATCCGGAGGCTGTTTCCGGGGACAGGAGCAAAAAAGCTTATATCGGAATAATCCACCTGTACAACTGTCTCGTCAGTAACGGCTATTCCGCGACCTACTCCAAGATGGACGCAATGTTCCAAGGCCGGGGGGCAATCACTCCCGACGCTCTTTGGGACAAGTACCACAAGGCATTCGCCCAGTGGCTGGGAAAGACGAGGCAGAGGGTGGCCGTGGACGTGAACCTCACGCCTGTCGAGCTGCACAACTTCAGGCTGTACAGACCGGTGTACTTCAGGGGGAGGAAATGGATCGTGGCGAAGCTCTCGGTAACGGTGGCGGCGGGTTCGGACAGGGTCACCACCAGAGGCGAGTTCATCGAAATCTGATGTCCTTTCCCAAGGATGTTACATGTGGTAATTTTGCCATAGACAAGGGGATCTACGCCCCGGATAACGGAAGTAATGGAATTTACAGGTAACATACAGTTCGCGGACGAAAGTTCCTGGCTGACGCTGACAACGGAATCGGATGACACGGTGACGATCTCCATCAGGCTCAACACCTTTGTCCCCAATCAGGAGGTCATGAGTTTTGAGGTGACTCCAAACTCTGGCATAGTACGGTTGCCGGCGGGGGAAATACTCAGGGTTCTGAAAGGCAACGGCGTCGGGATGATTACAGGAGTATTCTCAGCCACGCAAGGCACGTCGTATTGCTCGTACAGTTTCAGTGTGCTGCCTTGCCGGAAGTTCGCCTACAAGTCGCTTGCCGCGACCATATTCACGACAAGGCCGGAAAAATCTCCTGTCCATGTCGGAGCCGAAGACAGACTCTGGTTCTACAGGATGGCGGGTGATGTCTCCACCTATGTCAGATTTAACTATCTTGCCGGAGGCTCATCCAGCAACTACGAGCTCAGTCCCACGTATAGCATTAATCTGAAATATTATGACCTTGACATTTCCGCTGACACGATGCTGGCGACCGCTTCCGCAAAGGGGCTGGACGTGTCAAACATAGTGTCCTATGATGTTTGGATAGAGTGTTCCGGAAGCAAGTCAACGGTATATTCTTTCGTCATCAAGAGGATGCGGTTGCCGCTGAAGACGTACAAGTTCCTTGGGCGGCGCGGGACGTATGAATATATTCACGCAACCGGGAAGTTCAGCCGCTCGATAGAGTCGGAGACGCAGGTGTTCGTGAATTCCGGGATAGAGCAGGAGCTGGAGAATGACTATTCGATGACATTCGAGCAGAACTCCGGGCACATCGACAGCATCGGGATGAACGGGTACTGGCTGGAGTTTCTTGCGGCCAAGGAGAGGTACATCATCGAGAAGGATGGTTCGGAACGGGCTATTGTCGTGGACGAGTTCAAGACATCGCTGACGGATAGGACTGTCAGCAGCATGACGTTCAAATGGCATTACGCCAACCCTAACAACACTGTCATTGACAAAGTGGACATCGACATCACAGGACTTGGCATCCTCGGGCCGTCCACCGTGAACGACGTAAGCAACACGGCGCAGTTCCAGGTGACATATTCACCGTCGAACACGACACAGCGGAGCATAACCTGGAGTGTGGTGAGCGGTTCGGACTATGCGTCCATCGATGGCAACGGGAAGCTGACGGTAAAGAGTAACGCAAAGGGGAACGTGGTCAAGGTCAGGGCGACAAGTACAGACAAACCAAGCGTCTACGCCGAGAAGTCAGTGAACGTCACCTATTTTTCGGCTGAAGTCAGCATCAGCTTCCAGAAAGACAGCATAGGGGTCGAGGCAAAGGCCGGCACCGTGACAAACACGTTCACCACGACAGGACTCACCAACCTTCGGGTGTCCGCCTCCGGAGGGATGACCATAACCACGGGGCCGTCGATCACCGGTTACCTCATCGGGTTCGCCTATGCGGAGAACACGGGCAATTCGGCGAAAATGGCCACGGTCACCCTGACAGGAGACAGAACGGACGGCAAGGGAACCTTCTCGAAGTCGTATACGGTCTTACAGAAAGCGGCGGCATCAGCCGAAGATCCATCGTGGGATCTTCCTTCTTCATACCTCGGAGAATATCTGACCTTGAATCCTGCCGGCGGCACCTTTGACATAAACATAAGCGATCCTGCGAGAGCAGGCTGGAGAGTAGTGTTCGGTAGTCCTCTGACGTTAGAGTCAGGCTCTGCGACCGGAACAGGCCAAGGGAAACTGTCGGTCAGATACCCTGCGAACGACACCGGTTCTTCGCGCAGTTTCGACCTCATACTCAAAAGCGGCGAGAGTAATTTAACAAGATGTGTCGCCAAACAAGCCGCCAAGGCTGAAACTCCGAAAGCCGACCCGTCCTGGAATTTGCCTACCACATGGACAATCAACGCAGACGGGAGCAATGATCCATTTATCCAAGTCACAGACAACGACAATGTTGGCTGGAAAGTGGAGTACCCTGACTGGATGGAAGCAGAAGGAGGGATAGATTCTGGGACGGGCAGCGGAACAGTCTCGTTCCAGATCGTTGCCAACACCGGTGCGGAACGCGAGGGAAACATAACGCTGAAGAGCGCCGGCGGCAACACAACCTACGCCGTATGCAGCGTATCACAGAAAGCGGCGGCATCTCAGGAACCGTCAATCACATTCTCCATGAACAGTGCCACGGTTAAGGCCACGCTCACTGTTTTGACGAATCCGATGTCCTACCAAAACCTTACAGGTTTGAACGCGACAGTGTCCGGGGAGCTTTCGGAGGCTGCGGCCACCATCGAATCCGCCGCGGTTAAGGTTACTTTCGCACAGAACACCTCTTCCTCCAAGCGCGTCGGGACGATCACGGTAACAGGAACCAGAACGGACGGCAAGGGAACATATTCGAAGTCGTTCACGATTGAACAGTCGGCGGCAAAGGCCGCCACATGGGATCTCCCGTCTTCATTGACATTTGAGGCGGGTGGCGACGGAGCGATTTTCACGATAACGGACAAAGACAGCGCCGGCTGGAGACTGACGCTTCCGGACTGGTGCCTTGTCAGCGACGGGATTACCAAGGGATTCGGAGACCGCGACACCGACCTGGTGGCAAGGGCAAATGACACCGGCTCTTCAAGAACCGGCACTGTACAATTGGTAAGCACTGATGGGAATACTGTCTATGCTACTTGTACCGTAACTCAGAATGCAGATAATTCCATGAATTTCGCCATCGCGCTGACGCTCGACCCCTCGGAGGAACGATAACCAAGAACTCAAGCATTAGATATTAATGAATATGAATTGCGCATACAACGAAAAAAACGACATTTTCCATGTCGTCAGGGGGAATGATTTCCCTATCAGGATCTGTCTTTGGTCGAAAGGACTGACGTTCGGCCAAGACAGAGCCTACGAATTGGAGGACTGCTCAGAAATAATGGCGAAGGTGGTAGGTTCCGACAGGAAAGTCGCCGTCAAAGCACGGTTTGTCACGACCAACGAGATCAGAGGACTCGTGGAAACCGGCTCTCTCCCGATAGGCGACTATGGGGTGGAAGTCGTTTTCGTCAATGGCTCCGGCATCAAGAAGAGGATACTTCAGCACGGAGTCATAAGGGTTGCCTCATGCAACGATGCTTCCGGGGTTCAGGAAGACAGTTGTATTGTCAATCTCTATGTGGATAAAGAGACATCGGGCGGTGGAGATGTCCCTGATCCCACACCAGGTGAATCCTGCAAGCCTGACTCCGAACTTTCTGAGACCAGTGAGAATTGCGTGCAGAACAGAGTCGTGACAGGAGCCATAAGGGAGCTGCAGGACTACTGCTTCCCGACTTCACTTGAGGCTTCCATCTCGCCGTCTTCGGCAGAATGGACAGGTAACTCAGTAGAGGTCAGTGTATCTTTCAGGGTTCTCAGAAACTCTAAGCCAGTAGTAGCTGACACTGTCCAGATCCAGTTCAACGGCGAGACTAAGACCCTGGAGAATGTAGCGGAGGGCTCAGAGAAATTCACTCTCTCTACTCAGGGCTACAAATCTGGCTCAGTCACTGCTAAGAAGGGCAGTACTACCATAAAGAACTCACCAAGGTCTATTAGTGCTAATCTTTATCTCCCAGTATATTATGGATTCTCTAAGGCCACTACAGGAAATGAGTTGACTATCACTTCACTGACTAAGGGAGGCTCTTCTCTCAATGGTACCAAGACTCTTAACAATGATGATGCTACTAAGTACCTGTGGCTCTGTGTCCCTAACACCATGTCAATCAACAAGGTTACATCTGGTGGTTTCGATGTTCCGTTCTTGGCTCCAGCAGAGGCTTCTACTCCACTGGGAACCTATAAGTGCTATCGGACTAGGGATCTTCCCGGGACTGACTCTATGACCATTGTTATCTCTTAAAACTTAGAATATCATGGCAGATTATATCAAGATCTATGGCGAACTAAGACGACCATTAGAGGGCCAATATGTCACAGACTCAGATCAGATAAAGCACAAAAATGAGACCGTAAAACAAGTACTGGATAGACTAGATGGTATCACCTACGTAGATGTCTCAGAGCTCGAGGACGATTACATTGTTCAGGCAAGCGCATCTCACAAAGAGACTGTCTATACTATCGAAGTGGGAGCAACCATTCATGCTATCGTGGGTGACTCCACCATCAAATGGATGAACGGTGAGGCTCCTGTCACTCAAGCTGATCGCATATACGTGGTCTCAGTGATCGGGTCTCTGGCTGTCTGGGGAGAATTTCCAAAAGCCTAAGCTATGAGTGTATTTAGAGCTCTGATGATGCACAAGCATCAACCTCTGAGTGAGTTCATCAAACTTGTTCCAGAGAACTTAGAATTCCCGAACCCAGAGAGCACTAAAGATCTAACCATAGAGTCTAATGCTCCATGGACTCTTGGAGTTAAACACAACGACGAAACACCTAACAAAGGCTAATTTATTAATTTCTTAAAAACCATTAAAAGTATGGCAAAACCGAGTTGGATTAAACTGGGCAAGAGCTCAGGTTCCATGAACGATTCCACAACTGTTACCGCCCTTGAGTACACGGGTCGTCAGCAGAGAGGTGGAACAATCACCGCTAAAACAACCGGAGGTGCAACCGACACAACCTCTGTTTCTCAGGCCGGTAAGGCTGAGTTCATTAATGTGCCGACCACGACCTATAATGCCGCTGCAAAGGGTAGCAACTCTGACGGTTCTGACACCATTCAGATCACGGGTACCGCAAATACGGCAAACATCAAGGTGGCCGAGACTACGGGCAAGATTATCCCCGGGGCAGCCTACAAGATCCAAGTCAACGCAGTCAACGATGATTCTTGGGATGGAAAGACTGACACGGGCATTGATGACGATCCGGGTAAGGATGCTCAGTTCGCTTTCACTATCGACGTCAAGATCCCAGAGAACAAGACTGAAGCTGCCAGAACATTGGAGATCAAGCTTCAGAATGGTAACGGCGATGTTGTCACTGATGCTATCGCCATCATTCAGGCCAAGGGTGTCAAGTCTTATGGTGCTGTTACCCTCACCGTGGGTACTTATCAGCAAATCCCTGCTGCCGGTGGTACCGTTGATGCCCCTTCTGTTTCCTTCTCCCAGCCTTGGGGATGGAACGGTGTTACCTCGGGGGGTGGCACCATTACTACCGGTGGCACTGTTGCTTATGCAACTAAGACCGGATGGCCTTCATCTCTTACCCTTGCCACAGCTACGGGTCAGGTATCTGCGGAATCTCGTACAACCGTGGTTGGAGACGTGATTTCAGGCACTGTAACTATCACTCTCAATGCTAATGGCAAGTCTGCTTCCAAAGAGGTTTCAGTTAGTCAGCAAGCCAATTCCGTTACTTATGCAGTTACGGATGTGACACTGGCTGCTCCAGCTGACATCCCAGCTTCCGGAGGTTCAGTATCTTCTACTACGGTTACAGCCAAGGGTTCACAGACTTACACCTCGGGATCAGTCACCAGTGATGTTGCCCTCACCAACGGCTCTGATGATTGTACCATCACCTTTAGTGAGGGAGTTTCAGCTGCTTCACTTGGTACTACTGTTACCAACAGAACTAAGAAAGGCACTCTCACTGCTACAGTTACCTGGAAGACTACAGCTACCAAGTCCGCTTCTGTGGATGTATATCAGGCAGCCAATACCGCCACTTACGGTGACATCACCTTTGACTCTGCCGTTGCCACAGAGGTTTCACTCAAGGCTGACGGTACCCAAAGCCGCAACATGACCGACAACTCCAATGTTGGCGCCAAGCAGACTGTCACCTATACTTCTGGCGCCACCAGAACAGAGGCCAGCGCTACTGCTGCGGTTGTCTTTGATCTCAGTCCAAAGGTCAAGACCGTTGCAACTGGGTTTGCTCTCTCTTCTGACGGCATCGTCTCTGTTGGAGCCAACCCTACTACGGAGCCTCGTGGAGGCTTTGTAGTGACAGTAACTGTCACCGGCGAGGGCAGCAAGACTGCCACCAGAGACTTCACGTTTAGTCAGCAGGGGTCTTCTTCCTACATCAACCTCACTCCAGAGAGCCTCACCTTTGTGGCTGCCGGAGAATCCAAGACGCTCACTATAGAGTCAAACGACAGCTGGACTCTTGAATAAGACTGTCATAAGGTGGGAGGGGGCGAAACCCCTCTCATCTTCTAATTTATTCTAAAAACAGAATCATCATGGCAAAACCAAGTTGGATCACTGTAGTATCTGGGTCTACAGGAAGTGGCTCAGGGACAAGATCACTAAAAGCAAGCTCCCATACTGGAAGATCAAGCAGATCAGGCTCTATCAAAGGAGTTACCTCTGGTGGAGCCTCTGATTCTGTAGTTCTCTTACAGGTTGGAGCTGGTGAGTTTATCAGGGTAGACAAGACTTTCTATTCTGTTGCAGCTCTTGGTGATACCGTGAAAATCACTGGCACCAGCAACTCACCATCTCTGAAGCTGACTAATCTCACTGATTCATCTTTACTTTCAAACTTTGCTCTGAAGGTGAACGGGACTGCCTATTCCTGGGACGGGAACGTCTCTCATCAGATATCTGGAGATCCTGGGGCATCTAGCTCTTACACTTTTGAGATCTCCTTTGACGTGGCGGAGAATCAAACTGAGTATTCCAAGAACATCACTTTCAGGCTCCGTGATTCGAGTGATCCTGGAATATCTTCTGAAGCCATCACCATTATCCAAGCGGCTGGTGAGAAGACCTACGGCACCGCAAGTGTCTATATGACATATTCTAATTGGAATATCGGCGCAGAAGGAGGTGTTGCCACCCCTTCTTACGGATTTTCAATCCCTTGGGGATGGAATGGCAAAACATCTGGTGGTGGAACTCTTACACAATCTAATTCTTCTCATTCTGTAAAATACACTTATTATACTGATCCTCCTGGTTCCCCTTATAACTGGACTTTAGACGAGCATACAGGAGAGATAGTCATGGATTCTCTGGGAAAGAACATCACTGATTCTTATGAGTCAGCCCGTATTAAGATAACCATTATCGTTAATGGTCAGACCTTAACTCATACCGATTTTGTAAGACAGGATCCCAATAAGGTCACCTATACTTTAAGCTCTGCTTCTGTTTCATTAGACGATATCCCAGCATCTGGTGGCTCAGCTGATTCACCAAACTTTATCTCAGCTTCAGGCAAGATTGATTATTCTTCTGGAGAATCCGATACTCCTTCTATAATATCTTCGGATGTTATCATTACGTTGTCTAAAACGGTAAACGGCTCGAATCTTGGTTCAACTATTAAGGCCAGAACAAAACTTGACACAGTTACAGCCACTATAACCTGGAATGGCTCTAAAGTAACCCAAAGTATTGATGTGTACCAACAGGCCAATCAAGTAACCTATTCATCAGTTAATGCTTTATCTTCTACTGTAATCATTCCAAAGACTGGTGGGGATGTAGATATAGCCGCTAAGGTATCCCCGAACCAGACAGCCACCTATACTTCTGGTGCTACTAGAACTATAATTGATTTTACCTATGAGTTCACATCAATACCAAGTTTGGTAACCATTGATGAGCTTAATCTCAAGGCCACCGTTGGTAAGAACATCACGGGCCTAAGCAGAGATGATACTATTGAAATGAAGATAACGGGCGAGGGGAGCAAGTCAACTACAGCATCTATATCTTATCATCAGGAGTCTTTAGTTATGCCTTCTTGGAATGTTCCTACTACATTCCGCTTTGACAGCAATGGTCAGAGTGATCTATCCGCATCAGGCTTGGATTTGAATATCTCTGATCCAGATAATGTGGGTTGGACTATCGATGGTCCTTCTTACGTTGGCAACAGTTTAGTAAGTGGCGACCCGCTACCAATAAGTGGTACCGGAAATAAGAGCTTGTCTCTGGCACCTGATGTTAACACTTCTTCAGAGAGAACCTTTGATCTCGTTCTTAAAGCTTCTACTGGAGATGTGATTGCCACTTGCAATTGTACACAGGATGCTTCAGAGTCTGAGAATACCGTTGCAATGAAGATTGCAATATCAAATGCTGATCAAGTGTTAGATGTAGCGGATCATAATCCAGAAGTATGTATTAATACCAATGGCTTGACTATAACGGATGGTTTATCTTTGGGAACAATTGTATCAATGGATTCACAATACATATACATTGATATTCCAGAGTCTAATGTTGCCGAATTATACAACAAGTTGATGGTTGACTGGAAATATAATCAGTTCTTATATGTTCATATATTAAACGGATCCACTAATCCTGATACTGTTTATAATAATGAAACGTCTGAACATACAGACTTTTATAACAATGAGAACTTCTTGTTATGTGAAATTGCAAAAGTTCAAGCAGATCTTTTTACCAAAGTTGAAAATGTCGTTACTTCTCATGGTTCAATTATGCTTGAATCTGATTGTATTATTGAAGAATATCAAACTAGATACCATGCAGTCATTAAAACAGATTCGCCTTGGTACTCCAATGTATCATCACAATTCTCTAGTGAGAAGTTCGGTCTTGTTTGGTTAATGAACATGGATAACAATACTAGTTACTTATCTATATTTCCTTATGTAACGGGTGTAGATGCAGGTGGATCAGTACCAAAACTTAGGATGGATGTATACAGGTGCATTCCAATGCCGCTCTCAGTTTTTAAATTAAATAATCTAGCCTTTGTTACTGATTTTGCCGCCACAGAATCTACCCAGGTTGGTATTGTGTCAATTTCAGAGATCAAAACAGGTAATTTAAGTTTATCAAATTTGCCTACCTTTGTTTTGTCAGAAACCTATTTTGGAACAAAAGTTCCTGGATTTGATTCGTCTGTCGTGCTTGAGATGCAAAATCCATCTGTGTTAGATTTAAGTAATCATGTATCTACTGCTTTCAAGGGCGATATAATTATCACCTTAAATTGTGATGATTTGTTCCTTGATATATCATAGTTTATGAAAATAAAAGAAGATTGCCAGAATTTATATGTACCTTATAATCTGATATGATTGTAATTACACCAAAACAAAGACATGATCATCGACATAAATAGTTTAACCATGATGGACAGTTACTACGCCCACATCCTCTCGGACGAGGCTTCCGCGGGGAGTGTCGTGGTCGGCACGGGCTTATCGGCCACACTATTGCTGTTCTTCCAACAATCTTTCGTGCGGATGCTGCCATATCTCGTCATAGCCGCCGTGGTCATCCTGATCGACCTCGTGTTCGGCATCCGAGCCGCCCGGCGCAAGGGCGACCGGATCAGGATAAGCCGGGCGATACGCCGCACGGTCGGCAAGGCAGTGGAGTACTTCTGCTGGTCGGTGCTGGCCTCCAGCCTCGCCGTGGCGACGGGCTACACGGTTATAGAGACCGGGCTGATGCTTGTCGTCATAGGCGTGGAGCTGATCTCCATCGCCCAGAACTGGTACTTCTGTCGGTTCGGACGTCAGGCAAAGGTAAAGGTGGACGCCGCCAAGGTCATCGAGGCCGTGGTGCAAGCAAAGACCGGGGCGAACATCGAGGGGGCTGTCAGCATTGAGAAAGGAGGCGGAGCCGTAAAGGGGGTAAAGGATGATGGGAACAATCAGTAAGGATTTCAGTTACAGAGAGTTCGAGACCTCGCCGACGGCGGAGCGCAAGGGCATCTGCAACGTGATCACATCGTTCGATGTGCGTGACGCGGTGAAGGAGCTGACGGAAAGGGTTCTCCAGCCTCTGCGTGACATTGTCAGGAGGCCGCTGCGGATAAACAGCGGCTACCGATGCCCGGAGCTCAACAAAGCGGTGGGAGGAGTCCCGACCTCGCAGCACGTCAAGGGCGAGGCGGCCGACATCGCGGCGGAAGACCCCCACGCGCTGGCTAAGGTTGTCAGGGACACGCCGGAGATCTGGAGGGAGGTGGATCAGATGATCCTCTATCCGTCATTCGTACACATCAGTCACCGCAAGGGAGGGCCGCAACGGGGACAGCTGCTCTATAATAGACGATACAAGGGAGAAAGGTTCTAATATTCAAAGAATATGAAAGATTTTATTAAAGTATTACTTTACATCTGGCAGTTGCCGCAGAACTTGCTGGGATTGCTGCTGTTCCGGTGGTACGGACACGACGATGCAATCAGGGGCGAACACCGCAGAGCAAAGGTGCTATATTCCCAAAAGATGAGAGGCGGGATCAGTCTCGGAAAGAGGATAATCCTGCCTCTGAAGTATGCCGGGCTGTCAAACTCCTATGTGCGTCTGACACTCGACCACGAATGGGGGCATACGAGGCAGTCGCTTTATCTCGGATGGTTGTATTTGCCTATCATTGGTATTCCGTCAATTACTTGGGCTTGGCTGCATTCTTCATTCAAGAGCTTTGGCACCATCAGCTATTACTCGTTTTTCACGGAGCGTTGGGCTGACAGGCTCGGAGGCGTGAGGCGATGAAGCCGGGGTGGATCCTTCTGCTTGTCGCCGCGCTGGTGGCGGCTGTCTCCGTCCTGAGCTGGAGGCTGGGCTACCGCTCGGCGGTCGCCGAGTCCATCGAGACACCCAAGGCAGATACGCTGATCGTAAGGGACACCGTCACCGTGGAGTACCCCGTCCCCATCCTAACCACCATCACTGACACACTCCTTGTCGCCTATCCCGACATCGTAATCATCCACGACACAACATTCGTCCAGCTCCCCAAGGAGCGCAAAGAATATTCCGGAAAGGACTATCGTGCGGTAGTGTCCGGCTACCAGCCAAGCCTCGACCTGATTCAGGTCTTTCCGGAAACGAAGGTCGTGACCCGGACCATTTCCGTCCCGTCACGAAAAAGATCTCATTTAGCCCTATCCCTTCAGGCCGGTTACGGCATAACCATCCAGGACAACCGCATCACCCCGCTACCCTACATCGGCGCCGGTCTCTCCTACAGCCTTGTCGAGTGGTAGTAACGTGAACAAATGGTTAGAAATAGGACTCGTGGTGACGGATGGACTCGTTGGCGGTGCGGGTCTCCAGAGGGGTGTAGAGGTCGGTCATCTGGAGTGAGTGATGACGGGCTTGGTCACGAACAGAAAGGAGATCGGTGCGGGCCTTGATCAGATCCGTGATGCCTGTGTCCTTGAGGCTGTAGAACTTGTACTCGGAAGGGAGCCTCAGATCCTTCTTCAGATGGTAGGTCCAGAAGTCACCGAAATGCTTAGCCGGATGGTGTTCAGGTCCAGGACGAAAGCCGGAACTGAAAAGATACCAGTCAGCGGGGCTTGACAGCACATCAAGGTCGAGCATCAGTTTGAGGACACAATCAGGGAGGGTTACCACGGCATCCTTCCGGTTCTTTGAATATTCGGCCCTGACGGAAATGGTGCCTCCCTTTACCGAAATGTCACCGATCCTGATGTGGCTCATCTCCTTAGGGCGTATGAAGCAATAATAGAGAACATAGCAAGCCAAAAGATAGTGGCGGTTGCGGTCGCTGCAATATTCACGGATGGCAAGCATCGTCTCCTTCGGGATGACGGTGCGGTTCTTTGCACATTTGCGCTTACCCTGAACGGCAGTAAGATTCGCCGTGAAGTCCTCGCTGATGTAGTTCTTCTCCATAAGCCATCCGGCAAAGCTGCGAAGCCAAGAGAGGTAATTGTCTCTGGTTCTGGCAGTCTTCCCGCAATCAAGCCATAGCCAGTCGAGAAACTTCGAGACAACTGATGACTTTAATTGATAGACATAGCACACCGGTTTGTGTTGTTCGCTGTTCCAGCCACGGAACACGTTAAGGAACGAAGTGTAGCCATTGTAGGTCTTGACGCGCATGATGTCCGATTCCGTCAACTTGTACAGATAGCGGTAGTATTTCTCACAGACATCATCAAAAAGAGTGTATTCCTCCGGATTGTTCAGGGACAGGTAGGGATTCCATCCTTGCGAGAGCTGGTCGTTGATGTTGATGACCATGTCGTTGGCGTACCTTCTGCGGGCGGTCACGCCTTTTATCTTAGGCACAGACACCCTCTTTCTTCTCATGCGACCGGTTTCCGGATCGAGGCAATAGAATTCAACATACCAACGCTTTCCTTCGGCGACCTTTGCCGGAATAAAGCCATTCGTCGTGCGGAGACTTGAAGACATTTTTTTTGTTGGGGAAATTTTTGAACTCCCCAACAAAGGTTTGACAGGAACCGGCTCAGACAGCAAATTTTTTTGGCGCAAATCTGGCGCAGCATTTTTGACAATTTTGCCGCAATTCCTTGACTTGCAAGAAGTTGCGGCAAATTCGTAGCGGGGGAAGGACTCGAACCTCCGGCCTCCGGGTTATGAGCCCGACGAGCTACCAACTGCTCTACCCCGCGATATTGGACTACAAAGGTAGGAATATTTTTCTGAAATGCAAAACATATTTCAAAAAATATGTTCAAAAAGTTTAAAATGAACTATGCATATAAAATATATTCGGATCTGAATCACTCTGTAGGAAGTCTCCTTCTGAAATTTTGGTAACGTGCAAAATTTCAGAAGGAGACTTCCTACAGATATATGTTCTACAGATATATGTTCTACAGATTTCTTATCCTTATATATTCATAAACTCCTTCATACCGGCGATGTCGGTCTTGGCGAAGGATTTCTGCTCGCCGGTGGTGAGGTTCTTGAGCTGGATGACGCCGGCCTCGACCTCGTTGCCACCGTTGATGGAAAGGAACGGAATGGACTTCTTCTCGGCGTAGTCAAACTGCTTCTTGAGTTTTGACGGCTCCGGATAAACCTCAACGGAGACACCTTCTGAGCGCAACGCGGCAGCGACCGGAAGGACGTAGCGAAGCTCGTCGGCACCCATACAAGCGAACAGAAGCGTAGTGCTGGAGGCCAAGGACTTAGGGAACTTATCCAAACCTTTGAGGACATCGTAGATCCTGTCGGCGCCGAAGCTGATGCCAACTCCTGACATATCCGGAAGACCGAATATTCCGGTAAGGTTGTCGTAACGGCCGCCTCCGCAGATGCTTCCAATCTGGAAATCAAGGGCTTTCACCTCAAAAATGGCACCTGTGTAGTAGTTAAGTCCTCGCGCCAAAGACAGATCGATCTCAACAGGACACTTGACACCAGCGGCATCAATCAGGCCGAACAGTTCCTCAAGTTCGTCAAGGCCTTTAAGACCAGTCTCGGAAACGAGTCCGGAAGCGGAGCCGCCATTCATCAGCGAGCGCATCGAAGCCAGTTTCTCGGAAGTGGAGCCGGACAGCTTCAGGATCTGCTCGATCACAGCGATCGCGCCGTCGGTCAGACCTTTCTCACGCATCTCCTCCTCAACGCTCTCCAGGCCGATCTTGTCCAGTTTATCGATCGCGACAGTGATGTCCACGACCTTGTCCGGGAATCCGCAGATCTCGGCGAAACCTGTCAGCACTTTCCTGTTATTTATCTTCACGAGCACATTCACGTCCAGAAGGCAGAACACCTTGTCCACAATCTGCACGAGCTCAAGCTCGTTGACCTGAGACTTGCTGCCGATCACGTCCACATCGCACTGGTAGAACTCACGGTAACGTCCTTTCTGCGGCCTGTCAGCCCTCCAGACCGGCTGGATCTGGAAACGCTTGAACGGGAATGAGATCTCGTTCTGGTGCTGGACCACGAAACGGGCGAATGGCACGGTCAGGTCGTAGCGGAGGCCCTTCTCGCAGACCTCTTTGGAAAGAGCGACACTGTTCACTCCCCCGTCCTCATTGCGGTAATCCTCAAAGTTGACCTTTGAGAAACAGTCACCGGAGTTCAGGACTCTGAACAGAAGCTTGTCCCCTTCCTCGCCATACTTTCCGAGCAAGGTTGACAGATTCTCCATCGCCGGAGTCTCGATCTGGGCATAGCCGAAAGTCCTGAAGACCTTCTTGATGGTGTCGAAGATATAATTCCTTTCGGCCATATTCTGCTGACCGAAATCACGTGTCCCCTTTGGGATTGATGGTTTCTGACTCATAATCGTTATTTTTCCACTTTATCGGCCTTGTAGCCAAGTTTTTTGATAGCGTCCGCAAGGGTCTTCTCATCGGTCTTGCGGCTGTCGTACTTGATCTTGATTGTCTGATCCTTGAGAGAGACCTTCAAGTCCTTGACTCCCTTGAGGAACGCCAGATTCTCATTGATTTTGTTCACGCATTTGTCACAATGCATATTCGTAGCGAAAACAACCTCGCTGACATTCTTGTCGGCGGGCATCTCCGTAGCAAAGCCCTCGAAAGGAGCAGCCTGAGTCGCGGCAAAAGGCGCAGCCAGCATCACGGCCGCGACCGCTATCAATAATATTCTTTTCATAATCTGCAAAGATAGTGATTTAATCGTTCTTTGTCGCCCTCCAGAGCGTCAATCTAACGCCAAGATTGATCCGCCGTCCCATAATAGGCCCCCAGACGCAGCTGGCATCGAAGCCCGGAGTCCAGGGAGTCCATTCCCCGGCGGCATTCCTATCCCCCACCAGCACGTGCATCTGTGTGAAATTCGTGATGTTCTCAACTCCCGCATAAATGTCAAACCCACGGAAACGCCTGGTTATCTGCGCATAGAGCAATGGATAGACCGACGTGCGGCCATCAGGATAAAGCAGTTTCCCGCCGTCATCCTTCAAATCCGTCATAAAGTCATACACCCTCGCCGAACCGTTCACGGAAGCGGTGAAATCAAATATCCACCGGCTCAGATTGGTCTTATATTGAAGGTTCAGCACACCCTTGAAGCGGCTGAGCATAGGCTTCTCCACCAATTCGCCACCATAATTCTCCTGGCGGGCGTTGGTGTAGCGCCCGGTCAAAGCCACTGTGAAGCGGTCAAAAGGCTCGACATTGAAATCCACCTGCCAGTTATCTGAATATGAGAGTCTTCCATCGGAATCAAAGAACCAGATGTCACGTCCGCCGTTCACATCAGCTCCCGGCACCTCATAATCCACCATCAACTGACGCGCGAACCGGGTCCTGAAATAATCAAAGCTGATGTAAGTCTTGGAAGGATCAACCCCGAACGGCATATAGAAAGTAATGTTCCCTCCGAATGTCCACGAATCCTCAAGCAGCCGCTCCATACAATCCCCTTCGAGCCTGCTGTGGGTGGACATCACACCGATGTTGTCAGCGACCGGATCAGCATACCTCAATCCCCTGCCGCCGTTCGCCCTCGCCACAAACCATTCCGCCGGTGAATATTTCAACGTCACCCTCGGAGCCACCTTGAACCCGTTTCCCTTGTACCAATCGGCGCTGACTCCTACAATTGATGTGAATATGTCCCCGGCGTGGAACGTATATTCCCCGTAAGCACCGCCGAAGAAATGATCCGCGATTCCTGAATATGGACGCTGCCCATTCCAATTCTCATTGCTCCACAGGCCGTAGTCCAACTTTGCGACAGCCTCGTCGATGTGGTCGAACGTGCCCGAAAGGCCGACGGTGAAATCGTGGGACTCATTCAACTTATTCCTGTAAAGGAGGTTGACGAAGCCTGACTGTTGGCTCGCAAGGTAGGATGACGCACCAAACCAAGAGTCGCTTTTCTGCCACGACCAGTCCGCGATTGCGGCTATGCTGGAGGAACCATCCTCGCGAAGAGGCTTGCCGACTTTCAGATAGGCGTTCAGGAGGCTGTTGGTGATGTCGGTGCCCCAAGGCTCGCTTGATAATTTTTCCGACAAGCCGGCTCCTTCGGTGCCAGGGACATACTCATCAGAGGCCCAACGAGGTTCCATCCTGTTCTTGTCATAGCCGTCCATTCCGCCCTGGCGATGGTCCCGGACAGCCTTCACGCCCCAGCGTACCTGAAGTTCCGGCGTATAGTAAAGCCACCCGTTGGCCACATTGAACTGCAACATCTTAGGATCATCCCGAAAGCCGTCATCGTTCATATCGTAGGTCTTGAAGTTCCCGCTGACGTGTCCTAACAGAATGGTATAGATCGTCGGACTGAGCTGCCAGGCCGATGTCGCGTTAAAATCCGCTTTGGTGTCGCTCATCATCGAAGCCTGGATGAAAAGCGGTTTCTCCTCCGTAGGTTTCTTGTGCTCCAGATTTATCTGCCCGGTCATCGATTCCAGGCCATTGATCACGGACGGAGAGCCTTTCGCGATCTGGATGCTCTCCAGCCACGGCCCCGGGACGTAGGAAAGCCCATAAGGAGCGGTGATGCCTCTCATCACAGGACGGTTCTCGTCCAGCATCTGGGTATATGTCCCGGAAAGGCCCAAAAGCCTTATCTGACGCGCTCCCGTGACCGCGTCCGAATAGCCGACCGTCACGCTGGCCGAGTTCTCGAAACTTTCGGCCAGATTGCAGCAAGCCATCTTCTGAAGCCCCGAGGCCGAGATAAGTTCCGTCCTCAAAGTCTTTCCTCTTGAGATGCTGTTCTCTTGATGGCCGACAAAAACAGTCGCGTTGAGACTGTCCTTCCTGTCCTTATATATAGAGGTAGTGTCAACCGACTGGGCGAAAAGGTCCGCGCCCAAAGCTATGAATATAACCGTGACTATGGCATTTCTCATACAATCACCTCCGAAAACATCTTCAAAAAAACGACAAAGATTAATCTACCGGCACAAATATAATAATTGATTATTAAGAAAATGCTTAAATTTGCACATAATCCCGGAACAGGAAAAACAAAAACGTTTTCAGTAATATGAACACAAAAGATTTCTTCAAACTGGTGCTGGCCGTGCTGTGCGGCCTGTTCATCTGGGGCATCGTGAAGTTTATTATGGGCTTTATGATGCTCGCTTCTATGATCGCATCAGTGGCCTCATTCTCCGGAAATTCCGGAGCGGTTATTCCTAAGGAGGGCGTCCTGCTGATGGATATGTCCAAGTTCGCAGTCGCGGAGCAGACCCAGGAAAGCAATCCGCTTTCCTCGATCCAAGGCGGCGAAGTGGCTCTCGTCGGACTTCACGATGCCGTCACGGCAATCCATAAGGCGGCCGAGGATCCGGGAGTGCAGTACATCCTCGTCAAGACAGACGGTGTCGCCACCAGCCTCACCAAACTGGAGGAACTCCGCAAGGCCCTGACTGATTTCAGGAAGAGCGGCAAGGCCGTTATAGCCTATGGCGAGGCGTTCACGTCAGGAAGTTACTACCTCGCGTCGGTGGCTGACAAGATCTACACGACAGGCCATCACGGCGGCAACAACTTTATGTTGGGCATCAGCGGAAGTATGCTGTTTCTCAAGGACTTGCTTGACAAACTCGGCGTAAACTACCAGCTCATCCGCCACGGAAAGTACAAGAGCGCCGGCGAGATGTACGTCAAGAACGCGCCAAGTCCTGAGAATATGGAGCAGAACCAGGCGATGATCGACTCGATGTGGGAGACGGTGGCCGCGGAGACCGCCGAGAGCAGAGGCGTGAGTGTGGATTCACTCAACTACTTCATCGACCACCTCTCGATCGCGCTTCCTGAGGATATGGTGAGCCACAATCTGGCAGATGAGGTTCTTTCTGTCGAGGAATATAAGGAAAAACTCGCCGACCTCGCCGGCAAGGAAAGCTACAAGAATGTGAAATTCATACCGTTCAGCGACTATGCCGCCGCCAAGGCGACACTGAACCTGACCGCAAAGAAAAAGATCGCCGTCATCTACGCCAACGGAAATATACTTGAGCAGGATGACCCGAACAACATCAGCGGCGACCGTTTCGCAAGCATCATAGCGAAGGTCAGGGCCGACTCGACCGTCAAGGCTGTCGTGTTCAGGGTCAACTCTCCTGGCGGTACAGTACTGGCCGCCAGCAAGATCAAGGAGGAGATCGACCTCACCAGGGCTGTCAAGCCGGTCATCGCCTCATACGGTGACTATGCGGCTTCCGGCGGCTACTGGATCTCCAACAGCTGCGACCACATATTCACGAACGCCACGACACTCACCGGCTCGATCGGAGTTTTCTCCGCCATTCCTGAGTTCGGCAAGACGCTCAAGGACATAGCGCACGTGAATATGGTGCCGGTCAAGTCACACAAGCATTCCGATATGCTTTCGCTGACCCGTCCGTTTGACGCTGAGGAGACCGCTTGGATGCAGGTCTATGTTGACGACATCTACAACAATTTTGTGAGCATTGTCGCGCAGGGACGTGATATGACTTTCGAGGCGGTGGACGAGATCGCGCAGGGACGTGTCTGGACCGGTGCCGACGCTCTTAAGATCGGGCTCGTGGACGAGATCGGAACGTTGGAGGATGCGATCAAATATGCTGCCTCAATGGCTGGTGACGCTGATGTCGAGAACTGGGGCATAGCAAGTTATCCTAAGCCATTGACGGTGATGGAGCAGTTGCTGCAGCAGTTCGGCAAGACCACGAATCCGGAGGAGGCTATGGCCAACGCTCTGGCCGGAACTCCGCTGGAGGGTGTGGCGAAAAATCTGCTTGACTGGCAGAGAAGCTGGGCTAAAGGTCAGGGTGACCTTGTCTTCGCAAGGATGCCGTTCGAGATTGAGGTCAGATAAAACGGACTACGGTGACGGAAGTCGAATCTTTCGTCACCTTTACGGAATCATCAATGCGATGACCGATCAATGCAAGGATATGAGAGCCTTCGTCAGCGATGACGAGGGCTTTTTCTTTTTCCGGAAGGCTGAATTTCAGGTCAACGAATATATCGCTGAGCTTCCTGCGGCCTTTCATTCCCAAAGGGCGCATCCAATCACCGTTCTTCCAATGCCTTACCGTGAATGGAAACGGAATCTTGGCGGTGTCGAATTTGGTCTCGCCAAGAGCAGTCCTCACATTCTTCACGTCATCTGACAACGAGACGGAAAATTTTACACCATTCAACGAATATATTCCAGGCTCATTGACGATTACGTCTGTCGTTTCCACAATTGGCGAGACCTGTCGAACCACAGGCACAGCAACCGGAGATATAACAATCTCCCAAGCTGAAGTCACAGCGACATATTCACCGGCAAAAAACTTTCTGCCGCTGACGGTGCCACTGCTTTTCAGAACAGCCGCGAGATCCGCGACAGCCGAAGAGGTGAATCCGAACGGTTCCAGAAGTCGGAAAAGGATATATTCCCAATTCTTTTTCGATGTAAGTTTCTTATGATCAATCGCTGGCAGGCCAGACTCATCAAACCGGGCGACCTCATCCGAAACCGAACGGACATATTCATCAGCCACGGATTGAACCTGTGCGAACCGCTCCATATCCTCGTTCAGCGTTGTCAAAAACGACGGATTCAACCTCTCGAAAAGCGGGAATACCTCGTTGCGGATGCAGTTGCGCTTGTACGTTGAATCAGCGTTGGTGCGGTCCTCGTGCCACTGAAGACCATACGAGACCGCATATTTATGAATATCCTTCCTCGGGAAATCGAGCAACGGCCTGATAAGCAAAGCATCAGAACCAGACAGAGGTGAACTGCGGCGCATTCCGGTCATTCCTTTCACCCCGGTGCCACGCAACATATTCAGAATCATAGTCTCCGCATTGTCGTTGGCATTGTGAGCCACTGCCAATGCCGAAAACCCTTGCTCCCGGCAGACCTCCGCGAACCAGGCGTAACGCAGCTCCCTCGCCGCCATCTCGATGCTCACCCCATTAGAAGCGGCGTACCCCAGTGTGTCAAAATCTTTCTTTATGAATATGATGCCGTGTTCTTCGGCCCATTCCCTGACAAGAGCCTCATCCGAATCACTCTCCTCGCCTCTCAGATGGAAGTTGCAGTGAGCCAGCACGAAACGCCTCTTGCCCGCGGAATTGAGAAACAGATCCGCCATACACATCGAGTCAATCCCGCCGCTGACAGCCAAAAGGACCGCCTCCCCATCGGGAAGCAGTCCTTTCAGGATTCTGTCAAAACGCTCCTGCATATTCAGGAATCTTATTTCTTGCTTGCGAACGTGTAGGAGAAGCCGAACTGGAGGGCCTGCGCGAACTGCACCCTTCTGCCGACATTTCCGTCCTTGTCAGTGACGAGGACAGTGTCATCGTAGATGAGGTTCGTCGTGATGTTCAGAGAGAAGAACCTACTGAGCTTCCACATCATACGGGTGTCCCAGTTCACACGGATGTTCTGGGGATCCTTCAGGTAGTTGGAGAACAGGAGCAGATGGGTCGAGCCTTCGAAGTTGTCATTGACCTTGACCTTGGCATCGGCTGTCAGCTGGGCACCAAACTCGAAACGGGCTGGCTTGTAGTAGTTTCCTGTCGTGTAATAGATGTTCTTATCATCCTTTGTGTCAGGATATTCCTCAGCGTTATCGTACTTCTTTCTCCTCTCCATACCATAGTTCTTCCTCAACTTCTCGTTCCCGACGATCGTGAAACCACCGGTGATAGGCGCCATATTGACAGTCAGCCACTTGCTCGGCACCCAATCGATACCAAGACCCAGATTGACCGTTCCAGGGGAAAGGATGCTGGACTTGAGCACACGAGCGTTCCTCCAATCCTTGCTGGAAGGCTCCTTGTCCTCCTCCACGGCCGGAGTCGGGTAGTTGTAACCGTTGGCGAACTGGCTGAGGAACGTGAACTTGGCGGAATAGTTCAAGGTCTTGGTGGCCTTGTAACCCCAAGTGCTTTCGAACAGGATCCTGTCCTTGTTCTTCTGGATGATCGGCTTGTCGGCGGAATAAAGGAATCCATAGTCCAGCTGGAGACGGTTGTTCCAGTACATCTCGCCTTTCTTCCACTTCGCGTTGCCGTCGATGTAGGCGCTGAGCGCATAGTTGTTGTAACCTCCCTTCGCCCAGTTCGTGAAACTACTCTGGACAAAGTTCAGGTTTGTCATCAACGAGTTGGTCCAATAATTTGGCTTCGGAGCGACGACCTTCGTCTCCTCGGTCTGAGTCAGAAGTCTGGCCGCGGCCGCCGCGGCGGACTGGGTGTTTCTCCTTGTCGTGTCTGTCTGTGCGGACGCCCCTAACGCGACGAGCGCAAGAGCCACAGACAACGCAGTGCGCTTGATTGCTTTCACGTTCATAGTCAGATTATTGAATATTCAATTAATATGAGATGGCAAACACCACTCTCTGCTTCGAAGGCTTGCCGGAGTAGATGTCCTTGCCTTCCTCCTCGCAGACGAAGCTGTCCACAGGGATGCAACGGATCGTGGCCTTTGTCTCGTCCTTGATTTTCTGTTCGGTCTCGGCCGTGCCGTCCCAATGGCAGAGCAGGAACTTGCCTGTGCCGATCTTGGCCTTGAACTCCTCCCAGTCGTCGCACTTCTCAACGTGTGACGCGCGGAAGTCGAACGCCTTCTGGTAAATCGTCTTCTGGATGTCGTCCAGAAGGGCGGCGATCGACTTGTCAAGTCCCTCAAGGGCGACGGTCTGCTTCTCCAGAGTGTCTCTTCTGTGAACCTCGACAGTTCCATTCTCAAGATCGCGAGGCCCCATTGCCAGACGTACAGGGACACCCTTGAGTTCCCACTCGGCGAACTTGAATCCCGGACGCAAGGTGTCACGGTCATCAATCTTGACCGTGTGTCCCTCAGCCTCAAGGGCCTTCTTAAGCTGATCCATCTTGTCCAAGATTCTTGTGTGTTCCTCATCGGTCTTGTAGATCGGAACCATAACGACCTGTATAGGAGCGAGGGCCGGCGGCAGGACAAGTCCGTTGTCATCGCCGTGAGCCATCACGAGGGCACCCATAAGTCTTGTGGAAACGCCCCAGGATGTGGCCCACACGTACTGCTGCTGGCCTTCCTTATCCGTATATTTCACATCGAACGACTTGGCGAAGTTCTGGCCGAGGAAATGTGACGTGCCTGCCTGAAGAGCCTTTCCGTCCTGCATCATCGCCTCGATTGTGAGGGTGTCGAGCGCTCCGGCAAACCTCTCGTTAGGGCTCTTGTGTCCCACGATCACAGGCAGAGCCATAAACTCACGTGCGAACTTCGCGTACACCTGAACCATTCTCTGAGCCTCCTCCTGAGCCTCCTGCGAGGTCGCGTGGGCCGTGTGGCCCTCCTGCCAGAGGAACTCGGCGGTGCGGAGGAAAAGCCTTGTGCGCATCTCCCAGCGGACAACGTTCGCCCATTGGTTGCACATAATCGGGAGATCCCTCCAGGATGTGATCCAGTTCTTGTATGTGCTCCAGATGATGGTCTCGGAGGTAGGCCTTACGATAAGCTCTTCCTCAAGCTTGGCGGACGGATCCACGACAACGCCCTTTCCATCAGGATCGTTCATAAGCCTGTGATGTGTGACGACGGCACACTCCTTGGCGAATCCGGCCACGTGCTCGGCCTCCTTGCTGAAGAAAGACTTAGGAATGAAAAGCGGGAAATAGGCGTTCACCGCCCCCGTCTCCTTGAACATCTTGTCCAAGGCCTGCTGCATCTTCTCCCAGATCGCATAGCCATAAGGCTTTATCACCATACATCCCCTGACAGCGGACTGCTCCGCCAAGTCTGCCTTCACAACCAGATCATTATACCACTGAGAGTAATTCTCAGATCTTTTTGTCACTTCCTTTGCCATATAATATTGTTGTTTTTGTCAAATATTCTTATTATTGTGCAATATTCCGAAAGGTATGGATTTTGTTTACAGCAAACAATCGTAGGCCGGCACCTTGGAATACGGCCACGAAGTTACGAATTTATTGTTAAATATAGGAGATTCAGAAATGAAAACACGCACAATCCTCTTTATCTCGGCGCTTCTGGCACTGACTTCGTGCGGTTCAGCGGCGCGGTTTGCCAGTGATGCTTCCAGGCAGAAGTATCAGGATGGAATCTACTATACATCCAATGCCAAGGTCCATCAAGCCGAGGAGGCAGCCACCTCCGCAAATGACGAGGAGACCGACCTTCTGGTAGCAAAGACAAAGAACTCCCCGATCTTCATGAAGAGCGGAGAGAAGGTTGACACTCTGTTCATCCCTGAGAACAAAGCGGCAAGAATAGATTTCAACAACACTGACAACACCACATCCGTTTACCTCTACGACAACGGTTTCGACACCTGGGCCGCCTACCAGCCTTGGTACGCGACGTCATGGTATTCCTGGAACCGTCCTTTCTACACGTCAATCTATTGGGGCGCGAATCCTTGGTACTATGGTGGTTGGTACTCACCGTGGCACTACGACCCTTGGTATTATGGATATTCCTGGAGATGGGGCAGTCCGTGGTATTACAGCGGATGGTACGACCCTTGGTATTGGGATCCTTGGTACTATAGCGGATGGTACGGTGGCTGGTATGGCGGATGGTACGGCGGATGGCATGATCCGTGGTACTACGGAGGATGGGGCTATGGTCATCATCACCACCACCACGGCCACGACTTCTTCGGTCCTGGCAGCGGACGGGTTTACACTCCACGTCTTAGCACAACCGGCTCAAGCAGAAGAAGCGGAATCGGGTCCTCTTCAAGGAGCGCCGGAGTGAGAAGTTCCTCAATGACCAGATCAAGAAGCGGCGCTGGATCAACAAGATCCTCAATGTCAGCGACTACCACAAGGTCTTCAAGCCTTGGCGGACGCACAAGCGGCACAAGGTCATCAATATCCTCGGTCAACAGGCCGGCATCCTCATCCGTAAGATCCTCATCAGCAAGATCATCCTCGGTAAGGTCTTCGTCTGACAGGTCCTCATCCGTCAGGTCATCGGTCGGCGGCACTGTCAGATCCAGCGGATCATCCTCATTCGGGACCTCTACCGGCTCATCTTCAGTCAGGTCATCCTACGGCAGCAGCCGTTCGTCATCCTCTTCATCCTCGACGATGTACTCAAGACCGGCAAGCGGTAGCAGAAGCTCAAGCGGAACGACCTCAGGCGGATTCTCTACAGGATCCAGCAGAAGCTCTTCAACAGGCAGCTACAGATCTTCGGGATCTTCCTACAGGTCTTCGTCAAGCAATGATTATTCTTCCGGCTCGACGAGAAGCTCAAGCAGCTACTCCACAAGCAGGAGTTCAAGTTCATATTCTTCCGGCAGCTCAAGCCGCAGCAGTAGCAGCTATTCCGGCGGCGGGTTCTCCGGTGGCGGATCATCCAGAAGTTCAGGTGGTTCGTACGGCGGAGGAGGCGGCTCCAGAAGCGGTGGCGGAAGAAGGTAACCATTAAAAACAATTGAAATAATGAGAAAGGCAATATTCACTGCGCTTTTGTCATTGACCGCGGTAGCGGCCGGGGCGCAGACAATGTATGACGGGCTGACGTTCAGCCAGAACAACTACTACGGAACGGCAAGGTCGATCGGTATGGGCAACGCGATGACGGCTGTCGGCGGCGACCTTGGCTCAATCGGAATCAATCCGGCGGGATCGGCCGTGGCGGGGTACTCCCAGTTCACGATCACGCCGAATCTCACGCTCAGTTCGATGAACTCCTCCTACAGTGCCTACCCTGTCGGAGGAGTTGACAACTTCTCCAATGAGAGACGCGAGAGTCTCACCAGATTCTCGATGCCGAACATCGGTGCGACATTCAACTGGAAAACCGGCAGCAGGAGCGGCCTGACCGCCATCACTTATGGATTTGTTGTCAACGGGACGAACAATTTCACCGGCAAGATGATGGCCGGTGGCAGGAACGACAAGACAAGTTACATCAGTTCCATGGCTGTGGCGGCAGAAGGTTATGACATGGATTTCCTTAACGGATATTCCATCAACAGCAACAACGAGAGAGTGGACAGAGGTTGGGACTACCCCTACAACTACCCGGATGATTACGCCCATGACCCTAACAAAGGCTCATACGCGCCATGGAATGTGATCGCGAACGTCCAGGCAGGAGCGCTTTCCAATTTCGGAGACTCTAACGATCCCGCCTACTACTGGCGCTACATAGGCGCGACTGAAATCTATGAGCAAACAGGTGAGAAAGATGCCGATGGCAACTACATCTACAACATTTCTCTTCCCGGTGCGTTGGACCAGGCGTACGGCAGGAATGTCACCGGAAGCAAATATGACGTGTTGCTCAATGTCGGGTTCAATTTTGGAGAGACGTTCTTCCTCGGAGCGAATCTCGGAATAACCTCCCTCAACTACAACTATGATGAATATTTCAAGGAAGCCGCGGAGAACCCGTCGGCATTCGAGATGGACTTCGGAGAGAAAGGCAAGACCTACTTCAGCGACTATCGCACCCGTTACTCCTACACGGCGGACGGAAGCGGAGTCTACGGCAAGTTCGGATTTCTTTGGAGACCTGTGGACGGGATACGCGTAGGTGGAGCCGTTCAGACACCGACAATCATGGAAATCAACGAACGTTGGAGACAAGATGTCAATGTCAACTACACCGACGCCTCATTCAACGGGTCGGCCAAGACGCCTGAGGGGGATTATTCCTACAGACTACGCTCGCCTTACAGACTCAACGCCGGAGCCGCGTTCACTTTCGCGGGAATGGCTCTTATAAGCGCGGACTACGAGATGACCGACTACAGCACGATGAAGTTCATGAGCAGGGATGGCGGATGGAATGACGACACCTACGGGAAACTGAATGACGAGATCCGCGACCGTATGGGAGTGTCCCACATGGTAAGGGTCGGGGCGGAGTTCAAACCGATGCCGGAGATAGCCGTCCGCGCGGGCTATAATTTCACCACGACTCCTGAATATGTCTACGAAGGCAACAGCAAGACAACGCTGAACGACAGAATCAACGCTTTCTCCGTAGGCCTTGGATATTCATCAAACGGATCGTTCTTCGCGGACATCGCGGCAAGGCTGATGACATTGTCTGATGAATATATCTCACCTTACGCAGACTATCTTGACGATGTGGCATCTCCGATGATCCTCAACAAGAGGGACATCTACAGCGTCACCGCGACGATTGGCTGGCGATTCTAAACTGGGCTCTTCGACCCTTCGACAAGCTCAGGGGCCGAAAAGATCTAAAGATTTTTAAGATAGGAGATTGAATCGGGACCTTCGTTGAAAAGGAGATCCATGATGGAAAGATTCGGAACGAAACCGTACTTTCGGGCAAAGACCTGGAAGTACGGTTTTTCCAGTTTGAGGTCTCTGAGAATGTTGTCTGGACGTTTCGGATGGATCAGTTCCCTATAGTCAATTCCGTACCTACCGGTGTCCATCGGGATCTCACGGGAACGGACGGGAACATATTCATCGGTCATTCTCAAATCGGCCGTGATGCCGGTCTTTCGGAGGAAAAACTTGATTATCTGGAGATTCAGGTCGAAGAGGGTCGCTGGACGAGAGTCAAGGATTCCGAACAGTTCGTCCTTGTAATATTCAAAATAAGCGGAAGATTCGTAAGCTGAGGCGATCGCCCGCTCGGTACGGATCAGCCACGGGGTTGAGTAATCCACCTTGATCTCGGTGATCGGCAATTCGTGCGTACTGCTTTCGTGAACAATCGGGAAATTAAGACTCTGAGGGCCGTCGGCGGCATAGTAACGGAAGCGGTTCCTCCAGGATTGCTTCTGATAGTGCTCGCAGGCCTCAAGGTAAACGACAGAAGGCTTCACCCTGTCCGGAGACAAGATGAAGTCTTTAGCCATCAATGCGAAATAGCTGACCGGCGGGAACCAGGCCACACTCAGCAGCACTGCCGCCTCCTCTTCAGACCTATTCGAATTCTCCCTTCTCGTGGGAGTCGTTTGCCCTGATGATTCCACGCTTCGAGCTTCTGATGAAATTCAGGATCGTGTCACGCTCCTCGCTCTGAGGGAATCCGGCCTCCACCTTGGCGCAGCCGTCGGTGATGTTGTAGCCGGAGAAATAGATCGTGTCGTAGATGTCCTTGATGTTGCGGATCACGTCGGAAGAGAATCCGCGGCGGCGGAGTCCGACGATGTTCACGCCTGAATAGCAGATCGGATCGCGGCCGCAGAGGACGTAAGGAGGGATATCCTTGTTGATCTTGGACATTCCGCCGACCATCGCGTGACATCCGATCTTGGAGAATTGGTGGGCCTTCGCCCCGCCACCGACAATTGCCCAGTCATCCACAACGGTCTCTCCGGCGATGCCGACAAAGCTTACAAGGATGCAATGATTGCCGACCACGCAGTCGTGAGCCACGTGAACGTAGGACATCAGCAGAGTGTTGCTGCCGATCTTCGTCACGCACTTACCGCTGGCCTTGGTGCCACGGTTGATCGTCACACACTCGCGGATGGTGACATTGTCGCCAATCTCCACGTATGTGACCTCACCCTCATATTTAAGATCCTGAGGGATGGCGCCTACCACAGCACCTGGGAATACCTGGCAATTCTTCCCCATCTTGACGTATGAATATATCATCGCATGCGGATGGATCTTGCATCCGTCTCCGATCTCCACGTCATCATCGATGAAGGCGAAAGGACCGATCTCAATGTTGTCGCCAAGCTTCGCCTTAGGGCTGACTGACGCTAATGGTGAAATTGTGTTCATATTCTAAGTGTTTTATCAGCAAGATTTCTCACGGATGGCCTTGGCTGTCCGTGTGTTGATTGTGTGCCCTGGCTTGAAAGCGGTGACCTTGGCCTTGAGATAACCTCCGGCGAGCCTCAGATCTCCGATCAGATCAAGAAGCTTATGCCTTCCGCACTCGTTCGGGAAATGGAGCTTGAGGTTGTTGAGGTAACCGTTGTCGTTTATGGCAAGCTCAGGCACGTTGAAAAGCGCGGAGAGCCTCTCGACCTGCTCCGGCTGGACAGGATGCTCGACGATCACGATGGCGTTGTCCACATCCCCACCCTTGACCAGATTGTTCTGGAACAAGTACTCTATCTCGTGGAAGAACACGAAAGTACGGCACGGGCCGATCTCCTTGGCGTAGTCTGTGGTTTCGTCCCAATGCGCGGTCTGGACTCCGAGAACCCTTGATCCGAAGTCCACCGTGATGTCCATCGACGGGGCGTCGGCCGGAGTGATTCTCACGAACGAGCCTGTCTTCTCGTCACGAATCTCAATCTCCTCAGGGACAGTTACATATTTTCTGTCAGCGTTCTGCTCCTTCAGTCCGTCACGCGCGATAGCCTCGACATAGTAGCGGGCGCTGCCGTCCAGGATCGGAACCTCGACATTGTCTATTTCAACAAGGGCATTATCCACACCCATACCCGTCAGCGCCGACATCAGATGCTCGATCGTGGAGACAGAGGCCTCACCTTTCGAGATCGTTGTGCTACGAGCCGTTGACGACACGTTCTCCGCCAAGGCCTCGACAAACGCGCTTTCACCGAGATCCACTCTGTGGAACACTATCCCAGTGTCCTCCGGAGCCGGCTTGAGAATCATTTTCGAGATTTTGCCTGTATGGAGTCCTTTGCCTTGGAACTCATATTCACCGGCAAGTGTATTTTGCTTATAAGAAGTCATAATCTATCTTTTGCAGGCTGCGTAAAATACAGCAGTCTGCAAAGATAGCAATGAAATTTTGAATATTCAAGGATTACGCCGCCACTTAGTGGCTATTGGCTACTATTCCTCGCCTTGACGCTTGAAAACGGCGTAGCTGCGGAGGTAGTTCTTGAGCGGGAGGGCCGGCGAGCCGAGGAACACCTGACCTGACTTACGAATATTTCCGATCACGCCACACTGGGCTCCGATGGTCGTGTTGTCGGCGATGTTCAGATGCCCGGCGATGCCGACCTGGCCTGCGAGGATGCAGTTCTTGCCGATCTTCGTCGAACCGGCGATTCCGCACTGGGCGGCCATCACGGTGTTGTCGCCGATCTGGACATTGTGGGCTATCTGGCAGAGATTGTCGATCTTGACTCCGTTGCCGATGATCGTGGACTCCATCTCGGACTTGTCGATGGTCGTCCCGGCCCCGATCTCGACATTGTTGCCGATGACCACATTGCCGATGTGCTCGATCTTCTCCCAAGTCCCGTCAGGAAGCGGGGCGTTGCCGAATCCGTCCGATCCGATGACAGCGTTGGCGTGGATGATCACATTGTCGCCGATGACCATTCCAGGATAGATGACGACTCCCGGATAGATGATGCAGTGCGAACCGATCACGGTGTTGTCGCCGACATAGACATTCTCGTAAATCTTCGTGTAGTCCCCCACCTTGGCGTGATGCCCGACGTAGGAATGGCTTCCGAGATAGACCTTCTTGCCGAACTTTGTGGTCAGGAACCAGGACGAGCGGAACCCTCTGTGTCTCTTGTCGGTACGTTTCTGTGTAGAGACATATTTCAGAAGATCGGCCAACGACTTGTAAGCGTCATCGACACGGACCATCGTGGAGGTAACGGCCTCTTTCGGAGTGAAGTCCTTGTTGACCAGCAGGACACTTGCCCTGCACGTGTAAACGTATCTCTCGTACTTCGGGTTGGCGAAAAAACACAGCTGCCCGGGTTTTCCGTGCTCGATCTTTGCGAATGACGTGACTGTCGCCTGAGGGTCACCCTCAACGGTTCCCTTGAGCACCTGAGCCAATTGCTTTGCGGTAAATTCCATCTTCTTTATGGCGATTAAATCTACAATTTCCAATTACGGAATGCAAAGAAAGCAATTTATTTTCATATTCACTAAAATATTCTTATCTTTGCATCGTTGTGAGAGATAGGAGGACGAAAGCGTCTCCTATCTTTTGTTTTGTAAAACCAGACTTTATGCGGAAAGAACAGATAATCCCCGGCATCGAAGAGGCTGTAAAAGCCCGCGGGTGCTTCATTGTGGATGTGACAGTCAGCAATGATGACGACATAGTGCTCACCATAGAGAAAGAGGTCGGAGACATCGACCTGGAAGACTGCGTCAGCGTCAATGACGCTTTCCTCTCGGCCTTTGACAAGGATGTGGAGGATTATTCCCTGACAGTGACCTCAGCCGGTCTCGACCAGCCTTTCAAGGTTCTCAGGCAATACACCAAGGCCATAGGATCGGCGGTTGAGGTGAAGTTCAAAGGCGGCAGAAAGATCGTCGGAGTCCTGACGGCGGCGGACGAGAATGGAATATGCCTGAGATATTCACAGAAAGAGGCTGTCGAGGGGAAGAAAAAGAAGGAGATCGTGGAGCACGAGGACAGATTCGGCTTTGACGAGATCAATTCTGTGACACCGCACATTGTTTTCAAGAAATAAAAGAATATAAGAATATCAAAAATGGAAAAGAAAGAAGAAATCACTCTCATTGATGCCTTCAAGGACTTCAAGGAAGAGAAGAACATCGACAGGCCTGTGATGATGGGCGTTCTCAAGGACGTGTTCCTCACACAGATCGCCAAGACTTTCGGATCGGCCGACAATTTCGATGTCATCATCAACGTTGACAAGGGAGACTGCGAGATCTACCAGAACTTCGATGTGGTCGAGGAGGTGGAGAATCCTAACACACAGATCACTCTTGATCAGATCAAGGCCGAGACCGGTGATGACGACTACGAGATCGGAGACGTGTACACGAAGAAACTCTCCCTCGCGTCTTTCGGTAGAAGAGGAATCCTGAACATCAGGCAGAACCTTCAGGGCCGCATCATGGACATCGACAAGGCGAATGTATTCAAGGCATATTCCGACAAGATCGGCGAGATATTCACGGGTGAGATCTACCAGACTTGGTCGAAGGAGGTCATCATCCTTGACGACGACAACAATGAGCTTCATCTGCCTAAGGCCGAGCAGATTCCAGGAGAGAGATTCAAGAAGGGAGACACCCTCCGCGCCATCATCAAGAGCGTGGAGATGAAGAACAACACCACCCCTTACATCACTCTTTCCAGAACATCCAACGAGTTCCTTGAGAAACTCTTCGAGCATGAGGTTCCGGAGATATTCGATGGCCTCATCACCATCAAGAAGGTTGTCCGTGTACCTGGCGAGCGCGCCAAGGTGGCTGTCGAGTCCTACGACGAGAGGATCGACCCGATCGGAGCGTGCATCGGCGTGAAGGGATCAAGAATCATCGGAATCGTGCGCGAGCTCCGCAACGAGAATATCGACGTGCTCCAGTGGACTAACAACACGCAGCTTCTCATCCAAAGAGCCCTCAATCCTGCAAGAGTGTCATCAATCGACCTCGGCAACTCGGAAGAGGACAAGATCAAGGTTTACATGCAGCCTGACGAGGTCAAGAAAGGTATCGGTCGCGGAGGATGCAACATCAAGCTGGCAGGCATGCTTGTCGGAAGAGAGATCGAGGTCTGGAGAGAGCTTCCTAAGGACGAGGCTCAGGAAGAGGAGGACGTTCTCCTCAGCGAATTCAGCAACGAGATAGACCAGTGGGTGATCGACAGACTGGAGGCCATCGGATGCGACACGGCCAAGAGCGTGCTCGCGTTCACACCTGAGGACATCGCCAAGAGGGCCGACCTTGAGGATGAGACCGTGGCCGAAGTGTTCAGGATCCTGAGGGCCGAATTTGAAGAATAGTCCAGGCCGAATAGCGGACAATATTAATTTAAAGGGGTTGAATATGGCAGAAATCAGACTAAATAAAATCATCAAGACTTACAACATCGGGCTTCAGAAACTTGTGGACTTTTTGGCCAGCAAGGGAGTTGAGGTCGAAGCCAATCCTAACGTGAAGATCTCGGAGGATCTTCTTCCGGCGATTGACAAGCAATTCGAGAAGGACAAGGCCAACAAGCAGGCTGCGGAAAAGATTGACATCAAACTCAACGAGATTCTGGAAAAGACATCCAGAAAGCAGCAGGAAAGCGCCAAAGAGGAAGAGGATGAACCGGTAAGGGAAACTGTCATCAAGACAACCATCTTCACTCCTGTCGAGCCTAAACCGGAACCTCAAGCCGCTGTTCATGAAGAGACGGAACCTGAGCGCGAAGAGGAAGTGGAGCCGATGGCTGAGCCAGAGCCACAGCCGGAACCACAACCTGAGCCACAGCCTGAGACCCAGGCGCCGGTCGAGGAGCAGGTAAAGGAACCGGAAACGAAACCCGAGGCAGAGCATGTCAAGGAGAGTCCGGTGATCGAGGAGCCTAAGCAGGAAGTCGTGGCCGAATCCAAGCCGGAGAAAAAGGTGGATAAACCCGTCAAGAACGTTACCCCTGAGCCGACAACCCCTGCTCCAGGGAAGGATGTCCGTGGCGGCGAGAGACCGCTGAGCAAGCACGAGAGGAAACTTGCGGCCAGACAGAGGGAGGAACAGGCGAAAGCCAGACACCAGCAGCAGGCACAACCTCAGGCTCAGGCACAACCTCAGGCTCAGGCACAACCTCAACAGCCTCAGGCCAAGGAGGAAAAGCCAGCGGAGCAAAGTTCCACCCCTGGGCTCAAAGTCTTGGGGAAGATTGACTTGTCCCAGTTCGAGCCTAAGAAGGGTAACAAGAAGAGAGAGAGAATAGCCAAGGGAAGCCAGAAGGTTGACGTGGCGAAGGAAGGCAAGCAGGCTGACAACAGTTCCCGCAAGGATAAGAACAAGAATGCCAAGCAGGCTCAGGAGCAGGGCAAGGGCGGCAAGAAGCGCAACCGTGGGACGGACCGCTTCAAGCCGGCCATGACCGAGGAGGAGCAGGAGGCGATGCAGAAGGAGATCCAGAAGCAGGTCAAGGAGACCTACGCCAGGATGAACGACAACAAGAAGAACAACTTCGGAGCCAAGTACAGAAAGGAGAAGAGGGAGCAGGCCGCGGCCAAGTCCCAGGAGGAGATGGCACAGGAGATAGCCGAGAAGAAGGTCCTCAAGGTCACCGAGTTCGTGACCGTGAACGACCTCGCCACCCTTATGAACAACACTCCAGTCAACGAGGTCATCAAGGCTTGCATGGATCTGGGTCTTATGGTTTCCATCAACCAAAGGCTTGACGCAGAGGCGCTTGTGCTTGTCGCCGAGCAGTTCGGCTACAAGGTAGAGTTTGTGACCGCCGACCTCACCGAAGAGATCGAGGGAAGCAGCGAACAGGCTGACCGCGAGGAAGACCTTGTTCCGAGACCACCGATCATCACTGTGATGGGACACGTTGACCATGGTAAGACATCGTTGCTCGACTATATTCGTAAGTCAAACGTCATCGCAGGAGAGGCGGGAGGTATCACCCAGCACATCGGTGCCTACAACGTGAAGCTTCCAGACGGCAGGAGGATCACCTTCCTTGACACCCCTGGACACGAGGCGTTCACCGCTATGCGTGCCCGTGGAGCCCAGCTCACCGACCTTGCGATCATCATCATCGCGGCCGATGACGCTGTGATGCCTCAGACAGTCGAGGCCATCAACCACGCCCAGGCGGCCGGTGTACCGATGGTGTTCGCCATCAACAAGATAGACAAGCCAGGCGCCCAGCCGGAAAGGATCTACCAGCAACTGGCACAAATGAATATCCTAACTGAGGCATGGGGTGGGAAATACCAGTGTCAGGAAATCTCCGCGAAGAAGGGACTCAACGTCGACAAGCTTCTTGAGAAGGTTCTCCTTGAGACCGACCTTCTTGACCTCAAGGCCAACCCGAACAAGAACGGTGTCGGAGCGGTCATCGAGTCATCCCTTGACAAGGGACGTGGATATCTCGCCACGGTACTCGTGCAGGACGGAACACTCAAGACCGGAGACATGGTGCTGAGCGGCAGTTACTACGGCCGTGTGAAGGCCATGTTCAACGAACGTGGACAGAAAGTGAAAGAGGCCGGTCCTTCGACCCCTGTTTCAATCCTCGGTCTGAACGGAGCGCCGAGCGCCGGTGACAAGTTCAATGTGATGAGCGACGAGAAGGAGGCCAAGGCAATCGCCAACAAGCGTGAGCAGCTCCTGCGAATCCAGGGCATCAAGACTCAGAAGCACATGACCCTTGAGGAGATCGGACGACGGATCGCCATCGGCAACTTCAAGGAACTCAACGTCATCGTGAAGGGTGACGTGGACGGATCGGTGGAGGCTCTCTCAGATTCCCTCATCAAGCTCTCAACCGAGCAGGTTCGTGTCAATGTGATCCACAAGGCTGTGGGAGCGATCTCCGAGTCCGATGTGATCCTGGCCGAGGCTTCGGATGCGGTCATCATCGGATTCCAGGTACGTCCTTCCACGGACGCAAGGAAACTGGCCGACGAGCAGGGAATCGAAATCCGTCTCTACTCCGTCATCTACGACGCCATCAACGATGTGAAGGACGGTATCGAAGGTATGCTTGAGCCTATCAAGAAGGAGGAGATCACCGGAACGGCGGAGGTCAAGCAGACCTTCAAGATCTCGAAGGTCGGAACGATCGCCGGCTGTCTTGTCAGGGACGGTAAGATCGCTAAGACGGCGCAGTGCAGGCTTATCCGTGACGGTATCGTGGTTTACACCGGCGAGCTCGCCTCGCTCAAGAGGGGCAAGGACGACGTGAAGGAGGTTTCCGCCGGAATGGAGTGTGGTATCGGCATCGACAAGTTCAACGACCTGAAGGTCGGGGACAATATCGAGGCGTTCGTGATCACAGAAATCAAGCAGACGCTTGATTAAAAAAAGGAGGCTAAAAAAGCCTCCTTTTTTTCAATCAAGCGCCCGTAAAATCAACCCCCAGCCCCTTCGGGACAGCCCCGGTGGGGCACTGGGGAGCGGTCTCCCCAGACCCCTTGCGTCGCTACGCGCTGCGCGCGCTTTTCATCCAACCCCCAGTCCCTTCGGGACAGCCCCGGTGGGGCACTGGGGAGCGGTCTCCCCAGACCCCTTGCGTCGCTACGCTCCGATTAACACGCTAGTTACCTTAAATACCATTTAAAAGGCGGTAGAGATTGACTGTGCGGACAGCCTCGGCGACATCGTGGACGCGGAGGATGTCCGCGCCGTTTTGCAGGGCGATGAAGTCGGCGACCTGCGTTGCCGGAAGCGCCTCAGCTGGAGTGATGCCCAGAGGCCTGAACAAGAAACTCTTGCGGGACAGTCCCACAAGAATATCTTTACCAAACTCCTGAAGGACAGCCATTTCACGGAGCAGTTGCCAGTTCTGTTCCACCGTCTTAGCGAAACCGAAACCTGGATCCAGAATCCAGTCCTTCACCCCGTGCCGGTCCGCCTCGGCGGCGATCCCGACAAAGAACTCACGGACAGCCTCGGTGACATTGTCATAGTCAGTTAGCGTCTGCATATTCTTTGGAGTGCCACGTGTGTGCATGGCGATGTACGGCAGCTGAAGCTGTCCAAGCAGCCTCCACATGTCCTCACACCCACCGCTGACATCGTTCACTACGAAAGGGCCGACGATGTCGAACGCGCGGCTCACGACGGAAGGCCTGAAAGTGTCAATCGAAATCCTGACCTCAGGATGCTCAGATGCAAGAATATGCAAGGCCGGCTCAAGCCGTTTCCACTCCTCTTCCTCACTGATGGAGTCGGAGCCGGGGCGTGTCGAGCACGCTCCCAAGTCAAGGATGTCCGCTCCCGACTCAAGCATATTCACAATCCTGCCGCGGAAAAGTTCCTCATCGAAGGACCCGTCCGCCCGGAGGTTGCGGCTGCCTGCGAAAAAAGAGTCGTCGGTGAGGTTCACTATGCCCATCACCTGAATATTTCTGTCTGCCTTGTTTCCCATAATGACATTAATTTTGAACAAAAATAGACAAAAATTGAATATCTTTGCGATTCGGAAGAAGTTTTGAACATTGCTCAAGACCTCCATCGGAAAAATCAATCGTTATGCTGGTCGTTCTGGAAGGTTTGGACGGAGCTGGGAAATCCACGCAAGTCAAGAAGTTGAAGGCGTATCTCGAAAAGATATGCCCGGAATTGGAATACATTCACTTTCCAAGATACGACGCGCCGGTCTATGGCGATCTGATCAGCCGGTTTCTGCGCGGAGACTTCGGGAACAACGAGACGGTTCACCCTCAACTGGTAGCCCTGCTGTTCGCCGAGGACAGGCACGGAGCGGCCCCGGAGATGAAGAAGACACTGGCGGAAGGCGGCACGGTACTGCTTGACAGATACGTTTATTCCAACATCGCCTACCAATGCGCCAAGCTGCACACCTCCGAGGAAAGAGAGAACTTGCGCGAATGGATCCTCAACACTGAATATGGCGACTTCGGCCTCCCGAAGCCAGACTTGAATATATTCCTGGACGTTCCCATCACATTCGTGGAAAGCAGGTTGGAGTCAGCGCGGACGGGGAAGGACAGGGAATATCTCCACGGCTCACAGGATATTCACGAATCAGACATAGAGTTCCAGAAGCAGGTCCGCTCGATCTACAGGCAGCAGGTCGCGCTTGATCCGGATTTCATCAGGATAGACTGCTCGGACGAGTTCGGGGAGATGCTGCCGCCGGACGGGATATTCGCAAAGGTAAAGAAAGTTATTGACGAACATATCGAAGCAAAATGAACAACGTTTTCCTCTTCAGGCTGAGAAGGCTGTGCGCTTTTTTGATTGGTGTGGTGTTCCTGCTCGCGGGAATATTCAAACTGCTTGATCCGGTAGGCGCGGGCCTTGTGATGGAAGGGTACTTGAGATTCCTCCATCTTGCATTCCTGCTGCCAGCGGCGAAGGCATTCGCCGTGGTTTTCGCACTTGCGGAGGCCATCCTCGGAGCGGCGATGATCAGTGGGGTCTGGAGAAAGCAGGTGGCGATCATCACCACTGCGATGATTGTCTTTTTCACCGTGCTGACGCTGTTTCTGGCCATATTCAATCCGGTAAGCTTGACTGACTGCGGCTGCTTCGGAGAGGTGATCCACCTGACCAACTTCCAGACGTTCCTTAAGAATCTGGTTCTGCTGGCATTGGCGATGACAGCGTTCCTGCCGTTCAAGAATTTCGGGAAGAACCGGAAGCGGAAATATGTCTCTTTCGGCATCGTGTCGGCCTCGATCCTTCTTTTTGCTGTCTATTCATTGACATCTATCCCGATGGTGGACTACACCGCCTTCACTCCTGGCAGCGAATTGCTGGCGTCTGTTAGCAATGATGACGAGGAGGATGAAGCCTCCGGCAACTACAAATCCACGATCATCTACGAGAAGAACGGCCAGGAAGGAGCCTTCGACCTCGATCATCTTCCGGATTCAACTTGGACATACGTCCGCACGGAGACAATCCTGATCCACGGAGCGGACATCGAGGACAACAAGCCGGCGCTCTCGTTCACAGACTCATCAGGCAATTACCAAGACGAAAGGGCCACCTACGGCAATGTGCTTGCGGTTTCGGTCTATGACCCGGCCAAGACCAACGGATCTTTCTGGACAAGGATAGCCGATGCCCTTGACGGGGCGAAAGCCGCCGGGTTCACTCCCCTGCTGCTGATTTCCTCTACGAGGGAGCAGTTTGACAATATGTCCGTGATTGTACCGGATGTGCATTCCCGGCTGGCCGGATCGACATATTTCGCCGACAAGAAAGAGCTCGTCACCCTCAACCGCTCGAACGGTGGCGCGACTTGGTTCAACGATGGCCAGCTGATCCGGAAATATTCACACGGCCGCATCCCGTCGGACGACACTCTGCTGGAGATGACCGGTGATGATCCGACCGAGGAGATGCTGCGCTCCAGCACAAAGAGCCGCCTCCGCTTCCAAGGGTTCGCACTATACGTATTCGCGCTCCTGCTGATACTGTAACACCTTGAGTCAAAGAATCATACTTTCAAATTCCACATTGTCATAGGAAATCAACATTTGCCCTAAGCGAGACCGAGGATTGGTTGACCATATTTGTTGGCAGCCAAGTGTGCTCCGGCACGCAGGATGTCGGCGGAATGCCAAAGGTTATCTTTCAGATTCTTAAGTTCTGTGTCAGTCATTTGTCCGAATGTTGGTTCAGACTATAAATATACACAAATTTCTTCTTATTGATGAAAAATCCCCGAGACCGTTTGAATTGGCCTCGGGGATTCATATTCAATTGCCACCTCGTTTGATCGAGGTCGGATATTCATTAAAAGAACTCCTCTGTGTTCTTGTCGAGGTTGTCGGAGTGGTCTTCGGTGTTGGCGTTGAAGTCGTTCTTCGGGCCGAAGTTCCTGTGGCCTCCGTTCCTGCGGTCGTCGCCACCTCTGCGGTCGAATCCGCCCCTGCGGTCATCGCCGCCGCGACGGTCGAAACCACCTCTTCTGTCATCGCCACCTCTACGGTCAAAGCCACGACGATCGTCACCGCCCCTGCGGTCGAAGCCTCCTCTGCGGTCACGGTCTCCGCCACGGTCGTTGCCTCCGCGCCGTCCGAGGGGCCGGTCAATCACGGATCTCAGTCCGCTGCGGTTAAAAATGTAGAGGATGGAGAAAAGTCCCCCGAAAGGGTTGATGTTGTCAGATTTTAGTTGTATCTTCGCCATGTCAGTGCCCGCTTGTATGGTTGATTTAGCAAGTACTGATTTAGGTGAAATCTCTGACATTACCAAGCCTTGGTAAGGGTTTCTTTATCAAGGCTTTTCACTTTTTGGCAGACTATAGGTCTGCGGAATATAGGATATTTGTCCGAATGAAAATGACGATAATCATTAGTTCATAACAATATGACAAAATTTCTTGCTATCCTTAATTCGGTAGCTCTTCTGCTATGCTCTGCAATTTTCCTGAATGCACAGGAGCGCGATTCTCGTACCAGGACATACATTTCACCTTCACGTGTCGTATGGCAGAGTGATGCCGGTGTTCGCCTCTCTGATGTTCTGCTCAAACCTGGTAACGGCCAGGCCTACTGCAACAATGACACCCCGGAATCGTACTGCATCATGAAATCAGGTGACGGAGTGCATCCTGCAATCCTTCTCGACTTCGGAAAGGAATTGCATGGAGGACTTCAGCTCGTCACCGGTCCAATCGTGGATCCTGTTCAAGTACGTGTACGCTATGGAGAATCAGCAAGCGAGGCGATGTCCGAAGTCGGCGGCAAGGGCGGTGCGACGAATGATCACTCCATACGGGACCAGATAGTTTTACTTCCGATGATGGGCACGGTGGAAATCGGTAATTCCGGATTCCGTTTCGTGCGCATTGACCTCATTGACAATGACAGGGAACTGAAACTCAAGGAAGCAAGAGCCATTTCAATAATGCGTGACATTGAATATGTCGGTTCTTTCAGCAGCAGCGATGATCGCCTGAACCGGATTTGGGAGACGGGAGCCTACACGGTGCATCTGTGTATGCAGAATTTCCTTATCGAGGGCATAAAGCGCGACAGGCTTGTATGGATGGGCGATTCCTATCCGATGGTCATGACGATTGCGACTGTCTTCGGAAACAATGAGGTGGTCCCCAGAACACTTGACTGGATGCGTGACATAACTCCTCTTCCAAAATGGATGAACGGGTTCTCTGCGACTTACTCGATATGGTGGATGCTTTGTTGTCATGACTGGTATCGCCACACCGGAAATCTGGACAATCTTCTTGAGTCCAGAGGATACATCACGGAGCTGTTGCGCTTGTTGATTTCCAAAATATCTTCTGATGGACGTGAAAACCTTAACGGGCCACGTTTCCTTGACTGGCCGACTGAAGGCAACAAACAGGCAAAGGATGTAGGAATTCAGGCCCTGATGGTTCTTGCAATGCAGTGTGGGCAGGATTTTGGAACTATATTCAATGACCAGCAACTCAAGAATGACTGTGCTGCAGCCGAGAAACTCCTCACTAAACCAGCAAACAAACTCTACGACGAGTTCCTCAAGTCCGATGTCGCTCCTGATGCGCCGGGGTCAAAGCAGGCTGCGGCGCTGATGACTCTCGCAGGTCTTACGAGTGCCAAGAACGCAGACAAGGATATCCTTTCCTACAATGGAGGCCATGGATTCTCGACTTTCTACGGATATATTATGCTTGAGGCAATGGCACGTGCAGGTGACTGGCAGGGTGCGCTCGACATCATCCGCAACTATTGGGGAGCGATGATTGACCTCGGAGCGACGACATTCTGGGAAGATTTCAACCTTGACTGGCTTCCGAACGCGGCCGGCATTGACGAACTTGTCCCGGAAGGGAAAAAGGACATTCACGGCGATTTTGGCGCATATTGCTACCTGGGTTTCCGTCACAGTCTGTGTCATGGCTGGGCATCCGGTCCGACAGCATGGATTAGCCATCATGTCCTCGGTATCGAAATCCTCGAACCGGGTTGTGCCCAAGTCCGTATCACCCCGCATCTTGGTGACCTCGACTGGGCTGAAGGCTCGTTCCCGACGCCATACGGCCCAATCAGAGTACGCCACGAAAGACAGTCTGACGGAAGTATCCACACGGAAGTCTCCGTCCCGGACGGTGTCGAAATTGTCGGCAAATAAAATTGTTGATTGCCTATCTTGCGGCCACCGAAGACAATGCTCTCCAGTCGCCGCAAGGGACTTTCACTGTTTTTGTCTTGTTGCCGCAGCGGACGACAATGCTGTCGGAACCGGAGGCGTTCAAGATATAGACGCTTTTTCCGCGACGGGGCACATCAATGACGGCATTGTCCTGATATACGGCGATTATGAGTTCCGTATCGCTCTCTGCCTCGATGACAGGGTAGCCAAGTTCTGGATGGTGTGGACGGAATTCGCTTTTGAGCAGGGTCTCGCGATGTTCGGAGGCGAATTTCATCCATTTTCTCATGACGTCAAGTTGTTCTTCAGGGATATTCCTCAGCATTGTCGAGTATTGTACGACTCCGAAAATGGAATTGATTATCGCTCTTCCCACATTTTCCGGAGTTTCGGAAATATTCCATTCCAACATGTCTGAATGCACGGCAGTCGAACCGCTCGTCAGTCTGAGGGAGGCGATTCTCATTCTGTTGTCTTTGGCGTTGCCAGGACAGTCTGCTGCTCGGAACATGTTTCCGTACTGTCTGATGGCCGGACCTATGTACTGCTGTCTGAACTCAATGAGAATATCCGGTTTGATGGCTCTCAGAGCGGATGAAACCTCTTTCATCAGCAGGTTCACTGCCTCGCTGAGATTCATGATGTCCCTTCCGGCATAATTCTCTTTTACGGCAGGATCCTCTCCCTGAAATCTGAAACTGTCGATGAAATCGAGTTTGAATCCATCCAGATTCCAGTCTTTCAATGCCTTTGTGTACAGTTCCACAAGATGTTTCCTGACCTCCGGGAAACGTGGGTCAAGCACAGCGCAACGGCTGCTCCTGTCATTGTAGAGGAACTTTCCTTCAAACTTCTTGTAGGAATCGCTGTTCCATCCGATGTATGGAACGCTGTACCAGACAAGATATTTCATTCCTAGATCATGGACTGCTGAGACGTGTACCGCCATGTCCGGGAATTTTTTCGGGGCCGGTCTCCAGTCTCCACAGAAGGCATAACCTCTGTTTCCGTCAGTTGTCTGCCAACCGTCATCGAGAATTACGGTCTTCATTCCGAGATCTGCAGCAATACGGCACTCCTGTTCAATCGCTTCTGAGCTCACATCCTGATGGAACTGGTACCAGCTTGAGTACAGCGGTTCAAATGCGGAATCGTTCACCGGAAAAGCATCGTAACCGTTCTCACGGCTCATCCACTCGGATGCGTCACGGATGCTTTCTGCCCAGAATACAGGTCGTTTGTCAAGCAGAATTTTAGTCTCATAATGCTTTGCGGGAGCTTCTTTCTCTTTGAAGAATCTCAGTTCTGTGCAGATTGCGCAACCTTCTTCCATGACGCCGAGTACGGCATCTACCTTGCGGAGTACTTCTGAACAGGCGATTGTCAGGCAATTCGTATTGTTGTCATTGAAATACTCATATAGGGGCATCCTGTAGGCGAGTGAACTGCTGGCATTGGAGTGGCCCCAGAAAGGGTCCAGGTGCGTGCCGCAATTCACGTCCGGACTCCAGAAGTTGAAAACTCCTTTCTGCGGGAACGTGAAATATACATTGAATCTTGCCGGGGTAGCCTCGGACGCCGCATCCATAGAGATGCTGATTATTTCTTTCCCTCCATCATTTTCTACCGATGCTGTAAATTTCCAGTCCCCGGGATTCTCGGAGACAATCACAATCTCATCTACAAGCGAACTGCTCAGTGCCGGGGCGACAATTGTTCCTTTGGACGCAAATGGATTGTCCGTCCAAGTGCTTTGGGCGTATGAAACGCATAAAGACAGAAAGGCTAATGCGATTGTGAGTATGTGTTTGTACATATGAACTGTTTAAAAAAATGTGATTGCTTCAAATGTGAGAATGCAAGATGTGTGAAATTCTGGCGAATAATATGACACTACTCCGAAGGAGCATCATTGTATGCCCTGTATTCGCCCTTCATTACGTTCAGGGTTTTTGGAAGCCAGACTTTGTAGCGGGTGGATTTGTCCCAAGTATTGCCTGCTGAGGCGAAGTCGCAGAGGTGGATCTGGCGAGGCTTGCCGTTGCCTTCAAGGTCTGCTCCGGCAATCATCGGGGCTGTAAACGCCATCCACGCGAAATCGTTGTTGTCTGCCGGGGTCAGGGCGACGCTGCCGTCCTCCGAAGATTGGATTACCACACTTTCATCCACGAAACCGTCGTCGAAGCGCGAATCCCTTGCAAGGACTATAGGGCCGCGCACAATAGCCTGATGCCCATTCAGTTCGAACAGATGTGGCGTAAGGTCCAGCGAGAGTTCAATGCGGTCACCTTTCTTCCACCTGCGTTCTACTTTCGCATATTCGCCTGCAGAAAGATTCTCAAGATTTATTTTCAATGTATCTGTGCCGCTGATTACACTTGCCGTCGTTGTTTTGCTCCACTGTGGTATCCTCAACGCCAAAGTGAATTCTGCGGGCTTTGCCGGCGAGAGTTCTATGGAGATGTTTCCGGAAACCGGATAATTGCCATGGAGACTGATTCCCATAGAGTTGCGTTTGTCCAGCGAAATCTCAGCCTCAGAATCACCATAATGGTTTATCTTCAGGCAATCTCCTTCTGTGATAAAAGCGAGAGCCGGAATCATCGCGAAGGCGCGGGGACCATTGGCATTGCAGCAGTTTATATTCATATGGCATTGTTTTTCACCTTCCACTCTCCAGCCCTCAAGCGGGGTATATTTGGCAATCTGGCTTCCGTCGCACTTCATCGAACCGAGAATGGCGTTGTAGAATGTCTTCTCGATTTGGTCCGCGTAGCGGGAGTCTCCGCAGAATTTCAGGAGTCTGCTGCAGAGCTGCATCCAGGTGAAGCCGACGCAGGTCTCCATAGTGTGGTAGGTCGGAATTGTCTGGAGTGATTTTCCTCCGTACCAGCACTCGACCGAGCTGCCTGAACCGGCGATGTTGATTTCCTCTTCGATTATGTGTGATACGCTCTTTCGTACGGCCTCGTAATCTGCTTCGTTTCCGGTCACTTTATAGTATTCGAGCAGTCCTTCGTAGCAGGACATCATTTCGTATGCCTTGGCTCCGTTTTCGTAGGAAAACCACTTTGTCTGAGGATGCGGAAAGCGCAGAGCCACAGGTGTATCGGAGCGGCTGACCAGTCTTGGGCCGTCCTGGGTCTCCCACTGTGTGACGATGTCTGTCGCGAAATCGAGATAGCGTTTGTTTCCGGTTATGTCGTACAGTTTCATAATCGGTTCGAGCACGGAAGAACTTGCCATGCCCCGGTACAGTCCGCATTTTACAATCTTGGCATTCTTGGATTTGAGCTGTGAAATGAGGTGGTCTGCAACACCCGATGCCGCAGCAAGGGCCTGGCTGTCACCTGAAAGTTCGTACCATCCGAGCAGCCCCAGCATTGTGTACTTCCGTCCCCAAATGTCCCATTCGCGCAACTGATAATCAGGCGCATAGTTCCCGATGTAGCCGTCAGGTCCCTGGGTTTCCATGATATGTCTGACTGAAGCGGCAATCTTTTCATAAAGTGCTGCATCACCGGTGTAGCGGTACGTCTCGATTGCTCCCAAGGTCCATTTCCCCCAAAACTCGCTTTGCCATCGCCAGGATTCGTTCCTGTGACGGAAAGGCTCCACAAGTTCATCTACATCCTGTCCCATGACACGATGCAGGATGCAGTCGTCGATTCTTCTTCCTACATGTCCATTGATTTTCACCGACTTCACCTTCATTTCCGCAGTCTTTGCGTGGCCGATGTTTCCTCCTGCGCAGATTGGGCAGGCGAAAATCGTTAGCAGAGCGCTCATGACAAATGTCTGAACACTAAGATTTTTTTTCATATTTATGTGCCTTTTAAATTTTGTACAACTAAGTTACGAAAAAATGTCCTTCTCTCTAGGACATCTTTACCGGAATGATGAAGCCGTTTTCATCAAATTCGAGACGGTCAATGCAGACCACGCGGTTGTCTCCGTCGGTGGTATCGAGCGGATGGCGATGGTAGATAATGTAGTAATTGTCGCCACGTCGCACTACGCTGTGATGTCCGGCGCCTGTTCCGTGCTCAGTGTCGCCTTTAAGAATAGTACCTACTCTTTCGAACGGACCGTAAGGAGTGTCGGAAATGGAGTAGGCGACACGGTAGTTATCCTTGCGCCAGCTTCCTTCGCTCCACATGAAGTAGAACTTTCCGTTACGCTGAATCATAAACGGTCCCTCTACATAACCTTCAGGTGTGACCTCACGGAAAAGAGTTCCGTCCTCGAAAGGAACAATGGATGTGAAGTCATCGGAGAGCCGGACGAGATTGCAGTGGCCCCAGCCGCCGTAGAACATCAGCCAATCTCCGGATGCCGGATCCTGATAGACGAACTGGTCGATTGGCTGTGCCCCATTGACGATGTCGTTAAGAAGTGGCTTGCCGAGGAGGTCGCGGAAAGGGCCTTCGGGCTTGTCGGACACGGCTACACCTATGCCTCCTGTTTCTCCCTCATGAACATCGTTGCAGGCGAAGAAAAGGAAGAACTTTCCGTCCTTGTTCACGATGGCAGGAGCCCAGAGAGCCTTGTGAAGCCAGCTTATCTCTTTGTCTGTGATGATGTTGCTGTGCTTGGTCCATGTCTTGAGGTCTTTGGAGGAGAATGCATCCATATGGAGCTGTTCCTCAAAAGGATGCGATGCTGTGGGATATATCCACAGTTCATCATCGATTATTATTCCCTCCGGGTCTGCATACTGTCCTTCGAAAAGCGGGTTTGTCCATCCCGTCCACTCCGATGTCTTCGGTGCACATGCGGATGTTATGAAAAAAGAAATTGACGCAATTAATAGAATTGTTCTGAATTTCATATGTTTTGTCATTATAAAAGTGGCTGAGACCGCTGTGTGGAATCAGCCACTTTCAGTTAGTAATCAATGTGTCAGTGCATAGTCAAGCCCGGAATCAGTTGCCCTGATATGAACCTGGCCATACGGCTGAACTGTTTCCGTAGATGTCGAAAGCATTGATGCTGTCGAGCCAGCCGAGGAAGTCCTCACCCGCCTTGCTTCCGTCATATATCTCAGCAGAACCGGCATAAAGCTTTCCTGTGTTGGTGTTGCTGTATGACTTTATTGCAGTGCGGAGCTGTTCAAGCGTGAGCTTCGTGAGGCTTGTGCTGCCGTTCCAGAGGTAGTGCTTTGAACCTGAGTTCCAAGAGAGGGCGAGTGCCGCAGCCGCAGCCCTGTTGGCAAATGTGTCGTCATTTGCCGAAGCCTCGTACTGGCCATTGGCATTGATGCTTCCGACTATCACGTTGCCGCCGAGAGATTTCAGTTTTCTGCCGGAAGACGACATGTCTATGGCTGTTCTGTCCTGCTCCTGGATGATGAGGCTGTTGATGAGTCGTGAACCGCTCTTCGGGTCTGATTCGCAGCGGATGGCCGGATTGGCATTGGATGCGACGATTGTGCTTGACGCGATGAGCATTCCTCCTGAACCGTTTACGGCTCCGGTTGCGCCGCAGCCGCTGTCATTTCCGGCGAAGGTTACATTGTGAAGACAAATGTTGCCTCCGACATCATTGAGATGCACGAGCAGGCCGAAACCGCCTCCGCCAAAAGTGTTGTTGACAAAGGTACATGCATTGAGATAGACCCTGCTCTCTTTCTGGGCGAGACGTATGAGACCACGTACACCGCCTTCCGCACGACAAGCGTCGAAGATTACGTTGTCAAGCTTTGCAAGTCCCTTCCTGACCATAATTATCGGATTCTGTCCGCCGGATGCCGTACATTTCTTGAATGTGCAGTTCGTGAAGTTCACGCGGGAGTCACCGGACCCACCGGCTGCCAACATGATGCAACCGTCGCCGCCGCTCTTCAAGTTCGTGAATGTGATGCCGTCGAACGTAGGTTCCGTCTGGTTGCCGAGGGTGATGAAGCGGTTGCTTCCGCCACCGTCGAATACGGTTTCAGAACCCTTGCGGCTGACATCTGTTCCTGTGCTGGCAGGGTCGTAGCCGCCGTGCACACGGAATTTTACTCTGGATCCGTATCCGGAGTATTCCACTTTTACCTGGGATACTGAATAGGTTCCGCCGGTAAAGTAGAAGTCTCTGTCATCCACGTTGTCGGCATTCTCATCAGACTCTGCCTGACTTCCGTTCTTCTGCTTGATCATATTGAGGAACTCTGTCATTCCCATTGCATTCTCCCATGAGTGACCGTCTCTTGTTCCACATGCCTGCGGCTTCACGAAGTAAGGAAGCAGAGGAACTTTCTCAGCATCGCCTCCAGGAATGACAATGGTGCTTTCGTCCCAAGGATCCACGGAAGGAGTGTCAATGGAGATGATGGTTTCCGAGATGTTTATTTTCATGTCATATCGGAAGCCTTTCTTGAGCTCAGGCACACCGGTTAATGTGATGTCCTTTCCTTTGTAGTTGAAGGTGACGAATACCTTTGAATCGTCAGCCTCAGAAGGGACTACAATCGCAGTGTAGGTCGTTCCGTTCTGTCCTGAGATTTTTCCTTCCGCAGCAACAATATGTGGGCTGATGTACATCCTGTCTGAGTTCGGATGTCCTTCGGTGAATCCGGTCGAAGTCCACACGCGGAATCCCTGGACACGGGCGCTGCCTTCAATTCCTGACAAAGTGAAACTTACCTTGGCCATCTGGCGTTCCATTTCCAGACGGAGGCTTCCGTCGCTTGTCTTGACGGCATCAGCAACTGTGCAGGTCATATAATCAGCCGCAGCAAGACGGTCTGCCGTGCGCTGCGAAGACTGGAGTTCAAAGTTGCCGAAAGTTGTCGATGTCTCCGTGGCAGGGTAGAATGCCGAGTAGCTGACAGGAGCGGAACCCCAGCGCAGATAATAATTGTCTGTTGTCTTCCATCCTTTGTCTGTCAGTCTGTAGGTCACATGACCGTCGTTGCAGAGCAGTGCAATCATGTCTCCTTTGTTGAACTCGGTTTCTTTTCCGTCCGTAACCGGATTCGACTTCGTGTATGGAGAAGCTATTTCCGGGATTATGCGTATGGCACGTTCGTCACTGTCAAACGAAGGCTGCACTTTTTCCTTCTCGCAAGAAGAAAATGCAAGCATCGCTGCAAGGACGACCGTTATTTTTGATATTCCTGATTTCATAGTCATTTCCCTATTATTTTATAGTTATTGACATTTGGCCGGAGGAGGCCGATTTTGTTGTAGAAATGTTAATTGTGAGCTCGGCTGTCTTTCCCGGAGCGAGTGTCACATCAGACGATGATTCCCAGACATACTGGCGTTTGTTGAAAGTCGCCTTGACCGACAGGGAGCCGATTGTGGCAGTCTGCGGCACAGTGATGAGTTCATAAGAATCCTCTCTGACATTAGGGAACATATTGACAAGGGCACCGTCAGCGACAACTTCAGGAGAAGCCGCATTGAGGTCACATTTTCCTTCTGCCTTCAGTCCGCCTACGGAGAGAGATGCGATTTTCGACGTCTCTATCGGCGTACCGTCCAGGGTGAGTTTTATAATCAGCCTTGTGTTGAGATGACCTAGTTTAAGCTGAAGCTTTCCGTCAGCAAGATCAGTTGATGGATTCACACTGCCTTTCCAGAGCACGAAATCTGCTGCTGTGAGTTCCGCTGCGGTCGCCTGATTGCTTGGACATGACACAGGAACAAAGCCGTCAACCGCATCTGCATAAGGGGCATACGCGGTGACTGTTACCGTCGTACCCTTGCCGTCCCAAAGCATGGTTTCTCCGTCATCTGCAACATATTCGTCTCCGAGCAGAACCATCTTCTTGTTGTAGGAATAAACACCTTTCGGGTTTGTGAGGATAAAGCCGAACGAATCCGGACGGCTGGCGGTGTTTCCGGAAAAAGTATCGGATGATACGCTGAAGCGCAGAGCCTTGGAAGCTTCACCTTCAAGGCACGGGTCGTATGCACCAGGAAGGAGTTTTGCCGGATTTCTCGACTTGCCGCGGCCGTCCACAGCAAAACCGTCACACCATTCTGCGAAGACCTTACCGATTTCCGGAACAGAACATGATGCAGGGTTGAATTCCCGTGCATAACCATCGAGTTCTGATGCTGTGGCGTATGTCTCGGGGGAAAGTTTGGAGTTGTCCCAAACATATGCCCCATCCTCAAGAGAACCGAAATTCTTCAAGTCCGTGTCGTATGTGACATCCGAAGGGGCGGACTGGAGTTCACCGGCTACCTTGTTGAATATGTTGTGTCCGCCTGAAACTGCGACCCTTCCGCTGCCGTTAAGCAGGAATCCAGGCGCGCCGTTTGTGTTCAGGCTTATGTTGTTGGCAAAGAAGGACCCATTTCTTGCGTCTGACTCGCAGCGTATTCCGGCAGTCGTGTCATCAGAAATGATTGTAGAGTTGATGACCAGCATCGCTCCTCCGCCATTGACGGTTCCGCCCGCTCCTTTGTTGCCCACGGCGTTTGAGCAGAAAGTCGAGTTGTTGACGCAGATTGTTCCTGATGAGAGCTGCAGACCGGAGCCCCAGTCGCTTTTCACGCTGTTGTCGTGAATGCTGCACCTGTCGAGGAACAGTATGGCTTTGTCGTTGTTGCATCTGAGTGCACCGCCTCTCGAAACTCCTGAGCATCCGCTCAATTCGCAGGCTTTAAGTCTTGCCTGGCCTGAGCGGACATAGACTGCGGCGCCACCGGCATAGCCGTTAGTGGTGGTGGCGCTCACGCAATTCTCGAAGCGGCAATTCACAAATTCAATCCAAGTTTCGGCATCCCCATCGACAAAGACACCGGCCCCGCTCTTCTGCGCGGAAGCAGTCTTTTCGTTGATATAGCCATTGCGGAATGTGATCCCGTCAAATGACGAGTTGCCTCCATAGACGCAAAGAAGTCCGCAGTCCCCCTCGTCGGCCCTGTTGTTCTTGTTTACATCGCCGCTGAAAACTGTCGCGTGGTTCACAACGTCTCTGACGCTTACATCCGTACCTTTGCTCAGAATGCTGTATCCACCCATCACAGAGCCGATATTCTTCCTTATCTCCGGACCGAAAACGGAACCGCTCGACATATAATAGTTGCCTTCAGAGACATGGATTTTAGTCTTTGACAAATCCGTCTGGTCTGTAAGCAGACCCAGGAATGTGTCTGCATCAAAGGCATTCTCCCACGATGAACCGTCCATTTCTCCCTCACCATATGGAGTGACGAATATGGCAGTTTCCTTCTTTCCTCCGAAATCTTCGTCTTCGAGGCTGTCATCGTCCGAGGACGCTGACGGAGGAGGAAGCATCTGATATGTCTTCTGACAAGAGCCGGTTCCTAAAAGGGAAAGGGCGGCCAATGTCATAAAAAATGATCTTCTGATATTCATAGTTATCCTTCCTTATCTGTTAATGTCTTCATATCCCGGGTTCTGTTTGAGATGTTTGTTCTGTTCCAGAGCCTGACGGGAAATAGGGAAAATTTCATAATGTGTGTCGGAATCCTTCGGTTTGTCCCACCAAGCCTCCTGGAATCTTCCGAAACGGATCAAATCTGTCCTGCGGCGTCCTTCCTGGATGAATTCTCGTCCCCATTCGTCGAGCATCTCATCCAGATCGAGTTTTACGCTGCCCTCCGGCTGGTAGGCAATTGACGAATTGAAATCGGCATAGTTTCTCTTCCTGACCTGGTTGAGAAGTTTTCCTGCCTCGTCTGCATTGCCGGTACGGAGAAGAGCCTCTGCCTCAGAGTAATAAATTTCAGCGTAGCGGATGAGGGTGAGGTCAGACTCGATATAGTAGCCTCCGGTGAATGAGTAGAATGGATATTTCACGCAGAAAAGACAAGAGTTGAAGTCTCCGTTACCGAGTTTTGACTCCTTTCCTGGACCTACAATGATGCCTTCTTCTCCCTTGTTCAAAAACTGACCGACCTGGTCGCGGAGATAGATTACATACTGGTTGTCAGGATTCATCGCATAGCCGGAAGCTGTCTTCGAGTTTGGAATTTTTCCCTCAAGGAAGAACATTCCTTCGCGTGTGTTCACGCTTGTGTTCTTGTATTGTGCCCAGCGTTTGTCACCGGCATATTTCTGGAACTTCTGTGACGGCATTCCAAGGTTGTAGTCGAAGAGCTGACGAGGATTCTGATTGTCGTAGCTAGGCGACAGAGCGTATTTCGGGTTTCTCTCGCCATTGCCTTCGACACCCAGATAGTTGGCGCAGCCGTAAGGAAGGGAACGTCCGTAGAATGTTCGGCGGTCGTTCTGCATGTGCCAGCTTTTGGTAGTGTAGGAGCCAGGGAATCCGAAGATGACTTCGTTGCAGGTTTCATTGTTCCAGTCAAACGGTTCCCACCAGTTCTCGGCAAGAGTGTATTCCCCGAATTCACCTCCACGGATTCTGCGACACCAGCTGATCACATCATCGTAGTGGGGTACACCAATCCATTTTTCAGCATTGAGGTAGAGTCTCACCAGAAGTGCTGCGGCAGCGCCTTTGGTGAAGGACCCCTGAGATGAGCCCGGGCCGGATGTCCCGACCTTTGCAGGAAGGTCGTTTACACCAGTTTTGAGCTCTGATTCAATGAATTCGAACATCCTTTCCGGTGACACCTGCACCCTGTTTTCAGGAAGATTGTTTACGGATGCATCGGATGTCGTGGTGAGAATGCAGTTCCTGTAGCAGTTGAGAAGCCTCAGGTAGAGATAGGCCCTCATCGTGCGGAGCTGTCCTTTGAACGCATCGAATTCAGCTTCCGTAAGAGAAAACTTTGACGGATTGAGCCTTGAGAGGTCGTCAAGTACGAGATTGCACTGTCCGATGCCGGTGTAGCAGGCGTTCCACTCCCCGGTCCAGCTCCAACTGTCTTCAATGCTGCTCCAGTTGTGGCGGTGGAGTATCTCCCATTTTCCTCCGTCATACCACCATGTGCCTCTTGTCGGGGTAATGAAATGGTCCCCGGTCAGTTCCTCGTGCTCGTAGAAGTCATACTCGCTGCAATAGACGTGCTCAAATGGGCGGAATACAGCTTGTATGATGTCGGCCTTCGTGTTATAGTAGTTGTTGGTCATCACCTGATCATAGACCGTCTCGTTGAGGTCCGTGCAGGCTGCTGCTCCGATAATTACGGCTGCAATAGCCGAAAATCTTATGATATTTTCCATTTTTCTCATAATTTTAGAAGCCTATCTGGACTCCGAATATAAACTGGAATGCCGAAGGATAGTAGTTGTACGAACCTCCGAAAGTTCCCGGGGTGAGACCGTTAACCTCGTAAGTTGAAGGATCCACGCCCTCGAAGCGGGTTAAGGTATAGAGATTTCTTGCAGTACCGAAAACTCTGAAACGGTCAATGAATTTGCGGTTCAGGTTGAGAGAGTATCCCAATGTGACATAGTCGAGCTTGAGATAGTCGCCTTTCTCGATGAAATAGTCGGTGATGACATTCAGACCGGTCTTGATGTGGGCATTCTTCGAATAAGCCTTTGTGAGGACATTTCCGGTCATTCCCTGAAGTCCGAAATAGAAGTCATGGACATTGAAAATGTCGAATCCTGCCGCTCCGGTGAATGCGACTGCAAGGTCAAAGTTGCGCCATGTGAAATTGTGGGTCATACTGCCTGTGAACTTCGGCAGACCGTTTCCTGTCACGCACTTGTCTTCCTCAGAACCTTCCGCAATAGGAATTATATTGTCGTTGTGGTCGTATATGAGCCAGTTTCCTGACTTGTCCACTCCGGCATATCTCCAAGTGTAGTAGTTTCCGATGCGCTGTCCCTCCTCGATTCTCTGGAGGTATCCAGGGTTGTTCGGATTGGACATCGTGCAGACATTATAGTATTTCTGTCCCTGATATATGTCATTGGAGAAACTTACGAAGCGGTTGTCGTTGGTGGCTCCGACGAGAGAGATGCTCCAGTTGAATTTTTCCTTTCTTATAGCATCAATGTTGATGTCGAACTCGAATCCGCTGTTGCGGAGTGTTCCGACATTGGTGAATATCGTCGTGAAAAGGTGTGGTGGAACTGAAACATTGTAATCGCCCAACAGGTCTGACTGCCTGCGGATGAAGTAGTTCAATGAACCGCTGAGCCTGTGCTTGAAGAGGGAGAAATCCACACCGATATTCTGGTTGTGTCCCTTTTCCCAGCGAAGTTCCGTGTTCACGTTCTTGGACGGTCCCCATACGTGGAAGCTTGATCCGTTGTATTGGTAATATCCGAATGCGCGGTATGTAGCGAGTGAATTGTAGCTGCCGAAGTCCTGGTTTCCTGTGACACCATAGTCATACCTGAACTTCAGGTCGTTGAGCCAAGATGAAGCCCAGGACATAAACGGCTCGTCAGAAATTCTCCATCCCACTGAAACGGCAGGGAAATTGCCCCATTTGTGATTCTGTCCGAACTTTGAAGAACCCTCGTGACGAAGTGAGACGGACAGGAGATAACGCTCTTTCCAGTCATAATTCAATCGTCCGTAGAATGATATGAGTTTGCTGTCGTTCTTGTATGAGCCGAGGCAAATCTGTCCTTCCTTGGATGCCCATTCGCCTGCTCCTAGGTTGTTGTAGCCAAGTCCGTCGGAAGTGAAATCCTGGTTGCTTGCGGACATTCCGGAATTGACGACATAGAAATAACTGTATCCGACCATTGCTCTGAGACGATGGCCTCCGAACTGTGCGCTGAAATTTGTCACCCAATCGAAATTGGTCTGGGAACTTTTGTCAAACGACCTTGATGCATCACCCTTGATCTTGTCATTCTGATGCCATGAAATTGTAGAAGGAGCGAAATATCCGTTGAATTTGTCCACCTCATATCCGGAAACAGTGGCCTTTGACGTGAGGCTGAAATCCGGATGTGTCGGAGTAAAGAGCGGAAGGAGGTTCATCTGTACGCCGGCATTCCACTCAAGAAGTTTTATTTCCGTGTCGTTCTTGACCTGCGTCATGGATTCGACCACGTTGGAATAGTTTGAGCCTGCCGGGAAATGGTAGTATCCGTTGGAGGTCGTTTCGTCATATATAGGGGCCGTCGGGTTTATGACCAGGACATTAGAATATGAACCTGTCATCTTGTTGCGTTTGATGATTCTCGGAGTCAGATTGGCCGTAAAAGTGAAGAGACCGCTTTTCGTTGTGTGGTTCACACCGGCTCTTGCTCCGTACTCGCGTCTGTCAGAACTCAGGTCAATGCCTCGTGCATACCGGTAGTCGGCTGTCACACGGTAGTTGGTCTTCGCGTTGCCTCCAGAGACCGTAAGAGTGTGCAAGTGATTGAATCCCAATCTTGTAGTGGCTTTGAACCAGTCAGAACTTGCGCCGAGGTCGTCGAGAGGATTATTTACAGTCCTGTACGCTCTGTACTGCTCGGCAGTCATCATGTCCAGTTCATTCTTCGGGGCGTTCAGAGTCACGGTTCCGCTATAGGTCGTGTGGATGTTTCCGTCCTTGCTTCCCTTTTTGAGATTGACGAGGATGACGCCATTACTTCCGCGCGTTCCGTAGATTGCGGATGCCGCACCGTCCTTGAGGACATCGATAGATTCGATATCCGCAGGGTTGATGTTGGTCAGGTCTCCTCCCGGAACACCGTCAACGACTACGAAAGGACCATTGCCCGCGCTTCGTGACGACACACCGCGAATCTGGATGCTTCCTATGTTGTTAGGATCTGCAACCGCCGTGTTGGAGACGCTCACTCCGGAAACTTTTCCCTGGATGAGCATTGATGCGTCAAGGCTGCTGACCGAACTGAAGTCCTTTGCGCCGATGTGGGAGATGGCGGAGGTCATTTCCTTCCTTTTCATGGAGCCGTAACCGACGACCACAACCTCATCAAGTGCGGTTGCTTCCGTTTCGAGAACAATCCTCAAATCACCGCCGCTGACATAAACTTTCTTCGATTTGAATCCTATTGAGGAAATGTTCAGAGTAGCTCCCTTGGGAGCATTGATTTCAAATGTTCCGTCAATGTCAGTGACAACTCCTGTCTGAGTTCCGTCAATGACGACACCGGCCTGAATTACCGGTTCTCCATTGGAGTCCACAACCACTCCTTTCACTGAAGCGACCTGAGCAAAGGCTGAAATCGCAGAGAAAAATGTGGTAAGGACAATGATAACCGGCAAAAGTTTTTTCTTATCCATTTTATCGATATTATTAGTTTTTAGTTAAGGTTTGCTTACCTTCTACCACGTTCGGACAGGGCATTGATGAGCTTTTCCGGAGCGTCGGTCATTATCATCTTCACGTCAGGGAATACAGAAATGAGCTCGTCAAGCTGGGCTCCGTCCACATCATACTCAGGAATCTTGTTGTTGAGGACGCTGAGCATACATACGGAGCAGAGCATGCCGTCGCGAACGGCAGTGCCGATGGAGGTGCTGCCTGAAGAAGGCGAGTAGCTGTACTGAACGAAATAAGGTCCTTCAAGTCCCTTGAGTGGCTCGTAGGCCGTTGCCCATGTGTAGGCGTGTGCACGGGGAGAGATTGCGAGAACCTCCTTGCATTTTTCCGCTGAATTGCAGTAGAACCAAACCTGTTCCATCATACCGAGTTTTTCCACGACAGCCATCACCTCTGCAGTTGACGCCGTTCTTGGGGAATAGTCGAGATCCACATAAATTTTTCCGCGGCAGGCCTTGAGGAACTCTTCGAGGGTAGGCATGGTCTCGTTTGTGACATTACCGTTACGGTCAAGCAGCTTGTAGGATTTGATTTCCGCAAGCGTCAGGGACGGTATGTCTCCGGTTCCATTGGTTGTCCTGTTGATTGAAAGGTCGTGGCAAATCACAATCTGACCATCCTTTGTACGTTGGGTGTCGCATTCGAGAGCTTCTGCCCCAGATGCTATGGCAGCCTTTACCGCAGGAATTGAATTCTCAGGAATTGACTTGTCAGTGGTATGTGCCCTGTGGGTCAATACCCAGATTTTCTTGCAGGAAGGGTCCCTGAAATTCCGTTGTGCGGAAGACAAGGCTTCCAGAGGATAACAACGTATTGTTTTGCTGAAGTCTTCGTCCAAAGCCTCAGACGATACGTTTATCTTCCAGTCTGCACTTTCTGAATAGGCGTGAACTGCTGCGGAAGGAGTTACAGCCTCCACTGTGGTGCCGTCACCGAAATCGACGGTGAAACTCGTGCCTGAGCCGACACCTTTAAGGTACACATTTACGTTTTCCTTAAGCATTACACGTGTCGGAGCCGACACGGAAGGATTGACAGGGATTTCATTACTTGGTGAACATCCCGCGATGAGAAAGGCGACGAGCGCCGCGACTGCTGTTTGCATTACTTTCGTGAATGACATGGTTTATTAGCTTTTTTCTTGTTGGAAACTCCGGATTATCCGGCTTGTCCCATAATTGTGCACGCCGCAAAGGTATAAACTAAATCGATATATTATAGCACATTTTCCGCCGCAATTCCTGCAAAGGAAATACAGGTAGGTATAGAGAAATGTTATTTTATTGAATATCAAAACATTCCCCGATTCGAACAAGTCGAACCAGGGAAATGTATTTTTGTCATTTTTTAGCGATATTTACAGCTCTCTGAGCATTTTTTCGAACTTTTCTTTCGGAATGGCGAGCTTCGGGTTTATACCGGATCGTTTGTTATAAACAGTCTTTATGGAGTAGTGCAGAAGTTCAGAAATCCTTGCGCTTTCTGTTACCCCGAGCTTTATCATTGCGAATATCCTCAACTCCGTATTCAGTTTCTCGCGATCCTTGAGAACAATGTGGCACTCCGGTTTCAAAAGGGAGTTGAAATCTTCCACAAAAGTCGGAAATACATCGAGAAATGCTGAATCGAAACTGTCGTACATATGCCTGAGTTCTTCGTTTGTTATGTCGCGGGACGGATTAGTAAGCTCGATTACATAGTCGGTGTCGCCACGTCTGAGGCTGGTGTTTATGCGACCGCGGAAAGCGAGGAGCCGGTTGATGTAGGAGGAATAGAGCTGGAAGAAACTGGCTATGTAACCGTTGGAAATGCGATTGGAACGCTCCAGCCGGAGAGTAAGAATTCTGCCCTTCCGTATGAGTGCAACCGTATAGCATAAGACTGCGGCAAGAAGCATTGCAAGGGCAGAAAGGAGCAGCAGACTCAGCGTAAGTTGCCTTTTTTGCTTCAAAATCTGCTGGCGCAGCAGCCTGTCCGTCTCCACAATTACGTCCATTCCCAAAATTCTTCGTGTCCTGGAGCGGAACTTGAGCATCGAAGAGTAGGAATAGTCGGAAAACTTGTCAAGAATCCTGGCATCCACGGAGTTTCGCAGCATATATGCGATTCTGGTGAATGCGGCGACATCCTGATTGGAGTTTTCCAGGTCAATGATGGCCGCCCTCAAAAGACAATACAGGCGTTCCTCATCATGCCCGCCCATTTTCTCATATATCAGATTCCTTTCGTAGAAGACGAACGACTCGGCTATTGAGCCTTTCGTTGCGAGTTCCATTCTTTTGAGGTTGCACTGCATTGCATTGTCATAGTCATTGAGCATCAGATCCTTCTTTTCCCGGGAGCGCAGTCCGTATTCAGAATTCTCCGGTGCGTAAAAAATGACCGAATCCATATATGATCGGTACTTCCCCTCGTACATGTCCTGAAATTCGAGTCGTGAACCGTCAACGTGGAAAAGCTCATAACAAAGAAACTCCTGAGCTTCGAAATATTCGAAAAGGAGTGTCTTGGGGATGGATTTCCTGTCTATGGATTCGATTATGTCGCTGCTTTCCTTATAGTATCCGAGAGTTGTCAAAATTCGTGAGATACGGACAGCCGTCTTGACCGCCATATAATTGTCGGATGCGTCAGATGCCAATTGTTTAACATGCTCAAGGGTTGCGATAGTGGAGTCGGAATCGAAGTAGCTGTAATCGTATGCCACATCCAGCCACGCTTCCATCTGTTCGCGTCCCTCAAGCTTTTCGCACGCATCCTTCTTCATCCTGATTTCCGCTAATTTACGGTTCTCATAGACCTCCAGACTGTCGAACTTATTGACAATCTCATTCAGCAAGGTCTGGTTATCCGGTGAAAGAGGCTTGACCGCCGAACTGACGGTCAACAAAGAAATCAAAAGGGTGATGATTGTCATTCTGCTTCACGTCCTCCTCCGACTGCCTGTTTTCCTATGTCCAATGCCATATCTGCTTATCTGTTTATAGTCCGATATGCAAAAATAAATAAAACATTCAAAAGAGGAGGGATTTTGTATATAGGAAACTATGAACGCACTTGAAAAAGTCATCGTTGGGTGTCCTGAATGAAACTGGAAGTCTCATCATGAGACATCAATGGTCAAGCCGATGTGTGAATGAGGTCTTAGTCCATTTGGTACACACTAAGGCCTTCTGCTGTACGTTTTCTGTCACATAAAAAGAGGATGACCGGAAAGGTCACCCTCTTTTCATATTCAGTTGTCACCTCATTTGGTAGAGGCGGCATATTCATTAAAAGAATTCCTCTGTGTTCTTGTCGAGGTTGTCGGAGTGGTCTTCGGTGTTGGCGTTGAAGTCGTTCTTCGGGCCGAAGTTCCTGTGGCCGCCGTTTCTGCGGTCATCGCCGTTCCTGCGGTCTCCACCACGGTCGTAGCCGCGGCGGTCATCGCCGTTTCTGCGGTCGAAGCCTCCGTTCCTGCGGTCACCGTTGCGACGGTCGTCTCCGCCATTCCTGCGGTCAAAGCCGTTCCTGCGGTCACCGCCACGGTCGTTGCCTCCGCGTGGGCGACGCTCTGGCTCAACATAGCCTTCCGGCTTAGGAGTGAGGGCGCGCATAGAGAGTCTCATCTTGCCTGTCTTGGCATCGATCTCAAGGAGCTTCACGTCAACCTCCTGGCCGACAGTAAGTACGTCCTCGACATTATCGGTCTTGTTCCAAGCGATCTCGGACACGTGGAGAAGGCCTTCCTTGCCAGGGAGGATCTCGACGAAAGCACCGAACTCAAGGATTGAGACAACCTTTCCGTGGTAGGTCTGGCCGACCTCCGGAACAGCGCAGATGCTCTGGATCCAGTCGTAAGCCTTCTGCATAGCGGCGGCATCGTTTGTGGCGATGTCAACGACTCCCTTGCCGTCGATCTCGTCGATGGAGATGACAGCTCCGGTCTCGGCCTGGATCTTCTGGATGGTCTCACCACCCTTGCCGATGACAGCGCCGATGAATTCCTTGTCGATCTCGAAGGACTTGATTCTCGGAACGAACGGCTTGTAGTCCTCACGAGGCTTGTCGAGGCACTTCATCATCTCGCCCATAATGTGCATTCTGCCTTCGTGGGCCTGCTGGAGAGCCTTTGCGAGAACCTCGTAGGAAAGACCGTCAACCTTGATGTCCATCTGGGTGGCGGTGATACCATCCTTGGTACCGGCAACCTTGAAGTCCATATCACCGAGGTGATCCTCGTCGCCGAGGATGTCGGTGAGGATGGCGTAGCGGCCATTAGGGTTCTTCTCGTCAGTGATAAGTCCCATAGCCACTCCGGCAACAGGCTTGCTGATCTGAACGCCGGCGTCCATAAGTGCGAGGCAGCCGCCGCAGATCGAAGCCTGTGATGACGAGCCGTTTGACTCAAGAATATCAGAGACAACGCGTACAGCGTAAGGGAACTCCGGAGCCTTTGGCATAACGGCTTTAAGAGCCCTGAATGCCAGGTTTCCGTGACCTACCTCACGACGGCCAACACCTCTCTGGGCCTTGGCCTCTCCGGTGGCGAACGGAGGGAAGTTATAGTGGAGGACAAACTGCTGGGTCTCCTGTACGAGAACCTCGTCCATCTCCTTCATATCCATCTTTGTTCCGAGGGTGACGGAGGCAAGGGCCTGTGTCTCACCACGGGTGAATATAGCCGAGCCGTGAGCGCAAGGCAGACAGTCAACCTCGCACCAGATAGGACGTACCTGGGTGGTCTGACGGCCGTCAACGCGAAGACCCTCATCGAGGACAAGATTCCTCAAGGCCTCTCTCTGCTCGTGGCCGAAGTATCTGTTGATCATCATCTTCTTGGCATCCTGCTCCTCTTCAGTCAGACCAAGAGACTCGACGCACTCCTTCTTGATGGCCTCGAAACCGTCCTCTCTCTCGTGCTTCGGCCTCGCGGACTTGGCGAGAGCGTAGCACTTGTCGTAGGCGAAATCGTGGATCTTCTTCTTGAGATCCTCGTCCTCCTCATCGTGAGGATAGTCTCTCTTGACATCCTTGCCGAGTTCCTTGTTGAGCTCTTTCTGGATGCGGCAGTGCTTCTTGATCTCCTCGTGGGCGAACTTGATGGACTCAAGCATAACCTCCTCGGAAACCTCCTTCATCTCACCCTCGACCATCATAATGTTCTCCTCGGTGGCTGCGACCATAAGCTCAAGGTCGGCCTTCTCCATCTCGCTGAAGTTAGGGTTGATCTTGAACTCTCCGTCGATTCTTGCCACACGTACCTCAGAGATCGGTCCGAGGAATGGAATATCGCTGGCTGCCAGAGCCGCTGAAGCCGCGAGCCCTGCGAGAGCGTCCGGCTGGATGTCCTTCTCGGCTGAGATCAGCCAGATGTTGACGAACACAGCGAGGTGGAAATCCTCTGGGAACAAAGGTCTTAAAGCCCTGTCGACAAGGCGAGAGATAAGGATTTCGTAGTCAGAGGCCTTGCCCTCTCTCTTCATAAATCCGCCCGGGAAACGTCCCGCTGAATAGAATTTTTCCTTGTAGTCCACCTGGAGTGGAAGGAAGTCTGTGTCTTCTGCCGCTTCTTTAGCGCAGGTCACTGTGGCCAGGAGCATCGTGCCTCCCATCTTGACCACTGCCGAACCGTCTGCCTGCTTGGCAACTTTGCCGGTTTCGATCTCGATCACCCGACCGTCGGATAATTCGATCTTCTTTGTGATGATGTTCATTTTACTGTTTTTACCGCGTGTCCTCAACAAAATATATCTGAAAACTTCAGCGTCTTTCTAAATCGTGAAACCGTCCGCGGCCTTAAGCGGTCAGCGGAGATTTCATTTTTAATAAAAAAGGGACGGCTGCGTCATAGAGCGCGGCCAATCCCTTTTCTGTTCCTATCGCGAATTTATCGACGGAGACCGAGCTCCTTGACGATCTTTCTGTATCTCTCGATGTCGATCTTCTGGAGGTAGTCCAAAAGCTGACGCCTCTTACCTACGAGTCGAAGAAGGGAACGACGGGTGACAACATCCTTCTTGTTCTTCTTCACGTGCTCCGTGAGGTGATTGATACGGTAGGAAAATAAAGCAACTTGACTCTCTGGTGAGCCGGTGTCTGTATTAGACTTTCCGTACTTAGCGAAAATCTCTTGCTTTTTGTCGGCTTGTAAATACTCTGCCATTTTCGCAAAAAATTTTGTTGATGATTAATAACGTCTTCTTCCCCGCACCCTGCGGAAAAGCGTGCAAAGATAGGCATAATTTTCAGATAATCAAAATATTTTCTGAATATTCATTAATATTCAAAATGAATCTGAGCTCAGTACAGCCGGTAGCCGCGCAGGGCCCGTTGTTTGGCGAGATGGTCGGGGCAGAGGGATTCGAGGAGGGCGTGGAACTGGGGTCCGTGGTTGGGATGGCGAAGGTGGCAGAGCTCGTGTAGGATGACATAGTCCCGCAGCTCGTCCGGTAGGCGCACGAGGTTGAGGTTAAGGTTGATGTTGCCTTTGCGCGAGCAGCTTCCCCAGTTCGAGGAGTTGTGCTTGATGCGGACGGAATTATATTCAAATGAATATTTTGCCGCGAGTTCCCGCAGACGCTTTGGAAGCACTTCTTTCGCGACTTTCCGCAGCGTCTCAATCTCTTCGGGAGTTGGAATATGCTCGGCTCCGATCCGCTCACGCTGCTGCTTCTGGACTTTCAGGACCCAATCTTTTTTCGCCAGGAAGAACTCCAGTCCGGCCTTGTACGGAACGAAATAAGGAATGGTAACGGTAACGCCCCTGCGGGGATTCACGCGAAGTGTCACCCTGCGGGAGCGTACATTTTTCTGGATTGTAACGGTACCGGTGTCCGGATCGTCAAAGATTTTCTCCATTGTCGATGTCATCGGCACCCGGAATCACGTCACAGTTGCCCTGCGCTGAGGTCAGACTGATTCTTGACAAATATCTGACAGCCAGAAACAATACGGCGGCGCTTACTATGAATATGATCACATAGACCTCGGTTGGAATGATGTCCATAAGACTGGCGTCGGCTCCTAAATCCTTGAACGCCGGAAGTTTGGAGGACAGTACTGAGACCGTGTTGTTGACGCAGTGCATCAGCATCGTGAGCTTCAGCGAGCCGGTCTTGTAATAGACATAGCCGAAGAAGCTTCCGAGGATGAACGCCGAGATTCCCTGCCAGAGGTTGCCGTGGATCGTGGCGAAGAAGATCGCCGAGATGGCTATCGCAAGAGCGGGATTCATACCCCTCCTGCTGCCGTCCTCGCCCGGTTCGCCCTTTCTGGAATAGTTAAGAAGGCCTCTCAGTACGATGCCTCTGCACATCCATTCCTCAAGCACGGGAGCGAACACGCACATACTCAGAAGACTCACCCATAGAGGTCCGTCGAGCAACTGCTCCATTGTCTTGAGAAGGGTCTCGTCCATATCCGGCATCAAGGCCATCAACGGCTCAAGCATCAGCGCCAGTGCGATCGTCCCGAAAGCCATCAATATGGCCGTAAGCGCTCCGCCTCGGGAACCGAAATGATTGCTGTCAAGCGCATAGCCCCTGTCGAATGTGGAGTTGCGCATACTCTTGAGCCTCACGAACATCAGGACAGGGATGAACTGCACAGGATAGACGATCAGCATACTGTAGTACAGCGGTAATCCCGGCAGGAATATCATCAATCCGATGTTGATCAGGCTGCCGAGTATCATTCCGGCCAGGAACCAGCCCAGAACAGCGAAAACACCGGCCACGCCAGGAGTGTACCAGGCGCAGCCGGAGAAAAGGTCGTAGTTCTTCTCGACCTTGCGTGGTCTGAGAAAAGACATTACTTTTTCCAGAGAGGTGTAGGATAAACGCCCTTGTCAACGAGTTCCTGGAACTTGGCCACAACGCCCGGACGGTCCTCCTTGTAGGTCACACCGAACCAGTGTGAGTCGGTGGAGAGGACCTCGCACTTGTAGCCGTGATCCTTCATCATTATGTCAACGGCGTAAGGAATGTAGAATTCCTTCTTGAGTTCACCTATGTTCTGCTCCAGGAATGACGTGAACACCTCTTCGCTGAGCTGGAAGTAGTCAGGAGTGAAGCCCCACATATTCATAGAGCAAAGCGCCTTGCCGTCGAGTTCGACGTGGGTCTCGCCGTTGACGGAGTTGTCGCCATAGACCTTGCCGTCTGCCTCTTTGCCGATATTCAGGTGCTCGGCGATGCCGGTGAGGTGAAGGTTCTTGTCGTAGTAGCAGATTCCTCGGGAGACCTTGCCATATTCGGAAAGTGTGTTGTCAAGCTCGAAGCCGACGATGCTGCACGTTCCGGTGGTGCCTTCGTGCGCCCTCAGCCAGTCGCCGAGAATCTTGAAGGACTCCTTGCCGTAGTAGTCGTCACCGTTGATGACGGCGAACGGCTCATTGATGACATCCTTGGCCATCAGTACTGCGTGGGCTGTTCCCCAAGGCTTCTGCCTCTCTGGGTTGAGAGTGAACTGAGACGGGATCTTGTCCAGCTCCTGGATCACGAAATCGAACTCAAGAGGAGTGCCGTCAGGGCAGGTAATGCCGCTGTACTTCTCCTTCACGGTCTGCTCGAACTGCTCACGGAAATATTCACGCACGATGTAAACGACCTTGCCGAAACCGGCGTTGACCGCATCGTAGATTGAATAGTCGATGATGGTCTCGCCGTTAGGGCCGAGTCCGTCCATCTGTTTGAGTCCGCCGTAACGGCTGCCCATTCCGGCTGCAAGTACAAGAAGTGTAGGTTTCATTTTTTTTGAATATTAATGATTTCAAACCGATTTCGGAAAGTTCAAAGGAAACTTGGACGAGGCGTTAAAATTTGTGGCAAGTTATCCATTTCATTTTCCTTAATTCTACAAAATTAACTATTTTTGTACAAATATTGTTCTAAAGCCGTGGGAAAGTTCAGGGACATCTGGAATTGGAAATTGGATGGCAAGAACGCCGAAAAGCGTTCCTTTGTCCGTTATGCCATCCTCGCGACAGCCTTTTTCGTCATAATGGTAGGATTTGTCAACCAGAACAACATCGTCCGCTGGATCAAGGCCGGCTTCGAGATCCGCAATCAGGAGAGGCTGATAGAGCGGTACAGCGCCGAGATCAAGGATATGGACAGCAAGATCCACGGCCTGACCCACAGCAAGGATTCCCTGGAGCAGTTCGCCCGCGAGAACTTTGGATTCGCCGAGCCGGGCGATGACGTTTACATCATAGAAAGATAATTTTACTGAATATGGACTTTCATTCTCTTCTGGCAGTGTCTCCGATCGACGGTCGCTATGCTGCCAAAACAGCATCGTTGAGACAGTATTTCAGCGAGTTCGCCTTGATCCGCAACCGCGTCAGAGTCGAGGTGGAATATTTCATCACTCTTTGCGAGATTCCTCTGCCGCAGCTCGCCGACTTCGGCGAAGGCACCGGAATGAGCCGTGACGAACTGTTCACCCGCCTGCGCCAGCTTTACCAAGCGATGACTCCGGAGGATGCGCAGAAGGTGAAGGACATCGAGAAGATCACCAACCACGATGTCAAGGCCGTTGAATATTTCATCAAGGAGAATTTCAAGGCTCTTGGAATATCCCGTTGGCAGGAGTTCGTCCACTTTGGCCTGACCTCTCAGGACATCAACAACACATCCCAGCCGTTGATGCTCAAGGAAGCTCTTGAGAATGAATATATTCCCGCGCTGAAAGAGGTGATCTCCATCCTGTCCGCCGATGTCGAGGCGTGGAAGGATGTTCCGATGCTCGCCAGGACACACGGCCAGCCGGCCACTCCGACACGTCTCGGGAAAGAGTTCCAGGTGTTTGTCTCAAGGCTTGAGGAACAGCTCCGCCAGTTCGGCCAGTTGACCTGGCCTGCCAAATTCGGTGGTGCGACCGGTAATATGAACGCCCACAAGGTCGCATTCCCGGACATCGACTGGCCGGCGTTCGCCGACAGGTTCGTGGCCTCGCTTGGTCTCAAGAGGTCATTCCCGACCACTCAGATCGACCACTATGACAACCTGGCCGCGATCTTCGACTGTCTGCGCAGAATCAACACCATCCTCATCGATCTGTGCAGGGACATCTGGACCTACATCTCGATGGAATATTTCCACCAGCAGGTCGCAAAGAATGAGGTCGGCTCTTCGGCAATGCCCCACAAGGTCAACCCGATAGACTTCGAGAACGCTGAAGGTAACCTTGGAATGGCAAACGCCGTGCTGACATTCCTTTCGATGAAGCTTCCGATCTCCAGGCTGCAGAGGGATCTGACCGACTCCACTGTGCAGCGTAACATCGGAGTTCCGGTGGCCCACGGAATGATCGCCCTCGCATCACTGAAGAAAGGGCTCGGCAAGCTGATTCTGAACCGTCCGGCCATCGACGCCGAGCTGCATCACAACTGGGCGGTGGTCGCCGAGGCCATCCAGACCATCCTCCGCCGCGAGAATTACCCGAATCCGTACGAGACCCTCAAGAATCTCACCCGCACCGGAGCCGCCATCGACGAGAAGACCATCGAGGACTTCATCAACACCCTCGATGTCGCCGACTCCGTCAAGGAAGAGCTCCGCGCCATCACCCCGTGGAACTACACCGGCTTCTGATCGGTCACTTCGACAGGTTCAGTGACCAACGTAAGGCAATACCCTAATCGTACAGTTCATCCTTTCGCAGAATCCTGTTCAAAAGGTAGTTGCCGTACCCGTCAGGCATACTGTCTTCAAATATTCCGAAATTGCCGTAGAAATAATCGGTCTTCGGAAGCAAGAGACCGCTTTTCAGTGGCAATTCCAATGGGGAAATGGAAAAACCCTCCGCTAGCCAGGTTTGGCTGTACTCGAACGCACATTTATGATTGCCTGGAGTCATTGACAATGTCCCGACAAGCTTATTATGATAAAAAACATCAAGTGATTCAGGTAGTTTGATCATAATTTCCGTAATCCTCTTTTTCTGTTCATATTCTTTTTTATGGTTTCCATCTCCTCCATCGTGCTGTATTTTGATTCCATAAAAAGTTTGTCCAGTTCATCGGTATAGCCCAATGCCATAGCGATTTTGACAAAGGAAGCAAGAGAAATCCTGGAAGAAGTCTCAAAATGCGCGATGGTTGATTTAGGAACACCAGTCAAAGCTTGCAAGGCCTCCCTCGTAATTCCTTTCTCAAGCCTTCTTTTCTTCAGCCTGTCAGCCAACGATCTTGTAACTTCATCCGGAGTCGTGAATATGAAATCAGGTTCAAACATAAATACTAATATTATATCTATTATCTACCATATACAAAGATAATAAATATTATTTTAGCATTATCCCATACAGATAAAAGATGATTCCAAAGTTTCCTATGTGGCTGCCGTGAAATGGTATGGGATTGAATATAAAAAAAGAGCTGACCTTGTGGGCCAGCATCTTCTCTATAGTTTGATGTAGAACGCTATTTCATCGTCACGGATACGACATAATCCTCCGCCGGAAGGTCGGCAGGAAGAGTGATGAAGAGTTTCTCGCCGACTTTCTTAACCGGCAGGGTGGTTCCGTCAGAAAAGGCGGTCACGGTCTTCACCTTGGACTTCTTGGCAACTGGGATCTCAAGAACAGCTCCAGGATTCTGCAAGACGTGAATATAGAAGGTCTTGCCACCTGCCAGAGGAGCTGTTGTGACACCCCATTCCTGCTCGGCTACCGGGCCGGGGCCACAACCCTTGATGGACTCACCGTTGACCTTCATCCACTGACCGATCTCCTTCAGCAGAGCCAGAGCGGCATCCGGAAGGCGACCGTCAGCGCGAGGGCCGATGTTCAGCAAAAGGTTGGTGTTCATCGAGACGGCCTTGGCAAGGGTACCCACAAGTTGCGCCGCTGTCTTGTAGTCACGGTCGGAAACACTGTAGCCCCAGGTGTGGTTCATCGTCTGGCACATCTCAAGCGGCAGTTTGTCGCTTACCATCTGTCCCTCGGAATAACCGGCTGTGTTCTGGCCTGGAAGATCTCTTTCGAACATCTGGAAATCTTCACCCTCAATCGGTTGAATGTGGTGATTGTTACCGATGAGGCAGGCCGGATCCACTGAATGAATATATTCATAGAACTCAGGCATCTTCCAGTTGAAAGGGATTGAGTCACGCTTGTGGTCCCAATAGCCGTCAAACCAGAGGGCGCGGACAGGGGCGTACTGGGTCATCAACTCTTTCACCTGCTGCTTCATAAAGCCAAGATAGTGGTCATAGTCAGGATGATCGCCCTTGCGGCCGGTGTTGTGGCCGGACTCGCCGAGCGGGTAATCCTCTCTGATCCAGTCCAGAATCGAATAATAGAACTGGAGGCTCAGACCTTCCTTATGGCAGGCATCTGCGAGATCCCGCATCACATCCTTTCCCCAAGGGGTAGCCTTGACGATGTTGTAGTCCGAAGCCTTGGTGTCGAACATAGAGAAACCATCGTGATGACGGGAAGTGATTGTCACATAGCCGGCACCTGCATCCTTGAAAGCCTTAACCCATTCCTCGGCGTTGTAGCCGGCGGGATAGAAAGCGGTCGCCGCGTGGGCATATTCATCCTTGTTCAGGCCTCCAAGCTGGAGGTACCACTCCCCTTGCGCGTATGACGCATATATTCCCCAATGCAGGAATATTCCGAAGCGGTCGTTGACGAGTTGGCGGCGCGCCTCCAGATTCTCCGGAGTCGGCTGATAGTGGTTCTGTGAATATCCCGCCGAAGCGGTCACGAGTGAAAGGCAGATTGCCAGAAAGGTGGTTCTCAATGTCTTCATAATGAATATATTTGTAAATACAATCAGTTTTACTCCTCAGGATAAAGCGAGCCGGCGATGCCCATCTGGAGGCCGCGAAGCTCAGCGATGCCCCTCATCCGGCCGTAGCAGGAATATCCCGGGTTGGATTTCTTCTGAAGGTCATCGCACATCCTGTGGCCGTGGTCAGGACGGCAGAACACACGGAACTTGCGCTCCTGCATCACCTCAAGGAGGGTCTTCATCATTCCGTACATATCCACGTCACCGGCCAGGTGCGTGTCCTCGAAATAGTTGCCCTCGGCGTCACGCTTCGTGCTTCTGAAATGCACGAAATCAGTCCTGTCCCCAAACTCGCGCATCATTCCGACAAGATCGTTGTCAGCCCTGATGCCGAACGAACCAGTGCAGAGGCAAAGGCCGTTGGACCAGTCAGGGACCGCGGCGATCAGTTTACGGAAATCATCCGCCGTTGAAAGGATCCTTGGAAGACCAAGAATCGGGAACGGTGGGTCATCCGGATGGATGACCATCCTCACTCCAACTTCGTCAGCCACTGGGCAGATCTGGCTCAGGAAGAAGATAAGATTGCTTCTAAGTTTCTCGGAATCAATTCCATCGTACCTTTCGAGCTCTTTTCTGAACTGGTCAAGGGTGAAACTCTCCTCGCTGCCAGGAAGGCCGGCGATCATCGTTCGGGTGAGTTTGTGGATCTCCTCAGCGTCCATCTTCTCGAAACGTGCCTTTGCCTTGGCGATGTCCTCGGCTGAATATTCCTTCTCCGCTCCCGGTCTTTTCAGGATGAAAAGGTCGAACGCCAGCAGGGCCGCGCGCTCGAAGCGCAGACAGGTCGAGCCGTCAGGAAGCCTGTAGTCCAGATCGGTACGGGTCCAGTCAAGCACCGGCATGAAGTTGTAGGTCACGCACTTGATGCCGCACTCAGCGAGGTTGCGCAGAGTCTGCTTGTAGTTCTCGATATACTGGAGATAGTCCCCGGTCTGGGTCTTGATGTGCTCGTGCACAGGCACGCTTTCGACCACGCTCCAGATGAGTCCCCAGTCGGCGATCATCTTCTGGCGGGCCTTGATCTCCTTGACCGGCCAGACTTGACCGTTAGGAATATGATGGAGGGCGTGAACGATGTCAGTCACGCCTGTCTGACGTATGTAGTCCAGAGAGATAGGATCGTTGGGGCCGTACCATCTCCAGCTTTCGCGCATTAAAAATAAATCTTTATTCATATTCCTTAGATCGAGAAAGCGTCAAAACCTCCGTCCACAACATTGATAGTTCCCGTCACGGCCTTGGAGGCGTCGGAAGCCAGCCAGTGGAGGGTTCCGAGAAGTTCCTCCGGCTCAAGGAAACGTCCGAACGGAGTGTGCGCCAGAATCTTGTGCGAGCGGTCGGTCAGACTGCCGTCAGGATTCGTAAGCAGGGAGCGGTTCTGGTTCGTGAGCAAGAATCCTGGTGCGATGGCGTTGACTCTGAAGCCCTCACCGAACTTTATGGCAAGTTCCCCGGCCAGATACTTTGTCCAGTTGGCCACAGCGGCCTTCGCGACACCGTAACCGGCCACACGTGTGAGAGGCCTGAGTGAGGTCTCGCTGCAGAAATTGATGATCGAACCCTTCTTCTTCTCTACCATAGCCTTCGCGAAGACCATAGTCGGAAGCACTGTACCGAACAAGTTAAGATCCACAACCTTGCGGACAGCCTCGACATCGAGGTCGAAGATTGTCTTCTCAGGAGGAACCGTGGCGGCGGCCATATTTCCACCAGCGGCGTTCAGAAGGATGTCAATCCCACCGAACCTCTCCACGATCTCCTTGCAGTTGGCCTCAAGGGTCTCCTTGTCAAGCACATTTGTAGGAAGGAAGCAAGCCTCTCCGCCATCAGCCTTGATCTCGGCCACGATGGCCTCACCCTTCTCGGCGGCACGGTCAAGATCCAGAAGAGCGACCTTCGCGCCCTGCGCCGCGAAATACTTAACGATGGTGGCGCCCAGAACCCCGCAGGCTCCGGTCATCACGACCACCTTACCTTTGATATCAAAAAGATTTTCCATAATATTCAATTATTTAAACATTTAACTATTTAATAGGCATTGACTTGATTACCTTTGTATTTATTTCGTTCAGTTTCTTTTCATCCAGCTTGATGACCTTGCGGTCGTAAGTCATAAGACCGTTGACCTCGCCCTCGACATCCGTCGTCTGGGTATAGACAGCGCCGCAGACTCCCTGCTTGACCAGAAGGATAAGGTGCTCGGCGAACTTTTCATACTCAGCAAGGACCTCATCTCCATTCTTGTACTGGACATATCCCCAGTTGCGGTCAGGCTGCCACAGATGTCCTTCCAGCGGAAGTCCGATGCCACCATATTCACCTACGACATTAGCCATCTTCGTCTCCCAAAGATACATTGCAGGATAAGGATAATGGTGGTTGTCCATAATGTCACCGCAGTCAGGCTCCCAGTTTCCGCCAGAGGACATATTAATCAGTCTTGTAGGATCCAGGGCTCTTGTGAACTCGACAGCGGCCTTTGTGTCAAACTGGCTCCAGGCCTCGTTGAACGGCACCCACATCACGATGCAAGGGAATTTCTTCACCTGCGCGATGATCTCGGACCATTCCTTATAATAGTTGGCCTTGGCCTGAGGGGTGGCAGGGAAGTCTGTACCCTCATTGTAGTTATGAATCCCCCACTTGTTGAGGTTGTTGGAGCCGAAGCAAGGCATATCCTGCCAAACGAGCATTCCGAGCTGGTCGCAGTAGTAGAACCAGCGTGACGGCTCGACCTTGATGTGCTTGCGGATCATATTGAACCCGAAATCCTTGGTCTTCTGAATATCATATTTCAGAGCCTCATCGGTCGGTGCGGTGTAGAGTCCGTCAGGCCACCAGCCCTGATCAAGCGGGCCAAACTGGAACAACGGCTGGCCATTGAGTCCCATAAGTTTGGTGTTCTTGTTCTTCACATAGAGGGAAACCTCACGCATAGCGGTATAGCCATCGACAGAGTCAATGGTCTTGCCGCCACGGACAACTGAGACCTTAAGGCCGTACAGGTACGGAGAGTCCGGAGACCAAAGCTTGGCATCTTTCACAGGCAACGTCACAGTGCCGCCAGGAACGGTCATTCCCTGGGCGATAACCTTTGACGATGCGTTCTCCGTCGAATAGCCGATGCCTCCGTCAAGAAGCGCCACCTTCACGATGTCCCCTTCCTGAACGCCTTCAGTTGAGACAGTAACATCAAGCGTTCCTGCCTTAATGTCTGAGACAGCGTAATAGTCAGCGATATGAGCTTTTGCGACCGGCTCGATCCAGACGCTCTGCCATATTCCCGAAACAGCCGTGTACCATATTCCCTTAGGGTTCTTTACCTGCTTTCCTCGAGGTTGGAAATCATTGTCGGTAGCGTCAAGCACCCTGACAGCGAGTTTGTTCTCACCATTCTTAATGTAAGGTGTAACATCAAACGAGAAGTGGGTGTAACCGCCAGTGTGTCTGCCGACCTGCACATCATTGACATACACATCAGCCTGCCAGTCAACCGCCTCAAAGTTGAGCATCAGCCTCTTGCCTTTCCAGGCTGACGGAACCTTGAATGTTGTCTTATACCAAAGGGCATCCTCAGGGGTCAAGGTACGTCCCACTCCGGAAAGCGAGGACTCCACGGCGAACGGCACAAGAATATTCCCGTCAAATGTTTCAGGCTGAGCGCTGTCTTTTGAGGTTATTGAATATTCCCACAACCCATTGAGAGACTTCCACTCAGGGCGTACCATCTGAGGACGGGGATATTCCGGATGAGCGTTGGTCGGAGAAACCTCCTCAGCCCAAGGTGTGCGGATGTGATCCCCGGCGGGGGCCCAAGACTGGGCGGCCATCGGAGCGGCGAATGCCATCACAGCCGCAAGAACAGAGTAAAATTGTGTTTTCATTGTCATTATTTGTTTTGTGTCATTTAATCAGGTTACCTAAAATAGAGCGCGTAAGCTCTCTCGTGACCGTGCGGGTGACGGCGGACGTAGTGTTCTTAACAACCTTTGACGTGCCGCTCCCCTTCTTGGTCTTCTTGCCCGTCACCTTGTTGGAGACAGCCGTCCCGACCGAAGCGGCCACAGACGCTGTCACCGCCGTGACAACAGCCTTGGCGAGCTTTCCGAACAGCCCGTTGCCGCCCTTACTTTGCCTGCTTTCGGCCTCCTTGGCCTCGGCGGCAGCCTTTTCCTCCTCCTGTTTCTGCGCAAGAAGCACCTCGAACGCGCTTTCACGGTCAACCGGAGTGTCATATTTCCCGAATATTCTGGAAGACTTTATAAGACGGTCCCTTTCGGATTCGTCGATCGCACCGATCTGGCTCAAAGGGAAGAGAATCTTCGCCTTCTGAACCACACCAGGAGACCCGCCTGCCTCAAGGAAGGAGACGAGAGCCTCTCCTGTTCCAAGGTTCATAATGGTCTCCGAAGTGTCGAACGCAGGATTTGCCCTGAAAGTCTCGGCGGCCACCCGGACGGCCTTCTGATCCTTCGGCGTGAACGCCCTGAGAGCGTGCTGCACACGGTTTCCAAGCTGTCCGAGAATGCTTTCAGGAATGTCGGTCGGACTCTGAGTCACGAAATACACTCCGACTCCCTTGCTTCGTATGAGCCTTACCACCTGCTCGATCTTGTCAGTCAAAGCCTTTGGCGTGTCGTCAAAAAGCATATGCGCCTCATCGAAGAAGAACACCAGCTTCGGAAGATCCAGATCGCCTACTTCAGGAAGCGTGGTGTAGAGCTCGGAAAGCAGCCAGAGCAGGAATGTTGAATACAGCTTCGGCTTAAGCATCAACTTGTCGGCAGCCAGCACATTCATCACACCCTTCCCACCCTCGCAGGCCAGAAGGTCTTGAATATCAAAGGCCGGCTCTCCGAAGAACAGATCCGCCCCCTCGCTCTCAAGGGCCAGGATCGACCTCTGGATAGCTCCTACGGAAGCCGCAGCGATGTTGCCGTAGGTTGACGAATATTCAGAAGCGTGTTCAAGGGCGAAATTCAGCATTGAGCGCAAGTCCTTGATGTCGAGGATGAGCAGTCCTCTCTCATCGGCTATCCTGAACACGATGTTCAACACGCCCTCCTGCGTGTCGTTAAGCCCAAGGATACGGCTCAAAAGCTGTGGTCCCATCTGGGAGACGGTGCACCTGAGCGGATGTCCCTGCTGACCGAACACATCGTAGAAGCGTACCGGGCAGCTTTGGAACTGAGGATTCTCGATTCCGAACTCGGCCATTCTCTTCTCGATGAAGCCGCTGAGTTTTCCTGGTTGGGATATTCCGGAAAGATCACCTTTCATATCCGCCATAAAGCAAGGCACACCGGCCTGGCAGAATGTCTCGGCCATAACCTGAAGTGTGACGGTCTTTCCCGTGCCGGTGGCACCGGCGATAAGCCCGTGCCTGTTCGCCATCTTTCCCACTATGGATAGTGGCCCGTCAGCGCTATGGGCTATCCACAGCCCGTTTTTCGAGTCGTACATCGTTGTCAGTTTTATTGTTGTTCCACTTCTTTGCTGAAAAATGAGAAATGAACACGACCGTATCTCTTCTCTTTCATAAAATACGGGTGTCCAGTGAATGAGTGCTCGTCACCGTGCTCCAGGATGAAATAGCATCCCGGATGAAGGATGTCCGCGGAAAAAACCTTGTCTGGAATGGTCTCAAGGCCCTCCAGCGCATACGGAGGATCTGCGAAGACAATGTCGAACTTTTCGTGGCAGATCGTCAGGAAATCAAAGACATTGTCCCTGACCATCGTGACATTGTCCAGTCCCAGCCGCTTGGCCTCGGTCTTGATGAACGAGGCGTTCTCCCTTGCCATCTCGACCGTCCAGACCCTTGACGCCCCTCTGGAGGCGAACTCAAAGGCGACCGCACCAGTGCCACCGAAAAGATCCAGAACCTTAAGGTCCTCGAACTCATATTCATTGCCAAGCACATTGAAAAGGCCTTCGCGAGCAAAGTCCGTCGTAGGCCTGGCCTTGTAGCCGGCCGGTGGATTGATTGTCTTTCCGCGAAGCCGCCCTCCTATGATCCTCATAACCTTTCCACTGATTTGAAATAACGGTAAAGGGACATCATCTCCTCTTCCTTGAGCGGCGTGCGGAAATACACGGACGAGACTTCCGGATTGAGCTGGAGCTTCCGAACGGCCATAAAGAGGAAATATTCCGCGGTGGTGAAATCAGCGGCGCGGAACACGTTGGCCAGAAGCAGGTTCCGGCCCTGGGATATTCCAAGATGAAGGTAACCGGCGGCATACGAGGCCACAATCCTGTTATATTCATCGACCTTTTGCAGATCCTTTAGGATGAAGTACATCTCCGGAAGGATCCGCGCGGCCTTTCCCTCCTCGTCAAGCACAGCCTGCGAGATCGTGCGGGACAGCATCTCACCTATCGAAAGGGAATACACCAGCTCCGCCGCATATTCCGGAAGACCGATATGGCCGACCTCGTCATCATTGCCAAGAGCAACCGTTTCGGACAAAGTCTCCCGCGCCTTGGCTTCATCAAAGAAAGCGGTCGGCACCAACGCCACCTTCGGAGTCAACAGCGACACCTCCACCTTCGGGTATCTCCTCTGAAGCTCCGGAGCGGTGAATACGGTGTCAGCGGCACGCCAGCCGGACTCCATAGAAGAGCTACCATCCACCACCTTAAAAGAATATCCATTCAAGCAAACTTGAATGGATATTCCGGTTGTCATTTTCTGTGGATTCCAGTCCATCCGCGAGGCAGGCGTTACTCCCAGTTACCAACGTTATTGTTAGGAGCGGAGACGCTTCCGACCATAAGGCCTTCGTAGCGGCCCTGATCCTCGCACTCAGCGACCAGATTCACAACCAGCTGATGGTTGAGGCCGTTCAGGACGGACTTCCAAGGCATCTTGGCCTCGAACAGAGGAACGTTCACACCGGAAACCTTCTTCACGATGGCGTCCATCCCGATCTTCGTGACGGCGGCGACTGCCTCACCCTCGGTGGCGAAAGGAATCTCGTCGATCTTGTTGATGTCGAAATCAGGTCTGCCGAGGAACAGGGTGTCCTTCACGGCGATCTTGTTCTGGATCGAGAACACAAGGTTCTTGTCCCCTTCCTGATAGAGCTTGTAAAGGCCTTCGTCGGTTATGCCTCTGTGAGACTTCTTCACCTCATTGGTGTGTGCCACGGCAAGCGAGTCATCCTTTGAGCCGACCTGCATAAGGACGACCATCTGACCGTTGTTGTAGAACTGCTTGAGGGTGTCGAACGACGCGGTGAACCTCTCGTTCACGCCCTTGAAGGCGACCTGAAGGTCACGGATGTCCTTCAGTCTCTGGACAGCGACTTTCTTCCTGGCCTCGACTTCCTTGTTGAATCTCACCGGCTCCATAATGCCGTCATAGATCTTGTAGACCAAAAGGATTGCGCAAAGCGCCAGCACGATGCAAAGGATCGTTTTCAGTGTCTTGTTCATTATTCTTAGTTTTTATGTTTTTCAATGGCGAAAAGACTATACGTCAATTCTTGACAAAGTTAGAAAATTGATTTATGAAATGCAATATAATATTTGTAATTTTGCAGACAGCAATGAAAGACATCGCAGTTTTAGACAAAATGACGGGAAGTTCTTCCCGGATCACGATAGCCGTCCACACCCATCCTGACGGGGATGCCGTAGGGAGCGGCACAGCCTTGCTGAGCTATCTGACAGAGGTCAGAGGCAAGGATGCGGCACTGATTGTGCCGGACAGCATTCCCGACACCCTTTCCTTCATCTCAGAGGGAATCGAGCCGGGAAGGATTATGGTGTTTGACAATGAGCGGGACAAGGCCGAGAAATGGATCTCATCAAGCGACACTATCTTCTGCCTGGACTGCAACTCTTTCTCCAGGACCGCTGAAATGGAGTCCTTCCTAAGGGATGCCAAGGCCGCCAAAATTCTGATCGACCATCACTTGAATCCCGAAAGAGACTCGTTCGATCCGGTGTTCTCAGAGACGGAGACATCCTCAACCTGTGAGCTTCTGTACACGATTCTGATGGAGATGCCGGACGTGCGGCGGGACGCTTCGGCCCTGCCACGGAAATGCGCCGCCTCCCTGCTTACAGGGATGACGACGGACACGAACAATTTCGCGAACTCCGTGTTCCCCGGAACCTTTGAGATGGCAGCCGCCCTCATCGGAGCCGGTGTCGACAGGGACGGAATCCTCTCCAGCCTGTACAACAACTACCGGGAGAACAGACTGAGGCTGATGGGGTTCCTGATGAGCGAGCGCCTAAGGATCACTCCGGACGGAGTCGCCTACATCATTCTGGACGAGGATATTCAGAAAAGATTCGACTTCAGGCGCGGCGAGAGCGAAGGGTTCGTGAATATGCCGTTGTCGATAGCGACCGTGCGGATGAGCATATTCCTGACTCAGGAAGACGGCGTATTCAGAGTTTCCGTCAGATCGAAGAAAGGGACTTCGGCGAATCTTTGCGCCGCCACTTATTTCAACGGCGGAGGCCACGAGCAGGCCGCCGGCGGCAAACTGGTTGTCGGGAAGGATCTTGCTTCCGCGTCGGACGCCGAGGCATACATCTTGAAAGCAACCGGGAAGTTTTTTGCGAAATGACAAAGATGCACATCATAATTCCGGCTCTGGCTCTCCTTTTCCTTGCCACATCCTGCGGCAAGGACGAGAATGACGTTTACAGCCAGCAGGAAAAGAACATAGAATCCATCGTCAATTCATTGACAGAGAGCAACACCGAGGCCACGGTGGATTATCTGGACGGTCCGGTCAGGGTCACGGTCTCAAGCGGCGAGGGCGAGGCGCTCAAAAACGGTGGCACCGTCACCTTCAAATACGCCGGTTACCGGATCAGCGGATCCAGCTTGAGTTCTGGCAATCTTTTCATCACCAATGATAAGGATTTCGCCGAATCATCCAACTGGACGGTAACCGACAGCACAGTCTTCAAGACAGACACGTTCGTATTCAATGACGACAATTTCGTGAAGGGGTTGAAAACCGGAATGGAAGGAGTCAAGGCAGGAGACGAATGCTACGTCCTGTTCAGCGGAAAGTACGGATTCGGCAAACACACGACCGGCATAGTGCCCGGAAACTCGGCTTTGGCCTATCATTTGTGGATAAGCAGCGTCTCGAATTAATCAATGAGAAAAAAAATAAAAAAGTTATGAATATATTAAGGAAAGGAACTTCATCTTTGCGCTGTGCGGCCGCGTTGGCCACGCTTGTGTTGGCGGCGTCCTGCGCGAAGGAAACCACCACCTACGAGAACGATGACGTAAAGCTCTATCTGGACGCTTGGATGAGCGTGCACCATCCGGATGTGCAGCCTACCGGGCTTGGAGTTTACATCATCGACGATCAGCCCGGCACAGGCGAGGCTGTCACGGATGACGACTACTACTATTTCATCCGCTACACCTCGAGGGACCTGGACGGGAACATCAGCAGCACATCCGAGGAGAAAGTGGCTCAGCAGGTCGGCAGCTACACGAAAGGAAACTACTATGGCCCTACTGTGATCCTTGATTCCTACTACGCCACCCAGCCGGGTATTCTGGATGCTGTCAAGGGTATGAAAGTCGGAGGCACAAGAACGGTAGTCGTGCCGGGTTGGCTGAACTCCACCCTTGACGAGAAGGAAAGCTACAGCACCGCCGAGGAGTTCTACAAGCACAAGAGCGGAAGCAACGCCATCTACAGGCTCACCTTGACCGACAAGGCCAAAGACATCTACAAATGGGAGGTCGATTCATTGGAAAGGTTCACCGCACACAAGATGAACGATGTGGACTCCACATTCTACGGCTACTACTACCAGCAACTGAAGGAGCCGACGGACACGACCACGTTTCCGCGCGACACCACGTTCTACATCAACTACATCGGAAGGCTTCTGAACGGACAGGTGTTCGACACCACCATCGAGGACACAGCTAAATTCTACGGAATTTATTCTTCCTCAAAGACATACGAGCCGCAAATGGTCAAGTTGAGCGAAACCTACACAGACATCACACTCGGCGGCACAAGCAGTTCTGACGGAAGCACCACCATCAATGGCTTCTCATATTGCCTTTCCAAATTGAAAGCATACGAAAAGGGAATCTGCGCGTTCTACTCGGCTCTTGGCTATGGCTACAGCGGAAGCGGAAACGCAATCCCAAGATTCGCTCCGCTGACTTTCGAAATCGAGATTGTTGACAAAGAAGAATAAGGATAGAATATAATGTCACAGACACAGACGGCTCCTACCGAGCTTGGAAGTGAGAGCATCGGAAAGTTGCTCAAGAAGTACGCAGTCCCTGGCATAATCGCTATGACTGCGTCTTCTCTCTATAATATGGTGGACAGCATCTACATCGGGCATATTCCCGGATCGGGATCGCTGGCCATCTCGGGACTTGCTGTCACGTTCCCGCTGATGAACCTCAGCACGGCGCTCGGCACTCTTGTCGGCGTCGGGGCGGCGACCATGATCTCCGTGCTGCTCGGACAGCGGAACTACAAGATCGCCAACAAGGTCCTGGCCAACGAGGTGACCCTGAACTGCATCGTCGGCCTCCTGTTCACCGTGTTCTGCCTGATGTTCCTGGATCCGATTCTCTATTTCTTCGGAGCCAGCGCCAACACGCTGAAGTACGCCAGGGACTATATGGAGATCATTCTCTACGGGAATGTCATCACTCATCTTTACTTTGGACTGAACAACATCATCCGGTCTTCGGGCAACCCGAAGATGGCGATGGGGCTGACCCTCTTCACGGTGATCCTCAACAGCATCCTTGACCCGATATTCATTTTCACATTCGGGATGGGAGTGCGCGGAGCGGCAATCGCCACGGTCATCTGCCAGGCCGTATCGCTGGCGTATTCAATATACTACTTCGCCCGTAAGGACAACGTGCTGCGCCTGCCAAAGGGATTCTTCAGTCTTGAATGGAGAATCGCAAAGGATTCATTGTCAATCGGTATGGGGCCTTTTTTGATGAACTCGGCCTCCTGCATCGTGACGATGTTCATCAACCAGCAGCTGCTCAAGTACGGCGGAGACCTTGCCATCGGAGCGTTCGGCATCATCAACAGGATCAACTTCCTGTTCATTATGGTCGTGATGGGATTCAATCAGGGTATGCAGCCTATAGCCGGGTACAACTTCGGGGCAAGGAAATATTCAAGGGTCCGCGAGGTCTTCCTGCGCACATCGATGTGGGCAACGATCATAACCGGTTTCTGGTTCATCGCCTCTGAGTTCTTCCCTGGAGTGATGGTCAGCATATTCACTAATGATCCTGATCTGATGGAAATGGCGGACAAGGGGTTGAGGGTGATGAACCCGGTTGTGCTGATCGTAGGTTGGCAGATGGTATCGACCAACCTGTTCCAGAGCCTCGGAATGGTCCGGAAGTCAATATTCCTGTCCCTCAGCCGCCAACTGCTTTATCTTGTGCCTCTGCTGTACATATTGCCATTCTTCTTCGACATCCACGGAGTGTTCGCGGCGTTCCCGATCTCCGATGCGCTGGCCTGCATCACGACATTGGTCATGATCGGCAATCTCATGCGCAAATTCAGCAGACTCAAGGACGGGGACGAGCCTACGATCCTTGGAAGCGCCATCTCATAACGGAAACATAAAGCCCATAATATATGAACGAACAACACAAAATAATCAACATCGGACGCCAGTTCGGAAGCGGCGGAAAGCTTGTCGCCCAAAGAATCAGCGAGAGCCTCGGCATTCCGGTATATGATAACGAACTGATTTCCAAGGCGGCGGACGAGAGCGGTTTCAGCAAGGAACTGTTCGAGCGCAGCGATGAGAAAAGAAGCATTTTCAACATTTCCTCTTTCTTCGGCAACGGAAGGTTCGGTGAGGCGCGGAACTACGTCGGAGACAACGAGCTTTTCAAAATCCAAAGCGAGGTGATCAGGAATATAGCCGCGAAAGGCCCGGCGATCTTCGTTGGGCGGTGCTCCAACTACATCCTTCGCGACCTCAGATGTCTGGACGCGTTCATCACGGCTCCTCTGGAGGATCGTGTGAAAAGGGTGGCCGAAAGGCTGGAGATAAGTCCGGACGAGGCGCGCAACAGAATCGAAAGGCAGGACAGGACCAGAGAGACCTACTACAATTTCTTCACTTTCGGAAACTGGGGAGCGTCATCCGACTATGACCTGTGCATAGATTCCTCTCTGCTGGGAATAAACGGAACAGCGGACTTTATCATCGAATTCGGGGAAAAGGCTGGATTGATCTAAGAATATGACCGATTCCAGAACAAGGAAGATAATACTGATAACGGTCGCTGTCGCTGCCGTCATCATAGCGGCCGTGGCAGGCTTCTCCGCATCCGGAAAGCGAGGGAATGACATCGAGGAGACGCACCCTGTTCCGGTAAACCTCAACGGGACCCTGACAAACGAAATGTCCGACACGTCCTGTCTGGCCGGGTTCGACAAGATAGTCAAGGACTACCTGACTTACTGGGGAATACACGGAGCGTCACTGTCGGTTATGAGAAACGATTCCCTGCTCTTCGCCAAAGGCTACGGAGAGGCGGACACCGGCAAAAAAATGGGGCCGGGGAATATTCTGAGAATGGCGTCTGTCTCTAAATTGGTCACGGCCGTCGGAATAATGGTCCTTCAGGAAAGAGGGCTGCTGAGCATCAAGGACCACGTGTTCGGCCCGGACGGAATCCTGAACGACTCCACCTACAACGCTGCCATAAAGGACACCTTATATTATAGGATAACGGTGGAAGACCTACTGCGTCACAAGGGCGGGTTCTCCAAAAGAGGCGGAGACCCGATGTTCTCGACCCGTTGGATAATGATGCAGAACGGCTGGAAAGAGGTTCCGACGCAGGAGCAACTGATGGAACTCCAGCTCAAAAGGCGGGTGAAATTCGTTCCCGGCACGGCTCAGGAATATTCAAACTTCGGCTATCTGGCTCTGTCTATGGTGATTGAGAAAGTCAGCGGGACGGACTATGAGACCTTTATGCAGGAGAATGTGCTGCGACCAATTGGATGCGTTGATTTCCACATCGCCGGCAACTACTACAAGCATAAGCTCCCCAACGAGACCCGCTACTACGTCCAGCACGATGACGAGCCGGCGGAAGAGTTCAACAACAGTGGCAGGAAAGTCACACGCTGCTACGGCGGCAACAATGTGACTGGGCTTTCCGGAGCGGGAGCCTGGGCGGCCTCAACACCAGAATTGGCGTTGCTTGTCGCCTCAATCGACGGCAGACCTGAAGTGCCGGACATCATCAGCAAGGAAAGCGTGGATGTGATGACTGAATATTTTGACGAAAGTACCTACGCTCTCGGCTGGAACGACACCAAGGACGGTTATTGGACACGTACCGGGACGTTTGCCGGGACAAGCGCCTTGATCAAGTACTTCCCTGACGGGGAATGCTGGATATTCATCTCCAACACAAGCACTTACAAAGGTCCAGGACTCGCGCGGCACACGGCCGAGCTTTTCGACAAGCTCAGGGCTAAGTATTCCTCCAGATTCCCTGCAAGGAATATGTTCTATCCGGAACAAATTGAAGAGGTTGACCCGGAGAAAGAGTGGTTCGACTGAAAACAATTCCGCCCGGCACTTGACAAACTCAGTGACCGGGCGGAATCGGTTATATTCAAATCTAAGACTACTTGTTGACAAACATCACAGCCTCCGCGATGGAGTTCAGCTTGGTGTCAACGCTGTCGGCGCGGCTTGCAAGCACGCAAGGAACGGTCGTTCCGACAAGCATACCAGCCTGCTTAACCCCTACGGCCAACTTTGAGTTGGTCTTCCAGAAGACATTGGCGGACTCGATGTTAGGGAACTCAAGGCAGTCAGCGTCACCGGCAACCGGGCTGACAAGCTTCTTGATCTCGACAGACTCCTTGTCGATGGCGACATCCAGTGCCAGAGGACCGTCAGCGATGCATCCCTTGATCTGTCCACGGTCAGCCATCTTGGCGAGAGCGGCGGCCTCCATACAAGCCGGCATTGAGTCGAGAACCTGCTCAGAGGCGGCGATGAACGCGAGTTTAGGCTTAGCGATGCCGAATGACTTGGCCACTCCCACGAGATAGCCGGCGATCTTCATCTTCTGGCGGAAGTCAGGTAGCGGAATCACGGCCATATCGGACAGGAACAGAAGCTTGTGATAGTTAGGGCTTTCGATGACACCAACGTGGCTCAGCACACCCTTTGGAGGAAGCAGTCCTGTCTCCTTGTTGAGGATGGCGCGGAGGAACTTGTCAGTGGAGCAGAGGCCCTTCATAAGCACATCACCCTCACCGTCGTGAACAAGCTGCACAGCCTTTGAGACAGCCTTGAGCTCAACCGGCTCGTTGACAATCTCGAACACCTCGATGTCGATGTTGTTCTTCTGGCAGGTCTCCTTGATGAGTTCCTTGTCACCCACGAGGGTAACCTTCACGAAACCCATCTCCGAAGCCTTTGCGCAAGCCTCGATCGTGTGCTCGTCAACAGCCCACGCTGCCACCATTCTTTTGCATACGCCTTTCTCTTTGAGTTCAGCGAATACGTCAGCGAATTTTGTGATCATAATATTTCTGATTTTTAATCAATTATTCATCCATACTCTGAACAAGGTGCATCGTGTCGCGTGCGATGACGAGTTCCTCGTCGGTTGTCACAAGAGCCACCTTGACCTTTGAATCCGGCAGGGAGATCACTGTGTCCACTCCCCAGGCGGTGTTGGCCTCGTAGTCGAATGCAAGTCCGAGATAGGTGAAGTTCTCGCAGACCCTGCGGCGCAGACGGCTGTTGTGCTCACCGATTCCACCGGTGAAGAAGATGGCGTCCACGCCGTTCATCTCGGCCGTGTAGGCTCCGATGTACTTGATCATCTGGAATGTCAGCATCTTGAGTACAAGCTTGGCCTGGCGGTCGCCGTTGTTGGCAAGTTCGTCCAGCTCACGGGCGTCGGATGTCTTCTGGGAGACTCCGAGGAAACCGCTCTTCTTGTTCACGATGTCGTACATCTGATCCGGAGTGAGATTCTCCTTCTTCATCATATAAAGAACGGCGTTGGCATCCACGTCACCGCAGCGGGTTCCCATAACCAGACCCTCGAGCGGTGTGAGACCCATAGAGGTGTCGATTGATTTTCCGTTCACGATGGCCGTGATGGAGCTTCCGTTGCCGATGTGGCAGGTGATGATCCTTGAGTTGTTCAGATCAAGGCCGACCATCTCCGCGCCCTTCTTGGCCACGAACTGATGGCTCGTTCCGTGAGCGCCGTAGCGGCGGATGTGGTACTTGTCATAATATTCATAAGGAAGGCCGTACATATAGGCGTACGGCGGCATCGTCTGATGGAAGGCGGTGTCGAACGTCACGACCTGAGGCACTGAAGGCAGAACCTCCTGGCAAGCCCTGATGCCAAGCAGGTGGGCCGGGTTGTGGAGAGGGGCGAAGTCGCAGCAGAAGTCGATCTTCTTGATGACATCCTCGTCCACGATGGCGCTGCCAGAGAAGAAATCGGCACCCTGCACGATTCTGTGGCCGACAGCCTCGATGTCGTCGAATGACTTGAGCACACCGTGGTCCTTATCGATAAGAGCGTCAAGCACAATCTGCATTCCGACCGTGTGGTCAGGGACAGGAAGGTCCTTCACAACCTTCTCCTTTCCTGCCGGCGTGTGCTGGAGCCGTCCGCATTCAAGGCCGATTTTCTCAACTATACCTTTGGCCAAAAGAGAGTAAACGTCATCGTTCTTCATATCAAGCAGCTGGTACTTGATCGAAGAGCTTCCGCAATTGATAACAAGAATAATCATTCCGTTTGAAATTTATGTAATTATGCTGACAAAGATACGAAATTTATAACTATTTTTACCGCATATTAAGGAACTGTGTGATGAATGAGGCGAGAGATATCGTGGGGATAAGTGTTCCATTCGCGGCCGGTGTCGCGACGGGGGCCGCTATGTATCCTCTTCTTTCCGGCAGGCTGCCGTATATAATAAGTTCCATTCTTCTTATTCTTATTTTTATAACGACCATATTGGCGCGCCTCGACAAGTTCAGCGGCCGATGGCTTGTCATTGCGGGAATATTCCTAATCACGGGAATATTCAGTTCTTTAAGCCACTCCATCGCAAGCGGTATTCCTGAATATGAAAGCGGATTCATCAGCTCGGTGGCCGCGGATGCCGTAGGAACTCTGCGGAGCGTCATCGACAATATTCCTTACCCGTCAGAAAGCACCGCCCCGCTGGTGAAAGCCCTGCTGACCGGAGACAAGAGCGACCTGACAAAAGAGATCACGGGAATATTCAGGGACAGCGGAGCCTCGCATATCCTCGCCCTCTCAGGTCTGCATCTGGGAGTACTTTACATCCTCCTTGCAAGGCTGACCGCACCTTTAGGCAACAGCCCGTGGATCAGAAGGTTGAGATATTCATTGATCATCGTGGCCGCACTTTTCTACTCCATTATGACCGGTGCCACGCCTTCGATCATCCGGGCATTCCTGTTCATCACCATCAACGAGACAGCAAAGCTGCTTGGACGGAAAAGGGAGCCGGTAAGGGTCCTGCTCGCCGCGCTGACCATCCAGCTCGCCTTCAAGCCGGATGTCATCTCCTCAGTGGCGTTCCAGCTGTCCTATATGGCGATGGCGGGAATATTCCTGATCTTTCCTACCCTTGATAGGATCTATCCAATGCCGAGCTGTTCTAAATTTTCAAGATTCAATCCTTTCCGCAAGATTTGGAGCGCCGCGACGCTCTCGATCTCCTGCCAGATTTTCACGGGGCCGCTGGCGTGGTACTATTTCCACTCGTTTCCCAAGTACTTCATTCTGACCAACCTGATCGCACTTCCACTGACAAGCGCGATTATGGTACTTTCCGTAGCCACAATCGCGCTGTCATTCTTTGGAATATGTCCGGAGCCGCTTGTGATTCTCAACGATCACGCGATGCAGGCCCTGGTTTTCTGCCTGAAAATCATTTCCGGGCTGGATAATCCTTAACCTATTCTTTAACGTCTGCCAGATGAATCTTAGTCGTCCTAATTCCATAGAAGCAGACGACAATGAAGCAGATGAACGGCAGGATGAACGAGGCGTTCACAGCCGGCAGGAAGCCGATCGTGCCCTTGTCGATGATCCAAGCCTGGAGCGGAGGAAGCACAGAGCCTCCCAGAATGGCCATAATGAGGCCGGCGGCACCGAACTTGGCGTCATCCCCGAGCCCTCCGAGGGCGATTCCATAGATTGTCGGGAACATCAACGACATAAACCCGCTGACGGCCACGAGGCAGTAAAGCCCAAGCCTATTCTGCAGGAATATCACGCCGGCCGTGGCGATCATTCCTCCTATAGCGAAGATTGTCAAGAGTTTGGACGGTTTCAGATATTTCATCAGCCAAGTGCACAGGAAGCGGCAGGTCACGAACAGGATCATCGCAGCGATGTTGTACTTCTGCGACAGAACCTCGGCAGCCTGCTCGTCCATTCCCTCAGCCATAAACACTCTTGTGCCATACTGGATGATGAATGTCCAGCACATAATCTGCACTCCGACATAGAAGAACTGGGCGATCACTCCCTCCCAGTACTGAGGTCTGTGAAGCAGTCGGTTCAGAACCGGACCGATATTCATTTCGTGATCCTTGTCGGCGTTTTTAGGCATCTTCGCGACAAGTATCAGTACGAACATCACGATGATCACAAGGCCGACAACCCAGTAAGGTCCGGTAAGCACATCGAGATCAGCCTGTTTCATCGCCTCGAAGCTCGCATCGTCCAACAACGCCCTATCAGCCGTGCTGGCCGGATGCATCCTCGCCTGGATGAAGTTCATCGCCACGTACATTCCCATCAGCGAGCCGATCGGATTGAAGCACTGCGCGAAATTCAGACGGCGGGTCGAAGTCTCCTCGGTGCCCATACTCAAAATGTACGGATTGCAGCTGGTCTCAAGGAAAGACAGACCGCAGGTCATTATGAAATAGGCGATCAGAAAAAAGCCATAGACCCCGACGGATTTCGCCGGAAGGAAGAGCAAGGCTCCGAGAGCATAGAGTCCAAGCCCGACCAGAACGCCGGCCTTGTAGGAGAACTTGCGGATGAACATCGCCGCCGGAAGCGCCATACAGAAATAACCTCCGTAGAACGCCACCTGAACCAACGAGCCTTGCGTCACGCTCATTCTGAATATCTTGGAGAACGCCTTGACCATCGGATTGGTGATGTCGTTGGCGAATCCCCAAAGGGCGAAACAGGTCGTTATGAGAATAAAAGGCAGGACGTAGCTGACTCCGCCTGCCTTTAAGATTGAATCCTTCTCCTTCATATTCAAGGATTACTTGTAGATCGGACCGAAGTTCGCGCAGGCACGGAAGTCCGCACCCTCCTTGTCCATTCCGAACGCGTTCCAAGCCGCAGGACGGAATATCTTGGCATCATCCACGTTGTGCATGCAGACAGGGATGCGGAGCATAGAGGCCAATGTGATGAGATCGGCTCCGATGTGGCCGTAGGAGATCGCACCGTGATTGGCCCCCCAGTTGTTCATCACGCTGTAAACGTCCTTGAAGGCATCCTTCTTAGGGTCGAGACGCGGGGTGAACCAGGTTGTTGGCCAGGTAGGGTCGGTACGCTTGTCGAGAACGGCGTGGATCTCAGGGTCGATGTCCACAACCCATCCCTCGGCGATCTGAAGCACAGGACCGAGACCGTCAACGATGTTGATTCTGGCCATTGTGGCGGGGAAATCTCCCCTTGACACGAAATGGATGCTGAATCCGCCGCCACGGAAGTAGTCCCTGTCGGCCGGCATCCACTGCGAGTGCTCAAGGCAACGCTTCTCGTCCTCCTCGGTCATCTCCCAGAACGGCTTCATAACCGGATTGCCTTCAGCGTCAGAGCTCTGTCCGCAGCCGTCCATAGTCGTAGCCCCGGAGTTGATGAGGTGGATGATTCCAGGGGCGGCCTTGCCGGTGAGTTCCTTGCCGGTCACCCTCTTGACAGCCTCAGGGCTCCAGTACGTCCTCACGTCGGAGAAGATCTGAGGACGGTTGGTCAGCAGGTGCGCCATCAGCATAGCCGTACCATTGAGCGAGTCGTTCTCCGTCGCGAGAATCGAAGGCTCCCTGCGTCCGTTCCAGTCGAAGTTGGTGTTCAGAAGGGTCTCGGTGAAGTCCCCGTTCGGCATCCAGTCCGTCCACTGACGCTGTCCCTGGAAACCTCCGGCGATGGCGTTGTGACCGAGAGCCTCCTCCTTGAATCCCATCTCGCGGAGCTTAGGATTGCCGTGCATAAGATCCATCACGATGATGGTCATCTTCACCACGAACTCCCAGTCCTTGTCCTTCTGCTCACGGGTCTTCTGCTTACCCTCAGGGTTCTTGTCCCAGCCCTCGTTAGGCATACAGTATTTCTTGACCCATGCCATAGCCTTCTCGAACTCCTCAGGATCGTATATTCCAAGATCCATACGCCTCAGGATCTCGACCTCATCGACGCTTTCGTTCCTCATTCCCAGATATTTCTGGAAGAAGTTGGTGTCCACGATGGAGCCGGCGATGCCCATTGTCACGCTTCCGATCGAAAGGTAGGACTCCCCTCTCATCTCAGCCACCGCGACAGCGCCACGGGCGAAACGGAGAATCTTCTCGGCCACATCCTCCGGGATAGAGTTGTCCTCAAGATCCTGGACATCGTGGCCGTAGATTCCGAAAGCAGGAAGGCCCTTCTGGGCGTGCGCGGCAAGTACTGCCGCAAGATAAACCGCTCCCGGACGCTCCGTGCCGTTGAATCCCCAGACAGCCTTCGGCCAGTAAGGATTCATATCCATAGTCTCGGAGCCGTAGCACCAGCAGGATGTCACGGTGATCGTTCCGCCGACTCCCTCACGCTCGAATTTCTCGGCGCAGGCTGCGCTCTCAGCCACACGGCCGATCGTACCGTCAGCGATGACACACTCCACCGGAGTGCCGTCTGTATATCTCAGATTAGAGGAAATGAGGGCAGCGACATTGGCCGCAAGGGTCATTGTCTTTTCCTCAAGACTTTCACGTACACCGCCTTGACGGCCATCTATGGTCGGACGGATTCCTATTTTAGGATGCTTCATAATATTGGTGTTTTAATGTTTATGTCGTTAAAGGCGCATCCGCAATCGAATGCGCAAGCGTAAATGTACGAATATTATCTGAAAATCGAATGCATAACCCGAATAAACTCTCGGTTGCACGCTTTCATCAGTGACAGAAACCTCACGGACGCGGCCTTATCCGGATTCTTCCAGGCCGGAGGTTCCGGAGTCCTGTCGGTTCGGGCAAGAATCCCTGGAGCAAGGACCCTCGCCACACCCGCCTTGGCCACCTTCGCACCATAGCCATAGTCAAAAAGGCTTGGATGGAATATGTCAGACGGGTTCTCAAGATGCCTGACCACATATTCAGGGACCAATGTGAACGCCATATCATATAAATGGCAAGGAATCGGAATGACCCCATCCGGCTCAAGCAACCTTCCGTGACGGGACCTTCCGCCGTACAGCAGGTTGCCGGACAGGTCCGCGACGGTTCCCGTGATCACAGTCTTGTGACGAAGGAACATCGAGTTCTCAAAAAGCGAGGACAGCACTCCCTCTGCGGGCAAAAGGTCGGAATCCATCCAAAGGTAGAAGTCAAATCCCTGAGCCGCAGCCTCTTCCCAGACCTTCTGGAACCCCGCCGCACCTCTGTCATTTATGAATATGGAGAATGAATATTCCCCTGTGGCCGCCATCGCGTCTGTCTGCTTCTGACATTCCTCAAGACAACTGACAGAGCCATCGCTTCCTGCCTGGACAGTTATGAGCAAGGCGACCTTGTACATTCTTCTATGAATCGAGTTTAAGCACAGCCATAAAGGCGCTCTGAGGTACCTGAACCGTGCCGATCTGACGCATCCTCTTCTTGCCTTCCTTCTGTTTCTCAAGAAGTTTCCTCTTACGGGTCACGTCACCGCCGTAGCATTTCGCGGTCACATCCTTGCGGACCTGACGCACGGTCTCACGGGCGATGATCTTCGCCCCGATGGCGGCCTGGACAGCGATGTCGAACTGCTGGCGAGGAATCAACTCTTTGAGTTTCAGACAGATCTTACGTCCGAACTCATAAGCGTGATCCTCGTGGATAAGGGTCGAAAGCGCATCCGCAGGGTCCCCGTTCAGAAGGATGTCCAACTTGACCAGCCTTGCGGTGCGGAAATCCGTGACGTGATAGTCAAACGACGCATAACCCTTTGACACAGACTTCAATTTATCATAGAAATCGAACACAATCTCTGAAAGCGGCATATCGTAAGTAAGCTCGACCCTGTCTGAAGTGATGTAGTGTTCTCCGATCAGCGTTCCCCTCTTGTCCATACACAGCTTCATAATCGCCCCGTAGAAATCCGTCTTTGAGATGATCTGGGCCCTGATGAAAGGCTCCTCGATGTGATCAATCAGTGTCGGGGCCGGAAGGCCGGACGGATTGTGCACGTCAAGCACCTCTCCCTGAGTTGTATATACCTTATAGGAAACGTTAGGGACAGTCGTGATGACATCCATATTGAATTCCCTGAACAGGCGCTCCTGCACGATCTCAAGGTGAAGGAGTCCGAGGAATCCGCAGCGGAAACCGAATCCGAGGGCAAGCGACGACTCCGGCTCATAGACAAAGGAAGCGTCGTTGAGCTGGAACTTCTCCAGTGTCGCCCTCAGTTCCTCAAACTTGTCAGCCTGAACAGGATACATTCCGGCGAACACCATCGGCTTGACCTCCTCGAATCCTGCGATGGCAGCGGCGCAAGGCCTCGCCGAATGGGTTATGGTGTCACCCACCTTGACCTCAACCGCCCTCTTGATTCCGGAAATGATGTAGCCTACGTCTCCGGTCGAGACCTTGCCAGTAGGCTGGAGCTTCATCTTGAGCACACCGACCTCCTCGGCGTCGTATTCCTGCCCGGTCGCCACAAACTTGACCTTGTCGCCGGTGGAGATCGATCCGTTCAGCACCTTGAAATAAGCGATGATGCCACGGAACGGATTGAACACCGAGTCAAAGATCAACGCCTGCAGCGGAGCGTCCGGATCTCCATTCGGAGCCGGAATCTTCTCCACAATCGCGTCCAGAAGCGGAGGAATCCCCTCTCCCGTCCTCGCGGAGACTTTGAATATGTCGTCGTGGTCACAGCCCAGAAGATCGACTATCTGGTCGGCCACGATCTCCGGCTGGGCGGAATCCATATCGATCTTGTTCATCACCGGAATGATCTCAAGCCCGTGGTCCACAGCCAGATAGAGGTTGGAGATCGTCTGTGCCTGGATTCCCTGTGACGCATCGACAACCAGCAACGCCCCCTCGCAGGAAGCGATCGAGCGGGAGACCTCGTAGGAGAAATCCACGTGCCCCGGAGTGTCGATCAGGTTAAGGACATATTTCTCACCTTTATAAATATACTCCATCTGGATGGCGTGGCTCTTGATGGTGATTCCTTTCTCCCTCTCCAAGTCCATATCATCCAGTACCTGCGCCTCCATATCCCTGGAGGACAGCGTCTTGGTCAACTCGATCAGTCTGTCGGCAAGAGTGCTCTTTCCGTGGTCGATGTGGGCGATTATGCAGAAATTTCGTATGTGCTTCATATAGCTTCCGTTCTGTTGCGGGCCGTTTCCGGCAAAATATTCATAGAATTGCAAAAATAAGCAATTTGTCGTACATTTGAAAGATTCAACGAAATCAGGCAAGGATGACTGACGAGGAGATTATCGGATTGTACCGGAACGGACAGGGCGAGAAGGCGTTCAAGGAGATTGTCGCGGCTTACAGCGAGCGGCTCTACTGGCACGTCCGGCACTTTGTCGGCTCGCACGATGACACCAATGATCTCGTCCAGGAGATCTTCATAAAGATCTGGTCGGCCCTGCCATCGTTCAGGGGGGATTCCAGATTGTTCACGTGGATCTACCGCATCGCCACTAACGAGACCCTGAACTGGCTGAACAAGCAGAAAGTCCGGGCTCTCCTTAAGTTTGAGAGCCTTGACAAGGGAATGGACAGGATAGACGAGGACCCATACTTCAACGGCGACGAGGCCCAGAGGAATCTGCTGAAGGCCATCTCTAAGCTCCCGAGAAAACAAAGGACGGTCTTCTCGATGCGCTATTTCGATGATCTGTCCTACGAGGACATCTCCGAGATCCTTGGCACATCCGTCGGTGCACTGAAGGCCTCATACCATTTCGCCGCGGAGAAAATCAGATCAGAACTGGAAGCCTTGGAGTAAAGAAATTTCCTGTCGGTTACATTTTTTGAGAAATTTCAAACTTTTTCTTAAACCTTCAGTATTGTTTGCTGTCAAAGTAGTCGGATATGAAAAAGGAAAAGGACATATTCGGGGAAGTTGCCTTCGATGTTCCTGAGGGATATTTCAAAGACCTTCAGGCACGTCTGGACGCCATTCCGTCACATAATGCGCCAAGTCTCGGCTTTGCGCGGCGGTTTCAGCCGTACCTTGCCCTGGCAGCCTGTTTCATCGGAATCCTGATTGTCGGCAATGTTGTCCTTCGCGGCACGGCCGGTGAGACCGGAAGCTCTGATCTTTATTACAATGAGATCGTCTATGCGGATCTGATCCCGGTCACGCAGCCGGACGAGATTTTCCAGACAGCCCCGGCGGAACAGGACTCCCTCACGGACGAAGATGTCATCGACTGGCTCATAGCCTCGGGCACATCAACCGAAATGATTGAATACACAGGACTTATAGCTCAAAAATAGATTTGGTATGAAAAAGATGATCATAATGCTTGCGGTTCTGATGATGACAGTTCCTTTCAACGGAATCGATGCGCAGGACAAAGGGAGGAAAGACTGGCAGGACAGATGCAAAGCCGAAAGAATCGCCTACCTCACTGACGCGATGGAGCTGACAAGCGCCGAGGCGGAAAAATTCTGGCCGGTCTATAACAGATGCGAGAGCGAGAAGAGAAATTCGTTCAAAGCCGTGATGGAAGCGTACAAAAAGCTTGACGAAGCGCTCCGTTCCGGCAAGGATGACGAAGAAATTCAAATTTTATTGGATAAATATCTTGCCGCGCAAGACAATGGCAAGAATATTGATAGGAAATATGTTGCGGAGTATCGTAAGATTCTCCCTGGCAAAAAGGTGGCGAAGTTGTACATAGCGGATGAAGAGTTCCGCAGACAACAGATCCACAGATTACGTAAGAACAACAATGAGAACAGTAAATAGTAAATAACAGATTATTTTGGTCAATTGGTTAATGGTTAGTTTGGTTACAGATAATAATCTGTTACGAGGGAGACTTGCTGGGAAGTACGTCTCCCTCTTTCGTTTAAAAGGGTCAGAAGTTCCTCCTGAGGGGAATCTCCGAATTTTCCCTTACGTCCGAACTGAACGATCAACCGTGACACTGGCTTACGCTCCACAGTCCTGATTCTCAAAATTTTCCACGGTGCGAATCCGCACATCCGGGCGTGCCTGAGCAACGCTTTTTCCTGATCCGAAGGAAGGATCATCGAAACACGGCCATATTCACTGAGGACTTCGGAAGCATATTCAAGAATTTCCCGATAGGAGAGGGGTTCCGTCCCGGCAGGATTCTCCGGGTCTCCAGTGTGGCGGGCCGTGTTGCGCCTAGCCTCGGGTGCTTGGAGCGAATTGTCGTAATATGGTGGATTAGAGACGATAAGGTCATAGCACGCACCGCTGTTCGCCTCCTTGAAAGCCGCCAATCCTATATTCACGGACTCAATATGATCCCGCCAAGGGGACTGATCGAAATTCTCGGCCGCTTCCTCCGACGACGGAGTGTCAATGTCTATTCCTTGAATATGCCAGTCCGTGCCGGAACATTCACTCTCAAGGCGCTGGGCTATCATCAGAGCCACCGTTCCTGTGCCCGTGCCGACATCAAGGACACGCCTGTCACTTGGCAGCACCGTCGTGGCGGCCCCGAGTAGCACCCCGTCAGTGTTGACCTTCATCGCGGAACGCTCGTTGCGGACGCTGAATTTCTTGAAACGGAAGACACTCATAATGAATATGTCCGTTCGCCCTATTCCTCAACGAATTGTCCGTCACGCATAAACAGGGACCTGTCACACATCCGCGCCAGGTCCGGATCGTGTGTCACAATGACAATAGTCTGCCCGTAACGCTGCCTCAGATCGAAGAACAGCTGGTGAATCTCGGCCTTGGTCTTCGAGTCCAGATTGCCGGAAGGCTCATCCGCGAAAAGGATAGCCGGCTCATTCACAAGGGCTCTGGCTATGGCAACCCTCTGCTGCTCACCTCCGGAAAGCTCGGACGGCTTGTGCTCCATCCTCTCCCCAAGCCCCATATCCTTCAGGAGCGCGGTGGCGGCGGCCTTTGCCTCTTTGTCCGAACGCCCAGCGATAAAGGCCGGAATCATCACATTCTCAAGGGCGTTGAACTCAGGCAAAAGGTGATGGAACTGGAACACGAACCCGATGCGGCGGTTCCGGAAAGCCGAGAGATCCTTGCCGCTCAGATGCAGCACGTCCGTCCCGTCAATCTCCAGAGAGCCGGAGTCAGGTGTGGACAATGTGCCCAAAATCTGAAGCAATGTGGACTTTCCCGCGCCAGACGCGCCCATAATCGACACCACTTCCGATTTATCTACCTGAAAATCAACTCCTTTAAGAACCTTAAGATTCCCAAAAGATTTTTCTATGCCCTTAGCCTGAATGATCATAATACAAAACTTCTTGTGTTTCCCCGGAAAGTCAAAAAACCGAACGCCGCCACACCTACAAAGGTGGTCTGACAATGGATTTTGAATATTTCCTTTCAAAGATAACTGATTTTTTGAAAAAAGTTTTGCGAATTTCAAAAAAAGGCATAACTTTGCAGTCCTTTCCAATGAGAAGGCTTGCGAGAGCGATTGTCAGGGAAGGCCTGAGGGGTTAACCCGAAGGAATGTTATCGGGGTGTGGCGCAGTTGGCTAGCGCATCTGGTTTGGGACCAGAGGGTCCAGTGTTCGAGTCACTGTACCCCGACAAAGAAAAGGTGATCAAAAGGATTTTTGGTCACCTTTTTCTATTATATTACCCCTGGCAACCCCGTTTTTCATATTCAAAAAAAATAGGATCACGGCAAAGGATGGTATTTCCCTGCGATTTCCGAGGTGTATCTGTTTATGAACGCCAAGAGTGCCATTGACCCTACGCTTAAGGCTAATGGAGGTATGGCCATCACTGATTACTATTGGTCCTCAACAGAAGGTGAGGAAGACGAGACCGCGGCTCTGTACGCATATTTCAGCAATGGAAAAGTTTCCGGCTACAGCGACTTCAAGGACGATCCGGAGGGCGACACATACGCCCGCGCGATGTACGAATTCTAAGCCTTAGCGATGACAAGACTTTCAGACAGAATCAAACACGGTGCCGCCAGAGCATTCTCAGCGCTGGCGGTCGCCGCTTTTCTTGCCTCAGGATGCGGCAAGGAATCCACTGATCCGGCACCCACACCCGACCCGACTCCGGGACCGGAGCTTGAGGTTCCGTGCTATACGATAGATGTGACGGAAATCACCACTTGGTCAGCCAAGCTTGCGGTTTCTCCTCAGAAATCAGGCCTCAAATATTATTCCGGCATAGTCTCCAAACACATCGCCGACTCCTTGGGAAGCGACTCGGAACTGATCAAGTACGAGATCGGGATAATCAAGGAAGCCGCGAAGCTTTACGAGACTGACTACCAGGAATTTGTCAAAGGATATATCAGAGAAGGCAGCAGCACGGTTTCCCTGAACGGGTTCCTCAGCGACACCGACTACTTTGCCTACGCCTTCACGTTCTCCGATGACAGGCTGTCAGGACAGGACCTTGAGAAGACAGCTTTCCGCACCTCAAAGGTCACTCCGGCAGATTGCTCTTTCACGATAGATGTCAGCAATGTCACAAAGAACACCGCTGACATAAAAGTGACCCCGTCAAACAATGGCTGTGAATTCTTCTGGGACTATGTCTCCGCCTCCGATTACGAGAAATACGGCGGAGACGACGGCATAATAGCGACCAACGTGGACCTTATCAGAAGGGCTGTGGAGATCTACCAGATGGCAGGATATTCCAAATCATTCAAAGATTTTCTCAGTGCCGGACCGGTGGCGGGCACGGCCAAAGGGCTCCAAGGCGGCCGGGAATATGTAATTGTGGCATTCGGGCTTGACCCTTCAGGCACAGGCACGACCGGAGTGTTCAAAAAGACATTCACAACAATCAAACCGGAGCAGTCCTCGCTGACATTCAAGACCGAAGTGTTCGACTTGAAGTTCAACGGAGCCAAGATCGCATTCACCCCGTCCAATGACAATGAGACCTACTTCACGGATTGTATGGATTACGAAACTTTTTCACAATTCAAATCGGGGGAAGAGGTCATCGACTGGGTACTGGACCAGGCGGGATCTTCAATCACATCCTATCTGGCGCAGGGCTATCACGAAGTTGACGCCTCCGACCTGCTTGCGTCCAAGACGAAGTATGTCGCGTACGCTTTCGGTTACGATGGCGGGCCGACAACCGGTCTCACCACAGTAGAGTTCACGACCCCGGAGATGCCTACCGGTTCCGAAGTGTCGGTCAAGGTCGAGTACAAGATTGTGGACGCCGGGACACTGAATCCGACTTACTCGGGACAGACAGCGTTGGTGCTCACTTTGACCCCTTCCCCTGCCGCCGAGCATTGGTATGCCGGAGTGTTCCAGGACGATCTCAGCGGCTACAACGACGCGACAATAATAGAAGCCTTGCAGGCAAAGGGATACAAGGACAAGAAGGAGCTCGCCTTGATCGTCAAGGAAGGGCAAAACTACACCATCGCCGCAGTGGCGGTTGACCCTGGCGGCACAGCCGGAGCCTTGACAAAACTCGAAGTCAAGATCGGAAGCGGCACAAAATCACCCGCCAGTCTCAGCACATCAGGCGGTTCTATGAATATGCACGATGGAGTTGCAGAGTTTGGCGATGCGCTCACGATGAGTGATCAGAATCAAGGTCTTGTTCTTGACCTGGACAGCAAGGCGCTCAAGAAGGACTTTTTCGGTCTCGGCATCCAATGAGGATGACGGCTCGTCCATAAGCAGGATGCCACCGGGACGCAGTAAGCCGCGGGCTATCGCTATGCGCTGTGCCTGTCCTTCGCTCAACCCGGTGCCCTGCTCTCCACATAACGTGTCAAGCCCCTCCGGAAGTTCGAACACAAAATCAGCCACGGCCGTGTGCAGGGCCTTATGCAAATCCTCGTCAGAAGCGTCAGGGTTCCCCATAAGCAGATTATCACGGATCGTTCCGCTGAACAGGCTGTTTCCCTGAGGCACATAAGACAGGTTGCAACGGGTCAGCGGGGAAGACACAACCTCTTCATTGCCGTTGTAGAACACGACACGGCCTTTTTCCGGAATCAGAAGAGACAGAACCAGACGCATCAAGGTACTCTTACCCGCTCCGGTCTCTCCTACCACGGCTGTCAGGCTGCCAGGAGTGAAATCATACGAAAAGTCATTAAGGACCTTGCGCCCTTCTTCTGAATATGAGAATGTGAGATGCTCGGCCCTTACACCCAAGACCCCATCCAGACGAATAGGAGCGCCCTGCTCCTCCAAAGGCAGACCGGCGAGCTCGGAAAGCCTCTCCACCGAGGTGAACACCCGCACAAAGGCCGGAATCTGGCGGCTGAGATCAACCATAGGGTTCTGGATCTGGGCCACGAGCTGGAGGAACGCGGTCATCATACCGAAAGTCACGGAACCATCCTGAATCCCGAATATTCCCCAAAGGAAAGCGGTTACATAGCCTGCGGAGAATCCGAGCTGGACCATCAGGCGTGAGAACAAGGAGAAGTCCGTGTACCCCATCACCTTGCGTTGAAGGTCTGACTGCAAGGAATCCAACTCGTCTGTACTGTGCGAAGTGTACTCCAAGGTGCGGACCAGGACACGGTTCTGGATGTTTTCCTGCACGTGCCCCTGAACCTTGCTGTCCATCGAGCGGATGTCCCTCGACAGCCTTCTCATCTTCATCACATAGCCTTTGCTGAACAGCAGAGCCAGCGGCATAATGAACAGGATTATCCACGCGAGTCTGGCATCAAGGGTGTAAAGGAGAACCATAGCGCCGGCCAATTGCGTGGCCGTCACCATAATGGAAGGAATCCCACGGCACAGCATATCCGTGATCCGGGGAATATCCTCCACCAATCTGTTGAGCACATCTCCGGAATGGAGGGACTCCCTTCCTCTCCAGCGGCTTTCCATCAGGCGGGTGAATATGTCGTGACGCAGCTCGTTGGAGAGACGGACCTCCATCTTGCCGCTCATCCGGGCTCCCAATGTGGAAAGCAGCAGCCTTATGATCATACATCCTATCAGCAAGGCGATCAGCAGGCTAATACTTCCGTCGGACTGCCCGGTAGCCACATCAATCAAGCATTTGCTTACCCAGATGAAAAACAAGGACGCTCCAACATAGAGCATTCCCATCAGCCCCCTGCACAGGATGAGCAGACGGTACCCACCGGAAATCCTCCAAAGCCATTGTATGCAATCCTTTATCCTCATATTCATTGATAAATGGGTCTGAATATTCAGTGAATCAGCGTCCTCCGCCGCCGGAACCTCCGCCGGAGAAGCCACCGCCTCCACCCCAGGACGCCATTCCGCCACCGCCACTCCATCCCGAACCGGAATCATTGGAACGGGAAGCCTCGTAGGTGCTGGCCGCCGTGTTGAAATCACGGGAAGTCATATTGATCATATTCCAGATCATAAAGGTCGTGACATCATCGTCAAGCAACCTCGCGGCCGAGGACAGGGTGAAATATTCAGGACAGACCTTTCGGAAGTCTTTCATCAGCTGGTCGGCTATGCCGTAGAGGGACGCGAAGATCAGATAGTTGTTCCAAAGCTTGACCTCGACCACTCCCCTGTCCTTGATCATCGTGAAGTCCTTAAGGTATCTTCTCAAACCGAACACCTGACGGGCATCCTCCGGCTTCATCGTCCAGATTGTGACACCGTTCCAGGCATCCAACCCCCAATCATAGAGGGCTTCACCGTGACAGTTGGCCCAACGTTGAAGTTCATTTTTCTGGAGGATTCCGTCCTCACCGGCCGCCTCTTTGATGAAGGAATAAAGTCTTGACTCAAGCCCAGCGTCAGAACGGGCATCGGTGGAATCATCGACCTCCAGCTCCCTGATCCTCATCAAAGGCTTTGAATTTCCCGGCTGGGGGATGACCTCGAAAGCTCCACGGTAAAAAAGCCGGGTTATGTAGGCGGCGATCAGATTCTGCCTCTCCAGCATTGTGTTACCGGAAAAAGCAAGAAGGATATTGCTGGATTTTTTAAGATCACCGGCCAACGGAGCGTCCCTGAACCACGCCACATTCCTCATTCCGCCGCCAAGCAACTCTCTTTTACGCTTGACAGTCTTTACTATCACCTTCACAGAGACGAACACTGACAGAACAACACCCAAGCCGACAAGAAGCCCTATCCAAAAGTCGCCGTCCTTATCAGGCTCACGATAGTCGCTGCCCTCCATCGCAGTCTGCCGCACCTCGTCAAAAGTACGACTCTCTGTCAGGGCAGGATGGAAGAGCCCCTTCTCAAATCCGGCCATAGCGATCAGAGCGCTGCGTCTGGTGAACGGCTCCGTTGTACGGGCGACCACGGCACCGTCCTCCACGTGGATCTCGCCGTGGAATCCGAACGCCCACACCTTTGTGTTCTCTGTGGTAAGCTCCAGTCCCGGCTTTCTGATTGTCAGCACTATGGATTGAGGTGAAGACCCTAAGTTACGTGCCACGAACATATGGTTGAACCCGTCCAAGTCCTCGTGTCCCTTCACGAGCCCAGTAAGCAGGTAGCGTACCGTGTAGGTGTGCCAGCCAGAGCTTCCGACTCCCCAGCAGATCTCGTAACCGTCGGATTTTGTGACAAGTCCGCAGCGTCCGGCCTTGCGGGCACGGCTGCGGTTCACATTCCACTCGCCTTCATTAACATATTCATTGCCTGTCTCATCGCAGACTCTCAGGTCCTCGATGGTCATCCGGCCCATATTGTCCGCGACCAAATACCATTCAGAGATGTCATCGGAGACATTGATCCGCCAAGTCTCTGTCACGAGAGCCGCCCCGTCATCCCGCAGTTCCACGTTGATCCTCAACGAATCAACGTCGCTGCCTGCACATAGCGGAACAGCGACGAGCGAAAGGACGGCGGCCAGGAAAAGTGCCTGAAGCCTCCTCATAGTCCTACTTATTGAATATGTCCGAAACAGAAGGGGCGTTGACGACCGACTGATCCTCCGGAAGAAGCTCGTGAGTCGTGAAATGCAGCATAGAAGCCACCATTGATGAAGGCCACTGGCGGACCATCATATTCATTTTTGTTACGCAGTCATTATAGACCATCCTGCTGAGGCGGACTTTCTCCTCATAGTCCTTGATGTCACCCATTGTCTTGACAAACACCGTGTTGGCTCCAAGCTGCGGGTACTGCTCGGCGACTACATTCAAGCGTCCGACCACGGAACGCAGAGATGCCTCGCTCTCCGCCAGCTCACTCGGGTTGGAGACATTGGCGTTGCGTTTCGAGATCACGTCCACAAGGGTGTCGTGCTCGTACTTTGTGTATTGCTTGGTCATCTCGACCAAATTCGTCACAGCGTCCCAACGGGATTTCATCTGCACGTTGATCTGGCTGAAAGCGTTCTTCATCTTTTCCTCAAGGCTGACAAAATTGCGCTGCGTGAAGAAAATGTAAAGGAATATGACCGCCAAAAGGGCGATTACCACCAAAACTGTCGTTGACATAATACTGATAGGTTAATAGGGTTAAACGATACTTTATCCGACCACCCAGACAAGCACGTGGTTGTCAAAGGTGATGTATTCAAGCTCAAACTCTTCCTCGTAGCCGTCCTTGTGGATGAAGGTCGCGTCAAGCTCACCCTCTCCCTTCGGACGGAATCGCTCGACCTCGATCTGCTCCGCGAAATTCACCCTGTAGGCTGAAAGTCTTTTGAATATGGCCTCCTTGGCGCACCAGTAGATCGCCAGCTGCTCGTTCCTCTTGTCATCGTCAAGATCCTCCAGCTCATCCTCGGAAAGAGCCTTGCGCTCCACGGCGGAGAAGTCACGGGACAAGGACTCGATGTCGATACCGACATCCTCGTTGTCATTCAGGATGACAGCCACATATTTATCTGTGTGTGTGATGCTTATATTGGTGACACTGTTCTCCAGATAAGGCTTGCCGTTGTCGTGATGGCTCAGGTAAACCTTCTCGCCGAACAACTCGCAGAGAAGAGCCCTTACCGCAAGTCTCTGCTTGCGGAGCGACTCGTTGCTGATGAACGAGATTTCCTCCATCTCATCCGACGGGACGGAGGCAAGCTCGCGAAGTTCATCTTCCGTCTCGGTTATCTGCCAAACCCCTATCAAGGATCTGGACTCTTCCAATTCCTTTTTTAAATATAGTGCCATAAATTCAGATATTCAAACAAGAAAATATTCCCGCAGCCTCAATCCGGCGGGGGATGGTAAAAGAATGATTATTAAGCATATCGCACGACAGCGGATCGTCCGATCGGGGGTCCGCCTTTGATTTGCCGTCTGTCAGAATAGAACTGGGAGGTTCCATATAATCAGTTAATCTTCCTTTGTCAATACGGATGCAAATATAATGATTTTTTGAATTAGAAAGAAAATACAACGGAAATTGTTATCTTTGTAACACTTTTGACAGTTATAGGATTTTTAACATAAAATTTTTCAACAATGGGATTTTTGACAAACGAGAAGCTGCTCATCGTCGGTGCAGGCGGTGCGATCGGCTCCAACATGGCTCAGACCGCTCTTATGCTCGGTCTTACTCCTAACATCTGTCTCTATGACATCATCGAACCGGCTGTCCACGGTGTAGCCGAGGAAATGTACCACTGTGCTTTCCCTGGTGCCAATGTAACTTGGACAACCGATCCTAAGGAGGCCTTCACAGGCGCCAAGTTCATCATCTCTTCCGGCGGCGCGCCACGCAAGGACGGTATGACCCGCGAGGATCTTCTCAAGGGCAACTGCCAGATCGCCGCTCAGTTCGGTGACTACATCAAGGAGTACTGCCCTGATGTCAACCACGTTGTGGTTATCTTCAACCCGGCCGATGTGACGGCTCTCACCGCTCTCATCCACTCAGGCCTCAAGCCTAACCAGCTCACCTCTCTCGCGGCTCTTGACTCCACACGTCTTCAGGAGCAGCTCGCGAAGGCTTGCGGTGTTCCGCAGTACAAGGTTACCGATTGCTACACCTACGGCGGTCACGGCGAGCAGATGGCTGTATTCGCCTCAAAGGCAAAGGTTGACGGCAAGCCTCTCTCTGAGTTCAACATCTCTGAGGAGCGTTGGGCCGAGATCAAGCACGACACCATCCAGGGTGGCTCCAACATCATCAAGCTCCGTGGACGTTCTTCATTCCAGAGCCCTGCCTACCAGGCCGTCAAGATGATCGAGGGCGCTATGGGCGGAACTCCGTTCACCTGGCCGGCAGGTTGCTACGTCAACTGCGACAAGTGCGGCTTCAAGAACGTGATGATGGCTATGCCTACCACAATCGACGCCACCGGTGTCCACTTCACTGAGCCTCAGGGAACTGAAGTCGAGATGGCTGACCTCCAGAAGTCTTACGAGCACCTTTGCAAGATGCGTGAGGAAATCATCGCCCTTGGCATCGTTCCTCCGGTTGACGAGTGGAAGAAAGACAACGTGAACCTTTAGTCTTTACTGACACATTGAATATGACAGGTCCGGGATTCCGGACCTGTTTTGTTTTTCCCATCGGCTCCGTGACCACAGCGGCATAAAATTCGTATCAATATATTCTTATAAAAGTGCTATTTTTGTAAGATAAAGCCCGATTATTAAGAGTATGAATGGAAAAAGGCTGATAATGGTGATTCTGGCCGGGATGTTTTTGGCGTCCGGGCTGGGATATTCACAAGAGAATAAGATAAGGTATCCACAAAACAACAAGGTCGCCAAGACGGCTGACAGTGAACTGATTGACGCTGTCGCCGCTATGGACAACAAACAGTATAAGGATGCTAAGGACAAACTGGAGAAGATAACGGAGACGGCTCCCGGAAACGATGCGGCATTCTATTATCTTGGAATGTGCCGGCTTTACCTCAACGACCTAAACGGCGCGAAAGCGGCGTTCAAGAAGGCTTCCGAGCTGGATCCGTCCAATTTTTGGTACAAGGAAAGACTTGCGCGGACATATTCATTGTCGGGAGAGGACGATCTGACTATCGCAACCTACGAGGAACTTCTGAAGGATTTCCCGAAAAAGAACGACATCTATTTCACACTGGTAAACCTCTACCTCAAGCAGAACCAGTACGACAAGGCTCTGTCAGCGATGGATCAGATCGAGAACGTGTTCGGCAAGAGCGAGAACGTGACCGCCACGAGGTACGACATCCTGCTCCGCCAGAACAAGCCGGAGGAAGCCCTTAAAACGCTGGTGGACTACAACAAGGAATTCTCCTCCCCTTACGTCCTGACCAAGCTGGGCGACCATTCGATGGCTGAATATAAAGACACGGCGGCCCTTGCGTACTACCGGGAGGCGCTTGACCTCCAGAGCGGGTATATGCCGGCATTGCTCGGGGAATCCGAGGTGTACCGCATCCGCAGGAACTTCCCGGAATTTTTCAAGACGGTGAACCAGTTCATCGCCGATGAGGAGACCGATGTGCAGACCAAGACACAGTATCTTGATATGCTCGTGAGGCGTTCCGACCCTCGGTTCATCCAGAATGTCAAGCCGCAGATCGACACACTGTACGAGAATCTTGTGCTGGTCCATCCGGCAGACAGCGCCGCGCTCACCGCTGCCGGACTGTACTGGTACTCAACAGATAGGATTGATAAAGCCAAAGAATCGCTGCGCAAGAATATGACTCTGTACCCGGAAAGCCTTGGCGCCACCGGGGCATACGTCCAGCTTCTTGGACTTCAGAAAGACTGGGACGCCTTGGATGCCGCCTGCGACAGCGCTTTGGTCAGATTCCCGAAAGAAACATCCTTTCTGGATATGAAGAACGTCTCCTGCTACAATAGGAAAGATTGGCAGGGGATCATCGACAACAACAAGAAAATCATAGAGATAGCGCAAGGCGACACCTCGGTGACGATTCCGGCGCTGTCCTCCATCGGTGATATGTACCACGAGCTCGGGAACGAGAAAGAGGCCTTCAAGGTTTACACCCAGGTTCTGAAAATCAATCCGGACTACGCTCCGGCGCTGAACAACTACGCCTACTATCTCGCGCTCAAAGGCAGCAAGCTCAAGAAGGCCTGCGCGATGAGCAAAAAGACCATCGAGAAAGAGCCGGATAACCCGACATATCTGGACACATACGGGTGGATCCTGCATCTTTTGGGACGGGACCAGGAGGCCAAGACCCAATTCAAGCACGCTATGCTTTACGGAGCCAAGGAGAGCGTGACAAGTCTGGAGCACTATGCCGTTGTGCTTGAGGCTCTTGGAGAGACAGATCTTGCCAAGGTTTACAGGACGTTGGCTGAAAACAGAAAAGCGGAGGGCAAGGAATAATGGGAAGACGGACCGGGATATTCATTATTGCTGTCATCGCCGCGCTGGCCTGGCATATTCCGGCATATTCCCAGAACACCCGGACACAGGAGGCTCGCCGGGCAAGGCTTCAGAAGGAGATAGCCATCCTGGACGAGCAGATCAGGGCGAACTCCGCGAAAAGCGCCAATGCTATGAGCCGCCTCACCCTCATCAGCGGCAAGGTTGACTCCAGAAAGCGACTCATCGAAGAAAGCGACAGGGAGATTTCTGAATATTCAGACTCAATCGCGAGGAAGGAAAGGGAAATCAGCGTCATCAAGGCAAGGCTGGACACATTATCCGCACATTATGCAAGGCTTGTGCGTGGGGCCTACATCAACAGGAGTCCTAAAGTCTGGTATATGTACATTCTAGCCAGCGACAACATCGGACAGGCATTCAGGAGATATGGCTACCTGAGGGATCTGTCACGACAGATGAATGTCCAGGCTTCGAAGATCATCGACATCCGTGAGGAACTTGAGAAAGAAAGCGCAAAACTGACCGCTATGAAGCGTGGCGCCGAGGCGGTCAGGGCTCAGAGAGTCTCGGAGATGAACAAGCTCAAGGCCGAGGAGGACGAGGCCAGGAGCCTTGTGAGCCAGCTTAAGAAAAACAAGAGGAAGTACCAGTCGGACTTATCCAGGAAACAACGTGAGGTAGAGGCGCTTAACAGGGAAATCGAGCGGATCATCCGCTCGGCCACCGAAGGCACCGGGAAATCCGGGAAGGGCAGCTCGCAGACTGTGACACGCAAGCCTATCGACTACACCCTCGCCAAGAAGTTCGAGGCGAACAAGGGCAAGCTTCCGTGGCCGGCCGACGGTCCGGTCGTGGATCATTTCGGGCAGCGGTTCCATCCGGTCTATACCAACCTCAAGCTGCCTTTCAACAATGGAGTGACGATCGCGCTTCCGGCAGGGACGGAGATCAAGGCTGTGTTTGACGGTGTCGTAAAGCAGATTGTGGTGATGCCGGGGTACAACAAGTGCATCCTTGTGCAGCACGGCAACTACTTCTCGTTCTACTGCAAGCTGGGGACTGTGAGTGTCAAGGCCGGAGACAAGGTCAAGACGGGACAGGTTGTGGGGACAGTGGACACGATCGGCGGGGAGACGCAGCTGCATTTCCAGATCTGGTCGGGGCGCACGCCGCAGAATCCGGAGAAGTGGCTGAGGCCATAAATTCATTTGATATGAGGCACGAGATCATCATAAAGGACCTGCAGGACATCGACAGGGCTGCGGGTGAGTTCCTTTCGCAGACGGAAGGGCATAATATTCTGGCGTTCTATGCTCCGATGGGGGCTGGGAAGACTACTTTTACCACGGCGATCTGCCGGCGGCTCGGGGTGCGGGAGGACGCTGTCAGTTCTCCGACATTCGCGATTGTGAATGAATATCGCACAGGGTCGGGGGAACCGATGTACCATTTTGACTTTTACAGGATTACCAAGATTGCAGAGGCTCTTGACATCGGATTCTATGACTACATTGACAGCGGTTGTCTATGCATTATGGAGTGGCCGGAGAACATCGAGGAGATTCTGCCAGAGGAGACGCTGCGGGTGCACATCGCAGTCAATCCGGATGAGTCTCGGACGGTTTCCTGGGAGGACTAAGATCGCTTTTAGCATAGTCTTAAAAACAATTCGTGATTCCATACGTAGGGGGATGGCCAGAAAAAAAGGCAAAAGCCAAATTTTGCACGGTGGACCAAAATTTGGCTTTTGATTTTTCTGGCCTTATCCGAATGTTTCAAGATTCAGGCGGTCGAGGAAGCGGTAGGAGGCGGCTTCGCGGAGATGTTCAGGCTTGATGTCGCGCGATGCCTCAAGGTCCGCTATGGTTCTGGAAACCTTTAGGATTCTGGAATATGCGCGGGCTGACAGGCCAAGACGGCTGATAAGCAGCTCCATCACCTTGCGGCATTCGTCATTCAACTGGCAATGCTTTTCCAGCAGGCGGTTGTTCATCTCGGCGTTCGTGAATATCCCGTCATCGGCGAAACGTTGTTTCTGGAGCATCCTCGCCTTCAATACTCTCTGAGCCACAACCTCGCTGGGTTCCCCTTTCTTACGGCCTACAAGTTTCACTGTGTCAACAGGATGGAGCCATAATTGAATATCTATTCTGTCCATCACCGGGCCGGAGAGTTTCGAGAGGTAGTTCAGCCTTTGGCCTGGGGTGCAACGGCAACGGTCACCTTCGCCGTAGTAGCCGCACGGGCAGGGATTCGAGGCGGCGACAAGCATAAAGGAGGCGGGATATTCAAGTTTGGAGCGGAGCCTTGAGATTGTTACTTTCCTGTCCTCCATCGGGCCCCGAAGAGCCTCCAGGACGGATTTCGGCATCTGACCATATTCATCAAGAAAGAGGATTCCGTTTTCGGCCAGTGTGACTTCTCCGGGACGGATGTCGGCTCCGGCTCCGCCGCCTATGATCGCAGGGAGGGATGCGCTGTAGTGGGGAGCGCGGAAAGGTCGTGTACGGATCAGGCCTATCTGCGAGCCTTTCATTCCGGCCACAGAGTAGATCTTGCTCGTGACGATTGCCTCCTCGGTGGTCATCGGCGGCAGGATTCCGGCCATAGCCTTGGCCAGTGAACTCTTGCCGCTGCCGGGAGGTCCTACCATTATAAGATTATGCCCGCCGGCGGCAGCTATCTCCACTCCCCTTTTCGCTCCCTCCTGACCGATTATCTCCGAGAAGTCCATCACATCCTGACCTGAGGGCTTTCGGGCACGTTGCGCGTTTCTGGACAGTTTTCTGTAAAGTCTTGTGTTCCAGACAAGAAGATCGCTGCAATCCTCCTGCTCCTCAAGAATACGGATGACATCGGCCAACGTCTCGACACCGAATATCGAGAGGTCATTGCATTCGGTGGCCTCAAGGGCGGAACGGAGCGGCAGGATGCATCCGGATATTCCCAGACCGGTCACCAAGTCGGCGAACGGCAGAGCACCTTGAACCTCCCTCACGGAGCCATCCAAGCCGAGCTCGCCCATAATCAAGTATTTGTCAAGTCCCGGGAAACGCTTCTGCTCGGAAGCCGCAAGGATGCCGATGGCGATCGGCAGGTCATAGCCGCTGCCGTTCTTCCGCACATCGGCCGGGGCCAGATTGATCACGATCTTCTTTCCCGGAATCCGGAAACCCAGCGACTGAAGGGCGGTGATTGTCCGCAGAAGGCTTTCCTTGACCGCCGCGTCGGCCAAGCCGACCAAATGTATTCCTATTCCTTGTGTGATGTCCACCTCCACGGTGACGGGGACTGCCTCGATGCCGATGCACTTCGCCCCAAGAATGTTTATCAACATAGTTTAAAGTCCTTTATGCACTTCGGCAAAGATGGGGCAACAAAACGTAAATTTTCTAAAGAAACAGAAATTTCGTCATAAAAAACAGAAATATTTTTTCTTATGGTCGAATCATACAATACTATCCGGAGTCCACATCTGCCGCCCTCGTTAAAAACAAGTCGGCAAGCTAATCCGGAATATTAAATTATTGTTACAACGGCAGGTTTGACATCATTTTTGATTATATTTGAGAGATTTCTTTTAACAAAAACGGGAAATGGAGAAGAATGAGATAACATTGTTCTGCGTCAATGACGGGAAGAACCATAAGATTGAGAAAGGGGAGGATCTGAAGGCCTTGTCGGACAAGTTCTGTTCCTGCGTCACGGATGGGAAGACCGGGAAAAAGTACGATGTGCTGGCGGCTTTGGTGGACAACAAGCTGAAGGAACTCAGTTTCAAGCCATCCAACCTGCACAGGGTCGAGTTCATCGGGTACAATCATCCGGATGGAAGACGGAGCTACGTACGGTCGCTTTGCTTCGTGCTTCAGAACGCCGTGAGGGAACTCTATCCGGACAAGGTGCTGGTGATCGACCACTCGCTGCCAAGCGGACTATACTGCGAAATCATCGAGAAGGGGAAGAACGAAGACGGGCGGCACAAGCCTTATTTTGTCACCGATGACGAGATTGACAGGATAAGGGAGAAGATGAAGGAGATAGTGGCGAAGGACCTGCCGTTTACAAAGGTAAAGATGTTCTCCGAAGAGGCAGAGTCTCTATTTCTCGCCAACAACCAGCCGCAGAAGGCCGAGCTCCAGAAGAGTCTTGGGACATTCAGTTGCAGCGTCTATTACCTTGACGGAAAGGCCGACACCTTCCACGGGCCGCTGATCCCTTCGACAGGTTACCTCAAGGTGTTCGACATCAGCGGAGTGGGCGAAGGGCTTTGCCTGCAATCCCCTATGATGACGGATTTCAGCAAGGTGATGCCGATGAAACGCCAGAGCAAGATCGCGGCGACCCTCAAGGAATATTCCGACTGGTGCTCGATCATCAATATCGAGAGCATCGGAACGCTTAACAAGGCCGTGAAGGACGGCAAGGCGGTCAGCATAATCAACTTGGCGGAATCGCTTCACGAAAGGAATTATGCGAGGATAGCGGACAGGATCTATGCCGAGAGAGGCACGAAGAGGATCGTGATGATAGCCGGTCCGTCTTCCAGCGGAAAGACTTCATCCTCGCTGCGAATCGCTCTCCAGTGCAAAGTGCTGGGACTCAAGCCGAAAGTCATTGAGTTGGACAACTATTTCGTGGACAGGGAGCACACTCCGAAGGACGAGGACGGCAACTACGATTTCGAGTCGCTCTACGCTATGGATCTCGAGTTCCTCAACAAGCAGCTCAACGAACTGCTTGAAGGCAAGGAGGTTGAGATTCCAAGGTTCGATTTCAAGACCGGGAGCAGAGTCTTCGAGGGCAACAAACTGCGCCTTGAGGACAAGGATATCCTGATAATGGAAGGAATCCACGCCCTGAATCCGGAGATGACCTCGGCGGTGGACAACTCAAGAATATTCAGAGTCTATGTCTCCGCCCTGACCTCGCTGAACATCGATGAGAACAACAACATGTCCACATCGGACAACCGCCTGCTCCGCAGGATGGTGCGCGACAACCGTGTCAGGGGCATAACTCCGGAAGAGACGATAATGAGGTGGAACAGCGTGCGCCGCGGAGAAAGCAAGAATATCTTCCCGTTCCAGGAGAATGCGGACGTGCTGTTCAACTCAGCCCTGATCTTCGAGCTTCCGATGCTGAAATATTATGCGGAGCCGCTTCTGCTCAGAATTTCTCCGAATTCTCCCGCCTACACCGAAGCGGTGCGTCTGCTCAAGTTCCTGGACTACATCGTAGCCCTGCAACCGGGCGAGATCTCGGCGATTCCGCCAACATCAATTATGCGTGAGTTCATTGGCGGACAGACACTGACAAGAGACTAGGCAGGGAGCCTCCGGACTCCACCGGGAATAACGGTTTGAGTAAATTGAGAAAGGCTGGCCGAAGACGATTCGGTCAGCCTTTTCCATTCATATTCAACTTATTAAATCACCTCAAGATCTGCGGCCGGGAGCCAGCCTTGACGACCGTCCGCAAGAGAGATGTTCTTCCAAGAGCCAACCTCGTCCAGAATCGTGACCTTTGTGCCTTCGTGGATTACGAAGAGATCCTTTGACGAGCCGGAGGACGGCGAACTTTTCACTGAAGAGACAGGTGACATCACGATCGCCGTGTCGGTCTTCATACTGTCGGATTTCTGCCAGGCAGAGAAACTCAAAGCCCCGGCGGAAAGCAACAGAAGCACGATTCCGCAATAGAAGCCAGCACGTCTTTTGCCGACCGACGAACCCAGCAGAAACAGAAGTCCCATCATCAAGGCTGCGGCAAGCAGCACAAGGAATATGACCGCCCAGGCGTTGGATCCCATCACGTAGCAGACTTTCCTTGCTACACTCTTGAGAATGAACTCCGGCACAGGTTCGATCTTGTCCTGCACGAAATTGCCTGTGAACTCCAGATTGTAACGGGCATCCGAATAGGACGGGTCAAGCCTCAAGGCCCTCTCATAGTTCAGAATGGCCTTAGGATAATTGCCTTGCTTGAACCAGGCGTTGCCAAGGTTGTAGTACAACTTCGCTGACTTCTGTCCGGACTCTTCAATGGAAGTCCAAGCCGTCGAGGCATCTGCGAACTTGCCGTCCGTATAGGCCTGCACACCTGCTGTCCAAAGAGAATCCAGATCCTTCGCCTGTATATTCATTGAAGCTCCAAGAGACAGGAGCAGGATCACGACAGAGGCTACTTTTTTCAATGATTTACCGCCGGTTTTGAGACCAGAGTCGATTGACGAGATCACTTTCAGCGCCGCATCATAGTGGGATCTCATAGCCTCGTTGCCGCCGTCAGGAGAATAGCGGGCAAACTCACAAGCGTCAAGAAGATCAGTAAAAGCCTTCGTCTGCTCCTCGCTCACACCACCCTCGGTAAGGGCGGAAACGATGTTATCCTTACTTATCTCGGACATATCCATATTCAATTTGTCGGAAACGAATCCAATCAGAGCCTTGTGAAGTTCCTCATAGAAAGCGGTATAGAGGCTCTTGTCAAGATATTCGCCAGCCAGTTTGAGCCGCTTCTGAGCCATTTTCGTGGCACGTCTGTTCTTTGTGCCGGCGACATCAGCCCGCATCGCGGCAACCTTCCTGAACGCAAGGTAAACCACCGCGGCACCCACAATCATCAAAGCCAACAGGACCCAGAAGAACACCGAACCAACGAAGAACGACCCGGAACCGGAAAGATTCGGCTTGCCTGTGAATATGAACCTGATGTCATCGGCAAGGCTCTTCACGTCCTTCCTCTCGACTCCGGAATTGACCGTCGCCACAGGAGCGGAATCCCCTCCCTTTCCCTTGGCAACCTTGATGTGCAGAGGTTCGGTCTTGAGAGTCACGTATTTACCGGAATTGACATCGTAGTAGGAATATTCAACAGGATCAATAGTGAAATCCCCGTGGCTTCTCGGAATGAAAGGATATTCAAAAGACTTGCTGCCGGAAGTGCCGCCGTTGCTCTTGTCGGTGTTTTCGGTCGTTTTGGTGTCATATACCTCAAAGTCAGGAGGGAAGTTGACTTTCGGTTCCTCCAGAAGAGCCACGTTTCCACGGCCGGAGACAGTGATGATCAGCGAGGCCGCGTCGTGGGTCTTGAGGTTGTCCGTTGTGAGACGCGCGGATATTCCGAAATTGCCCACACCACCACCGAATGAGGCAGGCTGTCCGGCCGGAAGCGGATTCACCTTGACCTTTACCGCAGGAGTTGTCACCCTTTTGCGGATGGTCTGATATTCATCCTGAAAGAATCTGTCAAACAGACTGCTTGAGGCTGACTGTGCGGCCCTGACATTGACAAGGCACACAAGTTCGGCCGGTTCTATAGTGATGGTTCCGGACTGCTGAGGGATCAGAACGTATGTCCTCAGGAGAGCGGTGTTGTAAATCTTGTCGTCCAGACTCTCGCGCTTGAACTCGATGTTGGTCGGAGCAAAAGTCTCCTGACTCCAGAATCCGTTGAATGTCGGCAATTTAGCATTCTCAAATCCGACCACATTGACCCTTTGGTAAATCTTGAGCGTGGCCGTTATCGGTTCTCCGATAACCACTTCGGAACGGCTAAGTGACAATCTCAGAAACAGGTCTCCGGAAGATATGTCTCCCGTTGAAGATGTCTGTCCGCCACCGGAGGACTTTGCTCCGTTACCGCCTTGACCTGAAGATTGGGATGCCGAGGCTCCGTCACTCACAACCTGGATGGAAACCGATGACGATGCGATCTTGTCACCGGAAAGCATCGCCGTGGCCACAGGCAGCTGGAATGTTCCTGTGGATTTTGGAATAAGTATGTAGGTGAATGTTGTCTGATGGGAGGACGACCTCTTTCCGTTGATGATCTGGATGCTGGAGCTGGAGCCTTTCTGAGGTCCCCAGACCAGCTGGAAATCATCACCCTCTGACCAGTGGAAATCCGACGGGCTCTTCTCCCCCTCAATTATGAAAGTGACATTGAACTGCTCGTTCACAGCGACAACATCCGGTGCTTCGACCCTGATCACATTCTGGGCAGACATCTGAAAAATGGCTATGAGCAAAAAAGCCGCGATACTAAACAATCTCTTCATATTCATCACCTTACCAATTCTTCTCCTTCTGGCGGGATTTCAGCAGAGCCGCCTTCTCCTTGTTGACCTTGTCCTGGGTTTCCTTCTCGCGGGCCTGGACAGCTTTCAGCATCTGCTGCGCCTGCTGCGGGGAGATCTTCGCCTCTCCCTGACCATCACCTTGCTGAGGCTTCGGCTGATCTCCTTGATTCTGATCCTTGTTTTGATCATTATTCTGTTTCTGATCCTGGTCCTGATTCTGATCTTTATTCTTGTCCTGGTCGTTATTATTCTGGTTCTGTTGCTGATCCTGATTATTCTGCTGGTCATTGCCTCCGCCTCCTCCCTGCTGTTCCTCATTCTTCAGCATCTGCTTGGCATAGGCATAGTTTTCCTTCGCGTCCAGATCATCAGGGTTCTGAAGCAGAGACCGCTTGTAGGCATCCACTGCGGCCTTCCAGTCCTTTTTCTGAACCGCGATGTTACCAAGATTGTAGAAATAGTCAGCGGCGTGCTCCGAAGCCGGAGCAACATCCTTCAGCTTCTCCAAAGACTTTCCGGCCTCATCAAAATTATTCTCCTTGTAAAGAGCGCCGGCAAGATTGTAATTGGCGGCGAAAGACAAGGAGTCCTTAACCTGTGCCTTACGGTACTCTATCTCAGCTTTCTGCCAGTTTCCTTTCTTGAACTGACGATTGCCGGCACGAACCTCCTTGCGGTCAGTCTGCGCCAGCGCCACCGCTGAGGATAACACCAGCAAAGCAGCCGTCAAACCATATTTCAAAAACGTCTTCATCTTTCTCCTTCAAACAAATGTCTGCGTGAACGTCTTTCCCCGATGAGCATCTCAAGGGCGAATAACACCAGCGCTATTCCAAGGAAATACATAAACTGCTCGTCATATTCCTCAAATACCACGGAATTATATTCCTCATCCTCCATCTTCCGGATGTCGTTGATGATCGGAGTAAGGCCGAATTCATCGTTTCCGGCGTGGACGTAGGCACCGCCTCCGGCGGAAGCGACCTCCTTGAGCGTCTCCTCGTCAAGACGTGTCACGACGATATTCCCGTCCTTGTCCTTAAGTAAGCCTCCGTCCATCGGAATCGGCTGTCCGTCAGCGGATCCCACGCCGATAGTATAGACCTTGATTCCTGCCTCGGCGGCCTGTTTGGCGGCTGCCACGGCATCGTCCTCGTGATTCTCGCCATCGGTGATCACGATGATCGCGCGGCTGTGCTCGCTCTGCGCGCTGAATCCACGGATAGCTGTGTTGATTGCGTCGCCTATCGCCGTTCCCTGAATAGGAATCGACTCGGTCGAGATGGAATTCAGGAACATCTTGGCGCTCACATAGTCAGAAGTGATCGGAAGTTGGACGAACGATGTTCCGGCGAACACAATCAGACCGATACGGTCGTCCTGAAGCTTGTCAGTGATTCTGGAAATCGCCAGTTTAGCCCGTTCCAACCTATTTGGAGAGTAGTCCTTGGCAAGCATCGAGTTGGACACATCCAAGGCTATCATAATCTCGGCACCTTTCGTCTTGTGTTCCTTCAGTTTCGCTCCGATCTGAGGTCTGGACAAACCGATGGCGAAAAAGAAAAACGCCAACGAGAAAAGGACTGTTCTCACCCACAACTTGTTACGAGACCACGAAGGCATCAGGTCGTTCACAAGAGCCTCGTCTCCGAATCTGCGCAGACAGCGGCGCCTGTTCCACAGCCAAAGCCCCATCCCGAGGAAAAAGAACGGAATCAGGAGCAGAAGCAACAGATAATGCGGTGCGGCGAATATTATCATAACAACCTCCTTAACAACAATTTAACAAGAGCCTCCAACGCCAGACAGATCAATGCGGCAAGGGCGTAGGACCCGAACAGCTCCTTATAGACCGGGAAACTGTCGATGGTCGTGCGCGCCTTCTCCATCTTGTTGATGTCTGAATATATTTCCGCAAGCTTTGTGTTGTCGGTAGCTCTGAAATATTTTCCTCCCGTCATCGAAGCTATGCTGGACAACAGTTTCTCGTCAAGTTCAACCTTAAGATTCTGCATCTGCACTCCCCACGGGGTCATCACAGGATACGGAGCCTCGCCATTGGCTCCGACACCTATAGTGTAAACCCTTATCCCATAAGTTTTTGCGATCTCGGCTGCGGTTTCAGGGGATATCTCTCCGCAGTTGTTCACACCATCGGTAAGCAGGATCACGACCCGGCTCTTGGCATCGGAATCCTTGATTCTGGCGACCGCCGTGGCAAGTCCGTTGCCGATTGCCGTACCGTCCTCGATCAAGTCGGTGGAGATCTCCTTCATCAGGTTGATCAAAGTCGCCCTGTCGGTGGTCAGCGGACACTGGGTGTAACTCTCTCCGGCGAACACCACGATTCCCATCCTGTCGGAAGGTCTCTGGGCGATGAACTCGATGGCGATGTCCTTGGCGGCGCTGATTCGGTCCGGGGTGAAATCCCTGGCCAGCATACTGGTCGAGACATCCATCGCAAGCACGATGTCAATACCCTCCGTGTCAACCTTTTCAACCTTGGTAGATGAACGAGGCCTGGCAATCGCAACCACAATCAGCGAAAGCGCGGCTATCCTGAATATGAAGGGAATATGCCTGATCACCCCGAGGACTGTCTTTCCGCCTTTCTTCCAAGGCGTGACGCTTGAGACTCTCAAATGCGGACGACGGTCTTTCAGTTCCACATACAGATAGCGCAGAACCAGCAAGGCCGGTACCACAAGGAGCCAAAGCAGTTTAGGATATTCAAAGAACATTACGCCTGACCTCCTTCTTTTTTAGCCGGAGATTTCGCTTCAGCCGCCTTCCTGGCAGCCTCCTCCTCGGCAAGTTGAGACTGATAAGTAACTGTCACAAAGCGCACCGCGGCAGGAAGAGCGGCAGCGTTCTCCTCATCGGAAGCCGAAGCCTTGGCGAACTTCACGAAATCAGCAGTCTCGAAAAGCGTCTTCATCTCCTCGTAAAGATCTGCCGGCACTCCTGAAGATTTCAGATCCTTGAATATCTCCGCCGTCGTCATCTCCATAGCGTCAATGCCGTAGCGTGCGTCTATATATTCCCTCAAAGCATCCGTGATTCCTGAATAATAGGATTTCTGCTTCTCAGGTGCCCAATATTTGCTGCCACGGTAATGCTCCAACTTTCGCAAAGCCACCAGATAAGGAGGATCCTTATGAGCCTGCCCATCGCTTTTCCTACGCTTTGAAACCACCAACTTCCAGATCAGGAATATAATGATAGCAAGCAATATGATCCCGCCGACATAAGGCAGAATCTCCGAAGCCTTCAGCGGGTAGCGGATCTGTCCCTTGATGTCGTGGATCTGATAGGTAGCCGTGTCAACAGGCATCGTGCGGATGTCCAGAGTCTTCGGCTCGAAGAGTAAGGTGTCCACCCTGTCCACTCCGGAAGCCCTCACCATAGAGAGCGGCAGAAGATTGTATATTCCTTCGTCAAAAGACGTTATGACCATAGAGACATCTATGTCATAGGATTTAGGCTCGTTCTTTTTACCGTGGACCGCGACCGTGTCAGCCTTGAAAGGGCTCACGATCTCCACGCTGTCCATAAAGCCCTTGGAGAAATCCGGCAGGGCGAAACGGGTTCCCTCCGCGACATCCTTCAGGTGGAATCCATAGCGGAACTGGTCACCGATCAGCGCCGAATCACGCTTCTGGAGAGGCTCCAGGAAGGAATCCTCCGACCTTATCAACATTCCTTTACTTTGCGGAGCCTGCTGTCCGGAAGCCGCAACCGACAACATCGCAGCGACTAAAAGCAGGAACCCGTAAACAAATCTCTTCATCTCTATCTCCTCCCGAAAAATGTCATCAAGCCTTTGACATAATCCTGATTTGTGGCGATGTCCACAGAATCAATCTTATAGCGGTTGAACAGCTTCCTCTCCCCATCCTCGACGGCACCGAACCATTTTGAATATTCAGCCCTCGTCCTCTTGCTGGAGGTATTGATCCAGGCCGACTCGCCCGTCTCGGAATCCTTGACGTGAACCAGACCGACATCCGGAATCGTCCTCTCACGAGGGTCGTGAACCTTGATGACGGAGATGTCGTGACGGTTGCGGGCCACCTTCAGAGCATCCTCATAGCGAGGCGAACCGTCCGGATTGGCGTCCAGCATATCGGAAAGCACGAAAGCCGTGCATTTCTTCTTCATAGCGTTCGTCAGATACCTGAGTGCCTGTCCGACATCCGTCCCGTTAGACTTTGGCTTGAGCTCGATGATCTCACGGATGATGTGGAGCAGATGGCTGCGCCCCTTCTTCGGCGGGATGAACTCCTCCACCCTGTCGCTGAAAAAAAGCGCCCCGACCTTGTCGTTGTTGATTATGGCCGAGAAACTGAGCACCGCCGCGATCTCCGCGATCAGATCCCTCTTCGTACGCTCGCTCGTTCCGAAAAGGCCGGAACGGCTGATGTCGATCAGAAGGACGACCGTCATCTCCCTCTCCTCCTCGAAAACCTTGACGTAAGGAGAGCGCAGACGCGCGGTCACATTCCAGTCCATAGAACGCACATCGTCCCCGTACTGGTACTCACGCACCTCGCTGAAGGCCATTCCACGGCCTTTGAAGGCACTGTGATATTCACCAGCGAAGATCTGGTGGGACAGAGCCCTGGTGCGGATCTCTATCTTGCGGACCTTGCGCAGGAGCTCATTGGCTGAGGAATTAGCTGCCATATTCAAAAACCTGATTTAAACCAAACATAGTCCGTTACGGAACCTGTACGGCATTGATCACTTCGGCGATGATCTGTTCGGTCGTGACATTCTCCGCCTCGGCCTCGTAGGTCAGTCCGATTCTGTGGCGCAGGACCTCGTTGCAGACGGCCCTGACATCCTCCGGAATCACATAGCCCCTTCTCTTGATGAAGGCGTAGGCCTTGGAAGCCATTGACAATGAGATGCTCGCACGAGGTGAGGCTCCGAACGAGATGAGATCCTTGATCTTCCCCAGACCATAATCGTCCGGAGTACGGGTGGCATAGACGATGTCCACAATGTACCTTTCGATCTTCTCGTCCATATAGACATCCCTGACGACGCTTCTGGCGCGCACGATGTCCTCCGGTTTGATCACCGGATTGACTGTCGGGAACTCACCAGAATTGTTCATCCTGATGATTTGCCTTTCCTCCTCTTTCTTAGGATATTTCACGATGACCTTCAGCATGAAACGGTCCACCTGGGCCTCAGGAAGCGGATAGGTTCCCTCCTGCTCGATAGGGTTCTGCGTGGCCATCACGAGGAACGGCTCCGGAAGCTTGAACGTCTGGTCACCGATCGTCACCTGACGCTCCTGCATAGCCTCCAGAAGGGCTGACTGCACCTTCGCCGGGCTACGGTTGATCTCATCCGCGAGCACGAAGTTGGCGAAGACCGGTCCCTTGTGCACCTCGAACGACTCGTCCTTCTGTGAATATATCATCGTACCGATAAGGTCAGCGGGAAGAAGGTCCGGGGTGAACTGGATACGGCTGAACTTCGCATCGATCGCCTTTGACAATGTACTGATGGCCAAGGTCTTCGCCAATCCCGGCACACCTTCCAGAAGAATATGCCCGTTGGCGAGAAGTCCGATCAGAAGGTTCTCCACCAGCTGTTTCTGTCCGATGATGACCTTGCCCATCTCAAGGGACAGCATATCCACGAAGGCGCTTTCCTTCTGGATCCTGTCATTGAGTTCCTTGATGTTTACACTTTCCATATTATACTGTTTTTACTATTTTTGCAATCTAAACAATCATATCAATGCGCTACCGGATCACCCTTTCTTATGACGGTTCGTCATTCTGCGGCTGGCAGATTCAGAACGATGCAATGACCGTTCAGGAGTGTCTTCAGAATGCTCTTTCGACTCTCTTGAAGGAGGACATTGCCGTCACGGGCGCCGGACGGACCGATTCGAAGGTGAACGCCATCAACTACGTGGCCCACTTCGAGGCCTCGGATCCGGGCATTGACGCAAGCGCGGTTGGCTACAAAATAAATGCCATTTTACCCGCCGGAATCAAGGTACATTCGATCGCGCTTTGCGACCCAGAGTTCCACGCCAGATTCGACGCCACACAGCGTGAGTACAAGTACTTTATCCACCGCCGCCGGGACCCGTTTATGCGGGAATATTCCTACCTCTACACATTCCCTTTGGACGTTGGGAAGATGAACCGCGCCGCCCAGGCACTTCTCGGTAGACACGACTTCAGCTGCTTCGAGAAAGTCGGCAGCGGCAACAAGACATCCATCTGCACCGTCACCCAGGCCAGTTGGGAGACATATTCCCCCGACCACGTCAGAATGATGGGCTACCCCGCCGAGGAAGGCGACTACCTCGTCTTCACCATCCGCGCCGACCGTTTTCTCAGGAATATGGTCCGCGCCGTGGTCGGTTCCCTCCTTGAGGTAGGCCGCGGCAAGCGCGACGAGTCCTGGATCACCACCCTCACCCAAGGCGGATCCCGCTCCTCCGCCGGCGAATCCGTCCCCGGCAACGCCCTCTTCCTCACCAAGGTGGAATATTGACGAACAATAAGCTCCGCCTATCAGGTGTTGTATTTCGCTTGATGTCGCAAAGAAGACTCGCCAATTACCTGAATATACACGTAACAGAGGTCTTGACAAATCTAAAATTCAACAAATGATTTTGCAATATTTGCAGAATGCAGGTTCTACAGGAGCAAAACGTGATGCCATATTCGATTATTTGAAAGAAGTCCTGCCGCAAAATAAGACACATGAGCAACAAGAACGAATGTTGGGCAACATTCTTTCAGAGATGAAAGAAAACGGATTAATCGTTCCTGAAGGTCGAACTTGGTTTTTGAAGTCGTAATCCATATATTATGACTGAAATACGACTAATTATGACTATTTATAACTATAAAGTAGAATTATAACTTAAAAAGTAGCCAAACTCTTTGCTCTTTGTCAATTTGGCTACTTTTGTATCAGTGTTGTTTGACAAAGCATAATGCAGAAGATTGGTGCAATCTCAAAGTCACCAAATCGTTACCAACAACTTTCTACCATAGCATTCGCTATTTGTGTATCAGTTAGATACGGAATAATTGATTATGGTGCAAAGATAATCAAAAAAAGCGGACGCAGACCGGAAGTTTGGCGGTACGGCAGATCCATTCACGAGACGTCAAAAAAAATCCGTGTACGTTAACGGAAATATGGGAATATTTCCTAACTTTGCCGTGTACAATGTGTACAGAGCCGGGCGGAAGCGCGGCACAAACAAGTCAAATTATTTACACAAAATAAATTACGCAATATGGCAAGGATTATAACTTTCGGAGAGATAATGCTCAGGCTGGCCACTCCCGGGCATCTGAGATTTTCGCAGACACATGAATTTGAAGCGACTTTTGGCGGTGGAGAAGCCAATGTGGCGGTCTCTCTGGCCAACTATGGAGATGACGCACAGTTTGTGACGGCTCTTCCTGGAAACGATATCGCCAAGACATGCCTCGCTGAGCTTCGCGGATTAGGTGTCGGAGTGGAATTCTGCATCGAGAGCGGGGACAGGATCGGCATCTACTACATCGAGAAAGGGGCGGTGGCCCGGCCAAGCAAAGTGATCTACGACCGCGCGCACTCGTCCATCGCGGAGATCAAGCCGGGAATGATCGACTGGGACAAGGTGTTCGGGAATGCGGATTGGTTCCACTGGACAGGTATAACCCCGGCGATCAGCCAGAGTTGTGCGGATGTCTGCCTTGAGGCGGTCCAGGCGGCGAACAGACACGGCGTTAAAGTCTCCTGTGACCTCAACTACAGAAAGAATCTTTGGAAATATGGCAAGACGGCCTCGGAGATTATGCCCGCCCTCGTGGCCGGATGCGATGTGATCATCGGCAACGAGGAAGATGCGGAGAAGGTCTTCGGGATCAAGCCGGATGGGTTCAATGCGGAAGACGGGGTGATTGAAACAGCGAAATTCCAGTTTGTCGCGAAGTCACTCATGGAGAGATTCCCTAAGGCCTCGAAAGTCGCCATAACACTCCGCGGCTCGATCAACGCCGACCACAACACATGGGGCGCAGTGCTTTACGATGGCAAGACCCTGTTCTCCTCAAGGCGTTACGACATCACCCACATTGTTGACAGGGTCGGCGGAGGCGACTCTTTCGGAGGCGGACTGATCCACGGCCTTCTCAGCTACAATGACGACCAGAAAGCCTTGGACTTCGCCGTGGCCGCCTCCTGTCTCAAGCACACGATCGAAGGAGACTACAACCGCGTGACCGCAAATGAAGTGGAAACTCTTATGAACGGCAACGGCTCAGGCCGTGTCTCACGATAAAATTCATGAATATGGCAAGATACAACAAGGTTCAGGTGATTTCAACCGCCCTTCAGACTGGGCTGATACCTGTTTTCTACAACGCTGACCTCGAGACATCGAAGGCGGTGCTCAAAGCCTGCCACGACGGCGGGATCAGCATGTTCGAGTTCACGAACAGAGGAGACTTCGCGCACGAGACATTTGCGGGGCTTGTAAAATACGCCAACGAGAATCTTCCCGGAATGATTATCGGCGCTGGTTCCGTGATCGACGCTCCGACAGCGGCGCTTTACATCCAGGCAGGAGCCAACTTCATCGTCGGTCCGCTCTTCAACCCGGAGGTGGCCGATCTTTGCAACCGCCGCCTTGTGCCTTATATTCCCGGATGCGGATCGGTGACGGAAGTAGGCAACGCGCAGGCCGCCGGCTGCGACATCTGCAAAGTGTTCCCCGGAGATGTGCTTGGACCTTCGTTCGTGAAAAGCGTCAAGGCCCCTATGCCATGGACCCAGATTCTGGTCACCGGAGGTGTCAAGCCGGAAGAGGAGAACATCCGTGGATGGTTCAAGGCCGGAGCGTCATGCGTGGGCATGGGCAGCAACCTGTTCCCTAAGGACGTCATCAAAGCCCGTGACTGGGCCGCCATCACCAAACTTTGCAGCGACTCTCTGGCAATCATCGCCGAGGCAAGGCAATAGGGAGGCTAATAGAAACGATAGTTGTAGCGGGAAAGCAGGTCAACGGAGCTGAAGTTGTCCTGGCTGTGAGGATGTTTGCCGAACACAAGAAAATCCGTCAAGGTGATGACAGAGTCCATCGCCTCACGGTCTGAGTGCTGGGCTATAAGGTACTTCACATAACCATCCCTGAGAGCTGAGATATTCTTTTCCAAGACATCGAAGCCGATGACATTCAAGCCATTGAGTCCACGCTCCTTAAGGAAGTCGCCGACAAGGTATATTCTTGAGTTCAGTGTCACGATGTTGGCGCTTTTCCCTATTCCTTCGAAAGCAAGATCCATGACGGAGCGCGCCTCTGTGGGATTGTTGGGGTTTATCACAACATTTCTGACCTGCGTGTCGGGAAAGCGGGCCGAAAGATAATCCATGAAGCCTCTTCTCCTCTCCTTTGAAGGATCGGAAAGGCCTTTCACATCGCGCTCTATCCGGACCATGTACACCGTGTCCCGACTTTCAGGGGACGAGCCGGACATCAGGACATCGGCGCAGAACACCCCGCTGTCATAGATGGGCTGGCCATAATAGGCCAGATGACCACTGACTCCACCTACGCTCGTGTTAAGGATAATGTACGGGAGACCAGCCTTCTCCATCCCCCGGGCGACATCACGCGTGGCATCCAGGAACATGGGTGCGATGACGGCGCCCGAGCAATTATCCACAATGGCCTCACGGCAGACCGACAGGAAAGAATCCACATCATACTGATCGTAAAGGTAGTCAACAATGTCCACGGAAAAGCGTCCGGCATATTCCGCACTCCTGCTTATTCCGGAATGAGTCAGATCCCAGAACTCGCCGGCGCTGAACCTCGGCATGATGACGGCAATCCTGTGCGACTTGTTTCTGGCAAGCATGGAAGCGTACACGTTGGGTTTGTAGCCAAGTTCCCTTACCGCCCTCAGGACCTTCTCCCTGGTCTTTTCCGACACCTCTCCCCTTTCGTGCAGGACACGGTCAACCGTGCCGATGGTTACTCCGGAAGCTTCGGCGACATCGTTTATTGTTGACATGGATCTCTTCATATCCTGCAATGTTACAAAAAATCATCGGTTCGGCAAAAGTCCTGCGGAAATACTTGTGCCGGAGAGTTGCGACGTTTCATAAACTTGCGTATATTTGAGAAGCTGTTTTGAATGTTCCGACTCCACAACATGACATGATCAAGGTAATATTACTGATCGACTGCGCCAGCGAATTTGACCGGAAACTGCTCCGGGGCATAATGAAATACTCGAAGGAAAACGGTCCATGGCTTTTCTACCGCATTCCGTCCGACTTTCGCGGAACCAACGGACGCGAGGAGTGGGTCATGGAATGGGCAAAGAAATGGAATGCCGACGCCATCATCGGACGGTGCGACGAGGACAAGGTAGGACTTCTCGGCCAGTTGAACATACCGATCGTCCTGCAGAACAACAGGACAAGAAGTGACGTGTACTCCAACCTTACAGGTGATTATGTCGGCACCGGGCAGCTCGCCGCGGAATATTTCCAAAAGAAACTGTTCACCAACTATGCGTTCTTCGGGGTGCGGAGCATCATATGGTCGGAAGAACGCTGTAAAGGGTTCCGGGAGGCTGTGGCTTCAAAGGGCAACAATTTCAGTTCATTCAATGTCGAGCCGAGAGAGACCTTCGACAGAAGCAAGGTTCTCTCATGGCTTGAAGACCTGCCCAAACCGGTGGCGTTGTTCTGCTGCGACGACGCGCATGCCCTTTACATAACAGAGACATGCAACATGGCCGGTCTGAGCGTTCCAAAGGATATCGCAGTCCTCGGAGTTGACAACGACGAGTTGCTCTGCGGCATCTCCGACCCACCTGTCTCCTCTGTGGAACTCGACGTGGAGCGTGGTGGCTACGAAACCTGCGCACTGCTGCACAGACAGATCATGAACAGTACACGGCAGCCGTTCAATGTCGTGATCAACCCTGTGGAAGTCGTGCAGAGGCAGTCCAGCTGCATCTACAACATCAAGGATCCGAATGTCGCGAAGATCGTGGCCTTCATTGATTCCAACTACAACACCAATCTTGACATAAACGGCATTCTGAAACTTGTCCCGCTGTCCAGAAGAAGCGTTGAGACCAAGTTCCGGAAAGAGACGGGGACCACCATCTATCAATATATTCTTAAAAGCCGGGTCGAGCATCTCGCCCACCTTCTGCTCACGTCCGACCGGTCTGTGTCCGAAATCGCGGATGAGGTAGGGTTCGGAGACAACGGCAGCTTTTCCCGTATATTCAGAAAGATGAAAGGTTGCTCACCTCAGGAGTACAGACAGAAAAATTGCGCTTTTCGTCAATAAATTTACGCTTTTTCTGCGCGATAATACAATAATACCCTCTATCTTTGCAGAGGATCGCCTGAAATAAACCACAGGCTAATGACCACCGCATATTATTGTATTATGGAAAACAAACGGCAATATTACATTTCCCTGACGATGTTGGGATGCTTGTTCTTCATCTTCGGGCTTGTCTCGTGGGTAAACTCCATCCTGATCCCCTATTTCAAGATCGCCTGCGAATTGAAAAGCGGTGTACAGACCTATCTGGTAACATTTGCCTTCTACATCGCCTATCTCGTGATGACCGTTCCGGCATCCTTCCTCCTGAGGAGGACCGGCTACAAGAAAGGGACTATGATCGGCCTATGGACAATGGCCATCGGCGCGCTGCTTTTCTGGCCAGCCGCCCTGACCAGAACCTATGGCATGTTCCTGCTCGCCTTGTTCACCATCGGGACGGCACTCGCCATCCTGCAGTCGGTGGCGAATCCTTTCGTGACAATCATCGGCCCCTACGAAAGCGCGGCCAAGAGAATCAGTGTGATGGGAATATGCAACAAGTTCGCCGGCATCATCGCCCCTCTTGTCTTCGCGGCGCTTGTGATCCGCCCGCAGGACAAGGAGGTAATGGACTTGGTCGAGGCCGGATTGCTTGATGGACCGGCCAAGGAAGCCGCACTTGACAGCATGATCAGAGGGGTGATTGTCCCCTATGTGGTTCTGGCCGCGCTTCTGTTCGCTTTCGGAATCCTTTTCTACAAATCACCGGTCCAGGACATCAACCCGGACAGCGCCAACGGCTCCGGCACCACCGGCGACGACAGGAAGTCCATCTGGGAATATCCATACCTCGTTCTCGGAGTGTTGGCCCTGTTCTGTCACCTTGGAAGCCAACAGATCTCCGTCAGCACGATCATAGGTTACGCCCAGAGCATCGGCATGGATCTGGAAACGGCCAAGGTGTTCCCGTCCTACACACTCGGATGCATTCTTTTCGGCTACCTTCTCGGCGTGTTCTTCATCCCCAGATACATCAGCCAGCAGAAATCACTCGTCATCTGCACGATCACAGGCCTTGCACTCTCGGTACTTGTCCTTATCCTGCCACTGAAGGCATCAATCTGGACTCTCGTTCTTCTCGGAGTGCCGAATTCATTGATCTACGCAGGAATATGGCCGCTTGCCATCAGAGGTCTTGGCCGCTGGACCAGCCTCGGCTCGTCACTTCTGGTGATGGCCCTATGCGGGAATGCCGTGCTGCCTCTCATCTACGGCTATGTGTCTGACCACATGAGTCTCCAGACGGCCTACTGGCTTTTGGTTCCATGCTTTGCATACATGATTTTCTATGCGGTTTACGGTTATAAGATAGAGAAATGGTAACAGCATTAATCAACGGTAAAATAATAGTGACGGACAAGATCACCTCTGGTGTTCTTGTCCTTGAGAACGGACTGGTCAAAGGAATCTCGGACAGCATTCCCGCCGGTGCGGAAGTAATTGATTGTGAAGGGGATTACGTCAGCCCAGGGTTCATTGACATGCACACCCACGGAGCCGGCGGAGCGGATTTCATGGACGGAACGGTCGAGGCTTTTCTCACGGCCGCAAGAATGCACGCCGCCCACGGCACCACCCTGCTCTGCCCGACAACGCTCACAAGCACCAACGAGATCCTTTTCGAGTCTTTCGAGACCTACAGAAAAGCCGTGAATGAGAACAAGGACGGAGCCAGGTTCGGAGGGATGCATCTGGAGGGGCCGTATTTCAGCCCGAAATTCGCCGGAGCCCAGGATCCAAGATACCTCCGAGCCCCAAAGCCCGACGAGTACATGGAGATTCTGGACAGATGCCCTGATCTCGCCAGATGGAGTTTCGCCCCGGAGCTTGACGGAGCGCCAGAATTCGCCGCGGAGTTGAACAGAAGAGGCATTGTCGCCTCCATCGGCCACACGGACGCGACATTCGCCGACTGTGACGCAGCCTTCAAGGCCGGAGCCACGATGATGACACACTTCTACTCCTGCATGAGCACAATTTCCCGAAGGAACGCCTACCGTTACGCCGGAACCATAGAATATGGTTACTGGCAGGACGGGATGAGGATAGAGATCATCGCCGACGGCATTCATGTGCCGGCCGACCTGCTTCACCTTCTCATCAAGGTCAAGGGAATCAACAACATTTCCCTTGTCACAGACTCAATGAGGGCCGCCGGAATGCCCGAAGGGAAGAGTGTGCTGGGAAGCCTTGCGGACGGTCAGGAAGTCATAGTGGAGGACGGTGTCGCCAAGCTGATGGACCGTAGCGCCTTCGCGGGAAGCGTGGCGACGGCGGACAGGCTCGTCCGCACGATGGTCAACATCGCCGGATGCACTGTGTGCGAGGCCGTGAGAATGATAACGGAGAACCCCGCGAAGGTCATGGGATTCTATGACAGGAAAGGCTCTCTGGAACCAGGGAAAGACGCCGACATCGTTATCTTTGATGACAGCATCAACGTAAAGAGAACAATCATTGGAGGAAAAACAATTTATTAAATCATGATACTCAAGACATTCAAGTCAGACAATCTGGACATCAAGGTCTTTGACACCAGAAACGATATGGGCAAGGCGGCGGCCGCCGATGTGGCGGCATGCATCAAGGAGACGCTCGGCAGAAAAAAGGAAATCCGCATGGTCTTCGCCGCCGCGCCTTCACAGAACGAGTTTCTCGAAGCCTTGGCCGCGACGGAAGGCATTGAATGGGGACGCGTACACGCACTCCACATGGATGAATACGTCAACCTTCCGGCCGATGCGCCTCAGGGTTTCGGCAATTTCCTGCGCAGGGCAATCTTCGACAAGGTTCCATTCGCGAGCGTTGACTACATCGGAACTGACAAAGACTCGGAAGCGACATGCCGAAGATATTCGGAGATTTTGAGATCTACGGCTATCGACATCGTGTGCATGGGCATCGGAGAGAACGGACACATCGCTTTCAACGACCCGCACGTGGCAGACTTCAACGATCCTCTTCTTATAAAGAAAGTGGATCTCGACCAGAAATGCAGGATGCAGCAGGTGCACGACGGATGCTTCAAGGACATCTCCGAGGTTCCTGAATATGCCCTGACGCTGACGGTTCCCGCGATGTTCAACGCCGATCATCTGTTCTGCGTCGTTCCGGCAGCCTCTAAGGCTGAGGCCGTAAAGGGCGCGGTCTTCGGTCCCGTGTCGGAAAAATGCCCGGCCTCGATCCTCAGGAGACACAAGAGTGCGATCCTCTATACGGACAAGGACAGCGCGAAATACATAATGGACTGACACGATGCATAGAAAGACAAAATATTTCCTGACGTTTCTCATCCTCTTTCTGGCATGTCACCTGTCTCTGTCCGCAAAGTCTTTTGAGGTCAGGGCCGTTTACCTTGATTTCAGGACACAGGTGATGACAATGCCGGCGATGAAGGAATTCGTGGCCGACGCCGCCTCGAAAGGCATGAATGCTGTCGTGGTGGAATGGGAGGCGACATTCCCGTTCAAGGACAATCTTGTACTTAGAAACCGTTTCGCCTTCTCGGAAGCAGAGGTAAAGGACTTCATAGCATACTGCTCGGGCCTTGGAGTCGATGTGATTCCCCTTCAGAATTGTTTCGGACATTCTGAATACATCCTCCGGCACGAGCGGTACGCAGTCCTGAAAGAAGACAGGAAAGACTGTTCGCAGGTATGCCCGATGATGGAGGACGAAGCGGAAGGAATATTCAGAAGCATCTTCTCTGAGATAGCGCAAATGCACACGTCAGGATATATTCACATCGGATGCGACGAGACAAGGTTGCTGGGTCATTGCCGCAGGTGTCAGGAGAAAGTCAGGAGCGAAGGAATCTCCAGACTGTACGTTGACTATGTCGCAAGGATGTGCCGGATTGTATCTTCATTGGGCAAGAGACCCATGATCTGGGCGGACATCATCCTGAAACACCCAGAGGCGCTTCAGTCGCTTCCGGAGGATGTGATCATCGTCGATTGGAACTACGGTTGGAACCAGGACCATTTCGGGAAAATGGACAACCTCAGGAACTCCGGCCGGGAGGTCTGGGGAGCATGCTCGTTGCGTTCCCATCCTGACAATCTCTATCTGGTACAATGGAGAAAGCACTTGGAGAACATATTCAGTTACACTTCATACGCATCCGACTGCGGATTCAAAGGAATCATCAACACTTCGTGGTCGACATCCGGAACCTATGGCTACATTTACGATGACAAGAACGAGGTCATTGCCATACAACCAGTGAGAGAGGTGTACCCTCAAAACGGATTTGACATGCTGATGACGGCATATTCAAACGCCTTGTCGGACAATCCGCTCACTCCAGACAAGTTTTTGGAGAGTTACTGCCACACAAGACTCGGTCTTGGCCCGCAGGAGGAGACAGCGGTAGTGAAGGAGTATTTCAACATGACCCAGAGTCCTGTATATTCATTCCAAGGGGACATCGCACGCATTGACGAGGAACTCCGGAAATGTACCGCCTTAAGGGAGAGGCTTGAAATGGTAAGATTCTCCAAGGATGCTGCCGACGTGGCCAGGCATCTTCGCCTGATGCTTGACATCCGCATCAACTATCTGGAATTCAAGCGTGTTGACTTACAGATCGAATCAAAAGGCTTTTCCGTCGAAGACTCCAGGGCGGCCTTGGCACAGCTCAAGTCGATCGACAAGGAATGCGGGGGACTGCGAAAGGAATTCATCAGGCTCAACGGTCATTACCTCAAAGACGCCGGGGAGTCGTTCAACGAATGGACATACCGCGGAAAGATCAAGGAGCGGATCAAAGTGCTGGAAAACATTAGGTAAACATTAAAAAATAACACTGGAATGAAAGATTTAAGATTGCTTGCTTTGTCGGCGACCGTTTTCTTCTGCCTGTCCTGCACGGCAGACAAGCCTGAATACGGGCCGACAATCGACGAGATCGACATCATTGAGGTCGATCACAGCAAGGATGAACCGACGATAGGTCGCGACGAATGTCTCAAGATGGCGGGCGTGACAGACCTGATGGCTTATAAGGCCGAGGCCTACTCAAAGGCGACAAACCTTGAGGATAATTACGGGAAGGATGTTTTGTTCAACTGTGTGTATGTCTATTCGGCAAGCATCGCCAAATACGCCGACACACCGAAAAAGCTGGCCGCCAGAATCGCCCTTATGGGATTCAGAGGTGTTTACCTCAGCCCGGGAGGAACCAGATTGGCCACAGCCGACAGCTGGCTCAAGACCTTCATCTCGACCTGCACCGACCTTGGCATGGAGGTATATGCCACATACTACGAGGACAAAGCGGTCTTCCTCAGCGAAGTAGGGGCAGAATCATGCCTCCAGAAAGTAATTTCCTACAACCGGAGCGTGAAGCCAGAGGAGCGATTCTCAGGCGTGTCCGCCGACCTTGAGCCTCACACAATAAAATCCGACATCGGACTTGGATGGGTGTGGAACACCGACAGCGGCAACGGAGCCGGTGGGGCCAACGAGAATCTGTTGAGAACGACTGTGAGCCGTCTTGCTTACGCCCGCAAGAGGCTCTCGGTTTCCGGGCTGAAACTTCAGGAGGCGATCTGGTGGAAGTATCAGGAAATCTACAATGCGGGAAGGATCGCTTACGGTGATGTGAACCAGTTCCTGTCAGTCTGCAACTGGGTTTCCGTCATGGCCTACAGCAACTCTTCCGAAAAGATTCTGGAGGTGTGCCAACCGATTTTCAAGGCATGCGGAAAGGCGGCTTCAGTCAGCGTCTGCGTGAAGACCGCCACTAACGATGAGATCTCCACCAGCCTTCAGCCAAATGGCTGGGAATATCTTCTGCAAACGATGACCACACTGAAAGAGAGTGGCGGCGAATGCCTCAAGGGACTTGACGTGTTCCAGTATGACGCGCTTGAGACAATGTGGGAATGGAAAAATGACAAGAACTAATAACTTTTTGACATGAATAATATAGTGAAATATTTAGCGGCGGTGATTCTCCTTTCGGTGTCACTGCTGGCCTCCGGACAGACAACACAGATCAGCGGTGTCGTCCTGGAGGACTCACAATCAGGCGCGCTGCCGGTAATCGGAGCGGGTGTCAAGATCAAGGACACGTCCAACGGATCGGTAACGGATCTCGACGGACGGTTCTCCCTGTCCGCAAAAGAAGGTGACGTGCTTGAGGTAAGCTGCCTTGGCTACCGTGGAGCGACCGTGACCGTCGGCAAGGACAACTACTACAAGATTTTCCTTGAGCCTGAATCCATGATGCTTGACCAGTTGGTTGTGGTCGGCTATGGGTCAATGAAGAAAAGTGACCTCGCGACATCAATCACGTCAGTGAACACCGATGACATGAAGATATTCCCCGCCGCCACCGCCGCCGAGATGCTGCGCGGACGTGCCGCCGGAGTGACTGTCACAAGCGCTTCCGGACGTCCCGGCTCCACCCCATCCATCAAGATTCGTGGAACGAGATCAATCTCCGCCAGCAACAACCCTCTTTACATCATTGACGGAAGTGTCGCTTCCGACACCGAGTTCGCGATGATAAACTCCGATGACATCGAGTCGATCGAGATCCTTAAGGACGCGGCCTCACAGGCGATCTACGGAGCGAGGGCCAGCGACGGTGTGATACTGGTCACCACCAAACGTGGAAAAGCCGGTGAAAGCACTGTAAGCTACAACGGCTACGTGGGATTCCAGACCCTTCACAAAAACTTCGACTACTACACTGCGGACGAGTACCTTTCCCTCAGGCGTGAGGCAGTCGCGAATGACATGGGAATAATAGACGCCACGACGGTACCGATCGCCACGGCCTTGGCCGATGACGTGATGGCACAGGTTTACAAGAGTGGTGAATATGTTGACTGGGAGAACCTTATGTTCAAAAAGGCAGCTCTCTACCATAGCCATGAGGTCAGTGTCAAAGGTGGCTCCGACAAGTTGAAGGCCATGGCCAGCGTCGGCTATTTCAATCAGGACGGTATAATGAAGGTCAATTCCGGTTACGACCGCATCAGTTCCAGAGTGAACCTTGACTATCAGGTTAAGAAATGGCTGAAGCTCGGAGCCAACACCTCGTTCGGATTCTCGAAACGTGAGATAGAAAACGGAGCGTTCTACCAGTTCATCACCCGTTCTCCGCTTTCACAGATCTACGACGAGAACGGCGACTATATTCCTTACATCAACAGCAACAAGGACACGAACCCTGCATACAGCGCTCTTCACGACTCTCATGACGCGAAGGCCAACAGCTACAGGATCAATGCTTTCGCCGACATAGCCCCGTTCAAGGGATTCACCTACAGGTTCAACGTCTCTTACTACAACAGGGTTAACGAGGAAGGACATTCACGTGATTCCTACTATCCCAACGGAGGAGGTTCGACCGCATCACTGCTCAACACGACAAACGTGCAGACCCTGATTGAGAACTCCATAAGGTATGACGTTCCCATCAAGAACGAGAACCACAAACTGAACATCACCGCGGTGCAGTCCGTGGACAAGTCCCTTCGCAAGACGCTGGGATATTCAGTGTCCAACCTCCCGGTTGACAAGACCTACAACTACATCGCCAACGGCGAGGTGACCGGACAGCAGAGAGCATATTCGGAAAACAACCTCGTGTCATTCATGGTCAGGGCGCAATACAACATGATGGACAAGTACCTGTTCAACCTCGCCGTGCGCCGTGACGGGTCAAGCCGCTTCGGCACAGACAACAAATGGGGGACATTCCCGTCCGTGGCCTTCGCGTGGAGAGCGTCGGAAGAAGGCTTCCTCAAGGATGTCTCATGGATGAACAACCTCAAGCTAAGGGCAAGTTACGGAATAGTAGGCAACCAGAACGGGATCGACAACTACGCCACCCTTGGTGTGGCCAAGCCGATGCCTGGTGAATTCGGAGACACTTACTACATGGGTTATCTTCCCGGCAATGACCTTCCTAACCAGAATCTCAAATGGGAGCAGTCCGGAACAGCCAACTTCGGACTTGATTTCGGAATCCTCGACAACAGGATCTTCGGAACGGTCGAGTACTACAACACACGGACCACCAACCTGCTTGTGTCCAGAGCATTGAACGCATCGTTGGGTTACAGTTCGATGCTGGACAACCTGGGAGAGACCAGAACCCACGGCATCGACTTCAACGCGACATTCGACATCATAAGGAGCGAAGATCTCAATTGGAGCGTCACCACAAACATAAGCCAGTTCAGCGGCAAGATCATCAAGATCGATGACACGGTCGATGAGAACGGCAACTACGTCAGCCAGCCTGGGAACAACTGGATCATCGGGGCTCCGATCAACATCTACTATGACTACAAGGCGGACGGAGTCTATCAGTACAGCGACTTCGATGTTTACAGCGACAGAGGCTCCCTCACCTACAAGCTGAAGAACACCGTTGACACAGACGGCGACGGTGTCGCCGACGCACCTCTCTCCCGCAACGACAACGTGGAACCGGGAAGCGTGAAGCTTCGTGACGTGAACGGCGACGGCAAGATCAACGAGGACGACAGGGTTGTCTATCAGAAAGACCCGGACGCCACATTCTCCCTCTCAACGAACCTCCGTTGGAAAGGCTTCGACTTTTTCATGGATTGGTACGCCGTCGCGGGAGGCTATATCCTGAATCCTTTGATGTATGACGGGGAATATGGCGGTGACCTCAGAGGACGGTCAAACGGTATGAAAGTGGACTACTGGACACCGTACAACCCTTCCAACACGGCACCGAGACCTAAATATGGATCTGAAGTCCCATACATGAGGACACTCGCCTATCAGGACGCCTCTTATCTGAGGCTGAGGACCATCCAACTCGGGTACACCCTTCCGAAAAAGGTGACCTCAAAACTGAAGATCCAGAATCTCCGCTTCTACATGACAGCGACCAACCTATTGACATTCACCAAGGTACTGTCTTACAGCCCGGAAGTCACCGGCAATCTTTATCCGGAGACTCAGCAGACAGTGTTTGGAGTTAACTTTTCTTTCTAAAGAATACGACGATGAAAAAGACTTCCATCATAACGATTTCCGTGTTGGCCATGACTTTATGTGCCTCATGTGACAACCTGCTCAACCTCGAATCGGAGACATCCGTGACAACCAACTATCTCAAGACAGACAAAGACGGTCTGAAAAGGGCGATAGCGGGACTGTATGTCTATGAAAGGGACAACATTGTTGACAATTCCGATTCAAAGGGCATTGTGATTCTCCCTCAACTGTTCGATTTCAACACGGATATATTCCTGTTCAACGCCGGGAACTGGGCGTCATTGGGAAGGCTCACCGACCTTACGCCAGACTCCGGAGTAATCGAAGACTACTGGAAATTCTGGTACGCCATAGCAGGACGCGCCAACGAGATAATCGCATCCTCTGAACATCTCGGGCTTGAGGATCCAGAGATCAGGAAGATCCATGGAGAGGCTTGCCTTTTCAGGGCAAGGGCCTATTTCGAACTCTGGAAACGATTCGAAAGGATCTACCTCAACACAGAGCCTACAGACGTGTCCAATCTGGAGAGAACCTACAAGCCTGCCTCCAAGGATGAAGTGTTCACTCTTCTGAAAAACGACCTCGACGCTGCCATAGCGGCACTTCCATACGAGATTCCGGTATATGACAACGGAGTCATGTACGGAATGTACACCAAGGCCACAGCCAAGCATGTCCGCGCCCAGGTGGCCATGTGGGAGGAAGACTGGGACTGCGTGATCGCACAGACCGAGGATATTCTAAGAGACGCGAAGGGCATCACAGAACTTGAGAATGACCCTGCCGAGATCTTCAATTCCGAGAATCTACGGTCCAAGGAAGTCCTGTACGCCTACCAGTTCTCGAAGAACACCGGAGGTGGAGGAGTGATCACAGGCACTACCTTGAAAGGTCATCCGATTTCCGTCTATGTGACATCAAGATATTCAAGTGTTGACGGTGCCATAAGCTCCAGCGACCAAGGCGGGTTCGGCTACGGCAGAGACTACCCTAACCAGCATCTTCTGGACATGTACGGTCCGAAGGACAAGCGCCTCGACTGCTACTTCGTAAGGAAGTTCTACTACAACGATCCCGCACGTCCGGAGACCTACGGAAAAGAGATCGTACCTAAAAAGGACGCGTCGTACATCGCCAACCTCCACACGATGAGCCGCAAGCATGCGGACTTCTGGACCAATGCAGACGAACCTGACCGCAAGACAAGTTTCAGGGATCTGATCGTCTATCGCCTTGCTGAGACCGTGCTGATGTGTTCGGAGGCATACTACCATAAAGGTGACAACACCAATGCGGTGAAATATTTCAACATGACCTACGAGCGCGCCGGGAACGACAGGTTCGAGGGGACTCTCACATTGGAGAACATTCTTGATGAATATGCCCGCGAACTGAATTTCGAAGGTGTCAGATGGCCTCTCCTCAAGAGACTCGGTCTGCTTGGAGAATATTGCCGGAAATGGGAAGGTGAGTCCATGGCGGAAAACCCGTACCTCAACAAGGATTTCACTTTCGCCCGTCAGAACTTTGTCGTCGGGAAGCATGAGTGCTGGCCGATCCCTAGCAATCAGATTCTCCTCATGGGAGGATCCGATGTCTACCCTCAGAACAAAGGTTGGAATTAATATTATTGGAAAATGAAAAGAACAGGATATATCGCACTGCTTGCCGCCTCGATCATCTCGGCGGCCTGCGTGAAAGAGGAGACCAAAGAGGATTTCTTCAACATCGATGAGACGGAAGTGGTGCTCACGGACTATTACGCCGGAGCCAAGGACATCCTCCTTGCCACCAACACCGAGCCCACGGTCGAGTTGTCATCGGACTGGCTGACAGCAGAGATCACGTCACGTTGTCTCACACTTACTTACAAGGAGAACACCTCCGAAGACGACAGAACCGTCGAGGTTCATATTGTGGCCGGAAGCATCCCCGCCACTGTTACAGTCACACAACCAGGCCACAAAACCGAACCGGAACCGGAACCCGAGCCGGAACCTGAACCACTCTACAAGATCCGCGATGTCTGGTATCAGAACGGAATCGCGGCCGGTATTGTGTTCTGGGTAGCCGAGGACGGACAATCAGCACTTGTCGTAAGCCTTGACAGGACCGCCACGACCGTTGCCTGGTCAACCGACGGCACACATGTAATCGGCACCGGAGAGACAGACGGAGCCGCCAACACCGCGCTTCTCCGCGCCAGCGAGGAAGCGGCAAGCATTCCTGCGCTTGCGTTCTGCGATGCCCATGGAGAAGGTTGGTTCTGGCCAGCGATGGACGAGATGAAGAAGCTGTTCGAGGCCTACAACGGCACAGCCTTCGATGCCGCCACCGCAGCGAAACCATCGGACATCACCCCGGAAGAGAAAGACGCGAGAGCGGCCTTCGAGAAAGCGCTTGCCGACAATGGAGGAGTCGCACTCAACACCGGTTCAGAGAACAGTAACGGAGACCAATATTGGACAAGCACCGAGCAGACAGACGAAAAGACAGGCAAGGTCTATGCGTCGACAATGCGCTTCGGAAAGGTCTATGCCTCCACCCCTGCCGACCAGATGGGCAAGACCAACGCGTCCAAAAGGTATGTGCGCTGCATGAAACTTGTGAGCGGTGAGCCGGAGAAGCCTCTCCAGACCAAGTTCCCGGCCTACAAGGAAAACGGTAAGAATGTCGGAATCATCTACTGGACATCCGAGGACGGAAAGACATCCAAGGTTCTTAGTCTTGTCCGTTCAGAGGACGTGCCTTGGTCCAACGCCGCCACACCGGCCTTTCTGAATGCAGTGAGCATGGATGACGGAGCCGCCAACACGGCGGTCATCAAGGCCAGCGCGGAGGCAAAGGACATTCCGGCGGTCTCTTTCTGCTCAACTCTTGGTGAGGAATGGTACTGGCCGTCACTCAACGAGCTTGTCGAGATATTCAATGTCTACAACGGAGTCGCCTACGACCCTAATGTCAAATCCAAGGTTCCCGCCGAGATTTCTGACGAGGAAAAGGAAGCGAGGGCTGCGTTCGATCTCTCGCTTACCACTTACGGCGGCACTGTGATGAACTCGGCGGCGGATAACAAGAACGGCGAAAGGTACTGGGCCAGCACCGAGCTTCAGGATGCCAAGGGCAATGTGTACGGCTCATTCATGCGTTTCGGAAAGGCTTACATGTCAACGGTGGCCGACACTCCGGGCAAAGGGAAGAGCGGTGACGGACGTTTCGTCCGCTGCATAAGGACAATCAAAAACAACTAAATCAGCAAAATCATGATACGAATGACTGAAAGTTGGCGTTGGTACGGTCCGGATGATCCCGTGAGCCTTGCTTTCATAAAGCAGGCCGGAGCCACGGACATAGTCCATGCGCTGCATCATGTTCCTAACGGAGAGGTGTGGACAGTGGATGAGATCCGCAAACGGCAGGCTCTCATCGCCGAGTCAGGACTCAAATGGAGCGTCGTGGAGAGCGTACCGGTCCATGAACACATCAAGACCCGCGAAGGTGACTATCTCCGCTACATAGAGAACTACAAGCAGAGCATCCGCAATCTGGCCGAGTGCGGAATCAAATGCATCACCTACAATTTCATGCCGGTGATAGACTGGACCAGGACAGACCTGCGGTTTGAGATGCCCGACGGCTCCCGCGCCTTGAGATTCGAGAGGGCGGCGTTCATGGCGTTCGACCTGTTCATTCTGGAGCGCAAGGCGGCTTTCAACGAATATTCCACCGAGGAAATCGCCGTCGCCAAGGCGCGTTATGACAAGATGGACGAGGCCGAGATCGGACTGATCACCCGCAACATGATCGCAGGCCTTCCGGGCAGTGAGGAAAGCTTCACCCTTGATCAATTCAGGGAGGCTCTTTCAAGGTATGACGGGGTCACCGAGGAACAACTTCGTGACAACCTCATATTCTTCCTTCGTCAGATTTGTCCCGTCGCGGACGAGTGCGGCTCCGTCATGGTGATACATCCCGATGATCCGCCATATTCATTGCTGGGGCTCCCACGCATTCTTTCAACAGCTGAGGATTTCAGAAAGATCGTGGCCGCTGTACCAAATCCGTCCAACGGGTTGTGTCTCTGCACGGGTTCGTTCGGTGTGCGTGCGGACAACGACTGTGTGGCCATGATGCGTGAGTTCGGAGACCGAATCGGTTTCGTGCACCTGAGGACAACAAAGCGAGATTCTGAGGGCAACTTCTATGAGGCGAACCTACTGGAAGGAGATGTGGACATGTACGGAATGATGAAGGCACTGCTTGAAGTAGAGCAACGGCGAGGGATCAGCATTCCTGTGCGCCCCGATCACGGGCACCAGATGTGTGACGACCTGAACCGCAAGTCCAACCCAGGCTATTCCTGCTACGGACGCATGCGCAGCCTCGCGGAACTCCGGGGAATCCAGGAAGGCATCATCAAGTCCTATGAATAGTTACACGACATAACAGAATTTAACAATATGACACAGAATCTTTTTGACATTAAGGGCAAGGTCGTGGTCATGACCGGAGCCTGCGGTGTGCTTGGAAGCACCATCGTAAAATATTTCGCGGCGCAAGGCTGCAAGGTGGTGCTGCTTGATCTCGACAGGGCTTCCGCCATCGGAGAGGCGCTCGTGGAGGAAATCGCCAAAGACGGAGGAGAGGCATGCTTTTTCCCGACAAATGTTCTTGACAAGGCCACACTTGAGCGCAACAACGAGCAGATCATCGCAAAGTACGGGAAGATTGACATACTGCTGAACGCCGCCGGAGGCAACATGGCCTCGGCAACGGTTCCGCCGGACAAGACAATCTTCGACCTGGATGTGGATGCCGTCAAAAAAGTCACCGAACTGAACCTTTTCGGCACGATCCTTCCTACAATGGTCTTTGCCAAGTCAATGGTTGAGTCCGGCAAGGGCTCCATCATAAACTTCGCCTCCGAGTCGGCTCTCCGTCCGCTCACCCGCGTGGCCGGCTATGGAGTGGCCAAGGCCGCCGTGGCCAACTGGACAAAGTACCTCTGCGCGGAACTCGCCATCAAGTTCGGTGAAGGTCTGAGGGTCAATGCGATCGCCCCCGGGTTCCTTCTGACGAACCAGAACCGCGCACTTCTCACCAACGAAGACGGCTCCCTTACCGCCCGTTCCCACACGATCCTCGCCCACACACCTATCGGCCGTTTCCTCGAACCTGACGAGTTGGTCGGCACCCTGCACTATCTTGCAAGCGATGCCTCAAAGGCCGTGACCGGAACCGTGAGCGTCATCGACGGAGGGTTCGACGCGTTCTCAATCTAGCAACGTAATCAACACTCTCTAAAGTCCGAGTCTGCGGCGTGCCGGCATCATTCCTTCTGACACGGTTATAGTAGCTTGTAGTCTATGTCCTTTCTCGAAAGGAGGAATCGTTCCTCCTTAAGGATTCCGAAAATGGAACGCCACAACCGTGCAGATGACGACAACTAAGGTGAAGCCAGTTGGCGAAACACAGCCGCAATCCTGCTTTCGTCGGTTTTGACCCGACCTACACAGGATTGCGGCTTATGCCGTAGACGCCGGATGTCACCCGTCTCGTGTCATCGTCCCCGGCAACGTCCTCTTCCTCACCAATATAGTTCCCTAAGTAAATATTAAGTCTCTACATAGTTTCTTTTGCAATTGTCAGGAACATTCATGTCTGCCTGATGACCCTGCAGCCAGCATGTCCGTTCCTCATGTCGGTTTTCCACATTGCGTTGGGAACGTCGAACCGTATTGCACGTGTCTGCAAGGCAAATGACCGTTCCCGCTAATTGCAGCGTCAGAAATAACCCCTCAATGAATTTCATGGCACTCAACCACATGAATATGATCGACAAAGCCACATACCCTTGTCTTGACCTTCATATTGGAACGACAATCTGTTGTTTATCAGAGAAATGAATTTCCTGGTGCGCGCCGATTTCGCACATAGGAGGGAGCGACGCCCGAAGAACGCTTTGTAATGACTGTTCCGGCTTCCTGGTGTGCCAAAACCTTCACAAACCTAAAGGTGGAACAGGGCAACCGCATCAAATTTTAGCGCCCCTAAGCAGTTCCAGAAGATAGTCCTGTGAGAGTGATGCCCTGAACAA
>CAKVCK010000002.1 GCA_934725575.1 uncultured Bacteroidales bacterium
TTGTTCAGGGCATCACTCTCACAGGACTATCTTCTGGAACTGCTTAGGGGCGCTAAAATTTGATGCGGTTGCCCTGGCTACTGATGATCTGCTTTTTCATATTCCCGACAAATTTTTCGGCGGTCTGCGTCAGGACGACAAATCTGGATCCGATCGCGGTGACCATCATTATGGTCGCGCTTGATGTGGTCGCGGCGCTGGTGGGTGTTGTGTTCGGCGGAATGATGAGGCGGTTCAGGCTGTCTGTCAAGTATTTCGCACCGACATTCTTCCTGCTGGGATACCTCTGCTTCGCGACTTCCCCAAGCCTCCCTTCTTTGCTTGTCGGCTGCCTCTTCATCGGAATCGCCAACGGCATCGGAGTCCCTTATCTGAACACGATAGCCTCGATCAAGGCTGGTCAAGACGCCGCCACGACGGTGATGCCGCTCCTCTCCGCCGCACTCTATGCCGGGCAGTTCCTTTCACCTCTGGTGGCCACCCCGCTCGCCGCCAAATTCTTCCCTGACAATGTTTTAGGAATATATTGGATCGCCTGCGCCTTCAGCGTCCTCTTCCTTCTCGAAGTCTTCGCCACACGGCATTCCCAGGCGCTGCTGCCAGAAGAATAGGCCAGAGGATTGAATATTCGAACAAATCAAAACGGCTTCTGAATATTCAGGATTATGACTTCGCCGGAGGAACCGCCGGTCGCTGATTGTGACGTGTTCGGCAACTCGTTGTTAATGAATATATTCGTAAATGCTGCCCTCCCGAAATGACCGGCGGCTTTTTGGAAAAATATGATAATCAGCGGATTGGCGTTTTTGGATGATTTGAGTTATCTTTGTATCCTTATCAAATGAAAGGATGACAGCAACGGAACGACTTGAGCAGGAATATGCCTCATTGACTGAGAGTGTCGGCTTCGACATCGACAGCATTGACAGGAGCCGTGTCGGGAGCATTGTCAATGACATCGACAGGGTGGCGGTGCTGACCAAGAGCGCGCTTACCATCTACGACAACATTCGTATGGAGCATATCTATGTTCGCCCAGCCTTCCGTTGAGGCCGGCTATGTTAATTCCGTTCAGAAAATGAAAGCTTCCGGCAGCACGGTGTCCGGTACTACCAACGGTGTCTATGTGGGAGCGAACTGGAATCTCGAATTGAGCAAAGTCTTCAGCCTGACACCTGGCGTGTACTATGAGTCCCTTACCACCAGCGATTACAAGTTCTCTTTCGCATCTGGTTCGGTTCAGGAACATTACGCCAACGTTCCGGTTCTCCTTAACGCCGGAGTGAACCTTGGGGACAACGCCCGTCTGTTCGCCTTTGGCGGCCCGACACTAAGCCTCGGCATAGCCGCCTCCACTTCTGTCGATTCCGGAACAGGCAAGGGTGGCAACCGAAAGAAACACAACCTCTATTCGGATGATGACTACAAGCGTTTCGATGTACTTGCCGGCGGCGGTCTTGGAATAGAGGTGAACCATCATTTTCGCTTCACGGTCGGTTACAACGCCGGTCTGCTGAACCGCACCTCGTTGGATGGCGCCACCCTCAAGCGCAACCAGCTGAAAATCGGAGCCGCCTTCGTCTTCTGATGACAGACCGGCTTGACAGCATCGTCCCCACAGGTTTTCACAATCGCCTGTGGGGACGATAGTTATCTCATAGATCCCGAATCTGATAGAGTTTAATTACCTTGGCCTTGTGCGGTGATCCATCCATCTTGAAAGCGCGGCACCTGATAGAATGAGTAATGACGTGTTCTGTAATGTGTTGTAAATAAATATGTTCGGGAATGCCGCCCTCTCATAATGACCGGCGGCGTTTTCTATGTTTCTGAAAAAGAACAAGTTGGTCCCCACGCTTGGCCGAGCCGTCCATCAGGTGTCCTGCGCGGAGATATTCATAATCTGGGCTTTACCCGCACTGCCATCAGATGGAACGAGAAAGATATGCACGAAAATATAATGCGCTGCTACGACTCCTGAAGAGGCCACGCGGCTGCTGGAGATGGTTTACACTCGCCGGATACCAGAAGGCCATTATTCTGATTGGTTGGTGAGTGCGTTGGAGAATTGCGATACCGGCCGGGATCGGCTTCCCGCTCCATTGGTCGGAACCAAGGCGTTGATCGGACACAAGACCGGGACTGGCGACAGGAATATGAGCGGGGAGATTATCGGAGTCAATGATGTCGGCTTCATTGTTCTCCCTGACGGAAGACATTACAGCATTGCCATATTCCTGAAAGATATTAAGGGCGACCTAAAAGAGGCGGAATCCTGCATCGCCAGGATTTCCAAGGTGGTTTTTGAATCATTAACTTTGCGGTGTTATAGAAAGTCAGGACAATGAATATCATTACATTCTCAAAACAGGAACGGAGCAATGAAGTCATCTCTTCTTTGAGTGGCCTTTGGAACAGGTCGGTCAGGGTGACGCATAACTTCCTGTCGGAAAAGGATTTTAAGAATCTGGAACCGTATGTGAGACAGGCTCTGGCTGAGGTACCTGTGCTTGCCGTAGCGGAGACCGAAGACAGAGTCGCCGGCTTCATCGGCCTCAGCGAGGACAAGATAGAGATGTTGTTCATCGACCCGACCTTCATCGGGAAAGGCATCGGCCACAAATTGGTTGACTGGGCGACAAACGGGAACGGCATCCGTCTCATAGACGTGAACGAGCAGAACACCCATGCCGTCTCTGTCTACCGACATTGGGGCTTCCAGCCTTACGACCGCAACGAGACCGACGACCAAGGCAATCCATTTCCGATCCTCCGGATGAGGCTGAAAATATAAGAAGTTCTTGATTTGTTCGTTTGAAGATTTTTCCCCGTCAAAGGACATTTCAAACAAATCAAAACTTCTATGTCAGAATCAAAGTGTGTGGATCAGTTCGCCATCAGGACTTCCTTGTAGTTTTCCGGCAGGGAGACCGGGGACAAGGTCTTCGTTTTCCAGTCGAGATCCTGGATCTTGGTGGCGTTACCGGAAGCGATATTCAGCAGGATGTGGTCCGGGCGGTCGGTATGGACATTGGCCGAGAGGACTCTGACTGATTTGTAGGTGTAGATTGGCTGGTCCATCTTTCCGGTCTCGGCGTTGACAATCCTGAACAGGCTTGGACCTCCTTCAAAAGTGATGATGTAACCTGCGTCCTGCCCGACCCGGAACGGGATGACGGCGGCGGCATCGAGTTCCTCAATCTTCCTTAAGCTCTCTTTTCTTAAAATGACGGTCGCCCATTTCCCGTTGCCTTCGTTGGCGGAAAACAGATAGGAGTAGATTCCTTCTTTTTCTGAATATGTTCCTGGATAGTCACCGAAATATTCCGCCTTCAGCCCCTCCGGAAGCTTGTATGTAGGCTGGACAGGAACCGGTGTGACGGAGGATTTTGTCATATAATCCGCACATATCTCCACCGGCAAGTTGTTGAAAGTGCAGACATTGTCCCGGCAGCAAAGTGCGGCGATCATATTCGTTGGAGTTCTGGACAGTGCGATCGCATTGCCGCTCAAGTGCTCGGTCTTGCCTGTGAAGAAGTTGAGGAATACTGCGCACCGGTCTCCGTCTTCCTCGGTGAGACCGCAGAGGCCGAAAGAGCGGGGAACGTTGACCACCGAATGAATATTCACGGAAAAGTCGGCTGTGAAGGATTTCCTCCCAAGGCCATTCTCGTCCAGAATGTAGCCATCCACACTCTTGTCTTTTATTCCATAGAGCCTCAGGTCTTTGGGAGCCTGCCCGTCTGTTATATTCAAGGATCCTATGTCCTGTGTTTTCCCCTCCCGCATAAGGGTCACGTCCACCCGTGCCGCAGGGTATCTGTAAGGCAACAGTACTTCAATACGCTCTGGCTCAACACTCACGATTTCAGCATAGACGCCGCTCACTTGTCCGATTGGAATCACCTTGTCGCCCGTCTCCCAAGAAAAGCTGAGCATCACATTGTCCGTCTGCCTGTACCCCTCTCCCAGAAGGTGGATGGCATCCCCCGGAGCGAGAGTCTTCCCTTCTTCCTGCAGGCTCGCATCGCTGATTATCAGTTCCTTTTCAGACTCGAACGCCTTCTTGTTGCACCCGATCATCGCAGCCACCATAACGATGCAGAAGACCGCCTTGATGAATATGTTGGATTTCATTCGCATAGTTCAAATTAGTAATAAGTGCAAATTTATAATATTGTTCCCGAAAAAGATGTATATTAGCGAACAAAATGAACTGCTATGCGGAAACTTATGATATGCGCGCTGTGCGTGCTTTTGTCTTTGTCGGCGAGGGCCGGTTTTGTTGATGGAATCCGGATCAGTGGGTATGACAGGCCGTTCATAGTCACCATTGACAATGAGAATGTCTCTATGCCGGCGACTTCCTGCTTTGTCGCCGGTCTGTCTTCGGGCTATTACACGGTAGAGGTTTACGAGTCTCGTTCGATGTCGGACGATGATATCTGGAAAGGTCGTCTGCTTTACAGCAAACGGGTATATTACAATGGAATAGGGATTATGGACATCCGTATTGACGGTGGCTCTTCGGCCGGAGGCGGGCACAACGGACATTGGTCATCCGTGTTCGGAAAGAATGTGATGTCCGCAGATGTGTTCGCCGACTTCTACCAACGGATGAAGGACGAGGCGTTCGGGGATGGAAAGAACAAGATAATCCGGACCGCTCTCGCCAACACAGCCTTTACCACGGACCAATGCGAGCGTCTCATCGACCTTTATTCCTTCGATGATGACAAGGTCGAGTTCCTGAAGCTGGTCTATCCCAATGTCGTTGACAAGGAAGCCTTTTTCCGTGCCATTGACAAGCTGACCTTCCTCAGCAGCCGTGACAAGGTCCGGGACTTCATCCAGGCCTATAATAATCATTGAGAATATGCGCTTTAGGCTTGCAATCCATAGAAAACCTCCTATCCGCCGGATTCCTCGGTGATAAAATGAGGGAGAACGTTACTCAAAAGGGTAGCCAGCTACTCTCCGGAAACGAAAAGAAGCAGAGATGCTTTCTCAAAAGTGCTATGCAAGTCTCCGCCAGATACCGGATAACCTTTCGGAAGCGAAAAAAGGGAAAAACGTCTCCCAAGAGTGTTCAGCAACACCCTCGGGAGACAAAAAGCGGGGGAAACGATTCCCAAGAGTGTGGGATACACTCTTGAGGAGCAGAAAAGGCAAAAAGTGTTGCCTGAGGGATTAGCCGCAAGCCAAAAGTGCTAAGTCCGATAATCATTGAGGTTTAAAAGGACATTCGGTAAAATAAAATCATTACATTTGCAGGATGAAAATGAACGAATATATTCAAAGGATATGAAAAAAAGTTTTGTGATTATGGCTTCAGCGCTTGCGATGGCGGCCTGCGGGCCAAAACAACAGGTGGCTACGGTTCCGGCCATTGACCTTGCGAACCTTGACACCACGGTCTCTCCGGCGGTTGACTTCTACCAGTACTCGACCGGCGGATGGCAGAAGAACAACCCTCTCAAGCCTGAATATGCCCGTTTCGGCTCATTCGACCAGTTGAGGGAGAACAACGTCAAGAGACTCAACGACTTGTTCGCCGAGATGGGAACGTTGAAAACGGAAAAAGGCACGGTCGAGCAGAAGATTTCCGACCTTTACAAGCAGGGACTTGACTCCACAAGGCTGAACGCCGAGGGCGCGGCTCCTTTGAAGAAATATGTCGATGAGATCTACGCCGCGGCTGACAAGGACGCTCTCGTGAAGATCATCGCGGGGCTTCATAATGTCTCCGAAAGCTCGTTCTTCGGCGCTTACGTGATGTCCGACCTCGCCGACAGCGACAACCAGATTCTTTATCTTGGACAGGGCGGACTTGGAATCGGTGACCGTGACTATTACGTCGAGGCTGAGAACGCTGCGATCAAGGAAGGTTACCGTAATTTCCTGGCTAAGGTGTTCACCCTGACCGGAGTGGCGGAGCCGGAGAAGGCTGCCGCCAACGCTCTCGCCGTAGAGGATGTCCTCGCCACCAACTCCTGGACCAGCGTTCAGGAAAGGAACATCCAGGCGCAGTACAACCCTTGCAGCACCGAGGAACTTATCAAGAATTACCCTGGCTTCGACTGGAAACTCTACTTCGAGACCAGAGGCATCGCCGACCAGCAGAAACTGATCGTCAGCGAGCCTTCGTTCTTCAAGGCTTTCAGTGAATATTTCGGCGGAGCGGATCTCGCTGTCTTGAAGGACTACTTGGCCGGCCAGCTCATCCAGGGCGCGACCGGATCCCTCAGCGATGACTTCTACACCGCGTCATTCGACTTCTTCAGCACTCAGATGTCCGGCATCAAGGAGCAGAAACCTCGCTGGAAGAGGGCTATGCAGGTTCCGAACAGCATCCTCGGCGAGGCTGTCGGCAAGATGTACGTGGCGAAATACTTCCCGGAGTCCTCAAAGACAAAGATGATCGATCTCGTGGAGAACCTCAAGAAGGCTTTCAGCCAGCACATCGACGAACTCGATTGGATGAGCGATTCCACAAAGGCCAAGGCTCACGAGAAACTGGACAACTTCACAGTTAAGGTTGGCTATCCTGACAAATGGAAGGATTACTCTACCCTCGATATCGATCCGGAGAAGAGCTACTACGAGAACCTTCGCGCCGCCGGCGCCTGGTACACGGCCGACAATATGTCCAAACTCGGCAAGCCGACCGACAAGACCGAATGGGGAATGTCTCCTCAGACCGTCAACGCCTACTATAACCCTACGACCAACGAGATCTGCTTCCCTGCGGCCATCCTTCAGCCACCGTTCTTCAACGCTGACGCTGACGACGCTGTCAACTATGGCGGAATCGGAGTCGTGATCGGCCACGAGATGTCCCACGGATTCGACGACCAGGGACGACTCTTCGACAAAGACGGTAATATGGCCGACTGGTGGACGGCGGAGGATGCCGTGAAGTTCAACGCCAAGGCTCAGGTGCTTGTCGCTCAGTTCGATGAGGTTGAGGTCGTGCCTGGCGTTCACGCCAATGGACAACTCTCACTCGGTGAGAATATCGGTGATCACGGCGGACTCAGCATCTCTTACACGGCGATGGAGAACGCCAACGCCGGCAAGAACATCGGCCTTATCGACGGCTTCACCCCCGAGCAGAGATTCTACCTGTCTTACGGCGCGATCTGGGCTCAGAACATCACCGATGAGGAGAAGGCACGTCTTACCAAACTCGATGTCCACTCGCTCGCCGTTAACCGTGTGAACGTGTCCCTGAAGAACTTCCAGACATTCTTCGACGCTTTCGGCATCAAGGAAGGCGATCCGATGTGGCGTCCGGAGAGCGAGAGGGTACACATCTGGTAACATATTCATAAAGGAATAATTTTTTTGGACGCGTCAAGGTTCATAGCCGGACGCCTCCGTTTCGGAGGAAGGATAGCGATGGTCTCCATCGCTGTCTCTTTCCTCATTATGATTGTCTCCGTCTCCGTCTCGTCTGGATTCAGGAACGAGATCCGGGACGGTATTTCCGACCTTACGGGGGACGTGCAACTGATGCCTGTGGATATGAACTACATCAGCGAGGCTTCCCCGATTTCGGTCAACCAAAGTTTTATCCCTGACATCAAGGCGATTCCGGAAGTCAGGAATATCACTCCGGCAGTCTATCGCGCTGGAATCGTCAAGAAAGGCGAAAGCATCCACGGCGTTCTGTTCAAAGGAACTCCGCGTGATAAATCTGAATCCGACACGGTGAGACTCGGAGTCTCCATTCCGGTAAGGCTGGCTGAAATGCTTGACTTGAATGTGGGCGACAAACTTCTGACTTACTTTGTCGGAGAAAAGGTAAAGGTACGCAACTTCAACATCACCGGCCTCTACGAAGGTGTTATGGACGGAACAGACAATATCGTCGTGCTGGCTGACATCGCTGATCTTCAGAGACTTGACGGTTGGACCTCCGATGAGGCTTCCGTACTGGAACTTGCGCTTGTACCCGGGGCAAAGACCGATGCCGGGATGCGCGATGTCACAGATGAGGTCGGACACATCGCATTGGAAAAGGCAGGGGAGGATGACGACACCTTGATAGCCACCTCGGTGATCAGCCGCTATCCACAAATCTTCGACTGGCTGAATCTCATAGACTTCAATGTCCTATTCATCCTCGTCCTGATGACGATTGTGGCCGGGTTCAACATGATCTCCGGGCTTCTGATAATGCTGTTCAGGAACATCTCCACGATCGGCACCCTTAAATCCTTGGGAATGACCGATAAGGCCATAGCCAAAGTGTTCCTCAGAGTCGCTTCCGTGATCGTGTTCAAAGGTATGCTTGTCGGCAATGGAGTCGCCTTGCTGCTGTGCGGAATCCAGAAATGGACCCACATCATTAAACTGAACCCGGAGAACTATTTCGTGCCTTTTGTTCCTGTGAGTCTGAATCTACCTGCGGTGCTTGCCGCCGACCTCCTCTCCTGGCTGGTCATTATGCTCCTTCTCCTGATCCCTTGCCTGTTCATCTCCAGAGTCGATCCGGCTCAGACTGTCAGGGCTCAGTAGAACCCGCTCCACATCATCCTCATCTTCAATCAGCACTGAGGATGTGTCCGTTGGTTGAACCTGATAACGTGGAGTCGCCCCGTTGAATATGTCGTAGCGGTTGAGGACCGCTTTCACGTACGCCACTGTCTCCCTCCCTTTGAATTTACCGTGCCGGACATCCTCCACGAACAGAATAGAATCCTGACTCATTTGCGGTAGAACGGTGCAGAGACTTTCCCAGGTGCTTGTGTCGATGCCTTGTGAGCGCGCCAGGTTGATGCAGTCGTAAATGCGTCCCTCGCCGGCGTTATAGGCCGCCAGGGTGAATTTCACAAGTTCATCACCATCGGCCGCCGTGTCTCTGAACTTGCTTTGGAGGCGGGTTATGTAGGCGGCTCCGGCCTCGATGTTCTCCTTTGGGTCGAGGAGATCCTCAATCTCATAACGGTCGGCTGTGCGTGGCATCATCTGCATAAGCCCGACTGCTCCTTTCGGAGATCTCGCCTGGATCCTGAACCTTGACTCGCTCCAGATAAGAGCCGCGAACATCTTCCAGTCCCAGCCGATAGTCTTCGCGTTCCGCTTGATCAGGTCATCGTAAGGGCTGATGATCCCTGGAACTTTCTTCACACCCTTTCGGTAAGGATTGTAACCTTTGAAAAATCGGTCCTGTACGGCGGCATATTCATCAGTTCCTTTGAAATTGTTGAGCCAGCGGATGATTTCCCGCTGCCGCTTTTTGTCCGCCTTGATCACCCAGGCGGCAGGTGCGTCTCCAAGTTGGAACGACAGGAATTCCTCGGAATCAGGAACTTTGGAAAAAGGCACTGCCAGTATATCGAGGCTGTCAAGCCGGAGCGAGTCCAGATAATCCGCGTCACTGTCCGCAAGGAATATCTCCACGGAATCTTTCAGGTGTCCCGCAAAGCGTTCGGCCATCTCGTAGCAGTAGCCGGTCACATAGCCTTCGGAGAGTTTGTCATCCAACTTTAACGCGAACCTTATGGGACCGGTCCCGAAAACATCTTCCTCTCCTTTCGAGTTCCTGTTCAATTCGCTGAACGGAATGATCAATAGCACCACCAAAGTGGGTATCAGGTACTTGAGGAATTTTTTGGTCACTCGTTTCAGTCCCATAGGCGGATTCTGTTAGAAGCCGTTGCTGCTGAAACTCCTGCCTCCGCCGGAGCCAAGACCGTTCAATCCACCTCCGAATCCACCACCACTGCCGCCGGAACCGCCGCTGCCACCAGAGAGACCTGAACCGGCGCTGACGGTCTTGTTGGAGCTGGATTGCAGATAGAACGGCCAATATATTCCTAACTTAAGGGCTGTCTGCGTCCTGATGTAGTGATGGGCACTGAAATAGTCCGCCTTGTCCATAGGCCAACCTTTCCCAACATTCTCGACTTTCACGAATATGCAGGCTCTTTTCCACTGAATATTGACGAACGCGTCAATGACCGGGCCGTTGTTGTATTTTTCCTCTTTCTGGTTATAGAAGGCTCCGACGGCCGGATTCCATCCAGGGGAATAGTACTTCGTGTTGTACCAAGCCTCAGCTCCGAGCTGCATCTGCATAACGTTCCTCTTGACGTTGAGCTGCAGGTACCATCTGGCGTTGACCGCAAGCGTCGGAAGCGGAATCACATCCTGGTCTGAGGAGATCTGGAACAGAAGCCTGTTGTCCAAGTGCAGCGGCCCGAGCGCGAAATTCTTGTCCAGCGAGGCGCTGAGCACGCTCATCGCGTTGTTGTTCTGCCTGATCACACCGGTGGAGTCATAGTAAACGTTGCCGGAAAGCAGGGCGTAGCCGACCCTTGCGCCCAATCTCCATCTCGGAATGCTTAACCCTCCCTGGATCTTTGTCGTGGAGATCTTGCCGAACTCGTTGTCCCATTTGTAATGGTTCGAGTAGTAATGCTGGTAGTAATATTCAGGCTCCTCAAGATTGGTCTCGAAATGCACATCCAATGAGACTGGACTCTTTCTCGCCCTTCTGAACGGGAACACGTCGAGTCTGGCGTTCGCCTTGACTGAGAGGTCGTTCATCTGGTCTCCCAGAAATACATAGTCACCTGTGGCATCCCAATGGATGTAGTTCTTAAGCTGTCCTTCCACACCGGCATAGACGAAGGCCGAGTTCCAGATCTTGTTTGTCGTACCTTTCAGGAAGGTAGGATCGAACACGCTGAAATTCAGAAGCCTGTTTCCGATTCCTCCGTTCAGTTTGGAGACTATCGCATTGTCCGCCCACGGCTGGAGCCTGAGGAATACCCTGTTCTCCAGCTTCATCACCCTGACCGAGTCGAACGAGGTCGTAGGATGGTAATTGAAGACATTGTCGTAGAACGACTTGCCTACATCGTCCGTGATTTGGTCCTCGTAGCTTTTCCGGAACACTGAATATTCACTGCTGTGCCCGATGAAAGCGGTCGTGATGTTGTCGTCGCCGAGTGTGTCGGCGGCCGCCCTCTCTTCTTTCCTTTGGGCGAGAAGTTCGGCGAGCGAGGCGATCTTAGTCGAGTCTCCCGTGGCTATTATGCTGTCCTTGAACGCCTTGTCTGTCTTCCGGTTCTGAATGTTCCTGATGAATGTGAACGGGATCCTGTATTGCTGGTCAAGGAACAAGGTGTTTCTGATGATGTTCGAGGAGGCGTTGGAAAGGTTGACCGGGTATTCCCTCGCGTCAAGTGTCGTGTCGCTGACCATCTTGTTGTCGCTTGTTCCTCCGTTCTCGTTCCTGAGAACCTTGTTGTGGATGTATCCGGCGTGCATCAGGTACCGCTTGCCAAGATAGTTGACGGAAGCGACAAATGTCTTGTTGGTCGTCTTCTCGTTCTGCATTATTCCGTTGCCGCCGAACCGGTTATATTCAAGTGTATAGTTCAGGGCGGGGAATATGTTCTGTGATGTCAGGATGTGCAGGTTGTCAGACTCCTTCTGCGAATTGGCGAATATGGTTCCGAAGTAGGCGAGTTCAGTGTAAGGGGTCTTCGTGTTGTACATCGGGAGCGTCTTCGCCGAATATGTCCACGCCTCGTAAGGGTTGTAGAACGACACCCCGTTCTCGCTTGTGCGGTTGAACCAATTGTAGTACTGCATCGCTGATCCCGCCACTCCCAACCACGTGGCGTTCACGTCCTTGCGGTAGAACGGATAGTCGTGGAACCAATGGTTGTAGCTGGTGTCCGGCTCGCTTATGTCCATTTTGTGGAACTCCCGCTCGTGGGTCCATCTGATGATCCTTTTGTACTGAAGGGAATCCGGCAAGGCGAATGTTTCCAGAACCCTCGGGGTCGCCTCCTTGACGCTGTCCCTGTAAGCCTTCAGGCTGTCCTTGACATTCAGGACACTGTCGGCGATGTGCTTCTTGATCTTTTCCTTGACCTCGAAGTCGTGTTTTTTCCGTTCGGCCTTGGATAGACTTGCGTACCAGGCTGCGTCAGCCGCCTTTTTACGGATGGCCGAGTCAAGGTAGTAAAGTGAGTCAACTTTCGGCCAGTCCAGAGAATCGCCCGCTGTCTTCAATGAGTCCACTACTATCCTGTGGGTCAGCGAGTCAAGAATCGCCACATAGTATTTGTAGCGGAACGGGTCGATGTCCCTGAGTGAATCCGGCGGGAATATGGTGTCCCTCGCGGTCAGGTGCGGCGTGGTGTCGATCGGAGCCAGGAATAGGGAGGTGTCTTCCTTTCCGGCGGCTGCGTTGCCGATGAACTGATTCCTGTAATGTATAGTGTCGGGTGGCAGAGGTCTTTCCGCTGAGACGAATCCATAACCCGGATCCCCGGCGAAAGGACGGTTGCCCATACCGATGGCCTGAAGCGCGATCACGCACACCACCACCATCGGAAACCATATTCTTTTCAATGTCTCTTTCATATTCCCTTAAGGGTACAATCAGACAAAGTTACTGTTTTTCCGTTTCTTCCACAAATCCCAAGCCGCAAATGAATATTAAAAAGGGTGGCTGAAAAGCTTTTCGGCCACCCTTTGAGGTTGTTGTCGGAATATTTTCTATTTTGTCATCTTCTGAAGGAAGGTGATCTCGGCAGGATCGTACGGAGTGTGGTCCGGACGGAAGATGTCGTGGAACCAGATCTCAGGCTCGGGATCACCGATCTTGTGCCCCCACGGGTAGTGGAAGTGGCATTTGCCATTGACAAGCCCCCAGTTGATGGCTCCGACATTGTTCTCCTTCAGGAGCGGGAGGACATCGAAGAATGTGTTGCCGTAGTTTCTGGCGAGATATTCCTGACAGATCATCGGTCTGCCGAAACGCTGGAGCATCTGGATGTCGGTCTCGACCTCCTTTGGCTTTGAGTAGCAGTGGAATGTGATGATGTCTGAGTTCATACAGGCGTAGGCGACCAGATCCAGTTTCGTGGACGTGCCGTGAATGCCTGGACGTTGCCAGACAGGTGAGCTGAGCGGCTGGCTCGGACGCACTTCCCACGCCCATTTGTAAACCTCTGGCATAAACTTGCTGACATCGCAGCCGTTCTTCAGATTCTCGGGCTCGTTGCAAAGACACCAGTACAGGATACGTTTGTCGTTCCTGTAGGTGCGGAGGATGTCCTGCACGTATTTCTTAAGCCTCGGCCATTGGGCAGGATCATCGATGACTGCCTTGCCCGGACTTGGAATCCAGTTGGAGTTGTGCGCGCCCGGAATCGGCTCAGGCTGAGGCCCGAGCTTGAAGGTCTTCTCGTGGTTGCCTCCGTTTGTGAAGAACGTGATGATGAGCTTCATCCCGTGCCGGTCAGCGATGTCAAGGAACTGGTTGATCCGTTTCTTGAATCCGTTCTTGTCGGCGTACCAAAGCCCTTCGTGAAGGTAGATGCGCAATGTGTTGAATCCGATGCTCTCGGCGAGAGCCAACTCGCTGTCGATGATCTCTGGATTGAATGTCTCCGGCTGCCAGAATTCGTATTGGTTGATGGCATAGGACGGCACGTAGTTGCAGCCGACCGGCCATTTCTGGCTGGCGTACCATTCGTTGGCCTTCTGGACGGACCACTGGCCGCCGCGTGCCTGGGCCGTGAATGAGCCCAGGATAAGGAGAGATGCGGCAAGCGCCGCTATGATCGTCTTTCTTGTCATAACCTTAGATTATTTGATGTTGCCAAGATAGTAATTCGCCCAGACATTTCCGTTACGTTCTCCGATGGCCTTGCGGAAATATTTCCTGGCCTTGGCGTCGCGGCCCAAGCCCTTGAAGGCGATGCCCTGCATATAGTATGCTTTCGTGTTCACGTCCTCAGGATAGTCTCCGTAGCCGAAACTTTCGAAGAAACGTTCAGTGTGGTCGGTCACGCATCCCTTGCCGTAGGCGGCGGTCTCCTTCAGCATATTCTTGACATCGGCTTTTGGGTTCAACTTCTTCAAAGCCAGGGCTTTCTCGTAGTTGTACATTCCGTCGGCAGGCTTGACGGCCACAGTCGCGGCCTTCCCGTAATATTCATTGGCCTTCGCTGTGTCGCCGACCTTCTCGTAGGCGAGGGCGATGTTGTAATAGACCTGAGCGTCGCGGGCGTAATATTCAAGGTGGGCGTAACCGTGGTTCTCCGGATAGTCGTTCATCATCAGCATATACTTGAGAGCCTTTTCGTTGTCGCCGTTCTTCCAGGCTTTGAGGCCGGAGAGAAGGCAGGCGTCCACGTAGATGTCGTGAAGGTCCTCGATGTGCTCCCTACGGGAGTAGAAACGGGTCAGGAGCGGTTCCAGAACCTCTTCATACTCACCGCAGAGGATTCTCAGCTTGATGGCCTTGGTCTCGGAGTCGTAGCGCTTCTCGTACAGGGCTTCACGGCCGCTGAACAGGGCGAGCCTCTCTTCCAGCGGAGCGTTCATCAGTTCAAGGATCTCGTCGCATTCGGCGAGGAACAGTGCGTTTCCGCCGTTGTCGGCCTCGATCGCCTTGCGGTACCATTCCGCGGCCTCCTTGAGGTCTTCCTTGTAGAACCTGCAACCCCAGCCGAGGTTCCTCAGGGCCATAGCGAAGTCTGGCTTGATCCGCACGGCTTCATTCCACGCCTCCATCGCCTTGTCCGGCTGCTTTTGGTAATATAGGTTGCCGAGGTAGTACCAGGTAGTGGCGCTTTCAGGAATATATTCAAGTGCCTTGCCGAGTACTTCGATGGTCTCAAGCCTGAAAGGGAACACATAGTCGATGCATCCGCTTTCAGCCTTGGAGAACCACTCCTTCGCGGACTCTTTGTCCCCGCGCCTGTCGGCCAGATAGCCGAGGTAATATTCCACGGTAGGGTAATGACGCACCGCTTCCGCCTCGTTCAGAACGCTTTCGGTGTCGGTGATGAATCCGTTGTTCATATAGTACAGCGCCAACTCCAGACAGGATTCGCTCACTCCGCGCAGAAGTTTTGTGAGCTCAGCCTCCGGTTTCGCTCCGAGCTTGACCAACTCTCTGGTGGCGTAGTAGTTCAGAGGATCGAGAGTGACAACCTCATCGGCGATCCTTTCCGCGTCCGCCGCTTTTCCTGAATATCTCAGGAGGGTTGCCATCAGATTCTTCGCATCGATGTTCATCCCGTTGTAATCCACCGCCATACGGGCTTCCTTCAGAGCCTTCTCCCGGTCTCCGCACAGGTTGGAGATCTGTGCCAGCTGGTAGTAGGCCGCTGAGGCATATTCATAGTCCCAGACAGCTCTGTAGAGGGTGTCGATTGCCGCTTCGTAATTGCCTTCCGCCTTCAGAACCAGGCCGAGGTTGTACATTGACTCTCCGTCGGCGGGACGGGTGTAGCTTGAAGTCTGACGCTTCAGCGAGCGGCGGAGATATTCCTTGGCCTTCTCATAATCACCGTTCATTCTGTGGAAGATTCCCATCTGGGTGTTGCATCTGACATCGTCAGGATCCCGGCGGAGGGCCTCCAAAAAGTAAATGTTCGGATCCACGTGTGCCTGATGAAACTGGAGATTGCGCATTCCGAGGTAGTAGAGCTCCTCGATGTTGTCTATGCTCTTCGGATCCGGATCGAGCGGCTTGACCGGCTCAGGCAGCGGCTTTGTTCGGTCGAGTTTGTATGGATGGTAGCTGATGAGTTCCTCGTTCTCTCTTGACGTGAGGGTCAAGGTCACTTCCGACGGCTCCTTCACATCTTCCGGCGAGGCCTTGAAATCATCGGCGAACGGCTTGTCCGGGGAAATGTACGCTGTCCTCTCGTACAGGACCTTGCCATCGGATTTCGTCACTTTGATCTTGGCTCCCGGTCTGATCTGAGTCACGTTGGCGGCGATGTGTATCGCTCCGGAAGGGTCGATGTCCATATTCACAGTCGCAAGCTCATTGCCTCTGTTCACGTGACGCAGGTCCCTGATTCCGTACCAGTAGGCCGTGAACTCCTTGGTCTCGTGAGGATTGATCCAGCAGTAGTCAGGCTGGTTGTCGGAATAGGCCCCGGTCATCAGCTCGACATAGGCTCCGTCGCTGTCAGTGAGCGTCTTGCAATCCCATTCGTGGCCGTAGTTCATCGGCCCCCAGGCCCAGAACTTGCCTCCTTTGTTGATGTTGTGGTCGGCCGCCAGCATAGTTCCGGCGTTCTTGCCGTGGTCGTAGCCTCCGATGAAGTCGTCCTTGAGGTCGTACACGAAGACGGAGCCACCGGTCAGAGCCGGAAGGTTCTTCCAGTAGCTGATGTCCTTGCCGGCGTAGTCCGGGTTCCCGCAGTACTCGGCATCGGCCACAGGCCAGCGCAGAAAGCTGTTCTTGTGGTGATAGGTTCCGAAATCTGTGTTCTCCGGGAATATGATCTGGTAGTTCTCGTTCACGTGTGTGGCGACATTGTTCCAGTGGAGCATCGAGTTGCGGTCCTGGGCGTTGTTGAAGAACCTGCCCGTGACCTCGATGTAGGATTTGTCAGGGTGGAGGGTCAGCCCTATGGCCCAGCTCATCCTGTGACGGTTCTCCACCTCGCCTACCCAAATGGTCTTGCTGCCGTCCTTGTTGTCAACGAGCTTGTAGTCAATAGGGTACTGGCTTGTGGCCCGGTGGTGGTGGAATACGTTCCATTCCACGCCTCCGCTGATCCACGCTCCCAGCATACCGACGTTGGCCGGCTTGATGACGTGCTGGCGGTAGAAGATCTCGTAGCCGTTGGTCTTGTCAGTGGCGTAGAGCAGACGGCCTCCGATGTCAGGAAGGACACAGACTTTCAGGTAGTCGTTCTCAAGGTACAAGGCTCTGTGTGTGGAATCTACCTTGACGTTGGTGGGGTTGTCGTTCATCGCGTAAGGGTAAACCCCACGCTTTGCCCTCTGATAGGCGAAATCCCTCTCGAACAGAGGCGCTCTTTCGGGTGCCTCAACCCTATAGGTAGGAAGGTCGATGGTGCCCTCCCACATCTTCACGGGCCCGTTCTGGGCCTGCACGGCGATCGCGGACATAATCCCGGCGCACATTGTGACAATGCTCTTTCTTATCATAACATTCAAGTTCGTTTTCTATTTTGTCTCTTTGACGCAGCGCACCGGCAGACCGTTTGTGAATGGCATTCCGTCGTTGTTCTTCACGCTGGCGTTGTTGAAGTAGAATCTGAGACCCTTGCCGCCGACCGGGGCGTTGGTCCAGACCGCTCCACGATATTCGAGATATTCCATAGCGTTGGAGGTTGTGCTGAGGTAGCCGGATGTGGCGAAGGTTGATTTTGACGAGCCGCTATCCGTGACGAAATCGTACCCATAGTTGGCGTCGCAGAACGCTTTGTCTTTCTTCCAGTCCATACTGTAGCACATCGGATCGGCCACTCTGTAGCCTTCCGGGCAAGGATCGTAGATTGTCTTCGCTCCTTTCCCGCCGTTCTCGTTGCCTTCCGGGTTGCCCCACAGGCCTTCCGGCATCCCGGCCTTGTACCAAGAGGATGCGTCAAGCAGTCTGGTGTCCGGGTGTGACAAAGTGTATCCGACGGTTCCGGTCTCCTCGGTCGCGGCCGTGTTCGGCGTGAGTTCGACATCTGGATTCTTATATTTGTCGGCCGCTGTCGGTCTGGTCACCGGAACCGGCCTCGGGAACGGGTCCTTCCTTCCCCATTGGTAGAAACAGCCGTAGCTGTTCTGGTCCTTGAGTTTGGTGGAAAGAGCCCCAAGGTTCCTGTCCATCATCTTATACTCTCCGGCGACATCGTTCTTGTACGGGATGTCCTCGGACTCGCTTACCCAGATGTGATACGACCAAAGCACCTTGTCCGCCGCGTCGCAGATGGCGACAAGAGCGTTGCCGAAGGTCCCTTTGACCGGAACTCTCAGCTCGTTCCCGGAGATTGCAGGCGTTCCAACGACCTCTCCGCCGCCGGAAGATATGGTGTGCTGCCAGATAACCTTAGCCTTTACGGCCGGGTTCTTGCCCTCGGCAGGAATGCCTGTGTGGGTCAAATCGTCTGTGAATGAATAGTATGGCGTGATGTCAAGTGTGACTTCTCCCGCCGCTGCCGTCCTGGCGCAGTTCGCCTTGCCGTAATACACTGTGAGAAGCAAGGACTTCAGTGGGGAGACCACTCCTGGTTCGATGCTGATTTCCCCATCGGCGGATTTGGTGTAAACCATTCCGTCAGTGTCGGTGATTGTGAACGTGAATCCTTTGGAGTACTTTCCGGCAGGAAGGAACGCGATGAAACCCTGTGACTGGTCGCGGTGACCTCCGGTGCCGATGGAGACCCCGTTCTCGAAGGTCAGGGTAACTGAACTCTGTCCTCCTGACAATGAATATGTCCCGTCGGAGAGATTCACTTTGCCTTTTCCTGTCAGGGACTCTCCTCCGTTGGCCTTGATCTCTATCGACGTGATCATTATTCCGGCGTCCTGCCAGTCAGCGATCCTGAATTTCATTCCTCCGCAAAGATTGGAGAACACCAGTTTCTTTCCGTTGGAAGCCGCCACCATCGGAACCTTTGTGATGTCGGCGGTCGGGTCAAGGGTTGATGAATATCCCTGTGTCGCGAGGCCTCCGAAATCAATGTCAATGCTCTCGCCGGACAACTCTGCCCCGTTTGCGGCCGCAACAGGATAAACGGCGTACAGCTTTTCTCCTGTCACGGACTCTCCTTCCGGATTGAACGCCCCGGAGGTCTCCTGGTCTGATTCCGTGGAATATTTCAGGCCGAACGGGCAGGCCGCGCTGTAAACCATAATCTCGTCTCCCGAGTTCCACACCACGTTCTGTGACATATCTATGCTGGTCCTTGTCGCCGGAAGCACGGCCGTCAAGGTTCCATAGCCATATTCGTTGGCGGGCTTTTCCTGAAGCTCCCGGGAGCAGGCCAGCAGCGCCACGGCAGCCGCGGCGACAAATGAAAGATGATGAATATTTCTGTTCATAATTATTCCTTGTTGATTGTTGTTACTTCCACGGGTCGGTCTCTTCACCCTCGTTCCATTTCGGACCGTCAGAATTGAACTCTCCCTGGCCCGGGTCAGGAACCGGAGCCGGCTCTGAGGCTGGTTTAAGCTCAATAGGAATCCACTTTGCGTAGTTCTTGGTGGTCAGGCCGAAGAACGTGTCCTCCCCGGCATCGTCCTTGACAACGGCGTTGAATAGAATCTTGTCGTTGACGACATTAAGGAACGAGCGTGGAATCGAGAATTCGATTGTCAGCCCATCGTCCTCGGACTCGGTGTCAAGCGTGCCGAGAATGCATCCCGCCACTTTCACGTTTGCGTCTGAGCACACGATCTTTCCGGAGTTGAACGAGAAGTCAAGCGTGACCGGAACGCCGGACCCGTTGCCGCTTTGAAGCATCACGGTGCAGCCGTCCTTTGAGGTGACGGAAGCGTCTTTGCGTTCGATCATTCCGTAAAAGTTGTCATTGTCATAGGAGAACCTGAAAACGGTTCCGGTCTTGCTTACGCTTCCGATGAACAATGCGTCATCCACGTCCTTCCAGTCTGTGCTGCTGCCGTCCACTGTCGGGGTGAACGCCGCTGCGTTGATCCTGTGGTTGAGGACGAACTTGGCGATGTTGATCCTTGACCTTGAGACTTGCTGCCCGTCCACGGTCTCGGACCAGCAGGTAGGGAACACTCCGACGACAGTGTGGTCGTCGATGATCTCCAATGAACCCCAGAATCCCTTCTCGAATGTCGGCATAGGACTGCCGAACTTGTCGGCCAAGGCGTTTCCGACCCTGATGTTGAACACCTTGCTGATTCCGCTAGAAAGCAAGGTCTCTCCCGAACGGAACTGCCTTAGGTAAGGCGCGGCCTCGTTGAGGTAGAGGTTTGACTTCCTGTCCGCCGGTCCCTCATCCTCTCCTGTGAGCGCTCCCGAGGCCCAGTTGTCGCTGCTGTAGGCCATCGAAAGATGGTACTTGTCCTCGGAAGTGCCTGTCCTGCCGAATCTTGACTCGAAGGCCACGGCGATCCTGTCCTTCCCGTTCAGCTGGATTGCGACCGGCATCTGGTCTGTGAATATGGTCTTCCCGGATCCGTCTGTGGCCACACCGGCTTTCTGGCGGATGATCTTGCCGACGGATGTCCAGGTCTTTCCGTTGTCGTTGGAACGAAGCAACGCTGTGCCTGAGTCTCCGGTGTTGGGATCCGAACTGGTGAAATAGACGTGGATCTCTCCGGTGGACAGCTGGAGGGCCGACGGCTCCCAGGTCGTTCCCCGGTAGATCACCTGTGGCTCGCTCCAGGTCCGACCGTTGTCGGAAGACCTGCGCATCATTATGCCGTTATTCAGGTTGTTGAGCCTGAATCCTTTGTTGAGCCTGAATGCGGCGAATGCAAGCACATCGCCGTTAGAAAGCACGATGGCGTCGGCCGAGGAGAACAGCACACGGTCCTTGACCTGGCTCTCGTACTGGTTCATATCCGTTTTCGCGAACAGCTGTGAAGGGGCCTCCGTCCAAGAAGTTAGGTTCACGCTCCTTGCGAAATACACATCGTGGGCGGCGTTGTTCTGCTGGTAGATGAGAATGTACGACCCGTCCGCAAGTTTCTTGATCCTCGGGTACAGAGGGTAATCCGGTGTGACTTTCGGTTTCTCCAACGTCACGATGGAACTATAGTCCATCTCAAGGACGCTGCTCTGCCAGGAAGCGGCGTGCGAGTTGAGGTAGCCTTTGTCTTGGTTGAGGTCGTAAATGGAAGTGATCTCGCTGGTCACAGGCTTCTCGTCGTCCTTCCCACTGCCTGGACGAGGATTCGGATTGTCATCCGCTGAGGTGGCCGTGCAGGACACGGCGGCGGCGAACATCAGCGCGCAAATAAATCTATATCTATTGTTCATATCCTTAAATATTCATTGTTTCATCAATATCCTGGGTTCTGATCCTTTGTCGGGTCCATCGCCGTGTTGTAGTTGAACTCGTCTGTAGGGATAGGCCACCACCAGGCGGCGTCCTTGACATCAGAGACAGAGGCAACCTTGCCGGCCCTGACGGCATATTCGGCGAGCAGTCCGCAACGCTTCAGGTCGCAGTAACGCTTGGCCTCGAAGCAGGTCTCGTAGCCCCTTTCCTGAAGCAGCATATCCATAAATCTATCGCTGTCAGGATAGTCAGACAGGCTCCGGTCGGTCGGCTGGGCCCTTTTCGGGTTCATTCCGTAGGCGCGGCGTCGCACCATATTCACATATTCCATCGCTTCGGCGTTCGGCTTGCCGTCTCTTCTGCAGATCGCCTCGGCGCAGTAGAGGAGCACGTCGGCGTACCTGTAGACCGGCCAGTCGTTGGCGCAGGCGGAGGCGTTTTCGTGGTCGCGGTACTTCAGGCAGATCATTCCGGTCTTGGTCATCGCGTTGAGGGCACCGTTCCCGGTCTGTACCCACAGTGACCACTGGTAGCGGAAGTCATTCTTGTCCCAGGCGGCCACGAACTTATTGTTCGCATAGTCCGAATATATTCCCACGGCTCCGGTTGGGTACACAGGATTCGGGTTGCAAAGGAACATCCACTGGAACTTGGCGGTCACATCCCTGTTGAACTTGATGTAGAAGACTTCCTCGGAGGTTCCGGTGGCTGACACTCCGTAAACTTTCGAGAAATCGTCGGCGGAGGAGAGTGTGACAAGGGAATATCTTCCCGAAGAAATCACCTCGCCGAACGCCTCGGCGGCGTCAGACCATCTCTCAAGGTACATCAAAACCTCTCCTTTCAAGGTCAACGCTGAATATTTTGTCGGATGCCCGGCCGCCGACGCGCTTTCCGGAAGGTTTTGAGCGGCATAGGTCGCCTCGTCCACGACATATTGCCAGATGGTCTCGGCGGGAGTTCTCGGCTTGTTGAAATCCGACATATTGCTTTCGTCGAAGAACGGCACGGCTCCCTAGTACTTCACGAGGAATGAATATGCGAACGCCCTCAGGTAGCGCGCCTCTCCGGTCAGATGCTTGTAGTCGGTCTGGCTGAGATCGGCGCCGTCAATCTGGGACATTATCTCGTTGCTGAACCTGATGGCTCTGTAAAGCACCGCCCAGCTGTCTTTCACGAATGTCTGCCCGTTGGTGGTGAGGCCGGTCTCGTAGGAAGTGTTATAGTTGCCTCTTCCGTAGGCGTAGTCGGACAGGGCTTCAGGAAGCACGCTCAGGTAGCGGCCGAAGGCTGCGTCCCTCTCAAACTGTCCGTAGATTGAGTTGATGACGCTCTGCACCTCTTCTGCGTCGCTCATATATGTCGTCGCATCGATCTTCTTCGGATGTTCGTCCAGAAACTTCCAGTCCTCGCAGGAAGTCATCGAGAGCACGGCCAGAACTGTGGCCAACATCTTTAATATATTGTTTCTCATCTTGATGTCTGATTATGGTTGTTGTCTAGAAAGTCAGTCTGCATCCCAATGTGAGTGTTCTGGCTATAGGGTAGCAGGAATCGTCCACACCCTGCGTGAGAGACGCGCCGCCACCCTTGGCGTTCACGTCCGGATTCCAGAGAGGGTAGGAAGTGAAGGTGACGAGGTTCTGTCCGCTGACATAGACCTTCGCCTTCTTCAGGAAACTTCCCTTGCAAGGGATGGCGTAGCTGAGTTCGACATTCTTCAGCCTGAGATATGTGGCATCGTACACAAACCTGTCTGACAGCTTGAGATTCAGGTTGGAGATGAGGTTCGGGTACTTTGCGTCGGTCCTGTCCGGAGTCCAGTGGTTGTAGTAGACGTCCTTCAACACATTGCCGTTGTTGGCATAGTCATAGGCGATGGTCGCCATTGTCAGGGAATAGAGGTCTCCGCCGAATGAACCTTGGAAGAAAGCGCTGAGCGTGAATCCTTTCCAGCTTACGGACGTGTTGAAGTTCAGAAGAAAGTCTGGATTAGGATCGCCGATTACCCTCTTGTCCTTCGTGGTGATGGATCCGTCCTCGTCCAAGTCTTTGTAGGTCAGCTGCCCCTTGTCATCGTAGCCGTCCTCGACATAGCCGTAGAAGAGGTACATCCGCTCGCCCTCCCTCATAACGTTGAGCTGGTCGCTGATGATGGTGTTGGAGATCTTGCTTCCGAAGATGTCCTTGCCGTCGGCAAGTTTCAGGATCTTGCTCCTGTTGAGGGAGAAATTGACCCCTAAGTCCCATTTTACGGACCTGTCGATGAGTCTTGCATCGGCCTGGAGCTCGACTCCGGAGTTCCGGATCGAGCCGATGTTCCGCAGGGCGGTCGTGTAGCCGCTTGAACGAGGCATCTCGACATCGTTGAGAAGATCGTAGGTCCTTTTGTGATAGTAGTCAGCGGTGATCCTCAGCCTGTCGTGGAAGACCGAGAGATCGAATCCGGTGTTGAGCTGGGCCGTTGTCTCCCACCTGAGGTCTCCGAGATAGGTGTCTTTGGGGGCGTAACCGACGGTGGTCTGCTTGTCAAACACCACATTGACGCTTTCCAGAGTGTTCTGTGTGGAGTACGGAGAGATGGCCGTGCTTCCGGTAACACCGTAGCCTACTCTGAACTTGAGTTCGGACAGCCAGTCCACGTTTCTCAGGAAGTCTTCCTGAGAGGCTCTCCAGGCGAAGGCGGCGGAAGGAAAGTAACCCCATTTGTTGCCTCTGCTGTAACGTGACGATCCGTCAGCGCGGAAGTTCACTGTCAGAAGATAACGGTTGTCGTAGTTGTAGTTCAGTCTGCCAAGGAACGAGAGCAGCTTCCAGTCGGAGTAGCCGGATGTAGGCAGTCCCTTTGTGTCAGCGGCATCGAGGTCGAAAGATTCCACTACATCACTGAGGAAGCCTCTCGCGGTGCCCGTCGATGTGCTCTTTGTGATGTCCTGCTCGTAGGTCACGCCACCCATCACGTTTAGGTTGTGCTTTCCGAAGGATTTGTCATAGGTGATGATTCCGTTTCCGGAGAGATCCATTGTGTCTCCGAAGGAGATGGACGCCTCTCCGACCGAGTTAGGGTATTTCTTGGTCTTAAAATAGTCTTTCCGGCTCAGTCCGTTGCGCACATTCCCGGTCAGTTGGATCGAGAGACCGCTGACCGGCCTGATGGTGATCCCGGCGTTGGCCACGATCCTGTTGGAGCGCCATCTGTTGCTCACCTCATAGAGGTAGGCCACCGGGTTCAGGCCTCCGGCCGGCTGGGAGACAAAGTCGTTCCACGTGCCGTCATCGTAATGCGGTGTGGCGAGAGGGGAGGTCTTGAACGAACTTACGATCGCTGATGTACCTCCTCCCTGCGAATTCATCTGGTCGTGAACTGTGTAGCTATAGATGATGTTCGCGTTTGCGGAGACGTACTTCGAGATGTTGTAGTTCAGTTTGGCGTTGATGGAAGCCCTCTGGTAGCCGCTTCGCTTCACGATACCGTCCTGCCTGAACCAGGACGCACCCACGATGGACTGCATCTTGTCGTTGCCGCCTGAAACGCTGACCGAATGGTCGGTGAGGAGGGCTGGACGGGTAATCTCGTCCTGCCAGTTCGTGCTCCACTGGTTGGCCGCTATCTGCTCCGGAGTGAACACGGCAGGATTGCCCTGGATGGCTGCCTTGTCGTTCAGATAGTGCATATACTCGTCTCCGCTGAGCATCTCTAGGGTCTTGGTCAGGGTCTGCACGCCGGCGCTGCCGTTGTACTCGACGTGAAGGTCACCTTGCTTGGCTCGTTTGGTCGTGACGATGACGACTCCGTTGGCTCCTCTGGAACCGTAGATGGCGGTCGCGGAGGCGTCCTTCAGGATTTCCACAGACTCGATGTCCGATGTGTTGATCATATTGATGTCGCCGGGAAATCCATCGATGATCCACAGCGGGTCGTTGCTTCCTTTGATGGAATTGGCTCCTCGGATCCTGACCTGCATCCCAGCTCCCGGCTGTCCGTTGAGTTGGGAGATCTCCACTCCGGCGACCCTGCCCTGAAGGGCGTTGGCCACGGAGAGGGTGGAATATTCATTGATGACATCGCCCTTGACCTGCGCTATGGCTCCGGAGAGGTCTTTCTTCCTCTGAGTGCCGTAGCCGACCACAACGGTCTCATCAAGGAGCTGGGATGAGCTTTTCATCCGGACAGTGATGTCGGATTTTCCGTTCCAGATGACCTCAGCGTCGTCGTAGCCGAGGCAAGATATGACCAGCACGGCCTTGTCCGGCACCGATGAGATAGTGCAGACACCGTTGTTGTCCACCGCTTGTCCGTTGGTCGTGCCTTTGACCAGGACAGCTGCTCCGGGAAGAGGACCGAGCTCATCCACGACTTTCACACGGCAGGTTCCTCTGCCTTGTCCGTGCGCCGTGAATTGAAATGAAAACAGTCCAAGCGCAAGAGCGGTCAAGCCCAGCGCCCGGCTGAATTTTCCAAAGATTCTAAGCATAATCTGATATTTTAGTGTGTACTAATTTGGTGACCCAAATGTAGCCTATAATATTCAGATGTGCGGAAATGGCGGGAATCTCTGGTTAGTTTATTTCATTTTTTGATGAATCCGTTTCAGTTTTGGACGCGTATTCGGCCGGCAGGCAGCCATAGGCATCCTTGAAGCATTTGGAAAAATACGAAGGCGAGCGGAATCCCACGGCGTAGCAGACCTCGTTCACACGGTGCTTCCCGCCGGAGAGCATCTCGGCGGCCGCGGCCAGTCTTCTGGACCGGAGATATTCCACAGGGCTTGTGTCGAGCAGGCCTCGGATCTTCCTCGTGAGAGAGCTGCGGCTCATAAACAACGCTTCCTCGATGTTCTGGACGGTGAAGGAAGGGTCGCTCATCTTCTCGTTGATCTCCTTGTTCAGCTTGTTCAGGAACTCGGCGTCCCTCTCCACAAGATTGAAGGAGCCTGCATCCGCGGAAGGAGCGTTTTCCTGCCAGACCTCCTTCAGCCGCCTCCGTTTCTCAAGCACACTTTTGACGCAGGCCTCAAGGTAGTCAAGGGTGAACGGCTTCTCGATGTAGAGAGCCGCCCCGCGCTCCATACACTTGATCTTTGTGCTCTCCGAGGAGATCGCGGACAATACTATTATAGGAATATGCGAAGTCTCGAAATCCGAGCTTATCTTCCCGCACAGCTCGACTCCGCTCATCCCCTGAAGCGCTATGTCCGTCAGGATCAGATCGACCTTGTTGTCCTTGAGCAGTTCCAGGGCCTTCTCCGCCGATGAACTGGCCAGAATCCGGTAGTCGGACTTCAGTTTGCGTTTGAGATAGGTCTGAAGCTCGGCGTTGTCCTCCACAAGCAGCAACAAAGGCTGACTCGGGTTGGCGTTGGAGTTTTCCTTCGTCTGAGGGATGACGTTTTCGGCGGCCGTCCTCATCGGCAGCCTGAGTACAAATTCGGTCTCGTCTTTGTCGGAAAGTGTCAGCGAACCTCCGTGCAGCTCCGCCAGCGTCCTTGCCAAAGGAAGCCCGATCCCGAAGCTTTGGGAATATTCTGCCCTCTCGCTGCTGAACTGGATGAACGGCTTGAATATCTCCGCGCGTCTGGCCTGAGGAATAGGCGGTCCGTCATTCCTGAATGTGACTACCACGTCGCCCCCGTCGATTCCGGCATTGATGTCTATGAATGACTCCGCATATTTTATAGCGTTGTGAATCAGATTGTTGAATATCTTTGTCAAGGCCTTGTCATCGGCCGCGAGCACGATGTGGTCCTGCTCGTGCCCGAACTTCAGCCTGAGATTCCTATCCTTCGCTGTCTCGGAGAAATTGTAGCACGTGTAGTTTATCCTGTCGATGATGTCGATGTTCCTGCGGTCAAGGACGTAGCCGTGCTGCTCGACCTTTACAAAATCCAGAAGCTCTCGTACCAGTTTGTCAAGATAGTCCGTGCTGTTGCGGATGATCCTGAGGTCGTCCATCACCGATGGTGACTTTTCGTAGGAAAGTATGTTCTGGAGCGGAGTGCGGATGAGAGTCAGAGGCGTTTTGATCTCGTGTATGACATTTGAGAAGAAGGTCATCTTCTCTTCCAGAAGCTCTTTCTCCCGTTTCTGCTCGGTCTCCTCCTGAAGTTTCCTGTGCCTTGCCTCCTGCTTTCTGATGATCAGAAGGATGACTGCCGCCGCGGCGAGAACCACGGCCAACGCTATTATGAATATGCCTTCGCTGGATTGCCAGAACGGCGGACGGAGCTCGATCAGGATGTCCTTGTGCGCCGTGACCTGCTCGCCTGTGGAATCGCTTGTGACTGTCTGGAATGAATATTTCCCGGCGGGGACATTGTAGTAGAAGACCTCCATCCCGGCGGAAATGTCCCTCCATTGGTTCTCGTAGCCCTTGAGCCTGCACAGGATCCGGTCTCCGGTCAGGAAATCAGATGACGGAACGGAGAATTTGAGACCGAACGAATTATCGCCTGGCTTAAGCCGCACAGCGTCAGCTACATCAATGTTCTCGCTGATGGCCTCGTTCCGGGACGGCACCACGACCTTGTCGCCGATGACAAGATCGGTTATGGCCACATCAGGATTCCCGCCTCTTGTCTGGAAATCAGACGGATCGAACATTATGAACCCGTCCGTTGATCCGAAAAGCATTCTTCCGTCGCCCAGGGTTATGCTTGACTTGTTCAGAAAGTCATCCACAAGTCCGGACGAGCTGTTGAAGATTTTCAGAGAACAGTTTCTGTCGTTGTATTTGACCAGACCCTTGTCCGAGCCGAGCCAGAGGTTGCCGTAACCGTCAGCCTGTGCGGAGAAGAATATCTCTGTTGGCAATGTCGAGATGTTCTCTTTGTTGTAAGGCTTGAATCCGCCGGATGATGGGTCGTATCTGAAGAAGCCGGAACTGAAACCGATCGCCCAGATTCCACCGTCCCTGTCCAGGCACATCGAGGAAACCATCTCAGAGACGCTGCCATCCTGCCAATGGCCTGTTACACTGTCGTTGAACCTGTCGTAGGCATAGACTCCCTGACTGTATGACGCTACCCAGACTGTACCGTCCTTGTCTTCGACCATATATTCGATGGCCCTGTCTCCCAGGCACTTCACCTTGTCGAACCTGTCGCCTGAACGGTCATATTCCATCACTCCTACGGACGTGCAGAGGAATATCTCCCCGTCGGAGGATCTGAATATGTAGAGCACGCGGTTGTCGATGTCCATATCCGACACCAGAAAATGTGGGTACGACCTCACCTTGCCCGTCCTTGTGTCGAGCCGGCATATTCCTTTGTGATAGCCTATCCACAGGTGGTCGCCGTCAGCGCACAGGGCGTTTATCCGTTCCGGGAGGCCCTTTACGCCGCTGCAGGCCTTTAATGTTCCGGAGGAGGGATTGAATGTCAGCAGACCGTCGCTTTTTGTGGCCACCCATACGGTTCCGTTCCCATCCTGGGCAAAACTACAGACTGTGCTGCCTTTCAGGGATATTCCGTCAATGGTCCTATAGAATTTTTGGAAAAGGTCTTGGTCCGGATTGTGGTAGTTCACGCCTTGTGAGGCAGTTCCGACAAACAGGCTTCCATCCGAGGCCGGCAGCGCCGCCGTGGTATAGTCCTCAGACAGGGAGAAGCGGTCGGCCCCGTTGTGTCTTAATACGGTAAGGTCTTTGTCGTCAGTCTGATACCTGACCAGCCCCGATGTGGTGGACATCCATAGGACGTTCCCGCTTTCGGACAGGCCGACTGGCCTGGAGTCGGTCGGCAATGTCGTCAGTACCAAGACATCGCCGGTCCTGATGTTGAACTCGCACAGCCCGTGACGTTTGCTGGCGATGAACATCAGACTGTTGGATTTCGGGCTGAGCGCTATGCCCTCGATGTCGTCCTTCCCGAAGTAGCCCGGCTTTCCGGATGTCTCCAGCCTTCTCATCACGCCGTTTTCGCTTATCTGATAGATGTCATCGCAGTACACCGCGGCGTACATCCTGTCGTTCCGGTCAACGGCGATCCTGTAGATGTCCCTCACGGCCTCACCATCTGGATTCCTTGCGTCGATCCTGCTGATTTCCTCCGTGGCGGGATCGTAGCGGAACAAGCCTTGCGCACGCGAGCCGATCCAGGAGACTCCCTTCGAGTCTTTTTGGATGTCATAGACCCTGTCGTCCAGGAGTCCGGCTCCGGCAGGCTGCCGGAAAGAATCTTTGCGGTAGTCATAGATGACGATTCCGTTGTCGGTGCCGATCAGGATATTCCCCACCGAATCTTCAGATAGGGCGTTGATGTAATCGGACGAGACCCCGAGCTCCTGTCTGCCATAGTTCTTGATCCGCGTTCCGTCATAGCGGTTCAGTCCCTTGTATGTCCCTATCCAGATGTACCCCCTGCTGTCCTGCATCATACACTTGACCGCATTGTAGGACAGGCCGTCCTTGGATGTAAGGCCGGTGAATCTGTAGGCCGTGTCGGCGGCGGAAACATCGTGCATTGAGGTTATGAATATGGCCGCGGCGATGGCGAGAACGAATGCGAAATGTGGTTTCATTCCGCAAACATAGGAAACAATTCAGAAAAACGATGGCATATTCTCGTCAAAAGATGCAACGTTGTCGGCATTTTATGAATATACCCGTGTCTGAACCAGCCGATGCCGCAGGTGGGAATATTGCTGAAATGCAGTTTTTTGACTATCTTTATACCATTATTTAATCCAGTCCATCTGGGCAAAAGGTGAAGGCTTATGAAGAAGAAACCTTGGATATACGACACTGACCCGTACCTGAAGCCGTTCGAGGCGGCGATTGAGGCACGGCACAAGAGGATTCTGGAGGCCGCGGAGAAGATCACGGGCTCGGGGCCCGAGGACCTTGCCACCTGCGTCAACAATCATCTTTACTATGGATTGCACAAATGTACCGATGGCTCGTGGGTGATCCGGGAATGGGCTCCGAACGCCAATAGGATCTACCTGATAGGGGAGTTCAACAACTGGAGGCGCACGTCAGCGTACGAGTTCAAGCCGGCCGGGAACGGCAACTGGGAACTTCGGCTTGATGCGATGTTCCTCAGTCACGGAGAGTTGTACAAACTGTTCATCGAGTGGCCCGGCGGAGGTGGCGAGAGGATTCCGGCCTACTGCACGAGGCTTGTGCAGGATGACGAGACGAAGGTGTTCTGCGCCCAGGTCTGGGATCCCGCGCAGGCATATTCGTGGAAGAACGACAGGGTGCTGCGCAGGCCGCATCCTCTCATCTACGAGTGCCACATCGGGATGAGTTCGGAGGAACGTAAGGTCTCCACGTTCAGTGAGTTCCGTGAGAATGTGCTGCCGAGGGTCAAGAGGTTGGGCTACGACACGATCCAGATTATGGCACTTCAGGAGCATCCGTATTACGGGTCGTTCGGCTATCAGGTGTCGAACTTTTTCGCCCTGAGTTCCCGTTTCGGCACTCCGGAGGAGTTCAAGGAACTGGTGGACACGGCGCACGGGATGGGTATCGCTGTCGTGATGGACATAGTTCACTCGCATAGTTGCAGCAATGAGAATGAGGGCCTTAGCCTGTTTGACGGCCGCGAGGATCTGTATTTCTACAAAGGTCCGCAGGGACATCACCCGGCCTGGGGCTCCCGCTGCTTCGATTACGGCAAGGACGAGGTCGTGCGCTTCCTCCTGAGCAACTGCAAGTACTGGCTTGAGGAATATCATCTTGACGGTTTCCGTTTCGACGGTGTGACGAGTATGATCTACTGGGATCACGGTCTTGGGAAGGACTTCAACGGCTACGAACCGTATTTCGACGCAGGAGTCGATGAGAACGCTGTGACCTACCTTGGTTTGGCGAACCTGCTGATCCGTCAGATCAAGCCGGAGGCCGTCACTATCGCCGAGGATGTGAGCGGAATGGCTGGCCTGGCGGCTCCGTTCGAGGCTGGCGGAGTGGGCTTCGGGTTCAGGATGGCGATGGGCGTGGCCGACCACTGGATCAAATGGATAAAGGAAAAGAAGGATGAGGAATGGAGTCCGGGTGAGATCTGGTACGAGCTGACCAACAAGCGGGCGGACGAGAAGACCATCAGTTACGCGGAGTGCCACGACCAGGCGCTTGTCGGGGACAAAACCTTGATATTCAGACTGCTCGACAAGGAGATGTATTTCTCTATGAATATGGACTCGAAGAATCCGATAGTGGATCGGGGAATCGCTCTCCATAAGCTGATCCGTCTGGTCACCATCGGCACCGCCGGGGACGGCTACCTCAATTTTATGGGCAACGAGTTCGGGCATCCGGAGTGGATAGATTTCCCACGTGAAGGGAACGGTTGGAGCTACGAGCACGCACGCCGTATGTGGTCATTGGCGGACAATGGATTGCTCAGATATCACTGCCTCCAGAACTTTGACAAGGCGATGGTCCATCTTGTAAAACGATACGGCGTGCTTGCGGCAAGGCCTGAGCTTCTGAGAGCTGACGAGGAAAAGAAAATCTTGATATTCAGGCGGAAAAACCTTATCTTTGCACTGAATTTCAATCCAGTGGAGTCGTTCGCCGACTATGCTTTCCCGGCCCCGTCCGGAGGCTATGTCAAGGTGCTCGACTCTGATGCCAAGGAGTTCGATGGATTCGCAAGGCTCGAAAAAGACGGGGAACATCTGACGGTCAATGGCTGTCTGAGCCTCTACCTTCCGAGCCGCTGCGCTCTTGTGCTGATTGAAAAGGATTCTTCACCGCTTGCGGTGAAAGCAAGTCCCTTCCCCGAGGGAAGGGATTTAGGGAAGGGGTAACGTGGATTGATGAAGGTAGGCAATCAGTTTTGAACGTGAGATAAGGTCGTGTTTCACTGGTGATTGCCTCCGAGCGAGAGTTGAATTGATGGAATATAATTTTAACCGATATGGCTTTTTTGAAGTTCAACAAGTCTGAGTTGGTCAACCTCTCATATTCATTGAAGAGGGAGATCATCTGTGCCAACAAGACGGGCGCGTATTGCAACACTTCCATAGTGACTTGCAACACAAGACGCTACCACGGCCTGCTGGCGGTGCCGGTTGACGCTTTCGGAGGAAAGAAGCATCTGCTCCTGTCCTCGTTGGATGAGAGTCTTATCCTGAACGGGAAGCAGTTCAATCTGGGCATCCATTGCTACGGGAGCGTCTATGAGCCGCGCGGCCACAAGTACATCATTGATTTCGAGGCCGATCCGGTGCCTAAAATCACCTATAGGGTCGGAGAGATCGTGTTCACCAAGAGCATCCTGCTTGTTCCGGATTCGGACCAGGTGATGATCCGGTTCGAGTTGGTCAACGCTCCGGCCAAGGTCAAACTGCTTCTGACACCGTTCCTGGCGTTCCGTGACATCCACGCCCTGACCGACGAGAATCCGAACGCCCGCACGGAGGGCTGGGAGATCCCTAACGGAGTGGCTTTCAACCTCTACGAAGGCTTCCCTGACCTGAATATGCAGTTCAACACAAAGGATGTCTCCTTCGAGACAGCCCCTTGCTGGTACAAAGGCATTACTTATTCCGATGAATATCGCCGTGGGTTCGCCTGCAAGGAGGACCTTTACGTTCCGGGACATTTCGAGACCGAGATGAAGCCCGGAGATGCGATCGTGTTCTCCGCTTCCGTGGATCTTGCCACACCGTCCGGGCTCAAGAGAAAATTTGACTCGTTGGTGGCCAAGGCGGCTAAGATCACCACGTACCACGAGCAGCTTGTACACTGCGCCGACCTGCTGAAGCAGGACCGTGGAGGACATAAGATGATAACAGCCGGATTCTCCTGGCTTTACACCGGTTTGTTGAGGGAGACTCTGGAGGCTCTTCCGGGGCTGACCCTCTACGCCAACGGCGACAAGGCCGAGTTCGAGGAGATTCTCGACAACCTTATCGCCGACAATCAGGAGCGTCTTTTCCACAGGACGACCCAGGTCGAGGCTCCGCTGAGGTTGGCTGACACCCTTGAGCGTTACATTGAGTTCGGGGCCGATCCTAAGGCTGTCTGGAAGAAATACGGCCCGACCATCAAAGGCATCCTGGAAAGTTATCTGCCGGGACGCAGGGTAGAGGTCGCTATGCAGCCGAACGGCCTTCTCTGGGCGCAGCTTGACCATTGGGCTCTCTCGTGGATGAACACCTACGTTGACGGCAATCCTGTGACCGAAAGGGCTGGCTATCAGGTTGAGACGAACGCTATGTGGTTCCAGTCCGTCCTGTTCGCCGTGACTATGGAGCGGAAATATTCACAGTCCGACAGCGATTTCCTGAAGGAATGGTCGCACATCCTGGACCTGATCCGCGAGAATTTCCAAAACACCTTCTGGAACGCCCGCGCCGGCTATCTCGCCGACTATGTGGACAACGCCGGACAACATCTTGAGGTCCGCCCGAATATGCTCTACGCCCTTGTGGGTGAGGATATTCCTGTGGAGCCAGAGGTTGCGCAGAGAGTTCTGCAGGTGATTGACAACGAGCTTGTGACAAGAAGGGGGATCCGCACGCTTTCCCCTCGCCATTCCGAATATAAGGGGGTCTATGAGGGTTCGCAGACAGACAGGGATTTGGCCTACTACAATGGTTGCTGCCTTACATCCCTCCTTGGCCCGTACTGCGAGGTCTGCTTCAAGATGAAGGGAGCCGCCTTCTTAAACAAGGCCCAATGGCTGGTCAACGGCTTTTATGAGGATCTGAACAAGCACGGCGTCGGAGCGTTCTCCGAACTCTACGACGGAGACCCGCCTCACGAGCCTCACGGAGCGATCTCGTCGGCCCTGAGCACGGCCGCCCTGCTGGAGGTTGAGTACCTTAAGAACAAATACAAGGAGGAGTAGGAATATGAGAGTTTTGATGTTTGGATGGGAGTTCCCTCCCCACATCGCCGGCGGTCTCGGAACAGCCTGCTACGGAATCGTCAAGGGTTTGGCCTACAATGGTGTGCAGACCCTGTTCGTGATGCCGTCCGCCTCAGGTGACGAGGATCAGAGCGCCGCGAGGATCATCAATGCCAGCGATGTGCCGGTCGAGTCGTTCGGCTCGACTGTGGACGAGTTTCTGGACAAGGTGAAGTTCGTCCGCATCGGCTCGAATATGATCCCTTACGTCGATCCGGAGGAGTTCCACGAGATGGTCGAGTCCGAGCGCAGGCTCCAGAGCGAGAACCTGACCAAGTGCATCGGCACAAAGTTCCGTTTCTCAGGACGTTACGGCTCCAACCTTATGGAGGAGGTCGCCCACTATGCGATGGTCGGCGGCACGATCGCGATGGAGCACAAGGATGAGTTCGACATCATCCACGCCCACGACTGGCTGACCTATCTGGCTGGAATCGCGGCCAAGGAACTGACAGGCAAGCCGTTGGTTGTACACGTGCACGCCACGTCATTCGACCGAGGAACAGAGGACCAGATCGACAGCCGTGTCTATGACATTGAAAAGAGGGGAATGATGGCCGCCGACAAGGTGATCGCAGTCAGCGACCTTACCAGAAATATTGTCATCAATAAGTATGGTATTGACCCGGAGAAGGTTGTGACGGTTCACAACGCCGTGGACTTCAGCGGCCGCGAGAACGTCAAGGTCGAGAGGGGAGTGCGCGACAAGGTCGTCACCTTCCTCGGACGAATCACTTTCCAGAAGGGACCTGAATATTTCATCGAGGCCGCCGCGAAGGTTCTCAAGAGGACCAAGGGCGTGCGCTTCGTGATGGCCGGTAGCGGGGATATGATGAACCGCTGCATCCGCCACGTCGCCAAGCTTGGAATATCCGATCGTTTCCATTTCACCGGATTTCTGCGCGGGGCGGAGGTCCAGAAGATGTTCGCGATGTCGGATGTGTACATAATGCCTTCTGTCTCAGAACCTTTTGGAATATCTCCGCTTGAGGCTATGCGCTCCAATGTGCCGGCGATCATCTCCAACCAGTCCGGAGCCGCCGAAGTTCTGAAATATGCCTTCAAGGTGGATTTCTGGGACGTGGACGCTATGGCCGACGACATTTATGCGTTGCTGAAGTACCCTGCGCTTGCCGATTTTGCGGCCAGGGAGGGCTATGAGGAGGTCAACCGTCTTAAATGGAACATCGTGACAGCGAAACTTAAGAATATTTACGAATCAGTTGTTAATAATAAATAAGGGAATATTATGAAAAAGAGCATTTGCCTGTATTTCCAAGTACATCAGCCTACCAGACTGAGACAGTACCGATTCTTCGACATCGGCAAGGATTCCCACTACTATGACGATTTCGCTGACAGGACCATCCTCCGCAGGATAGCCCAGCGATGCTATATTCCGATGAACAACCTCCTGCTTGACCTTATCAAACAGCACGGAGGCAACTTCAAGGTGGCATTCTCGATCACCGGCTCCGCTCTGGAGCAGTTCGAGAGATATGCTCCTGAGGTACTGGACAGTTTCCGCCAGCTGGCTCAGACCGGATGCGTGGAGTTTCTGGGAGAGACATATTACCACTCCCTCGCCTCGCTCGCCAATTTCGGTGAGTTCAAGCATCAGGTTGAGAAGCATTCCGCGGCGATCGAGAAGTATTTCGGTGTGAAGCCGACGGCCTTCAGGAACACCGAGCTGATATATTCAGACTCAATCGGTAAGGATGTGTACGACCTAGGTTTTAAGGTGATGCTCGCTGAGGGAGCCCGTCATATTCTTGGATGGAAGAGTCCTGATTACATCTACACCGACAGCCAGCAGAAGCATCTGAAGCTGCTGCTGCGCAACTATTCGCTGAGCGACGACATCGCTTTCCGCTTCTCTGACAGAGGCTGGAAGGATTGGCCGCTGACGGGTGAGAAGTACCTTTCGTGGCTTAAGGCAGCCGACGGGGACATTGTGAACCTGTTTATGGACTACGAGACCTTCGGAGAGCATCAGAAGGAGGCTTCGGGAATATTCGATTTTATGAGGTATCTCCCTGGGATTCTGCTGAATGACGGCTCGTTCGAGTTTGTGACTCCGACACAGGCCGCGAGGAAGCTGAAGCCGATCGCCGAGATCGACGTGCAGGATCCTATCTCCTGGGCAGACGAGGAGAGGGATGTGTCCGCTTGGCTGGGCAACGAGCTTCAGCAGGACGCTTACAACAAACTTTACGAACAGGCTGAGAAGCTGGCCATCCTGAACGATCCGGTCCTTTGGGAGGATTTCGGCCATCTGCAGGAGAGTGACCATTTCTATTATATGAGCACCAAGTTCTTCTCCGATGGGGAGGTTCACAGTTACTTCAATCCGTACAACACTCCGTACGAGGCGTTCATCAACTATATGAACGTGCTGAGTGACTTCATCATCAGGATTGATGACGCTATGACCACTTCTGGGAAGAAGGTGGAGGCCAAGCCGGTCACTGAACCTGCCGAAGTGACCGCCCCTGCGAAGAAGAAACCGTCAAGGAAGACAACCAAACAAGTAAAAAAGAAATAAATGACAAACGAACTGACAAATCCAGACTATTTGTTTGAGGTCAGTTGGGAAGTGTGCAACAAGGTGGGAGGCATCTACACGGTGATCGCCACCAAGTCGCTTTACCTGAAGCAGCAGCTTCACAAGCACCACATCCTGATCGGCCCTGATGTCTGGATGGACACTGAAAGCAATCCCGATTTCATCGAGGATCCGCATCTTTACAGTCTATGGAAAGCGAATGCCGCCTCGGAGGGAATCCGCGTGCGGATCGGCAAATGGAACGTGCCCGGGAATCCGATCGCCATTCTGGTGGATTTCAAGCAGTTCCTGACAAACCAAGACTACATCCTGTCCAAGTATTGGGAGCGTTTCCAGGTCGATTCCATCACCGGAAACTGGGATTATAAAGAGAATTTCCTGTTCGGCTATGCGGCCGGAAAGGTGATTGAAAGCTTCAGGAACTTCAACCTGAGCGCGTCAGACAAGATCGTGGCGCAGTTCCACGAATGGCAGACCGGAGCCGGGCTGCTTTACCTTAAATATAAGCAGCTCCCGATCGCGACAGTCTTCACGACCCACGCCACGGTAGTGGGACGCTGCATCGCCGGCAACAACCTGCCTCTGTACGATTCGATGAATCTCTACGACGGGGACCAGAAGGCACGGCAGTTCAACGTGATAGCCCGCCACTCACTTGAGAAGAAGTCGGCGCAGAACGCGGACATATTCACAACCGTCAGTGAGATCACCGCGAAGGAGTGCGAGCAGTTCCTTCAGCGCAAGGTGGATGTCGTGACTCCTAACGGCTTCGAGAACAGCTTCACTCCGGCGACGGATGAGGAATATGACGAAAAGCGCCGCGCCGCGCGTGCCAGACTGATCGAGGTAGCCACGGCGATGTCCGGCGAGGAAGTGTCAAAGGACGCCATCCTCATAGGCATCGGCGGACGTTATGAATATCGCAACAAAGGAATCGACGTGTTCATCGACGCTCTCAAGAAACTTGAGGACACCGAGGCGCAAGGCCGTGATATCCAGGCGTTCATAATGATCCCTTCCGGCCACAACGGAGCCGACAAGGATCTGGTCGCCAAACTCGCCGGCGCCGCTTCGGACTACACGACCCAGGTCTCCCACTACCTGATGGACAATGAATATGATGTCATCTCCCGCCGTTTCAAGGAGTTGGGCTTCACCAACGCCAAGGGCAGCCGTGTGAAGGTCTATTTCATTCCTTCCTATCTGAACGGAACGGACGGGGTGTTCAATATGAAGTACTACGACCTGCTCGTGGGACTTGACCTGACCCTGTTCCCGTCCTACTACGAGCCGTGGGGCTATACCCCTCTGGAGAGTCTTGCGTTCAGCATTCCTTCCCTTACAACCAGCCTGGCCGGATTCGGCCTTTGGGTAAGGTCTCACTATGGCAAGGAGCATCCAGGCATCACGGTTCTGGACAGGAATGATTCCAACTATTTCGAGGTCGTGGACGGAGTCGTGGCGAGAATCAAGGAGATCGCCGCCCTGGACAGCGAAGGCCGCAAGGCCTATATGGCTTCGGCAAAGGATGTCTCCACGATAGCCCTGTGGGAAAACCAGATTCAGTATTACAAGGAAGCATATTCAAAGGCCATAGATAAGGTTATTGAGGCCAGAGGTGCTTTCCCGGATGAACTTAATGAAGACAAATCAATGGCATACAAGAAGATAGAAATCAACAACCCTACTTGGAAGAGTGTGATGGTGACACGTCACCTTCCTGCCGCTCTTTCTGGTCTTGAGACACTTTCCAAGAACCTCTGGTGGTGCTGGAACGAGTCCGCCAAATCCCTGTTCAAGTCTATTGATCCGGTGATCTGGCACAACACCTGCCACAACCCGATGGCCCTGCTTGACGCTGTAAGCCTCAAGAGGTTCAAGGCTTTGGCGAAGGACGAGGCATTCCTCGGCGAGCTCAAGTCCGTGATGGACGAGTTCAACGCCTATATGGCACTCAAGGCCGAGCGCACCAACCCTTCGATCGCATATTTCTGTATGGAATATGGCCTTGACACATCCTTGAAGATCTACTCCGGAGGTCTCGGACTTCTGGCCGGAGACTATCTCAAGGAGACCAGTGATATGAACGTCAACCTTGTGGCTGTCGGACTTCTGTACCGTTACGGCTACTTCACCCAGATCATCACCGGTCAGGGCGAGCAGGTCGCACGTTACGACGCGCAGGACTTCACGAAGATCCCTGCCGAGCCGGTCATGGACGCGGAGGGTAACTGGATGACCACAAGCGTGGCCTTCCCGGGTCGCACGATCACAGCCCGTCTCTGGAAGGTGGCCGTGGGTCGTACCGACCTCTATCTGCTTGACACTGACTATGAGGCAAACTCTCCTGAGGATCGTCAGGTGACCTATCACCTCTATGGCGGCGACTGGGAGAACCGTCTTAAGCAGGAACTTCTGCTCGGAGTCGGCGGCATCAGGGCTCTCAGAAATCTCGGCATCAATCCGCAGATCTACCATTGCAATGAGGGACACGCCGCGTTCACCGGGCTTGAGAGGCTCCGTGAATATATTCAGAATGACAACCTCGACTTCGGCGAGGCTGTCGAGGTCGTAAGGGCCTCATCGCTCTTCACCACGCACACTCCTGTGCCGGCCGGACACGACGCTTTCGATGAGGGACTGCTCAGAAAGTACATCGGCCATTATCCTCAGCGACTGAAGGTTGACTGGGAGACGATGATGGCTCTCGGCAAGGTGAACGGCAACGATGTGAACGAGAAGTTCTCGATGAGCTTCCTTGCGGCGAACCTTTCGCAGAATGTGAACGGTGTGTCAATGCTGCACGGGGATGTCAGCAAGGAGATATTCAGCAGCATCTATCCTGGCTATCAGCCTGAGGAACTGTTCATCAGCTACGTGACCAACGGTGTCCACTACCCGACTTGGGCCGCGGCCGAGTGGAAGAAGATCCACGCTCGTGTGTTCGGTCCTGAGTTCGCCACGCACCACTACGACAAGTCTTGCTTCGAGGGCATCTACAAAGTGCCTGATTCTGAGATCTGGGAGACAAGAAAGACCCTCAAGAAGAGGCTGATAGACATCGTGAAGGAACGTATTTCCGACCCGACACAGTGCAACCACTACTCTCCAAGCCAGATTGTGGCGATCAAGGAAAACCTTCGTGACGATGTGCTGACCATCGGATTCGCCCGCCGTTTCGCGACATATAAGAGAGGAACACTTCTGTTCTCTGATCTTGACAGGCTCGATGCCATCGTCAACGATCCTGTACATCCGGTCCAGTTCCTGTTCGCCGGCAAGGCTCATCCTGCCGACAAGGCTGGTCAGGACCTCATCAAGAGGATCATCGAGATCTCCAAGCAGGATCGTTTCATCGGAAAGATCGTGTTCATCCCTGGCTATGACATTTCCCTTGCCAAGAGGCTTGTACAGGGTGTCGATGTGTGGATGAACAACCCTACGAGGCCGCTGGAGGCTTCCGGAACATCCGGAGAGAAGGCCTCTATGAACGGTGTGATGCACTTCTCCGTGCTTGACGGCTGGTGGGTCGAGGGTTACAAGCCGGGCGCAGGATGGGCTCTTCCTCTTGAGCGTACGTACGATGACCAGAACTACCAGAATGAACTCGACGCGGCCACGATCTACACGACCATCGAGAACGAGATCGCTCCGGCCTATTACGATGTGGACAAGTCCCTCGGATTGTCTCCGACTTGGGTCGGCTACATCAAGAACACTGTCGCTCAGGTGGCCAACAACTTCACCACCAACAGGATGCTGACGGACTACTGCAACCAGTACTACAATCCTCAGTCTGAGCGTTCCGACAAGATGATCGCCGATGACTACAAGATGGCACGTGAGATCTCGGCCTGGAAGAAGAGGCTTCGCCGTGAGTGGCAGAACATCGAGGTGATCTCGCAGACCCAGCCGGATTCTTCCTACAGTCTCTCCGAGTCCAATTCGCTGACCTCAGAGGTCGTTCTGAATCTTGGAGACCTTTCTCCTGAGGACATCGGAGTGGAGATGCTGTTCGCGACGACTGACGTGAAGCATCAGCTGCATATTCAGGAAAAGTGCGACTTTGACGTGGTTGAGTTCAATGACGGTGTCGCGAAGTATCGCGCATCCATCCTTCCGGACAGGACCGGTATGTACCAGGTGGCTGTCAGGATGTACGCCAAGAACCCGTTACTGCCTCACAGACAGGATTTTGAGCTTGTGAAATGGTTATAGCGACCGGATTCTTTGACGGTGTCCACATCGGGCACCGTTTTGTGATTGAGCGGCTTGTGAACGAGGCCAGGGAAAGGGGCGACCAGAGTATGGTCGTCACTTTCTGGCCTCATCCACGCAACGTGCTTCAGGACGATGCCCGCAACCTTCGGCTTCTTACCTCGCTGGATGAGAAGAAGGCGCTGCTCAAGGGGCTTGGTGTGGACCACGTTGAGGTGCTGCCTTTCACCAAGGAATTCAGCCGGTTGACCACCCGGGAATATTTCCGTGATGTCCTCATAGCCCGTTTCGGCGCGAAAGCGATTCTGATTGGCTACGACAATCGTATGGGTTGCGATCCCCAGACTCCCGAATCAATCGAGAAAATCGCTGAAGGTGAGGGGCTTTATGTTGTCCGTTTGGGCAGTGTCACCTCTCCGTCAGGTGTGACGGTAAGCTCCACGAAGATCCGTGAGGCTGTCGCCGCCGGGGAGATGGAGACCGCCGCCGCGATGCTCGGGTATGAATATTCCTTGCTGGGAGTTGTGGTGGCGGGCAACCGCCTTGGCCGCACTATAGGTTTTCCGACGGCTAACATCCAGCTCTACGAGCCTTTGAAGCTGCTGCCGGGCAACGGTGTCTATTCGGTTGAGGCCGAGACGCTTGGCCGTAAGTTCAAGGGGATGTGCAACATCGGTGTCCGCCCGACCGTCCGTGCCGGTGGCCAGCGCACCATTGAGACCAACATCTTCGATTTCAACGAAGACATCTACGGTCTCGATCTCAAGGTGACTTTCCATCACAAAATCCGTGACGAGCGCCGCTTCGATTCCATCGATGCCCTCCAGGCCCAGCTCGCCGCCGACAAGGCCAGCATCCTCGCGGAATGACAATGCGGCTGTCTTGGTGCATCCATTCGGTCGCTGAGCTTGTCGAAGTGACCATTGTAAAAGTTTATGTCAAAGGATAGGCGATGCCCCGCTCCACCAGAATTTTGCACGTTACCAAAATTCTTGGGTGGAGCGGGGCACTCGCCTATAGGCCACTTGACAGGCATTCTCAAGGGAAAGTCATATTTAGCTTTTGCAAAAGTTAATTTAATGGTGTTTTTCGCTTTTCTATAAGTTAAAAACACCGAAAAATAACTTTTCCCCAAGCGAATACTTGTCAACGAGAAGTCTTATAACGCGCCAAAACTAATGATTTTCGTTAGTTTTGGCGCAGTTTCAACCTTGAAAACACGCCAAATCGATGAAAAATCGATAGATTTGGCGCGTTATAACTTGCCTTTTTCAGTGAGAAACTTGGGAAGGAGACAGGGGGACATCTGAGCAAGATGCTGGAGAATCTGGAGAACTGCGATTTCATCCGTAAGTATTGTGTAAGGGAGAAAAAAATCAACTCGAAGAACGGAATATACCAACTTGTGGATTTCTTTACCCGTTTTCATAACGACTTCTGTGTCAAAGGAACAACAGATGATCATTATTGGAGCAATACATTGAATACTCCGAAGCAGAACACTTGGTACGGCCTCGCTTTCGAGCGTCTATGCCAAGCGCATATCCCTCAGATAAAAAGGGCTCTCGGAATCGATAGAATACACACTGAATATTATTCCTGGAGAAGCAAGGAAAACAAACCTGCCGCCCAGGTTGATCTGGTCATCGAGCGTGCCGATCAAATCATCAACCTGTGTGAGATCAAATACAGCCGTGCCGAATACTCAATTGATTCTGAGGAAAACGCCAAGTTGCAGAATCGGGTGGCTGATTTCGAGCGCGAGACCGGCACCCGCAGCGCTGTCAACCTCACTTTCATCACAACTTTCGGCCTTAAACCCAACGCCTACTCTTCCGACATCCACAACCGTGTCCAGCTCGACGCTTTGTTCGATGAGGTCATGCCTCGTTAGCGATTGATTAAGCGGATCCGATGATGTGATTGCTGGACTGCTATTCCACGAGGAAGTCGTAAAACGGTGTCCAAAAGTAGTTGTTTGGCTGGAGGTACAACTTTTGGGCATTGAAGTCGATGATTATATTGAATCGCTTCAGAAAATTGTTCCCCAGCGTGCCGTCGATGTCGCTCTTGCTCTGCATTCCTTCCGTCAATGTGGAGAACGCACCAGCGACTTTCGGTAATATGTATGGCCCGACAGTGACCTCATCGAAAAATACATTCCTGAGTTCTCCGCCGCCTTCATCTGAGCTGGAAATATGCGAGATGGCGAATGGCTTTTGGGTGTCAAGTAGATTGTGGCTTTTCACGAATGGAGTGTTGAGGTCTATTACTCTGTCCGATCCGGTGTCAACTTCCAGTAGCAGATCATATTCGTTGCCGCTGATTTTCACGGGCAACGTGATGAAAGGCACATCGTATTTGTACTCGAAAGTAAACGGAATCAGTCCAGATGTGACTTCGAGCGACTCCTTTTTCGAGTAGCAATAAATCGTCAAGTCGTCATAATTGATCTCTATGTTGAAGGCTCTTAACGCATTGAGTCCCATCACACCGTCCCAATATTCAGGAGGGTAGGGAATATGAGCGCATCCAGCCTTTTCGTACTGGATGGTGCCGATCTTCACGGAATTGTCGTGGCTGTACTCCACTGTGTTGCTTCCAGTGGCACCAAGATTGTCGGTTTTCTTTCCTTTATGAATATGCCCTTGAAGTCGTGGCGAATTTGTGTTCAGAACAAGGGAAGACGCTCCCGTGTCCACAAGGAAATTCAATGAATCCGAGCCGTTTACAAATGCCGTGACATAAATTCTGTTGTCCCCCGCAAGGCGGAAAGGAATCTCTCCTTCAGGTTGTCTGTCCAAGATCTTTGCGTCAATGTTCTGATGTCCACAGATCAATGCATAAAACACGCACAGTAGAATCTTAAGATGTCTCATAGTCAGTATAATTTAATATAAAGTTACCTCTTTTCCAGTAAAAAGACAAGAGATTTGTCTCAGGTCCAGGGCAACCGCATCAGAATAGATCCTCCTTTGTAATGCGATAATGTGTGGACAGCATCACCTCCCGTATAATACCCGGCATCCGAAACGGGTGTGGCGGAATGTTAAAAAAACGCAAAACCATCCGGATGTATTGCGTATGTCTTTGGTTTTTAGTAACTTTAATACTTAAAAGCAAGCCTATAATTAATGACGATGAGCCACCAAATCTTTGCGAATTTTCCCGACCACCGCCGCGATGCTCGGGTATGAATATTCATTGTTGGGAGTTGTTGTGGCGGGCAACCGTCTCGGTCGCACGATCGGTTTCCCAACGGCGAACATCCAACTTTACGAGCCCCTGAAGCTGTTGCCGGGAAACGGTGTCTATTCCGTTGAGGCCGAGACCCTTGGCCGCAAGTTCAAGGGAATGTGCAACATCGGTGTCCGTCCGACCGTCCGTGCCGGTGGCCAGCGCACCATAGAGACCAACATATTCGATTTCAACGAGGACATCTACGGTCTCGATCTCAAGGTGACTTTCCATCACAAAATCCGTGACGAGCGCCGTTTCGACTCCATCGATGCCCTCCGCTCCCAGCTCGCCGCCGACAAGGCCAGCATCCTCGCGGAGTGACACTACGGCCGGTAATCTGAAAGATTTCGCTTTTGCAAAAGTTAATTTAATAGTGTTTTTCGCTTTTCTATAAGTTAAAAACGCTGCAAAATTTGCTTTTGCAAAAGCGAATACTTATTTTTGCCTGGTAAGAAAGAAATACTAATGAACGAGAATGACATTCAGCCGTTGCGGACGGTTTACCATAGGAAACTTGCGGGAACAACCCTGGATTTTAAAAGATACCTTTACGGCCAGATAAACTGGAATGTGCGTATGTTAGGAATCAAAGGTGAGAAGGGCGTAGGGAAAACGACCTTGATTCTTCAGCATATTCTTGAGGCCTTTGACAATCCTGATGATGCACTCTATGTCTCTATGGACAATATGTGGTTCACCACGCACTCGATTTTCGACCTTGCCGACTATTTGTATTCCGTGGGAGTTTACCATCTGTTTCTGGACGAGATCCATAAGTGTCCGGAATGGACGGCTGTCCTCAAGAATCTGTATGACAATTATCCGAATCTCAACATTGTTTACACCGGTTCATCGATGCTGTGGATCGACAACTCAAAAGTGGATCTTTCAAGAAGGCAGACATTGTACCGGCTGCACGATATGTCATTCCGGGAATATCTTGAATATGAGGGGATAGCTTCTTTTCCGGCATATACGTTGGAGGAACTGTTGCATAGGCATATAAAGATTGCGATTGAGGTAGTGTCGCAGTGCAAGCCTCTCAAATTCTTTTCTGACTATCTGTCAAGAGGAATGTATCCATATTTCAAGGAATCCGGCGCGGATTTTCACATCAGACTTGCGGAAACAGTCGCCCAAACCATAGAAAGTGACCTGCCGGCCGTAGAGGACATTACATTCGAGACCGTACAGAAGTCAAAGAAACTGCTGATGATCATAGCCGAAAAGATTCCGTTCATTCCGAACATAAGTAAACTCTGCCAGGCTTTGGGAACCACGCGTGATTCCTGCCTGAAGATACTCTACGCTCTGGACAGGGCCGGAGTGCTGAACCTGCTGACGACTGAGCTGAAAAGTTACAAGAAACTTGTCAATCCGGACAAGATTTACATTGGCAACAGTAATATAATGCAGGCCTTGGGAGGCTCCTGCGACATTGGAACAATCCGTGAGACTTTTTTTGCGAATCAGGTCGGAGCCCGGTATCCTCTTCAATATCCGAAGAAGGGGGATTTCTTCGCTTGTGGAAAATACCTTTTCGAGATCGGGGGGGCTGGCAAGACTTTCGACCAGATCAAGGACGAGCCGGACAGTTACCTTGCGGTTGATGACACCGAAATCGGTTCCGGGGCACGAATCCCGCTTTGGATGTTCGGCTTCCTGTATTGATCATCGTATTCTGATTGACTTAATGCGCATATCACTTGCCTTTGGGAAATCTTTTCAAGTCTGTTCTCTTACAATTGGTAGCTTTAACGTATATTGCACGATGACGGGATTGAAAACGAGTTATATTGCTCTTGTCGAAGGCAAAAATGCGGACGAGGGGAGCATTATGTGGAGAAAGTGCTGCCGTCGTGATCGGAGGGGTCGCTCCCGGGCGACGTTTTGGAGCGATATCGTTGCTCAGAAGGGCTAAGGGAGGTCTTCGGCGACATTTTGGGGCGAAAACGTTGCTGATCGGGATCCGAGAAGCCTTGACGATTGAGAAGCGATTGAGAAGCTTCGGCGATATTCGCTATTTGAAAGAAAATTTACTATATTTGCAGAAACGGGTCGGGTTCCGCCGGAAAAGGGCGGGACTCCGTTTTAATGTTATGGCCTCGAAAGGGGGCAGGCGGAGGGCAATGGCCGCCCATTGTTAAGTAAGTTGTTTGCCTACAAGTGATTGCCCGCTTGTGGACGAAAGGGAATATTGGAGAATCGGTCGCGGCGGACTTGGTAAAGACTTAAGGCGTGGCGGGGTATTTTTTAATGTTCGCTTAGTTAAAAAAGGAACGTAATTAGTTTCATTATGGCTGAAATTCATTATATGACCCAAGAAGGGTTGGATAAGCTGAAGAAGGACCTCGCCGACGCGTTGGCGCATCGTCCGGTGATCTCCGCCGCGATCGCGGAGGCAAGGGAAAAGGGTGACCTTTCCGAGAATGCTGAATATGACGCTGCCCGTGACGCTCAGGGGCTGCTGGAGGTGAAGATTGCGAAGCTCAAGGACCTCGTGGCAAACGCGAAGGTCATCGACGAGTCCAAGATCGGCACGGACAAGGTGCAGATAATGAACAAGGTAAAAGTGGAGAACATCGCCGCCAAACAGGTGATGGAGTTCACCATCGTCGGCGAGACCGAGGCCGATTTCGCCCACGGGAAGCTCGCTTCTACAACGCCTATCGCAAAGGCTCTGATCGGGCACTCGAAGGGTGAGATTGTGGACGCCAAGGTGCCGTCCGGCATAATCAAGTTCAAAATCCTCGACATCACACTCTAAGACGATGGCTACGATATTCACGAAAATCGCAAAAGGGGAGATTCCTTCATTCAAGGTGGCCGAGAACGATGAGTTCTATGCCTTTCTGGACATAAGCCCTCTTGCGAAAGGGCATACTCTTGTCATTCCTAAGAACGTCGAGGATGACTACATCTTCCATCTGGACGAGAATACTTACGAGGGTTTGTGGGCCTTTGCCCGCAAGGTGGCGATCGCCATCAAGGCCGCCGTGCCTTGCCAGCGTGTCGGGGTCTGCGTGCTGGGAATGGAAGTGCCTCACACTCACATTCATCTGGTACCGCTCCAGACCGAGGCCGACATGGACATCAAGAAAAAACGTCTGGAGGTCTCTCCGGAGGAAAACAAGGCGATAGCCGAAGCTATATTCAATGAATATGAAAAATTGTAGAAACCTACTTCTCGCGGCAGCTGTTCTGGCAGCCGCCTCTTCGTGCTCGGACAAGGTTCAGGTCAAGGGTACGCTTGCCGGTGCGCCTGACACCCAAGTCGTTGTGAAACAACTGTCTGGAAGCACGCTGGTGACCTTGGATACCCTCAAGACGGACGCTTCGGGAGCATATTCCTGCAAGATTGATGTGCTTAAGGGGCAGCCGCAGTTCGTTTATCTTTTCAAGGGTGACACCAAGATCGCGTCGCTGCTTCTCCAGAAGGGGGACAAGGTGAAGGTCGCCTCCGACACGCTCGGAAAATATTCCGTCGAGGGCTCCGAGGAGAGCGAGAGGCTTCGTCAGGTCGAGGAGGATTTCGCCGCGTTTATGGACAAGTTCGCCGCTGACGCCGCAGCGGGTGACAACGCCGCAGCTTCAAAGGGTTACATTGAATATTACCGTGGCTGCGTCAAGTACATTATGACGAACTCCAAGTCATTGACTTCCATTCCGGTGCTGTACCAGAAGGTCAACGAGAACTTCCCGATCTTCAGCCAGGTGACAGATGCGATTCTGTTCCGGAATGTATATGATTCGTTGATGACTGTCTATCCGGAATCAAAGTATCTGGAGGCTCTGAAGAAAGAAGCCGAGAAGAGGTTCAACATATTCAATCTCAGCCAGCAGATGCAGAACGCGCAGGAATCTTCATACCCTGATTTGAGCCTTCCATCGGTTGACGGTACCAAGGTGAAGCTCAGTGAGGTCGCCTCGAAGGCTGTGCTGGTATATTTCTGGCAGGCCGCCGACGCTGCTCAGAAGATGTTCAACCAGGATGTGCTGATGCCGCTTTACAAGGAATATCACCCTAAGGGGCTGGAGATATATTCAGTGTCCCTTGACACCGACAAGGGTGCGTGGGCGAGTGCCGTGAGGAGCCAGAACCTGCCGTGGATCAACGTCTGCGATGGTTTAGGCGTTGCTTCCCAGGCCGCTGTGCTGTACAATATCAGCCGTGGTCTCCCGGTCGCCTATTTGATCGTGGACGGAAACCTCAGCCCTGATGTCATAAACAATGCCAATGACCTGCGCAAGGCTGTCGCTTCAAAACTTTAATTTTTAGGAATATGACTGAGGCTGACCACGTTTAGGCGGGCCAGCCTCTTTTGAAAATTTCCCCATTTTAGGAATATTTACATAAAGGGATCGGTTGCCGCCGATTTTATATTATTATGGAAAGAAAGACAAGAGTAAGATTCGCGCCGTCACCGACCGGCCCGCTGCATATGGGAGGAGTCCGTACGGCTCTCTATAACTACCTCTATGCCAAGCAGCACGGAGGAGATTTCATCATCAGAATTGAGGACACAGACTCCCACAGGTTCGTGCCCGGGGCTGAGGAATATATCATCGAGGCCCTGAACTGGTGCGGAATCATTCCTGACGAAGGCGTGGATGAAAACGGAAAGGTTGTCGAGACCCCTTCCGAGCGTCATCCGCACGCTCCATACCGTCAGAGCCAAAGGCGCGGAATCTACCGCAAGTATGCCGAGCAGTTGATCGAGAATGGTTATGCCTACTATGCCTTCGATTCCTCCGAAGCTTTGGAGAAGGCCCGTGCCGAGGCCGAGGCTTCCGGCCAGACTTTCATCTACAACCAGGTGACAAGGATGACGATGCGCAACTCGCTGACCCTCCCTGAGGACGAGGTCAAGCGGCTGCTTGAGGAGACTTCCGACTGGACTGTCCGTTTCAAGATGCCGTCCGACACTGTCGTGAAGATGGACGACCTGATCCGCGGGCACATCGAAGTGAACACCGACACATTGGACGACAAGGTGCTCTGGAAGAGGGCCGACGAACTGCCGACCTACCACCTCGCCAACATCGTGGACGATCACCTGATGGAGATCACCGAGGTCATTCGTGGGGAGGAATGGCTTCCGTCCCTGCCGCTCCACTATATGCTTTACAAGGCTTTCGGCTGGGAGGACACGATGCCTCGTTTCGCCCACCTGTCCCTGCTGCTGAAGCCGGACGGAAAGGGCAAGCTCAGCAAGCGTGACGGCGACAAGCTCGGTTTCCCTGTCTTCCCTCTCAAATGGGTGAACGCCCAAGGGGAGGTCTCCAGAGGCTACCGTGAGGACGGTTACTTCCCGGAGGCTTTCGTGAACCTGCTTGCGTTCCTCGGCTGGAACCCTGGCGACGACCGTGAGATGTTCACGATGGACGAGCTCATCAAGGCATTCTCCCTTGACCGCATCGTCAAGTCCGGCGCCCGCTTCAACCCGGAGAAAGCCCGCTGGTATAACAAGGAATATCTTCGCCTGAAATCTGACGATGAACTCACCGAGCTTTTCGTGCCGATTCTTGAGGAGCACGGAATGAAGGTTGTCGAATGCCCTCATTGCGCCAAGGCCGCAGGTGCTGAGGTAAATGCCTTGGGTGCTGATCTGAGCAAGCATATATTCACGAAAGGTTACGTTCAGAACGTCATCTCCTTCACCAAGGAGAGAGCCACGTTCGTGAAGGACTTCTGGACGATCGCTTCCTACCTCTTCATCGCGCCGGAGGACTTTGAGAAGTACGGTGTCAAGGCTGGAGCCGCAGTCGAGCCGCAGAACAATGATCCTCGCCGTCAGGCGGATCCGCGCGCCAAGGTCTTCGACGACGCTGCCACCGCGCCTTTCCTTGCGAAGGACGTGGACAAGTTCTGGAAGCCGGAGAACGCTGAATATGTCGCCCGGGTCGCTTCCTTTGTGGATGAATATGCCGGTGAATGGACCGTCCCGGCCTTCGAGAAGGCTCTTGAGGATTTCATCAGAGGCAATGAATGGCCGATGGGCAAGGTGATGAACGCCACCCGTCTCGCTCTCGCCGGAGCCTCCAGCGGACTGGGCATCGCCGACATCATCGTCCGCATCGGCAAGCCCGAGACCCTCGCCCGCATCGCCTACGCCACCTCACATCTGGCGTAGGGCTGACGTCGCTCCTGATGGCAAACCAGTAGCCGGCGGTTATGCTTTCCAATGGCACAACCCTTAGGTACAGCCTGTAAGCCTTCCATATAAACAGAAACAACTTATAGAATTTATTTATCGCGATAAACAAATCTGATACAAATTTGTTTATCGTGATAAACATTTCTATATTTGCAAAAAGCATTGCATTATGGATATTTTATTCGACCGTCACCTTGAATACCTATCTGATGTACCAACGGAATTCACTCGTGGACTGATGAATGTGATAGATTGGGATTCAAGGCTTGTGATGATTCGTGGGCCGAAAGGAGTCGGGAAATCCACTCTGATGCAGCAGTATGTGCTGAAGAATTACCTCCCTACAGATCGCCATATTCTTTATTGCTCCGCCGACACGGCGTATTTTTCCAACCACACGCTGCTTGACACAGCATCCGAATTTGTGAAGATGGGCGGCAAGGTTCTTCTTATTGACGAGATTCACAAGTACGAGAACTGGAGCAGAGAAATCAAGGAAATCTATGATCTCTATAAAGGATTGAAGGTTATCCTCAGCGGATCATCACTGATTCAATTAAATGACGGACAGGCGGATCTGTCAAGAAGGGCTGATGTTTATGATATGCCGGGATTATCTTTCAGGGAATATCTTTGGTTTCGCACCAAGCGTGAGATAAAGCCTGTACACCTACATCAACTTCTATCCGACCCCAATGGGTTCTGCCTGGCGGTAAGAAAGGTATGCCGCCCGTTGGAATTTTTCCCAGATTATCTTAAAAGCGGTTATTACCCTTTCTCGTTTGAAAAAAGCAAGACCTACAAGAATCTTGTGGAAAATGTAGTCAATTACATCATTGACAGCGAATTGACAAGATACAGAGGAATAAGTGTCTCCAACACGAGAAAGATAAGCGCACTTCTTCAAGTGATCTCCGGAATGCTGCCATACCTCGTGGATGTGTCAAAATTATCAAGAAGTCTGAGCATCGACAGAGTCACACTCTTAAAGTATTTCAAATACCTTGATGAAGCGAAAGTGATCAGATGTCTATACACAGAAATGGACAAGATTTCCGATCTTCAGAAGCCCGACAAACTGCTGATGGACAACACAAATCTCCTCTACACATTCTCTGATGGCGAACCTGAGACAGGAACCGCGCGAGAGACATTCTTCTGTAATCAATTGGCCTCCGCCGGACACAAGATTGAGTACGGAGGACTTAAAACAGGAGATTTCAGGATAGACCACAAAAATGTGATAGAGGTTGGAGGTGCAGGAAAGGATTACTCCCAGATAAATGATGCTGACATCAATAACGCAGCTCTTGCCGTTGACAACATCGATATGGCAAACGGCAAGAAAATTCCACTCTGGGCTTTCGGCTGCCTATATTGACTGCATCACGACAAGAGAAGACGGCCTTCCAGACGATGTCAGCCCTCGCCCCGGAGCCTCGTCAGGTAGAGTCGAAGGACGGATGTAAACCAGTTCAGAGATACTGTAAAGTATATCAGGTAAACAACCTCTAAAGTGTCAACCATTCTTAGGGAAGGTCAGGCGTTTCGCCGGGCAAACACCTAATTCTATTGATCAATGCGGTGATTTTCCCTCAATGAGTGATGATTTCCTGCGTTTTCTTCCCTTAATGAGGGAAAATTGCTATATTTGCGCGGAAGTTATACAAATTCATGTTATTATGATTGACACGCAACTTTATGAATATATGATGGAGATGCTGCGGAAAACTCCCACGGGGTTTCATCGGTATCTTTATCAGGATATTCCCTGGGAGGCGCAACTTGTCGGGATCACCGGGGCGAGAGGAATCGGAAAGTCCACGATGATAAGGCAGTATATTCTTGGAAATCAAGATAAAGGACGATTCCTCTATGTTTCGGCTGACCACACGTATTTCGCTGACCATAGACTGTCCGATCTGGCGGATGAGTTTGTAAAGGATGGGGGAACGCATCTGTTCATTGATGAGGTACATAAGTATAGTGACTGGTCACGGGAGCTGAAGCAGATTTATGATGTTCATTCAGATTTGCACGTGGTGTTCACTGGATCTTCTATTTTGGATATCGAGGACGGTGCCGCGGATTTGAGCCGTCGCGCGCTTGTCTATCCGATGAGCGGACTCTCGTTCAGAGAGTATCTGAAACTCTTCCACAAAGTTGATGCACCGACATATTCATTGGTGGATATTCTTGCGGGGAAGGGAGAGATCCCTGGCATTGAGCATCCGTTGCCATATTTCCGTGAATATTTGAGGAAGGGGTATTATCCTTTTTCGGGTGAGATTGGATTTGAGATGCGTCTGCAGCAGGTTGTGTCGCGGACGATTGAGTCAGATATCGCACAGCACGTCAACTTGAAGGCCTCCACCGCCCGTAAGTTGAAGAAGATGCTTGCCATCATAGCTTCGCTGGCACCTTACAAGCCGAGTATGGAGAAACTGGCGGTGGAGATAGGGGTTAGCAAGAACAATGTTCCTGAATATCTGACGTATATGGAAAAGACAGGCCTTATCGGCCAACTTCGGGATGACACAGGAGGGCTCCGTGGATTGGGAAAGGTAGAGAAAGTTTACATCGACAACCCTAACTTGATGTATGCGCTGTCGGGAAGTTCGGTTGACATCGGTAATGTCCGGGAGACCTTTTTCTATAATCAGACGAAGGTCCGTAACGATGTCATCTCGTCTAAGGAATCGGATTTTGTGATTGGCAAAAACACTTTTGAGATAGGTGGCCGCAAAAAAGGACGGAAGCAGATAGAAGGAATAGCTGGCGGCATAATTGTGAAAGACGACATTGAATATGCCCACGGCAACGTCATTCCGCTCTGGCACTTCGGGCTTAACTATTAGGCTAACGTTGTATTTTATCCAAAACTATTCGTATAGTGGATAAATAAGGCTTTTTTTATCCACTACAGAGCGTTTGGAGAGTGTGAAGACCTTGTGTGGAAACCCATTGATTGCTATCTTTGTAATAATAAACATTAGAATTATGGCAAAGGGTTTCGGGAACACGTGGTGGGGGAGCAGGTGGCTGCTTTCGCTGACGCACATCGACTATGAGAACCGGATTCCGCGCGGGGCGACGTACGCTCGGGCTGGCGCGGTGCGGGAGATCAAGATTAAGGGGAATGTCATCAGCGCGAAGGTGGAAGGAAGACGGCCTCGGCCATATTCAGTCACCATCATTGTGCCGCCGTTTTTCCCGGAGGACGTGGAGAAACTTCTTCAGGGGATTATGGCGAGACCGGACATCGTCTCGAAACTGCTTAAGCACGAGCTGGATCCGGCGGTTATGGACATCGCTTCGGAGTGTGGACTCAAGATATTCCCGGAAAAATGGACTGACTTCAAGATGCAGTGCAGCTGCCCGGACTGGGCGGTGCCGTGCAAGCATCTGGCGGCGGTTATCTATATGATGAGCCGGGAGATCGACAACAATCCTTTTCTGGTGTTTACGATTCACAATGTGGATCTGCTGGAGGAACTGAAGAAACGTGGGGTGACGGTGGACGAGGCGGCCAAGACGGCGGCTGTGCCGTCAGTCAAAGACGTTGTCGAGTTTCGGAAATCCGCCAAGGAGGTGAGCAAGGAGGCTCCTGAATTTCATAGGGTTAACTTCTCGCGTCTGTCTGACAGACTGGATGTTCTTCTGATGCTGCTTCCGGCTGACCCGACATTCGATCTGAACGGAGACTTCAAGGAACAATACTCATCGCAGATGCGGAAAATCCGCGGCAATGCGGTCAAATTCTTTGAAGGCAAACTCCCGGCCGAGAGGCTTTTCCCGTCTCAGGCGCTTTCCTATGAATATAATGAATATGCCCTCTCCGGGGATTCGGCCGTGTCGCTGGAAGCGGATCTGCTGTTGGATTGGAATATGTTATATTCACCTGACGGCAAGGAGTTTACCAAGGCGGATGAGAACGCTGTCCTGCGAGAGATAGCCGGAATCAATCCGGATTTCATTCCGGACTATTCCCCGAGCGTGACCGCTGTACATCAAGGATTTCTGGCGTCGATGCACTTGATGGCGAACGGAGACATCGCCCCGCAGATTGTCCGGCTGGCGGACGGGAACTGTGCCGTCAGATGGATTCCCTGCACTGTGGATCCGGAGGTGACATCGCTGCTGGAGTCTTTGGAGGCCATCATCCCGGACACGATGATCCGGTTCAAGGTCGGGAAGTCAGGAAAGTACGTGAAGAACAAGGCCGAGACACTGCTCTCTTACCTTTTGGGTAAACTTGTGCCGGAACTCAGTCTGGCATCGCATAGGCCGCTTACCGGGATATTCTTTGATGGTGAACGTTATGCCTTTGACCAGCCTGGCGAACGGGAGATTCCCGGCAGCATCGCCGCCTGGCTGTCGTCATATTCAATACGCCAGTCCCGTTTCGTGCCGGTGCTGACGGTTGATGAGAATATGGACGGGATATTCTATGTCAACCTCGGGGTCGAGGATGTCGAGGCTCCGGAGAAGTGGATCACCGCTTTGTCGGATGTCCTTGCCAAAGAAGAGTTCGCATCGTCCCGGCTTCCGATTCTGAAAGCGTTCACTGATCTTTCTGTGATTATCCCGGAGGTGGGACGCTATATCGCGCGGAAGGCGGCGAGGGCGCTAAGATATTCATTGGACGAGTTCGTGCCGCTTCTGATGAGGATTATTCCCGCTATCAAACTATTGGGAGTCAAAGTATTCCTTCCAAAATCGCTTGAGAATCTGATAAGGCCGAAACCGACTCTGAAGCTGAAGAAGAAAACCGGCAGTTCACCGTCCTGCTTCAGGCTTTCGGATCTGTTCGAGTTCGAGTGGGAAGTGGCTTTGGGTGACGAGGTGGTCTCGGCGGAGGATTTCCACAGGCTTCTTGGGCAGGCGGGCAAACTGTTGAAATTCAAAGGACAGTATATCTACACCTCTCCGGAGGATCTGGAGAAAGTCAACAAGGCTATCGCCGGAGTCGGCAATGTCAGTCCGGGCGAGATGCTTCAGGCCGCGATTCTCGGTGAATATGATTCCGCTCCGATTGTCCTTTCCGATGAGGCTAAGGAACTGATTGAGAGGTTTACCAACGAAGAGGAAATTCCTATCCCTAATGGGGTTAAGGCTGAGCTGCGCCCTTACCAGAAGAGGGGATATTCCTGGCTCTACAGGAATATGCGGGTCGGGTTCGGCTCCATTCTGGCGGATGATATGGGGCTTGGCAAGACGCTTCAGACCATCACTCTGCTTCAAAAGATGAAAGATGAAGGTGTGTTGAGGGAGAAGCCTGCGCTTGTGGTCGTGCCGACTGGACTTCTTTCCAACTGGCAGGCGGAGATCTCTCGGTTCGCTCCAGGTCTGACCTCGTTCATATATCACGGCACCGGCAGACAGAGACCTGAAAGCCGTGTGGACATCATCCTTACGACCTACGGCGTGCTCCGTTCTGACCAGAAGATCTTCGCGAAAGTCAAGTGGAGCGTGATGGTGATCGATGAGGCGCAGAACATCAAGAACCCGACCGCCATCCAGAGCAAGGCTGTCCGCTCCATCACCGCCGACACGAAGATCGCGCTCAGCGGCACTCCGGTCGAGAACCGCCTGACCGAGTTCTGGAGCATAATGGACTATGCCAACAGCGGTTACCTCGGCAACCTCAAATCTTTCAAGAGTGAATATGCCAACCCGATCCAGCTGTACAACGACGAGGACTGCGCCGCGAGGTTCCGAAAGGTGACGGCTCCGTTTATGATGCGGAGGATGAAGACCGACAAGACTGTCATCAGCGACCTTCCGGACAAGGTCGAGATAAATGAATATTCGGCCCTCTCTCCGGAGCAGGCGGCCTTGTACCACAAGACGTTGGATGCGGCGATGGCTGAGATCGAAGGCAAGGACACTTCCGACAGCGTCGCGCTTTTCGAAAGGCAAGGCCTTATCCTTCAGATGATTCTGGCGTTGAAGCAGATATGCAACCATCCGGCGCAGTACCTGAAGAACGGGAATATGTCTCCGTCGCTTTCCGGCAAGGTGGAGATGCTTCTTGACCGGTTGGACGGAATCGTGGACGCCGGCGAGAAGGTGCTGGTGTTCACGCAGTTCAAGGAGATGGGCGAGATGCTCGTGAAGTTTGTCGGTGACAGGACGGGCAAGGCTCCGATGTTCTATCACGGAGGCTGCTCGGTCAAGCAGCGCAACGAGATGGTGTCCCGTTTCCAGAACGGCAGGGAGGACAAGATATTCATTCTTTCCTTGAAGGCCGCCGGAACCGGCCTTAATCTGACCGCAGCCTCGCACGTGATTCATTTTGATCTTTGGTGGAACCCGGCCGTCGAGGCTCAGGCCACCGACCGTGCCTACCGTATCGGCCAGAACAAAAACGTGATGGTTCACCGTTTCATTACCAAGGACACATTCGAGGAGAAGATCGACGCGATGATCCAGCGCAAGAAACACCTTGCCGAGATGACCGTCTCCACCGGCGAAAGCTGGATCGGCAAGCTCAGCAACAAGGAACTCCACGACATCTTCGGGTAGGACCTTATAGCTTGATGATCATTCCGGAGGTGGCGTCCAGCTTGAGGGTGGTGCCTTTGGCGGTGTGTTTGCAGGTGGCCTTGCCGGTGGTCAGGAGAGGGGAGACGGAGCCTTTCACGGATTTGAGGGCGGAAAGGTACGGCTCGATCTCGCCGCCAAGGACAAGGGTCTTGCGTTCGGAGGTCGGGTTGAGGACGATCAGGAAGGTCTCCGTGCCGTTGCTGCGGAGATATACCATCGGGTAAGGCTGTTCTTCATTGAAAAACGGGATGAAACGGCTGTCGGCCCAGAGGGCTTCACTGTTTTTCCTGAGCGAGATCAGGGCTCTGGTCCAGTTCAGGATGGATTCCGGATCATTCTCCTGGGACTCCACGGTCGGGTTCCCTTTGGCGATAGGCTTGACTTTTCCTGCGGCCAGTTCCTTTTTCCACTCGGTGTACTGAGGAAGAGAGGATGCCGGAGTCCAGTCCGTGCAGACAGGAAGGTAAAGTTTGTCCGGAGCGCAGTCGCTGAACCCCGCTGTCTCGTCCGCTGTCCACTGCATCGGGGTGCGGGCGCCGGCGCGCTCCTTGCCGTTGTGGTTCGCCCCTTCCACATTCGGCATATCCACAAGCGAGCGCATTCCGATCTCGTCACCGTAATAAAGGATCGGAAGCGGCATCGTCATAACCCACGCCATCATCACCTTGAGCTGCTCGGGAGTATTGCGGGCACCTGTGTTGATCCTGAGGTGGTCGTGGTTGCCGGTGATGCTGGCGAAATAGCCCATCGTGCGTGTGCTCTCGACGCAATCGGTGAAGTAGTCGTAATATTCCTTGAGCATCTGCGCCGGCGTGGTCTTGGAGTCAACCTTGTTCTCCGGCCAAGCGTTGCCGTAGAGATCCTTGACGGACGGCTGGCCGCCATTCAAAGAGAAGTAGCTTCCGCCATCAGCCTGATGCTTTCTGTCGAAGTACATCCTGCGGTTGTGCGCCCTCGTGTTGTTGAGGTCCATATCCACGTTGTAGCCGGCCGCGAGGCAATATTTCGGAGAACCCCATTCCGCCATAAGGACGTGGTCAGGGAAGTTCTTGTCAGACCACTCACGGATCTCTCTCCAGAGATTGAGGATCTCCTTCTTGTCCTTGTCGTTCTTCACGAGGCTGCTGGCCATATCCACGCGGAATCCGTCCACTCCCTTACCGTACCAGAAGGCGAGGATGTCCTTGAGTTCCTGGCGCACGGCCTTCGGTCCCGGCTCATTCACGCCCTGCTCCCACGGATGGTTTGGATCCGGGTTGGCGTAACCGTAGTTGAGGGACGGCTGGCAGGCGTAGAAATTCTTCATATAGTATTTATCGCGGGGATATTCACTCTTCATCCATTTGCCGATGGTGCTCTGCATGTAGTCAGGACTTTTCAGCATCGCCTCAAGGTCTTTCTCGGCCTTCGCGTCCGGAAGACGGTCGGACCAGATGTAGTAGTCGGAGTACTGAAGGTTGCTGTCCTGCGCACTCTGGAGGAACCACGGATGCTTGTCGGAAGTGTGTCCTGCCACAAGGTCGAGCATCACCTTTATTCCTTTCTCGTGTGCTTTCTGGATGAGTTCAACGAGGTCGTTGTTGGTCCCGAAGCGTGGATCAACACGGTAGAAATCAATTACATCATAACCTCCGTCGATCCATCCGGAGACGAAAAGTGGATTGAACCAGATGGCCGAGACGCCAAGGCTCTCGATGTAATCCAGTTTGGAAATCACTCCCTGGATATCACCGATTCCGTTCCCGTCGGAGTCCTTGTAGGAGGACGGGTACACTTGATAGATCACTCCGTTGCGGAGCCAGTCAGGCCCGACTTTCCAAGTCTGCTCGAAACTGCCCGCTGCCGGCTGGGCTGAGACAATCGCGCTGACCAGCAGAGCGAAGGACAAAATGAAGCTCTTTTTCATAATGTAAGACTGATTATGCCAATTAATATGCTCGTTCACCATCAGGTGCGTCTATTCGTCTTTATGGGACTTGCGGCGGAACGCCGGGATGTTCAGAAGCTCACTGATGTCCTGGCCGTCCTGGACCACAAGCGCTGGCTTGCTGTCTTTGTCGAAATGAAATTTCTTTCTGTTGTCAGGCTGTTTTTCCTCCAGCGTGATGTTGATGACACCCTCGTCGCGGTTGGTGTCATCCTCTTGCTGGAGAGTGCTGTGCTTCTCGTACTTGAAATCCTTGTCGATGGTTATCACGTTTCCGAGATCCTGTGTGGCGATCTTGGCCAGATCGTCAACAATGAAACCGGTGGCGATCGCCGTGATCTGGATCTCGTCTCTTATTTCAGGATCCTCCACCCAGACTATTCCGGTCTTGAATTTGTTCACCTTGCCGGTATATTCCCCGATCTTCTTGTCAATCTCCTTCAGGTCATCCATAGTCAGGCCGTCCTTGTTCTTGCCTGTGGTGATGTTGATGAGCAGATTCTTTGCGGTGGTCAGGTCGAAGTCGTTGAGGAGAGGGGATTTAAGCGCCCCTTTTACGGCATCCTCTATCCTGTTTTTCCCTTTCCCGATTCCGCATCCCATCAATGCCATACCGCTGTCTTTCATCATCGTCTCGATGTCCTTGAAGTCGATGTTGATGTAGCCGTGCCGGCTTATGATCTCAGTGATGCCCCTGACGGCTGTCGCCAACACTTCGTCCGCTTTTGGGAAAGCCTCGTGGATAAGCATACTCCCGAACAATTCATACAGTTTCTCATTGTTGATGATAAGCAGACTGTCAACATTGTTCTTGAGTTCGTGTATGCCTTTTATGGCTTTGGTCAAAGGAGTTATGCCTTCGATGTCAAAAGGAATGGTGACCACGGCGACGGTCAGGATGCCCTTGTCTTTGGCGGCCTTGGCGATGACAGGGGCGGCTCCGGTACCGGTTCCTCCTCCCATTCCGGCGGTGATGAAAAGCATCTTGGTGTCATCCGTGAGGACTACCCTCTCGATCTCATCAAGGGACTCTATCGCCGCCTTGCGGCCCTGTTCCGGTCTTGTGCCGGCGCCTAAGGCGTTGGTGCCGATGTGTATCTTAGCCTGTACCGGACTGTTGTCAAGGGCTTGTCTGTCTGTGTTGCAGACGTAGAAGTTGCAGCCCTGGACTTTTTCACGGTACATATAGTTCACGGCATTGCATCCGCCTCCGCCTACACCTATGACCTTGATCATTGATTCAATAGGTGTCCAGTCATCTGGAGTGATTTCTATATCGATGTCTCCCATATCAGTTGTTTCATTAGTTATTCATTAACATCCTTCTGGACGTTGTCGTACAGTCTCCAGAAAAATTTCACGATCGGATTCTTGGTCCCCTTAGGCTTTGGTTCCGGACCTGGCTCCGGACCAGGTTTTGGCACTGGCTGCGGACCTGGCTCAGGTTCAGGCTTAGGTTCTGGTTCCGGCACGACTGGCGGTTCCGTCTCTTGGGTATCAGCCCCTTGACCGGCGGAATATTCATCTTTGCCGGAATCCCTGCCGGATGGTTCTGTCGTCCCCGGTAACTCCTTGTTCTCCAACTTGGCGCTCTCATCGGTTTCGCCCCCGGCCACAGGATTGACCGTAGGTGTGTCCTCAGGTTTTACCAGGGCCGGCTCCTCGGCCGGGACGTTAGTCGCACCGTCGCCGTCAGGTTGATATTCAATGGCATCATCAAGCCTCGTCGCATCCTTAGGGCTGTCTTGAGCCGCCGCGCTTCCGTTGTTCCTTTGAGACGACCTGAATGTGACATCGTTGATGCAGTTGATTGACTTGTCGCCTTTTACGGCCAGAATCATCCCGATCGCCGTGGAAGCGGAAGCCTCGCTGGCCTCCGGACAACCATCGCAGGAGACATATTTCTTCGGCAGACCCATCTTGATGGAATATCCGGAAAGTTCCTTGAACAGGTTGACACAGTTCAGCATCTCCGCTCCTCCGCCGGTCACGACTATGCCTTTCTTGAGGTAATCCTCAGACGACAGCCCGCTTTCCTGGATCTTGTAGAGCAGAGCGTTGATGATCTCCTCCATCCTTGCGTTGACAATCTCGGAAAGCACCTTGATGGATAGTTTCTTGAGCACCCTGCCGTCATCATCCATTATATGGAGTTCTTTCTCGCCGAGTGTCGAAAGTTTGTCAGGCAGACAGGCACCGTATGCTTTCTTGATTTCCTCCGCCATCTTGAAGGAGAATCCGCAGATGGACTGGATGTCCCTTGTGACACAGTCGCCTCCGAAAGGAATGGCGGCGTAATACCTCATAAGGTTGTCTTTGAATATGGTCACGGAGCTGACGCCGGCGCCGATGTCAATCAACGCCACGCCGCTTTTCATCTCCTCAGGGCTGAGGACTGCCTTGGCCGTTATTCCCGGGATGAAGAATTTGCGGGCGATGCCGATCTGCATACTGCCGAAAAGCTCGTCAAGGTTCGTGGACAATCTTTTGCTTCCGATGAAGACCTTGAACTTGCCTTCGATCCTTTCCGCGCTCATTCCGATGATCTCGCTTTCCGGCTCGTTTATGCAATCCTCTGTGGAGAAGGACTGTGCAACGGCCCCATAGATGATCTCTCTCTTGTCGTCCTTCAGCGGATAGGTCTTCAACGCCTCTGACTTAAGGTAGCGGATCTCGCTCTCGCTTATGAACCGGGAGTCGTCCTCCCTTTCCGCGGCGGCGGACGCTGTCTCCTGGCGTACCTGCCAACGAGGCAGCCCGACGACAATCTGCTGGATTTTGATCCTCAGGGTCTGCTGGGCCTCGGCGATGGCGTTTCTAACAAACTTGTCCGCGATGCCGGGGTTGGTGACACGGCTGTTGCGGATTCCTTCTGACGGTGACTCCTTGTAATATATTATCTGGACATTCTGATCCTCGATGCTGGCCACGCAGACGGCCAGTTTCGAGGTGCCCAGATCAACGGATGCTATGTATCGTTCTTCCATATTCAATGATCTTATTTTCTGCAGACGATCTGCCCATTGTTTTTGACATTCACTGTTGAGTAGTAACCTGCGCCTTTTTCAGGCAGGATTGTGGAGTAGTACCGCCCTATTCTTTCGAATTTGGCTTCGTAGTCGGCGGGCAGCCCGAAGATGAACCGCTCCTTCCCCTGGCGAGGGATCAGGACCAGGTCACCATTGCTCCTTACGGTTATCTGGCTGATGTCTTCGGCCCAGGTCTGTGAGGCGGACATATAGTTCACAAGCCCCAGAATTCCTTCCAGCCATTTCTTCTCGGCCTTGGTTTTCGGCTCGCCCTTGTAGCCTCTCTCCACATTCAGCGGCACCGCACCGTCAATGATCGGTACCATCGAGGTGTAGTTGCTCTGGAGAGGGAAGAGAAAGCCTCTTTCATCGGCATAGAAACCATTGTTGTCTTTCTGGAACCTCACCACCGGCTCCCTTTGGCGGATCTTTACGTTCAGAAATCCGTCAGGGGTCGTGTAGGCCTCAGCCTTGAGGATGGCACTCTTGCCGTCAAGAATCTTCTCTACTTTGGCAAGATCCACGCTGTCAAGCCTTTGGCCGATGTAGGCACCGTAGTCTTTCTTCAGGTAACCTTCAATGTCCTGAGGTGTCACAAAGTTGAAATCATCGGTGAACTCAACTTTCACACCGGCACAGGTGATCTGCCTTGTCCTCTTCTCGTTCATCCCGTGGATCACGAGACATCCGAGAGCAAGCAGGCAGACCGCGGCGGCGATGAGGGTTATCCTGAGGCCTTTCTTCATTTCTTCAGTCTGTTTTCAAGGAGTTCGGTGATAGGTGCGATGAACCTGTCGATGTTACCCGCCCCGAATGTGGCGAGCACGTCAACCGGCTCATTCTCAAGGTATGACATCAGTTCTTCCTTCTTAAGAAGAACCTTTTCCGGTGCGGTAACCTTGTCGAAGATCAGTTCGGAGGTGACTCCAGGGATAGGCTCTTCCCTGGCCGGGTAGATGTCCAAAAGAATCAGTTTGTCCACCTTGCTGAGGGCGGCGGCGAAATCATCGGCGAAATCCCTCGTCCTGGTGAAAAGGTGAGGCTGGAATATGGCCGTGATCTTCCTGCCAGGGAATATCCCCCTCATCGAGGAGATCGCGGACGCGAGTTCCTTCGGATGGTGGGCATAGTCGTCGATGTAGGACAGGTGCGGAGTGTTGAGGTGCACGTCCAGCCTGCGCTTTACTCCTGAATATGTTCCAATGGCCTGCTTGACCGCTTCCGGGGTGACACCGTGGCAGAGGCAGACCGCGGCCGCGGCCACGCTGTTCTCCACGTTTACCCATCCGGGAATCCCGACTCTGATGTTCTCGATCGTGCCTCCGGGATAGACAAGGTCGAAGATGTAGTGCCCCACCTCGTCCGGCTTGGAATTGATGGCATAGTAGTCGGCGGCAGGATTGTCGTAGCTGTAGTGCAGGATCTTCGCCTTGGTGTCGTCCTCCGTGATGTCGAGACCGTATTTGACGATAAGCGTGCGGCTTACCTGCGAGGCGAAGGCCTTGAACGCTTTCTGATATTCCTCAAGTGTGCCGTAGATGTCCAGATGGTCGGCGTCCATAGCCGTGATGGCCGCGATCGCCGGGTGCAGCTGTAGGAATGAGCGGTCGAACTCGTCCGCCTCCGCCACCATAGTCGGAGTGTGGCTCATAAGCAGGTTCGTGCCGTAGTTCTTGGATATTCCACCAAGGAACGCCGAGCAGCCCTTCCCGCTTTCGGTCAGGATGTGCGCCACCAGAGTGCTTGTGGTGGTCTTTCCGTGTGTGCCGGCGACCGCAAGGCAGGCCTGCCCTTCGGCCAGTTCCCCAAGCATACGGGACCTTTTCACGACCGTGTAGCCGTGCTCCATAACGTAGCTCAGCTCCTTAAGGTCTGACGGAATGGCCGGCGTATAGACGATCAGGGTCGAGGCGGTGTCCTTCGGGATGTAGTCAGGGTCGTCCTTATAGTGAACGTCAATCCCTTCTTTCTCAAGGGCGTGCGTCAACTCGGACGGGGTCCTGTCGTAGCCTGCGACAGGATAGCCTTTGAACTTATAGTATCTGGCGATGGCGCTCATCCCGATGCCGCCGATGCCGATGAAATAAATCTTTGTGTATTTTGACATAACTATTCCTTGACCAATCTGTAAATCTCTTCGGCGATCTTCCCCGCCGCATCCGGAAGAGCCATCTTTCCTGCGTTCTCCTCAAGAGCCGCGATTCTTTCAGGCTGTCCCAGCAGCTCAAGCGCCGTCGGGATCATCTTCTCCATAGCGTCGGAATCCTTGACGATCACCGCCGCATCCTTTTTCACCAGAGCCATAGCGTTGTGCGTCTGATGATCCTCCGCGACATTAGGTGATGGAATGAATATCACAGCCTTGCGTGCGGCGCAAAGCTCGGACACGGAGCTCGCTCCCGACCTTGAGATCACCACATCCGCAGCCGCGTACGCCAATTCCATCCTTCCGATGAAGTCGGAGTAATGAATATGTTTGAGCGCCTCCGGGTTCGTTGCTTTCTGACCGGCCATAAACTCATCGACACCCGCTTTGTAATATTTCCCGCACTGCCACAGCACATCGACTCCGTCAATGCCCGGGCATCCGTCCGAGATCCATTTCTTCATACATTGGTTGAATCTGCTGCTGCCAAGGCTTCCGCCGACAATGAATATGTGCTTTCTGGAAGGGTCAAGACCATATTCCTTGATGCCTTGCTCTCTCATTTCCGGTGTGGCGGGAACTATGATGCTTCTGATCGGGTTGCCGGTCATCACTATCCTGTCGGCAGGGAAGAACCTCTCCATTCCTTCGTATGCAACGCAGATCCTCTGCACCCTTTTGCCTAACTTCTTGTTGGTCAGTCCGGCGAAACCGTTCTGCTCTTGTATTAGAGCCGGGATTCCCATTCCGGTGGCCGCCCAGAGCAGGGGAGCGCTGGCATATCCGCCGACTCCCACGGCGATCTGGGGCTTGAACTCCCTCACGATCTTCCTGGCTTTCCGAAGGCTCGCCAGAACCTTGAACGGCACGCAGAGGTCGTTCAGGATGTTCTTAAGGCTCAGTTGTCTCTGCAATCCGACGATCGGCAGGCCCACGATCCTGTAGCCCGCCGCCGGAACCTTCTCCATCTCCATCTTGCCCTCGGCTCCCACGAAAAGGATCTCTGTCTCAGGATTCAGCTCCTTCAACTTGTTCGCGATCGAGACGGCCGGGAAGATGTGACCTCCCGTGCCGCCTCCGCTGATTATGACTCTAAGCGCTTTATATTCCATAGTCCTACTCATTGTTATGGTCGTCAATCCCGTAGTCCGGGATGTCATTCTCGTGTAAAGGGACATTTCCGTCCGTTTCCGTGAGGTCATTGCCACGGCCTTCTAAGCCGCTTTCCATCTGGTCGAGGTCGTCCATCATTACGCTGACCTCATCGTTTATCTTCCTGTCGACAAGAGGCTCTGCCTTGGCGGTCTCCCTGTCGATCTTCCGCTTGGCTATCTTGCTTATTGATAGGATGATTCCGAACGCTATGCTGAACATCAGAAAGGACGAGTTGCCGTGGCTGACCATCGGCAGCGTCTGGCCGGTGAGCGGACCCATATCGCAGTTGATGAGAATGTGCATCATCGCCTGGCCGGTGATGAGCAGCACGAGTCCCGCCACAGCCGTCTTGCCGAACAGATTGTCGCAGTTCCTCACGATGATCGAGCCTCTGGCCAGAAGGCTGATGTAAAGGATGAGAATCACTATCCCGCCTATCAGTCCGTATTCCTCGACGATGAAACAGAACATATAGTCCTCGAACATAATCGGAACCACGTACCGTTGGGTGCTCTTGCCCGGTCCCTTGCCTATAAGCCCGCCTTCCTTTATCGCCATCTTGGCGCTGATCGGCTGCTTGACATCATCCAGGGCATCCTGGAATTCCTTGCTACCGGAGGGCGATTCCGCCATAATCCGCAGTTTCTCGGCGATTCCGTCTCCTGTCAACCGGCCCAGCGCGTGGTCAAGGTGCGGGAATGGTTTCCGGCCGTCATCAAAGCAGGAGTTTATGCCGATGCAGGCCACCAAAAGCCCGACGGCGATGCCTGTCAGCGGGATCAGTTCCTTCACCTTGATCCCTCCGATCAGTATGGTGGCGAACATAATGCCTCCTATGAATATGGTGCTGGACAGACTGCCTACCATTATGCACAGGCAGACACTTAATATCGGGAAATAGATGTAGGCTATCTTCTTGACAAGGGGCTTTTTCCAGACAGGGTGTTTCTCGGCCAGAAGGTTGGCGATGAAGAAACTGTCGTTGCGGAAGGCGTTTACGGCCCACGCAAGGTACATTATCATAGCCACCTTGACGAACTCAAAGACGTGGAACTGGAACCCGAAAAGCGAGATCGTTCTCCAAGCGTCATTGATTTTGTTCACGGTGAGGAGCCCCAGATTCCAATTGTCTCCTTTAGCAATGACCGCAGCGAGCGCAAGCAGCAGGAGCGGTGCCATAGAGAAAATGTAGCCGAGCTGCGAGACGACCCTGAAGAAGCCAAGTTTGGGAATGGTGCAGCAGATGATGATGATCACCAGCCCCCCCACGGCCAACCCTAACTGTTCTCCGACAATCGCCATCCTGGTAGTCTTCTGTTGGATCGCCAGCAGGGAAGTGGACGAGAATATGGCCACGATGGAGAACAGGATGAGCAGGATGACAATCATCCAGACAACCTTGTCTCCTTCGAGGGAGTCAATGAAATTCCACAGATTCTTCTTCTTTTTGCTCTCGGCCATATTCATTTGAATATTAAAGTCTTCTTACAGCTTCCTTGAACTTTTCGCCGCGGTCCTCGTAGCAGGTGAACAGGTCGAAGCTGGCGCAGCAAGGGCTGAGCAGCACGACATCGCCGGCCTTAGCGAATCCGCTCGCGGCCTTGACGGCCTCGTCGGCCGAGAGGGTATCCACGATCTTGTCCTTGCCCACAATCTCCTCGAAGGCCTCGTGGAACTTATGGTTGTCAACCCCCATACACACTATGGCTTTCACCTTCTCTTTCACGAGAGGCTTAAGCACCTCGTAATCATTGCCTTTGTCGGTTCCGCCAACGATCCAGACGATCGGTTTCCTCTGGCATTCGAGGGCGTACCAGGCAGCGTCCACGTTGGTGGCCTTGGAGTCATTGATGTAGAGCACATCCTTGATGCTGAGGACCGGTTCCAACCTGTGCTCGATAGGCTGGAACGTGGCCAAAGCCTCACGGATGGTCTTGTTGTCGATTCCCGAAGCCTTGGCGGCGAGGGCGGCGGCCATCGAGTTGTAGATGTTGTGCTTCCCGCCCAAGGCGAGCTCTTTCAGGAATATGTCGCATTCCTCCTCGCCGTATTTCACGACAATCTTGTCGTCCTTGAGGTACGCTCCCTGCTTCACCTCTGTCTTCTGGGTGAAAGGCAGACGCTTGGCCGAGAGGATGATCTTGTTCAGATGCTCGATCGTGATCTCGTCGTCAGAGTCGAAGATGAAGCAGTCCTCCGGACGGAGATTCTGCGTGAGACGGAACTTCGCCTTGACGTAGTTCTCCATCTGGTAGTCGTAACGGTCCAGATGATCCGGGGTGATGTTCGTGATTATGGCGATGTCCGGACGGAAATCATAGCAGTTGTCAAGCTGGAAACTGCTGATCTCCAGTACATAATAGTCAAAGTGCTCGGTGGCCACCTGAAGGGCGTAGCTCTTTCCGATGTTGCCGCCAAGTCCGACATTGAGGCCTGCGTTCTGTAGCAGGTAGTAGATCAGGGAAGTAGTCGTGGTCTTGCCGTTGCTTCCGGTGACGCAGATTTTCTTCGCCGTGTCGTAGCGCCCGGCGAACTCGATCTCGGAGATGATGTGCGTGCCCTGCGCCTCAAGTTTCTTCACGATAGGCACTGAGCTTGGGATGCCCGGGCTCTTTATGACCTCATCGGCGTTGAGGATAAGCTCTTCAGTATGATGGCCTTCCTCAAAGTTGATGTCCCATTTGCGCAGATCCTCGGCGAAATGCTCCGGAATCTTTCCGTTGTCTGAAAGGAACACGTCGAATCCTTTCACCTTGGCGAGAACGGCGGCTCCCACACCGCTTTCTCCGCCTCCTAAAACAACAATTCTGCTCATATCCTCAATTCTTTTATCTTATCTTCAACAAAGCCAGGGTGGAGACCGCCAGGATAACCCCGATCAGCCAGAACCTTGTCACTATCTTCGCCTCCGGAATGGCGTGTACCGGTCTGGAGATCAGCGCCGGAATGCCTTCCTTCTGGTAATGGTGGTGCAGAGGAGTCATCTTGAATATTCTTCTGCCTTCACCGTATCTTTTCTTCGTGTACTTGAAGTACACTCTCTGCATAATCACCGAAAGCGACTCGACCAGGAATATTCCGCAAAGGATCGGCAGCAGCAACTCCTTTCTCATCAGGACGGCGCTCACTCCTATGATGCCACCGATTGTGAGGCTGCCCGTGTCGCCCATAAACACCTGGGCAGGGTAGGAGTTGTACCAGAGGAATCCCATCAGCGCCCCCACGAAGGCTGACAGGAATATGGCGATTTCCCCGCTGCCAGGGATGTACATAATATTCAAGTAGCCCGAATTGACCAGATTACCGCCCAGCCAGGCAAGGATTCCGAGCACGACACCGACGATCGCGCTGGTCCCGGCCGCGAGTCCGTCCATCCCGTCCGTAAGGTTCGTTCCGTTGGAGCAGGCCATTATCACGACCACGATCATCAGCACGTAGATCGCCCACTTGCAGTACCATCCCCATTTCCCCTTGAACGGAGAGAACCATTTGTAGTCGAACTCGTGGTCCTTCACGAACGGGATCGTGGTCTTCGTGCTCTTGATGACATTCTCCATCTTCCATCCGGTGTCCTCGGCCACAAGCGTCTCCGTGTCTACGTTGAGCGATCCCGAGTTGCCTTGGGCGACCACATTCGCCTTTCCCGGGACAACCGGAACCTTTTCCCTGACCACTATGTCGTCGCTGAAGCAGACCGCGAGTCCGATGACAAGGCCGAGGACGAGCTGCGAGACCAGTTTCGCCTTGGGATGCAGTCCTTCCTTATTGTGCTTGAAGACCTTGATGTAGTCATCGGCGAATCCGAGGGCTCCGCACCAGACGGTTGTCAGCAGAAGTAGCTGGATGTAGATGTTCCTAAGGTTGCAGAACAGCAGCACTGGAACCACTATCGCAAGGATGATGATGATTCCGCCCATAGTCGGAGTGCCCTTTTTCTGCATCTGTCCCTCCAGACCAAGGTCACGGATAGTCTCTCCGATCTGCTTGCGCTGGAGCCAGCGGATGATCCTGCGTCCGGCGAAGAACGAAAGAAGCATCGCCGTGACACTTGTGAGCATAGCCCTGAAGGACAGGTATGTGAAAAGCCCCTGCCCAGGGATGTCATATTGCCTTAGATATTCAAAAAGATGGTAGATCATCGCTTTCTTTCCTCCTTATTCGTTTGTGCTGATGGTGCCGAACACTTCCGCCACGACCTCCCGCTCATCGAAATGGCGGTGCTCGGTGCCTATTATCTGGTAGGTCTCGTGCCCCTTCCCCGCAAGCAGGATCACGGCTCCGTCCGGAGCGAAGTTGATCGCCGCGCGGATGGCCTCCTTCCTGTCGGCGATGAATATGGCCTTGGCCAATCCTTTGGCTGTGAATCCTTTCTTGATGTCGTCAAGGATGTCCTCGGTCCTTTCCGTGCGGCTGTTGTCTGAGGTGACCACGATCCTGTCAGCATATTCCTCGGCGATCTTCGCCATCTCAGGCCTCTTGGTCTTGTCCCTGTCGCCTCCGCAGCCGAACAGGCAGATGAGTTCCTTGCCGTCGTCTATGTCCTTGAGAGTCTTGAGCACGTTCTCCAAAGCGTCCGGGGTGTGGGCGTAGTCGATGACCACGGACAGTTTTCTCGGACCTCTGATCACCTCAAGCCTTCCCGGGGCCGACTCAAGGTTGCTGATGGCGACGAGGGTCTCATCCGGATCAGCGCCCACGGCGATGGCGGCGCTGTAGATCGCGAGAATATTATAGGCGTTGTGCTGGCCGATGAGCCTTGTCCAGGTCTCCCGCCCGTCAATCTTCAGCAGCATCCCCTCGAAAGTTTCCTCCATAATGCGGCAGGTGTGGTCCGCGATGCTTCTGCAGGAATATCTCACCACCTTAGCCTTGGTGTTCTGTACCATCACCTCGCCGTTCTTGTCATCGATGTTGGTGATCGCCGTGGCCGTGGCCGGAAGGTTGTCGAAGAACAGCTTCTTGCAGCGGAGATATTCAGCAAAGGTCTTGTGATAGTCGAGGTGGTCGTGGGTCAGGTTCGAGAATATCCCGACCTTGAACTCAAGTCCCGCCACACGCTCCTGCTCGACACCGATGGAACTGACCTCCATAAAGCAATATTCACATCCGGCCTCAACCATCTCAGCCAGAAGGGAGTTGATGGTGACAGGGTCGGCCGTCGTGTTGGCTGTCTCGCTCCGCCTTGTCCCGACGTAGTTCGCTATCGTGGACAGGAGGCCGCAGTTGTAACCCTGCGCCATAAACAGCCGGTAGAGGAGGGTCACGGTCGTGGTCTTGCCGTTGGTTCCGGTGATTCCCACGAGGGTAAGCTTCTTCGAAGGGTTGTCGAAGAAATTGGCGGCCATCATCGCGACCGCGTGGCGTGAGTTCCCGACCTTTACCAAGACAGGCGAGTTTTCTGAATATTCAGAAATCACCGGTTTGACAGCGTCCTCGTCCTCATAGACAATGGCGGCCGCCCCGGAGGCAATCGCCTTTCCGATGTAGGCGTGCCCGTCGCTGTCGTGCCCCTTGACAGCTATGAACATCGCTCCGGGAGTGACTTTCCTGGAATCGTTGCAAATGTCCGTGATCTCAAGGCTCAGGTCTCCCCGCACCCCGATGACTCCGCTGTCCTTTATGATGTCTTCAAGTCTCATTTCAAAGTGATTGATATTGTTGTCCCCTTCGCGGCTTTCTGCCCTGCCTTAGGACTCTGCGAGGCCACGTGTCCTGTGCCTGAATATGTGCATCTAAGCCCGCTGTTCTCTATCAGGAATATGGCGTCCTTAAGCCCAAGTCCAAGCACGTCCGGAACCTCCGGATTCTTTGGATCCGCCGGTTTCCCGACTTCTCTGTCCAATGTCATTTTCGGGATAGTCCCATTCCTTTCCACTTCTCCGCCCCAGTCCGGGTCGAGGGTGTAGATCGCGTCCACGACCTCCCGCATAGCCGTTGCAGGTGCGACACCACCGAACAAGCTGCCTCTGATAAGGCTGGATTTCATACAGATTATGGCACTGTACTTCGGATTGTCCGCCGGGAAGAAACCAACGAACGTGGCCATATTGTGATAGCTGCCGTCCTTTGTGACGTATGGATCCTGCATCCCATATTCCTTGATTTCCTCTCCGGAGAGGACCTGTCTGGACGTTCCGGTCTTTCCTGCCACTTGAAGTTTCGCTCCTTTGAGCCTTGTGGCGGTTCCTTCGGAGGTCACGGCCTTCATAGCCCTGAGCAATGTGTCCGCTGTCGCCTTTGAGCAGATCGAGGCGTTCAGCACGCCCGGCCCTTTCTTCGTTTTGACAACACCGTCTTTCTCAATGCTTTCCACCAGATATGGCTTCATCATCCTGCCTTTGTTGGCGATCGCATTGTAGAATGTCAGGATGTGCAGCGGAGTCTCCCTGATGGCATAGCCTATCGCCGTGGCCCCCAGATCCGTCGCACTCCATAACTTTGAGTCCGGAGACGGAAGGTAAGGTTCCTGAAGCCCTTCCAGATCGAAGTCGAACGCCTGTCCGAGCTTGTACATATACAGCTTGTCCAGGAACCGTTTAGGGTCGTCCCCATAGTTGTTGACGGCAAGGTAGCGGAACACGTAGTTGGAGGAAATCTCGAATCCGTGCAGGATGGAGATATCTCCGTTACCGTTGATATGCACGTCTCTTGGATAGCCGGGGATCACGCCGTTGTTCATCGGGATCACATCGTCCAGCGACTTGACGTAGCCGTCCTCGATCGCTGTCATAAGGGTCGTCGCCTTGAACACTGATCCCGGCTCTGCTCCGAAACCGACCGCCATATTGTAAACCTCGTTGAGGCTGCTGTCCTTAGGGCTCTTAGTCAGGTTCACCATCGCGCGGATCGCTCCGGTCTTCACATCCATCAGCACTCCGCATCCCTCTGCGATTTTCGGGTTGGCCGCCATCTGCTTCCGCATAGCCTTGTCGAGGATGTCCTGAATCGTGATGTCGAGGGTCGTCCTGACATCCAGTCCGTTCACCGGCTTGACGTAGGCGCTGTCGTAGTTCTGGATCCTCTCCTTGTTGTCGGTAGGCCTGAGCCAGATCTCACCCTCCTGGCCGTGCAGGGCATAGTCATATTTCCCCTCAAGTCCTATGTGGTTGTTGCCGTTGGAGTTGCTGTTGTCCTTGACATAACCGATGGTTCGTCTGGCCAGCGTGCCGTAAGGGTATTTTCGGGTGTCTCTTTTGACAACGATGATCCCGCTCTTGTACTGGCCTTCCTCCATCAGCGGAAGCTTCTGCAGCCTGAGGAGCGTGCCCCTGTCGATATTTCGGGCCAGCAGAAGGTATTTGTTGCCGTTCCTGCGTCCGTCAGTGATGGACTTATAGACCGCTGGAGCGTTCATATCCAATTCCTTGGAGATTCCTTCCGAGAACGCCTTGGCCTTGTCCAGCCATTCCTGCTCCAGATTCTTCCCGGTCGGTTTTTTCCTCATCTTCTCCTTGAAATAGTCCTTGCGCACCGTGCAGTCCATCCTCAGCTCGTACATCGGGGTGGACATCGCCAACAATTCTCCGTTGCATCCGATGATGGCGCCTCGGTCCGGAGCTATCGTGCTTTTGACGACCGGCGGCACAAAATATTTCACGATGCCCTTGTCGAGTTTCCAGAAACACTGGATGTAGATGATCCTGCCGACGACAATGACTCCCAGAATCAGGACAAGGGTGTAGAGCAGGTACAGAATCACTCCGATCCTGTCCCGCTTCTTCCTGTTCGTATTCTGTTCATTCTGAGCCATAGTCTGTCCTATTTTTTTAGTCTGTCGGCCGGTTTCGCAGGCATCGCCAAGTCCGAGCCTGTGTCCTTGAGCATATCCTGCACGGTGCTGAGCCTGGAATATCCCGCAAGCTCGACCGTTTTCTGGGCGTGGTAGATCTCGATGTCGGAGAGGATCTTCCGGTTGTCCTCGACCCTTGTGAGGGTCTTCTCTATCTTGAGACTCAGCCAGATGCTGGCCCAGAACAGGAAGAATGTGTAGATGATGTGTATGAAATAGCGTGAGACGTTAAGCCTCAGCAACAATTCGCCCTGAAGGATGGCCAACCCTGCGTTGCCCAGCCATTTCCAGATGTCTGAAATCTTCCATTTCCTCAGTTCCGTCATCTTCCTTGCCCTCCATCATTTTTCTCGGCTATCCTCAGTTTAGCGCTCCTTGCCCTTGTGTTGGAGGCTATCTCGTCCTCCCGAGGCAGGATCGGCTTGCGGTTCACAGCCTTCAGCGGGGCGTGAATATTCCCGAATATGTCCTTTTCCTCCTTGCCGTCGGCCCTTCCGGTCTTGATGAAGTTCTTCACCATCCTGTCCTCAAGCGAGTGGTAGGTGATCACTACCAGCCTTCCGCCAGGCCTGAGGGTGTCCGCCGCTCCTTCGAGGAATTTCTCCAGAGAGCGCATCTCGTGGTTCACCTCGATTCTGAGAGCCTGATAGACTTTCGCAAGGTACTTGTGCTCAGCGAATTTCGGAAGCGCGGCCTTGATGGCCTCGTCAAGCTCGCCGGTCGTGCCGATCGGATTCCTGTCTCTTGCCGAAGTAATCAGTTGTGCCACCTTGCGGGCGTTGTCCACCTCACCGTAGATGCGGAGAATCCTTTCGATGTCTTCACAGGAATATTCATTGACCACGTCCGCGGCTGTCTTTCCGCCCTCGCGGTTCATCCTCATATCCAGAGGAGCGTCGTAGCGGAAGGAGAATCCTCTCTCCGCCGTGTCGAACTGGTGGGATGACACTCCGAGGTCGGCGAGAATGCCGTCCAGGCCGCCTGTAAGTTTTTCCCTTAGGGTTATGTCTTGGGTCTCGTGCGCCTCGTTCAGCACGAAATTGTGTATGAACCGGAAATCCGCCCGCACCATTGTGAGTCTCGGGTCATCTATCCTGTTGTTGATTGCGTCGCTGTCACGGTCGAAGGCGATGACGTGACCGTCTTCATTTAAGCGTGAAAGTAGTTCGGCGGTGTGACCACCGCCCCCGAATGTGACATCGGCGTATGTTCCTGACGGATTGGAGACAAGAGCGGAAATGCTCTCATCAAGCATCACTGGTGTGTGGTATTCTGACATCGCGCGGCCCTCCTACCTCTCTTGAGACAGCTGTCCGGCAATATTCAAGAATTCTTCGTTTGAGATTCCGCTGGCCTCGAATCTCTCCTTGGCCCAGATCTCGATCTTGTAATCGTTGCCCGAGAAGACTACCTCTTTCGTTACACCAATTGACTCCAAAAGCTTCTTGGGGATCGAGATGCGTCCGAGTTTGGCGTCCGGCTCGACGATGGCCCGGTCGCGCATATACTCTCTCCAGAAAGCGGCGTGAGCACGATTAAAGAAATTCAACTTTGACTTGACCTCCTCGGACTGGCGCTCCCACTCCTCAAAGGTGTACATCTCAAGGCATTCCTCGAAGATGTCCTTCTTTATGACAAACCTCTGATCGCCCTCGGACGGCATCAATGACTTGAACGGCGAAGGGAAAACCACTCTCCCTTTGTCGTCAATCTTGCCTGAATATTCTCCGATGAATGTGATCATAAGTTTTCGTCTTTCACGCTTGGTCACAAAGTTAGGAATATTTTTCCATTTTATTCCACCTCTTTCCAAATTTTTCCACAATGATATCAACAACCGTTGTGTGGACGCTTTCTGGACCGTTTTTTCATTGCGGCGACAAATGACAAAATTTATAAAGGAAAGATTCGAGCGGTGAAGTGGTCGGGAACAGAAAAGGGGCCGGTCGATTGACCGGTCCCTTCGTTGGTATATTCGTGAATATTTTAGAAGTTTCCCTTGTCGGCGTTGTCCCACCAAACGCGGGTTCCGCCCTGGTCGCCGGAGTGGCCGGTCTTGCTGGAATTCTCCTTGTTGAGGAGCTCGATTCCGGTCTTGAGACCCTCGGCGTTGGTGTCGCCGGCGTTGCTGCTGTAGATCTGGCGGCGCACGCCTTCCTCGGTGGTGACGGCACCGTTGCTCTCGTTGACGTAGGCTGGGAAGAGAACCGGATATCCGGTACGTCTCTGCTCTGCCCAGGCCTCGGTTGAGAGAGGGAAGAGAGCGAGGTACTTCTGAGTCATGATGCGGGCGAGCTTGTCCTCGTTGGAAGCGCCGTTGTCCCACTTCACGCCCAGCTTGTTGAGGGCTTTGGTGTTGAGTTTCGGATCGAAAGGATCGACGAAATCAATCTGCGTGTCGGTTCCGCTGATGTACTTCTCGACAGCGCCTTTCGCATATTCCGCGATCTCGGCGTACTTGCCCTTGTAGGCAAGCTCATTGGCCATCGAGGTTCTGATGCCTTCTTCGTAGAGGGACTTCACGTCGCCGGATGTCCAGCCCCTGAGGGCGGCCTCGGCGAGGAGGAAGTAGGACTCGGCCTGCTTGAAGATCGGAAGCGGAGCGCTGTAGATGCCCTTGCTGTTGCTGCCGTCTACCCAACCGGAGAGCTTGCCCCAGTCGTTCGGCTTGCCTGGCAGACCGCTGGCGAACCTGATGCCGTAGTAGCCGGTTCCCTTCGCTACTTCCTTTCCGTCGGAGGTGGTGAACTTGTCCTGGTTCTTCGCCATGTACAGAGGCTGGCGAGGATCCTTGAGACCAGACATCAATGTCACGAGGTTGGCGTTGAATCCGCAGTCTCCCCAAGCGAACATAAGCCAAAGCTCGTTCTCGAGACTCTTGTCGATCATGATGTCCTTGCCGCCGTTGGCGAGGGTGTTGCCCGCTGCCGCCTTGGCGATCGCAGGAAGGTCGTAGCCCGCGGCCTTCATCTCGTCCGCTCTCTTGGAAAGACGCAGGGCGATACGGAGTCTCATCGTGTTGGCCACCTTCTTCCACATCTCGAAGTCGCCGCCGCACCAGATGTCGAATGTGCCGAGTCCGGCCTTTTCGTCATCTGTAGGCTTGTTGAAGGCGTCCAATGCCTTCTGAGTGTCGTCAAGCATTGTCTGGTAGAGCTGCTGCTGGCTGTCAAACGGGAAGTATGACTCATACTCACCGGACAGGATGGAGCTGTGGGCGAGAGGGCCGTACACGTCGGTGGTCATCATAAGGCTGTAGGCCTGTACGATTCTCATCACGCCGGCGAGGGCTGGCTGGTTCTTGCCGTCAAGGGTGGCGATCAGTCGCCTTGTGTTGTTGAACACGTGGAGGTAGTGGTTCTCGTACATACCGCCCGAGTGTCCTCTGTTCTCGCCCATGTCACCGTTGGTGAAGTTTCCGTTAGGGGTCATGAAGTAACCGCTGTAGAAATCCACGGTGAGGTTTGTCCAGAACTGGAACATGTTCTGCTGAGGAGGGTAGCAGTACTGCATCGGCTCAGCGCACTGGGATGAGAGAGGAAGATCGTCCGGGTTCACCTGCACGTCGCTGGTGTTCATCTTCTCGAAGTCGCCTGTGCAGGCTACGATTCCGAGTCCGAACAAGGCCGCTACTGAATATTTTAAAATATTTTTCATTGTCTTGGAAATTTTTAGAAGTTGAGTTTAAGGTTCAGACCGAAGCTGCGTGAGGTAGGGAGGGCGAACATGTCGATGCCCTGCCAGCCGTTGCCTGTACCTGCTGAGACATCAGGGTCGCAAGGTGCGTCCTTGTAGAAGAAGAACAGGTTGCGGCCGATGATGGATGCTGTCACGTTCTTGCCGTTGCCGAGGAGGTTACGGAATGTGTAGCCGAAGCTGAGCTCGCGCAGACGGACGTTGGTGGCGCTGTAGACGTAGTTCTCATTGGCGTAAGGAGAGTTGAAGTTGCTGGCTCCCGTGGTTTCGTACCAAGCCCTTGGTTCGAAGGAGACTCCGTCAACGGTGATGGAGCCGGCGTCGCGGGCCTCGCCTGACCTCTGTGACACTCCCCAGCCGTCCAGCGTGGCCTCGGTCATGGAGATGACCTTGCCGCCGAATCTCGCGTCGATGAGCATCGAGAGATTGAAGTTCTTGTAGCGGAATGAGTTGCTCCAGCCGGCGTAAACCTTGGAGTTCATGTTGCCGACATGCTTGAGCTGGTCGTTGTTGTCGTCGCCGAGGATCGGCTGTCCGGCATCGTTCTTCTTGATCTTGCCGCTCTCGTCCCTGAGGATCTGGCGTACATAGAGGTCACCGTAGGAACCGCCTTCCTTGAGGATGATCTTGGCGCCTCCGAAGTTGGAGAGTGTAAGGCCGTTAGGAAGCTCGTCCACGAGTTCCACGATCTTGTTGTTGTTGTAGGAGAAGTTCACTCCTGTCTCCCAGCTGAAGTCGTTGCTGAACTGCTCGTACCAGCTGGCGGTCATCTCGATACCCTGGTTCTCCACATTACCGGCGTTCACATAGCGGTTGCGCAGACCGGACTCGTAAGGAGAGGCTACGGAGAAGAACTGGTTCTTGGTGTTGGTCTTGTACCAGGTGGCGGAGACGTTGAGCCTGTTGTTGAAGAAGGCTCCGTCGAAACCGGCCTCGATGGAGTGGGTCATCTCAGGCTTTAGGGTTCTGAAAGGAGCGCTGTCCGGAGCGGAGATCGATCCCTGTGAGCCAAGGCTGTAGAGCAGGTTGGTCATGTAGACAGGGACATCGTTACCCACGATGGAGTAGCTTGCGCGGAACTTCACGAGGTCCACGGCAGGGCCGAGGTCGGCGAACTTGTTCAGAAGGAAGCTGGCTCCCACTGAAGGATAGAAGAATGACACATTGTCGGTGAAGGCAAGAGCCGATGACCAGTCGTTACGGGCGGTGACATCGATGAAGAGGCCTTCCTTGTAGCCGAACTGCGCGGTAGCGAACACGGCGTTAAGACGCTTCTCGGTGTTCCAGTGGCCACCCTTTCCGACAGACGACATATTCCCATAATAGTTGTTAGGGGTGAATATGTTAGGGTAGTAGACGTTGCCGTTGCCAGGGGCTGTGAACTGTGTTCCCTCGGCCCAGAGATCCACGTTTCCGGTCTTGCTGTGGGTGAAGCTGGAGCCGGCGGTCACGGAGAGTGAGAAGGTGTCGTTCCAGTTGTGGTTGTAGCCGACGAGCACATCGCCGTACATCTGGTCGCTGAAGTAGCGGTTGTCCTTCATTCTGCCCATAGGGTAGAGGTCACCGGTGCTGGAGGCGTAGGCGTTGTGCACAAAGTGCTCCTCGCCTCTCTCGTAGCGGAGACGGCCCTGTACGTAGAGATCCTTGATGATGTCCCATCTCACGCTGCCGCCGAACTCGTAGCGGTTGCGGTCAACGACCGGCTTCTGGCGGTTGAGCACCCAGTAAGGGTTGCTGTACTGCTGCTGCTTCGTGTTGGTCCAGTTCTGGACGTAGCAGCTGCGTGAGGCGTCATAGACCTCGTAGTTGTTCTTGTAGTGATCCCAGTCCTCGCCTCTCGGGAAGAGGTAGGCGCCGGTCAGAGGGTTCCAGAGGAATCCCGATGCGGACTGGTTCTCGATGTGCTGGTTGGTGAGCTTCGCGCTGGCCTCTATCTTGATGTTGTCGAGGACGGTGAAGTTGACCTTGGTGTTGAAGTTGTGGCTTCTGTACTCATTCTCAGGAGTCATGCCCTCTGAGTAGACATTGCCGTAGGAGAAGTAGGCTCCGAAAGAGTCGTTTCCGCCGGACACGGCGAATGTGTTGTTGGTCGTGAAACCTGTGCGGAAGAACTTCTTGAGATAGTTCGGTGCCTTTGAGGAGAGCTTGCTGCCCCAGCTGTAGGTGCCGTTGTCTGACATCCCGTAGTTGTTCTGGAACTTAGGAAGCACCATAGGGCTTTCTGCTGTCGTGTTGCTGGACACGGTGACGTTCACCTTGCCGGCTGCCGCTGACTTTGTCGTGATCATGATCGCTCCGTTGGCGGCCACGGCACCGTAAAGCGCTGCGGCTGACGCACCTTTAAGGAGGGTGATGGACTTGATGTCGTCAGGGTTGATCGTGGACATCACATCGCCGCCGTCCCTCTCGCCACCGTAGTTGGAGGCGACCTGTGAGGATGTGATGTTCTGCATCACAGGCACACCGTCCACAACGATGAGAGGCTGGTTGCTTCCATTGATGGACTTGTTTCCACGGAAGAGGATCTTGGATGATCCGCCGGCTCCCGTTGAGTTAGGGGTGATGACAAGGCCTGCGCTCTTACCCTGGAGAGAGTTGATCATGTTGATGCTCTTGATGTCGTTCACATCCTTGCCGCCGACTGTCTCGGCAGCGTAGGTAAGGCTTTCCGACTGGCGGACCATACCCATGGCCGTCACCACGACTCCCTTGAGAGCTGTGGCTTCCTCGCGGATGACGATGTCGAGTGTGGCCTGGCCGTTCCAGACGATCTCCTTGGTCTCGTAACCGATGATGGAGACGGTGATCACATCGTTGGTTTTCAGGTTGCTAAGTTTGAACTTTCCGTCAATGTCAGTGGTCTCACCCGTTGATCCACCCTTGACAAAAACGGCCGCGCCGATGACAGGGCCATTGGCGTCCTTGACTGTACCGCTGACGGAACCGCCCCTGTTCTGGGCACCCGCCGCGGCAGAGAACGATACAAACAGAGCGACAGCAGCCACAACAGCCGCCATTCCTCTGAATATCGAAGACTTGATTCTGTTTAACATAATTTTAAAATATTGGTTTTGTTGTGTAGTATGTCAATGTGTGTGTACTTTCTCTTCTTTTCTCTTCCGTCTCTTCCGCTTTTTCATCTCTTCCGCCTCTTCTGTCTCCTCAGCTTCTTCCTCTTCTTTTCTTTTCTTTTCTTTTGCCTTTGTCGCTCTCCACTCTCTCTCTCTTGCCTCTTATCCTCCTTTTCCTCTGTTTTCTCATCCACTTCTTCCGTCTCTTCTGTCTTCTCTGCTTCCTTTTTTTTCTTTTGCCTTTGTCGTTTCTACCGTTTCTTCCACCTCTTTTCCCCTCTTTTTCTGCCGCTCCTTTCGTCTCTTCCGCTTCTCTCGCTTTTTGCCCCTTTTGCTCCCTTCCCATCTTCCGTCTTCTGGCTTTTTCTGCTCCTTTCACCTCTTTCTTTCTCTTCTGTTCAAAAGCCCGGTCAATTTTGCCTGCTCCTGGTATTTATCCCAGCTGATGTCTCCACTTTCTACCTCTTTTGTCCCAAAGCTCGGTCAATCTTAGGATGTTTGTCTCAACCTCCAGATTAAGCCTATGGAATATTTATTCATTATGCAAAGTAAAGTATCATTTTGTAAATATACAAGAGGTTTTCTTCGGAAATGATATGCTGCGGCTGAATTTTATTTAAAAATATTAACGAAATCGATTGCTCAACTTTCAGTTGTTGATTTTCTGTCCCCTCCCCTAGTCATTTCCCTGTCACGTTTATTTCTTCCGCATCTCTTTCATATTTTTTCCCCCTTCCCCGTAGCCCTTGTCATCCCTCTCTTCCAGGTGTGTGATTCCCTTCGCACCTGAAGTCCGTTCCCGCTGTCGGCCAGTCACTTGCGCTTCCAGGTGCGTGAGAAAAGTCGCCCCCTGGAGTCCCCACCTGCATCCCAGCCCTCTGTGTGGCCTACCCTCTCTTCCAGGTGCGTGATTTCCCTCGCACCTGGAGTCCGTTTCCACTGTCGGTCAGTCACTTTCGCTTCCAGGTGCGAGAGAAAAGTCGCACCTCGGAGCCCCACCCCACGCCCCAGTCCTCCGTGTGGCCGTTCCTCTCTCCCAGGTGTGTGATTTCTCTCGCACCTGGAGTCCGTTCCCGCTGTCGGCCAGTCACTTGCGCTTCCAGGTGCGTGAGAAAAGTCGCCCCCTGGAGTCCCCACCTGCATCCCAGCCCTCTGTGTGGCCTATCCTCTCTTCCAGGTGCGTGATTCCTCTTCGCACCTGGAGTCCGTTTCCGCTGTCGGCCAGTCACTTGCGCTTCCAGGTGCGTGAGAAAAGTCGCACCTCGGAGTCCCATCCCGCATCCCAGCCCTCTGTGTGGCCGTTCCGTTCTCTCAGGTGCGCGATTTCCCTCGCACCTGGAACTCGAAATGGCAGTTGTTCAATGATTTGCGGTTCCAGGTGTGAATTAGCCGTGGAATATTTGGATGGTTCGCTGATTTGTTTGTACCTTGCCGATGGAAAAGGGATGGAATTCCGTCCTTGAATATTAACTTAAACAAAATGTGACGTTTATGGTTGAGGCGAAAGATTTGAACGAAAGAAAAACTGGACAAGAACCAGTGAAGGAGCAAGAGGAGGCTGGATGGTTCCACATTTGCTCGCAAGGACTGGAGGGAGTGGACTTGTTCCCTGATGAGAAAGCCTTCATTGCGGGAGTGAACAAGTTCGCGGCGGCCTTCAAACTATTCGGAGAAGACATCGAGGTCGCGATCCTTGTGCTCGTGTCAACCCATTTTCACTCATTGGCTTGGGGGCGGAGAACCGATGTGGTCAGGTGTGCGGAAAGATTCAAGAAAACAATCAGTATGTACTATTCCCACCGCTTCGGCACTTCGAAAGTGATGAGCAGGGTGTGGGTCAAGGTAGGGAAGGTGGACTCTGAGGAATACCTTAAGAATGTTGTGGGCTACATCCTTAACAATCCTCGAAAACATCACGAGACGAACAACCCATTCTCCTATCCTTGGAGTTCCATCCTTGAATATTTCGCCGCGGAAGGCTATTCCTCAGTCTTGCGGCCAAGGATTGCCGACATCCTTCCGTGGCAGAAACCGAAAGTTATCGGGACAAGCCGTCCGGTTCCGCAATCCTGGAAACTCTATGCCAACGGGATGGTGACATTCGGCTCATTCATCACGACCGGGCGACTGGAATCGGTTATCAAGACAATCGGCTCGCTTTCCTATCTGGTGAACAAGGCGGACCTGACCGCCAATCAGGGAGAAGCGGTCCGCTACCCTGTCAATGACCGGGAGGTCAGGAGCGCGGTCGCACGAATATGCCCGATGATGTTCCCTGACACCATAGGGCGATTGGACGAATTTGTTCTTGCTCCAGTGCGGAACACTGGTTATTGTCTGAAGGAGATGCGGAAATCCATCGGCTCAGCGGCAGAGGAAATGCTGGCGAAACTCAATTCCAATCAAGTCGTTACGCTGAGGAATATCCTGTCGACCCGCTACGGCTTCCCCTTGAAGATCGTTGACCGTGTGCTTGGCTCCGGCTTCATATAAGCTAAAAAATGGTAATTCTATATCGGTTAACTAATATATTTCTTAACTTGTTAATAGATAAAGAAATATCCCAGAAGGCCGTATTCGTTTGCAGTTATCTGAGCATTAGCGTGATGGGCTGAAAAGTTAGTCAACACGAATATAGTTACCCCGAAATTGTCGTTTGGCGGTTGGGGGAGATTATTTCTCCCGTGGCAGGAAAGCGAAATGTCCCGGAATATCTCCGGTGGTCGCACTCCATTTCTGAGCGCCGGACTTGGAATAGCAATATAGAGTGCCGCTGGAGGTGTAGTTCTTTGCATCAGTGATGTAGATGTCACCGTTTGTCGGATGAACCGCGATTCCGTAAGGTGACACGATCTGGCTTTCCGTTCCGTCAGTGATGATCTTTCTGGAGACGATGCTGGCACGTGCCGCATCGACGATGGCGTAACTGATTGTGCTGCTGGAAGTGGCGTAGTTGTACTCGCTGCTGTAGATGTAGAGAGAGTCATTGGCTATTGCAATATTGGACACGGGAATATTCATCGTCTCAGCGACTTTGTACTGAGCTCCGTCTTTTTCCAGGCGGTACAGATTCGAGGCGACATCGACATAATTGCCGTTGGATGACACCCACAGATTGCCCTTGGAGTCAGCCTTGATGTGGCAGAGGTTGATCGCGACATCAATCTTGTAAACTTCTGTCATTGAGGCTAAATCAACGACTGAGACGGTCGAGTCATAATTCGGAGCCCTGTAGCCTCCTGAATTGGCCACATAGGCGTTGTTCCCGATGATGGCAATCTCTTCAGGCTGATATCCGACCTGTGTCTCACCCTCAATCTTGTACGTGTCAAGGTTGACTTTGAAGATAGATCCTTTGCGGTCAGCGGAGAACTCAGCGTCAGAACCAACGTAGGCGGTTACGTATGCGTAGTTGTCCTTGAACGCAATGTACCTGCAGTTAGCGATGTCGATCTGGGTGATTCTCTTTGCTGTGTAGGCGTCCATCACCTCCACCTTGTGCGAACCGTTGATGACGGCGAACAACCTTCCGTCATAGATCTGGAGGTCGTTGCCGGTGTCACCCAATCCTTTGACAACCGTCGGATTCTTTTCGGCGTAGATTCCGCAGGCATAGGAGGCCTCACGGTAGTCGAGAAAGTCGATGTCAGCCTTGTTGCTGCCCATATTGCCCTCGTTGAGGACGTACATTCCTATCGGATCCGCATCGGGATCTGTCTGGAATCCCAGCGGGCCATACACTGGAGGAACGATGGTCTCTTCCTTGCGGCAGCCGCAGATGGCCACACCGAAAAACAGGACTATGGCCAAGGCCTTGATGATTTTGTTTGTGTGTCTCATAACATATTGATTTAAAAATTAAAACTCGTGACCAACCGACAGTTTGTCTTCGGCATAGGGTAGTTCAGCACCACGTCGTAGTCTTGGCCGAGGAGGTTGTTGATCTCGGCGGTGAGCTTGAGGGTTCGGGTGCGGATGGCGAAGGACTTCTGGAGGGAGAGGTCGCTGGTGTACCACGGCTGGGTGTGGTTCCTCGGGATGTTCTCCTGCTGGTTGTAGCGCTCGCCGGTGTAGATGAAGCTGTAGTTCAGGCCCCAGCCTTTGTAGAAGAGCGACAGCACCGCCGAACCGCTGTGCCAAGGAATATACGGAATCTGATCCCGGTAATATGTGTCCGCGGGATCCGTGACATCTATCGCTTCCTGGAAGGTGTACTGGAGCCTGGCCGTGGCCTCCACCTCGCCGAAGGCCCAGACTGAGTTCAACGCCACGTCCACCCCCTTGATGTCCACCTCCCCGAGATTCAGCATCGTCCAGCGGAACTGCTGTCCTTTCGGGTAGGCTATGATCTTATCAGTGATGTGGTTGTAGTAAGCATCCACGGAAGCGTCAATAGTTCGCAGAACGGACATATTCCTGAAATCCTTCGTGTACTTCAGACCGACGTTGAACTGTTCGGCATATTCTGGTTTCAGGAAGGCGTTGCCCATGTCCGTGTAGTAGAGGTCGTTGAACGTCGGCATCCTGAACATCCGTTTGTAGAACGCCCGGAGCGACAGGTCCTGCCTGCGGAACGGCTTGTAGGACAGGAAGAACGCCGGAGTGGCCACCGCCTTGTCCGGTCGCGCCTCGAACCGTTTCACCTTCTCGTGCACGAAGTAGCCCAGCACGCTGGCCTGTCCCTTGAACCGTCCCCATTCGAACGCTGTCGCCAGCGCGGCCATCTGCGTGTAGCGGGTAGGGTAGGGGAATGTGCCGTCGCTTTCGGTCGGCATATAGAATGTCGCGTCAAGAGTGTTCCACTGGAAATCGTATGCGAGGGACACCTCCCAGTTCTCCATTATATTATAGAGGTTCGCGCAGGAAGCGTACAACTCCTTCTGTCGGTAGGTGTTCTTCGTCTGGATCAGTTTCGCGTCCTGATTCTCGTAATGTGTGTAGTCGGCGGCGTATTTGGCGTTGATCAGGGATCTGAACTTCGGGCTCCACTTGTTCGTGAAAGAGCCTTGGATGAACGAGTTTGTGTCCCAAAGCCTCTCGCCGTTGCGGAACACGTTGTTCACGATGGCACCCGGAATGCCCCTCTCCGAGTTGTATGAATATGCCCGGACGGTCCACCGCCCTTCGTCGAGCGTTCCGTGTAGCGCGGCTTCAAGCCTGGTGGCGTTGATGTCGCCGTTGTGCCGGACAGCGGTCGTGTCGTAGGCGATCTCTCCCAATGAGTTACGCCTGCGGTAACGGAACTTGTACTTGCCGGTGGCGTTGACCCATTCTCCGCTGAATGAGGCGCTTACGGCATCCGAAATCTTGTACTCGCTGCGGATGGACGGATTGATGAGGCCGAATGATCCGGTCTTCATCGTGGCCTTGAAGTTCGCGTTCCGACCATTCTCGAACCGCGGCCTCCGGGTCGTGATGTAGATCGTTCCCGATGCCCCGAAGTCTTTGGCTGACTGGAAGATGTCGCTTTTCTGCCCGTTGTACAAGGAGATCTCCTCCACATCGTCCAGCGAGAATCGTCCCAGGTCCACCTGTCCGTTCTGTGCGTTTCCGAGCTGTATTCCGTCATAGAACACGGCCATATGGTTTGTGCCCATCGAGCGGATGTTCACGGTCTTGAGGCCGCCGACCCCGCCGTAGTCTTTCAACTGCACTCCGGAGAAATAGCGGATAGCGTCAGCGACCGAGAAACTGTTCAGTCGTTGAAGCTCCTCTTCCTTCAGGGTCTGCGCCGGGATGACCTCCCGGTATTTGTAACCGGCAGGGGTGCCGATGATGATGGACTCCTTGATAAACTGGGTGCTGTCCAATGAATTATCCTTCCGGCGAACAGCTGTTGAGTCACCGGATGTCTGTGCGAAAGCTACCTGCCCGCATCCCAGAATGCAGGTCAAGGCTATGAGACGGTATATTCGTTTCATAAATTATAGTCCGGCCGCCGCCCGTGATCCCGCAGGCAAGGCCGTAAAGTTTTGCGAAGGCAGGTCTTCTGACTCGCTCCTGACGCGGCGCCTTCCCGGCGGTATGGAAAACTGAATATTCAGTGTCCGGCCAGTGGCATAAGAAAGCCGCGTCATTCTGAGGTGACTGTCTGGATACTCTTCTTCAGACAGCGTCAGACGGAACTCACAGCAGCGGGTACTGTCCCGGATTCGCACCGGATTCCCTTTTGATCCTTGGCATCAAACCTGAGCCAAAGAACCTTCACGGGGCAAAGATAGCAATCATTAGAATCATTGTCAAATCTGGGGGGCTGTTTTGATTTGTTTGAAATGTCCTAAAAGTCAACTTTTACAAGTAATAATCTATAAAACCGAGTTAACCGAAATCAGGAAAATACATTGAAGTGAAAAACTTCACCCAGACAAATTCCTACATACGGCAATTTTTCGTAATTTTGGACTATGAAAAAGTTTGTTCTCTCGGCAGTCCTGACACTGCTGCTTTGCGCCGTGATGCTTCCGGCGCAGACCAAAATTATGTCCCACAGAGGCTTCTACGCCCATCCTGGGTCTTTTGAAAACACTTTGACCAGCCTTGCCGGCGCCCAGAAACTCGGCGTGGAGAGCGTCGAGCTGGATGTCCATCTCACCACGGACGACTCGCTCGTGATCCTGCACGGCCCGATGATCCCTGGGACGAAGTACAAGGATATTCAGAAACTCGACTATGCCACCGTCAAGAGCTGCACCCTTCCGAACGGCGACCATATTCCTTCATTGAGGGAATATTTCACCCAGGCGAAGCGCACTCCGGCGCTGAAGTTGTTCCTTGAACTCAAGTCGCATCCGACTCCGGCGAGGGAAACCCAGCTGGCGGAGAAGGTCATCGCTCTCTGTGATGAAATGAATATGTACGATCAGATGTGCTTCATCTCTTTCAGCGAGCATCTCTGTGACGAGATTGTGCGCCTTCACCTGGGCGCGGAGGTAATCCCGATCACGTCCAGGAAGACATATTCAGTGAAAGAGCTCAAGGATAGAGGTTATGCCGGTGTGTCCTATAATTATAATGTTGTGATCAACTCCGCCCACTATCTGGACGAGGTGCACGCGGCCGGACTTCAGACGGTCCTCTGGCCGGTGAACAGTTATGATCTCGCCGACTTCGCGATGAGGCACGGTGTCACCTACGTCTCCACCGACCAGCCGCAGGGCATGAAACGCCTTATGGACTCCATCCGCGAGCTGAGGTGGAAACAGGAGAAGAAGTTGATCTGCTTTGACTTGGATGGAACTTTGACTCAGCACAAGACCCAGCTGACCGCAGCCAACAGGGCGGTGCTCGACACTCTTGCAAAGCGCTACGAGATCATCATGGCGGGGGCTGGCAATTGCGAGAGGATCTATAAGCAGATGGGTGAATATCCTATCACAATCCTTGGCAACTATGGCATGGCCGAAAGCCGTATTGTGGACGGCAAGTTCCAGATTGTCAGGGAGGACAAGGCGCAGGTGGACAAAAAGTTCTTCGAGAAGAGCTGCAACTATCTGCGCAAGAAATATGGTTACACCGACTTCAGCGGCGAGTCTCTTGAATATCACGGGTCCGGTATGGTGACTTTCGGACAGCTTGGCACCAAGGCCGGCAAGGAGGCCAAACTCACTTTCGATCCGGACAAGATCAAAAGACGCGCGATGTTCCCGGAGGTTAAGGAAATATTCAAGGATTATTCCGTGTTCATCGGTGGCACAACTTCGTTCGACATCACTCCTAAGCAGTACAACAAGTTGGATGCTGTGTTGCGTTATGCCGCCGAGCATGGCTACTCGTTTGACCAGATCCTGTTTGTCGGGGACGATTTCGCGGACGGTGGCAACGACAGCCAGATCCGTCTCGGCGGAATGGATTATATCCGGATTGATGATTATACGAGATTGCCAGAGAAGTTGGAATTTCTCTTCTAGAAATTCCAACTTCATTCAACCCCCAGTCCCTTACGGGACAGCCCCGGTGGGGCATTGGGGACCGTATTCCCCAAACCCCTTGCGTCGCTTCGCTCCGATAGAGCGTTCTAAACCGATAAAATCAAAAAAAATCATTGAGTTTAAGGATTGATTTCATAACTTGCGCCATCAAAATTTTTCAAGGATGTTTTCGGAAGCCCACACATATCGACAGCAGCAGTTCCAGCAGGGATTTCAGAGCCAGAATGTTCAGGTCCTGAACGATTTCGTGTGTGCCGGTCTTCCAGCCTGACGGCATATTCATTGCGGAAAAAGGATATTATGATTTAAATATTGAAGGCTGGTCTCTCGTGGATCAGCCTTCTTCCTTTTTGAAGCGGCCTTGAGGTTTGAGGATAGTTTTGATTACACAATATATAGTTAAGGAAATACACACCTTTAACAAATAGACAAATTATGAGCATTGACAGATTTGATCTGGTGAAGGAATCCTTCGAGAAGAAGGCAGTTCCGGCTGAGCGCCCTGAGGGCAAGACCTCCGACTACTACGGAGAACTGGTCTTTGACCGTCCCAAGATGCACAAGTACTTGGACGCCAAGACCCTGAACGCACTCCTTGACTGCATCGACAACGGAAAGTCCCTTGACAGGGAGACCGCTGACGGAGTCGCAAAGGGTATGAAAGAGTGGGCTATGGAGCATCACGTGACCCACGTGACCCACTGGTTCCAGCCTCTGACAGAGGGCACCGCCGAGAAGCACGACTCTCTGATCGAGTATGACGGCAAGGGTGGAGTCATAGAGACTTTTGACGGAAAGTCCCTCGCCCAGCAGGAACCGGACGCATCCTCTTTCCCCAACGGAGGCATCCGCGCCACATTCGAGGCCAGAGGCTACACGGCCTGGGATCCGACTTCCCCGGTGTTCATCATTGATGACACCCTCTGCATCCCGACCGTCTTCATCTCCTACACCGGTGAGGCCTTGGACTACAAAACCCCTCTCAAAAAGGCCCTCAAGGCCGTTTCTGATGCGGCCACCCCTATCTGCCGCCTCTTCGACAAGTCTGTCACGAAGGTATATTCCTACCTCGGATGGGAGCAGGAATATTTCCTTGTCGATGAGTCTCTCTATGCCGCGAGACCTGACCTTATGATCACCGGCCGCACCCTGATGGGGCACAACTCATCCAAGAACCAGCAGCTGGACGACCACTATTTCGGGGCTATTCCGTCCCGTGTGGCCGAGTTTATGCGTGACCTTGAGATCGCCGGACACCGTCTTGGGATTCCGCTCAAGACCAGACACAACGAGGTGGCTCCCAACCAGTTCGAGCTCGCTCCGATCTTCGGTGAGACCAACCTTGCCAACGACCAGAACCAGCTTGTGATGAACCTTATGAACAAGATCGCGCGCAAGCACGGTTTCGTGGTACTGCTTCACGAGAAGCCTTTCGCAGGTGTGAACGGATCAGGCAAACACAACAACTGGTCGCTCGGAACCGACACAGGCACAATGCTTTTGGCTCCAGGTAAGGATGCGAAAGGTAACCTCCAGTTCGTCACATTTTTCGTGAATGTGCTCGCCGCCGTGCAGAAGCACAACGCTTTGCTGAAGGCCTCCATCGCTACCGCCACGAACGCCCATCGTCTCGGTGCCAACGAGGCACCGCCAGCAATCGTGTCAGCTTTCCTTGGCAGGACGATGACCGAGGTGCTTCACAAACTGCTTGAGGTTCCTTCCGACACTCCGATCGAGATCGCCGGGAAGAAGGGCAAGAGCGTCGGCCTTGTGGAGATTCCGGAGATATTCGTGGACAACACCGACCGCAACAGAACCTCTCCGTTCGCTTTCACCGGCAACCGTTTCGAGTTCCGCGCCGTGGGGTCGCTGGCCAACTGCGCAGGTGCGATGACCACACTGAACGCAGCTGTGGCTGAGCAGCTGATCTCTTTCAAGAAGAGTCTGGACAAGGAACTCGCCGCAGGGAAGGCCTTGAATGTGGCCATCCTGGACACCCTCAAACCGATCATCGCTTCGGTCATCAACGTTGTCTGCTTCGATGGCAACGGTTATGCCAACGAGTGGAAGGCCGAGGCGAAGAGGCGTGGACTCGATGTCGAGACCAGCGTCCCTGAGATGATAAAGCAGTTCACTGCTCCTGCGTCTGTGAATATGTTCAAGGAGACAGGGGTATATTCAGAGAAAGAACTTCAGGCGCGCAACGAGGTGAAGTGGGAGACTTATAGCAAGATGATCCAGATCGAGTCGCGCGTGATGGCGAGGATGGCGATCAACCACATCATTCCGGCGGCACTTGACTACAAGTCCAAGTTGCTGAAGGAGGTGGCGTTGAGCAAGGATGTCTTCGGCGGCACGGACGAGTGCAAGGAGGAGATCTACCTCATCAAGAGCATCTCCAAATATGTTGACCAGATCCGTGAGAAGGCGACGGCTATGGTCGAGGCGCGCAAGAAGGCGAATGTCCTTGAGGATGAATATGCCAAAGCAGTGGCCTACCACGAGATAGCGGAGAGTTTCTCCGCCCTCCGCCGTCCGATCGACAAGCTTGAGGAGATTGTGGACAACCGCACCTGGCCTCTCCCGAAATACCGCGAGCTGCTGTTCATCAGCTAGTTCCCGCATCGGTCACTGAGCAGCCTTTCGGTCACTGAGCTTGTCGAAGTGACTATGTAATCATCAAAGCACTTTTACAAAGCGGCAAAGGCGTTCAAAAATAGAAAATTCCAGAATTTTGCACGTTACCAAAATTCTGGAATTTTTATTTTCTGAACGCGGTGTTTTTTTTTGAGCGGATTCCTTAAAGCATTCACTCTTCCCAGTGCCCCTCCGAGACTGTTGAAGCTCCGAAGTGCGAATCTTCCGCTTAGGCGGCCAAACAAAGTCTCCACCCAAAATTTTTGCACGTTACCAAAATTTTGGATGGAGACTTTGCTTTGGCTATTTGAGATTTCGCTGGAATCACAGTGGTTATTGTGTTGCGGGGATGGGGCAGAGATGACTTTGTGTATTTCAAATGCTTGATAATGAGCATTTAGGATTTTACCTTTAGTCTGATTCAACCTAAGGCAAAGGCCTATACAATTGACTATTTGGACTTTGAGTCGCACCAACTGATATTGAGACAGTGGCGTATAAGTGCCTGAATATCAAGAAGAATAACTTTGCCCTTATGCCGAATGTCGCATAAGGGCAAAGTTTAATACGTTAATAATTAACAGTTTATGTATCACGGCTTCTTCTGCCACCGTACTTATTTAACATTTGCTTTTATGTCTTTCTTAGCGGCTGCGACATTCTGATCCTTGCCGAACATAGGGCTATATTTCCCTCTTGGAATGTCATTGAATATGTATGCATTGGCTTTTCTTGCCGCAACAATATGATCCGTGGTCGCTGTGACAATGGCAGATGCTGCAAGATCTATCAATGCTCCAAATACTCCACCGCCGCTAGTGTTCTGCGACAGGTCCAGATGAAGGTCACAGGTTCTGTCAAAGATGATTTCGTTTGTCTTTGCGGACTTGATGAAATACCGGATTTTGGTGTCAATACCGAAGCCGCTCTTTGTCCATTTGTCTATTTGCGAGAACACAACCGCATCGGCTCCGAAAAACTGTGCGAATTTGTCAAGCGGAGTATCAACGAACATCTCGGCATCATAAGCACTTTCGGATTTGAGAATATCCATTGCAAGGTGCGGCGAGATTACATAATATCCTGCTTCTGCGAGTGGTTTGCTTATGGATGTATAGAGCAGATCCTTGGCCTCAACATTGGCTGTGTTGTTGATAGGTGGCATCACAAGAATAGTGACGGGCTTGCTTTCATACATCTTAGGGTATTGGGACAGCCTTGTAGTAGTGGCGCAAGAAGTCGCGGCAACGATTAGCAGAATAGTATAAAGGAACTTTTTCATTACTTATCTTGAACTTAATTTTTTAACCAACGGTCCGATAAACGTTGCGGATTCAGGGTAATACTCGATCTCTTTCTCGAACATTTCCTTGCCGTGCTCTATAAAATAAGAGTTCAGATCCTTGTCCTTGAATACTCTCATTTGCGCCTTGGTCGCGTGTTCCGTGAATGTCTGAAGAACTTCCGGCTGCATCAGGAGGTATCCATATTCGGCACATATTCCAGGAGCCGGAACCTTACGTGTGCCTCCTGGGTTTGATGTCATATCTTCATACAAAACAATCAATTTGCAAAGTGTCTCCGGTAATTGCTTGTCATAATTCTGATAAGTCAAATTTTCGTATGGAGTGACTCCACCGCTAGGATTCCCACCCCAATTGTACATAAGCGTTGGTGCGCATGATGACAATAAGGTGACGGCGGCTATGAACAGTGCTATCCTTTTCATAGATTAATCACTTTATTCTCACCTGTTGAGACGAATATGCGCTTTTTGAGCAGTTCGTCATTTCCGGATTTCACTATCACGCTGTGCTGCCCAGGTTCAATCTTGATTGTGTTGAGAGTTGTATTCTTGATATTCATTCCTGGCTTGTATCCTTTCACCTTGATAGTCTGCGTATTGTAGTCTTTGCCGTCGATGGTTACGGTAATGTCACGCCTGACATTGTCAGTGAAGACCAACCCGGCGACATCTTCCCTTCCGGATGTGACCGAATGAGAGCCGACTCCGCAGCCGGACAAAAATAAGAGTGCCGTTAGAGCGACCGTAAGAGTTGTGATTATTCTTTTCATTTCTTATCCTCCATAATATAATAGTCTTCGGAAATCTTTGAAATGTCGAGATCTTCTCCAGAATAACTGCAGAATGAAATCTCTGTTTCCGGAGTGTCTCCAATAGATGAGATGACAGTGATTTCTCCAACTTTGGTTCCCGGAAGTTCAATCATGATTCCGGTTTGAGGGTTCTTCACAGATTTCCCTTTTTTGTAAACGTTGAATTTATCATTGGCCGCAATCCCTTGGGATGCACCACCGGAAATGATATAAGTGCCGTCTTCTACAGACAGAATATACGAGCGCCAAGGCTTGTCCATACATTTATTTATAATATTCTCAACCAACTGGGAAATTGCGGCGGAAATGGCCTTATCACTGAGTGTCGCATCATAACCAGCCTTGCCACCAACGCCAAGAGTTTCCTTGGTTGTCGTCTCAGCATACCCTTTGGCTTCATCAGAATATATTATCAGACCTGTAGCCGATTCTACAAGTCGGATGCTCACTCCGGCCTCAACAGTTTGAGTCTTGGTTGATGAGAATACTTTCTGCTGTCCTTCGTTCTTGCGTCCAAACTCTGTTATCGAACCGAGGATGATGTAGTCGGCACCGATTTTCTTCATATCCGCTCCAGCTTCCGCGACAAGGATGTCAAGGTCTTCACGTTCAAGAAGGATGAACTTACCACTTGAAGCCAACTTTGATGAAAGAATATCAAGGGCTTGTTTCCTCATAGGATCATTTTCTTTGTCATAGAAAAGCCCTTTTGCATACTGTGTCTCATTAGAAAACCGGCCGATGGCGACTTTTCTTTTAATTGTGCGTTGCTCGTCTTGGGCACTCAGAGGCAGTGCGACGCAAATTGATAAAAGAAAGATTAATAAATGCTTAACTTTCATATTGTGAATATTTTTAAGTTAGTTATGATGACAATTTGTCAAGCTTGTGTTTTTATGTAAATCTTATTTTGACAATTTTACGGAAATCTTTGCAGATATGCAACATCTGTAAAGATGAAATATATTGATTACAGGGCGCGGAAATTTAGGTTGGCTATATGCTTTAAATCTATATGCCTTGTGTTAATATGCGAAAGATTCTTGGATGATTTCATCGACCAGAAAGGCATCACTCATATTCTGCAGGCCGTTTCTTAAATCGTTGATATTGCTGTAAGTCTTTGAACTATAGAAAATTGCCATCGCCTTGTCTTCAGGAATGTCCAACTTTTGGGCTAAAAGGGAAATGACTTTGGCATATTTCATTTGAAGCAGGGTCTCATTTATCAAAGGGTTTACAGTCATATTACGTTGAGGTTATGGCTGGAGATGTAGGTTTGGATTTCATCGAGAATGTAATCCTTGCTCTGGGTGTGCAGGGGTTCGTAACTTGGATAAAGGAAGCCTGAGATCGCTCCTATGCTGTTCAATTTATTGAATATTATAGAACCAGGCACACCTAAGCGATCCGCAAGATTCTCAATGCAGAACACCACAAATTCCGTAGCCCGTTCTTTTTTGCTCATATTCTTTCGATTTTCACAAACTTAATCATTATTATGGAAATTAGCAATATGATTCATTTCACTCTTCCCCGTGTCGAGTTTCGAAGTGCGAATCTTCCGCTTTGGCCTATGTGAGACAGTGCGCTATGAATGCTTGATAATGAATGCTTTAAGGCTTTGCCTTTGGCTTGATTTAACTGAAGACGAATGTCTATTTCATTGACTGTTAGGGTTTTGAACCGCACTGGCTGATACTGAGGCGGTGGCGGGTAAGTGCTTGAATATCAATTATAAAAACATTGTCCTGGTGCGATATTCGATACCAGGACAATGTTTAATGCGTTTATAGTTAATGTTTTAATCGCCACGAGTGTCCGCCACTTCCCCACCTCTCGTTGATGGGGCTTTCGGCTTAGAAGTAGTACCTGAGGCCGATGGAGGGCTGAATGGCTAGGTCGTAGGTGATGGTGTCGGTCTTAATGTCGTGGTCATATTGGCCGTTGGCCTTCATCTTGGTGTGGGTGTAGCCTAAAGACAGGAAACTGACTGAGAAGGCGAAATGGGAGGTCGGGCGGAATTCGAAGGCTCCCGGAGCCAGTTCGAAGCCGTAGCCGAACACGTCTTTGATCTCAGAGATCCTTTGGGCTTCTGTCTTGGTGGTACCTAACAAGCCAAACGCGGCGATTTGCGGAGTATAGTAGAAACCGTCGCTGATTTTGAGGTAATATGCCAGCTGAGGGCCGGCGAACACGAGATTGGTGTTCTGGCGAAGCCATTTGCCGTTATTCTTCTCGTATGGATTTGAGTCGAGGGCGTACTGGATGTTCACTCCGAGTTTCCAATTGTCGGCGAAGAACCAGCCGAACTCGGCTCCGGCGCTGACCATAGTGGAGGATGGGGTCTTTTCCTTTGACTTGGTGTCCACATTGACGGTATAGTCGCCGGCGGGAGTCAGGTCCTTGCCGCTGGATGCGGTTCCGGTTCCTTTCCCGATGACAGTGATCACAGGACTTGTCTTGGAATATCCTCCTGAGATCCCGATCATACCCCCGATTGAGATCTCTCCCTTTTTCTGTGCTGTCGCAAAGCCGCACGAGAGAACGAGAAGTGCGGCGCAGGCTGTGATGATTCTTTTCATAAGCTCAAAAACTGATTGTCAATTGATCTGACAAAAGTACTATATAATTCTGGAATACAAAACAATCAGGCTGACTCAAAAGCCATAAGACTCGGAGCTAAGCGACCGAAGGGGTTTGAGGAATCCTTTCCCTATGCCCCTCAGGGTCTGTCACGGAGTGACTGGGGGGATGCATAAAGGGGCTGCCCCAAAAGGTCAGCCCCTGATCGCGGATTTTTGACAAGTTCGTTTTTCGGGGTTTTATTTCAAGCCTGTTGTCTCGCAGGCGTCCATATCGCCGTAGTCGAGGTTCTCGCCGCACATCGCCCAGATGAAGGTGTAGTTCTTCGTGGCGCAGGCGGCGTGGATGCTCCACTCAGGGGAGATCACTGCCTGTCCGTTCTTCATCCAGATGTGGCGGGTTTCCTGAGGCTCTCCCATAAAGTGACAGATGGCCTGGTCGTCAGGAATCTCGAAATAGAAATAGACTTCCATCCTTCGGTTGTGGGTGTGGGCCGGCATCGTGTTCCAGGTGCTGCCCGGTTTGAGCTCTGTCATACCCATCTGCAACTGGCAGGTAGGCACGACCTCCTTAACAAGCATCCTGTTGATGACCCTGTGGTTGCTTTCCTCAAGGGTGCCGAGCTCCATATGCACGGCGCTCTCCTTGGTGGTCTTATGGTCCGGATACGTGGCGTGGGCGTTGGACGAGCAGAAGTAGAACTTGGCCGGGGATGCCGGGTCAAGGCTTCTGAAAGTCACTTTCCTGTTTCCGCGTCCGAGGTAAAGGGCCTCTTTGTAGTCGAGCTCGTACTCGTTGTCGCCGGCGGTGACGATTCCCTTGCCTCCGACATTGAATATTCCCATCTCCCTGCGCTCAAGGAAATAGTCGGCGCGGAGGATGTCGATCGGCTTAAGCTCAAGGGGCTCATTAACCGGCATAGCGCCCCCGGCGATCATCCTGTCGTGCATTGTGTAGGTCATATTCACCTCATCCGCAGAGAACACATTCTCGATAAGGTAGCGTCTGCGGAGTTCAGCGGTGTCATAGCGCTTGGCATCCTCCGGAGATGATGCGTAGCGAACTTCCGAATTGATTTTCATAATATGTAAAATTTTAAAAGTCAAGCATTTCTGTCGCGGCGAGGAGGAACGCTCCGACACCGTAGACCTCGCTCATATCCTTGGTGATCTTGCCAGGGGAGCCGGCGACCGGCTGGACGTATTCCAGCTTGCCATCCTCACGAACGTAGGAGCAGAGGGCCTTCCAGCCTTTCTCGACGGCCTTCCTGTAGGTCTTGCCTTTGAGAAAACCGTGGTTCACACCCCAGGCCAGGCCGTAGGTCATAAAGCCGGACGAGCTGTTCTCCGCTGTCGGGTATTGGTCGGGAGCCAGAAGGCTGGCGTGCCAGGAACCGTTGGCGTCCTGATACTTCAGAACCGCCTCTGTCATCTTGAGGTACAGGCTCTTGAAGTAGTCGTACATCGGATCGGACTGCGGGGTGGTCTCAAGCAGGAAAGTAAGCGCGGCGTAGCACCAACCGTTGCCTCTGCCCCAGAACACTTTCGCACCGTTGGCTTCTGTCTTGTCGAAGTAGCGGGCATCCCTGTAGTACAGATCATATTCAGTGTCAAAGAGATGGTTCGTCGTGGCGACAAACTCCTCCTTCATAAAATCGGCGTACTTCCTGTCGCCGGTGATCTGGGTGAGCGTTGAATATACCGGCGGTGCCATAAACAAGGCATCGCACCAGCACCATCTTTCCTGGCCACCCTTGATCCGGATGTCCATAGGGACATTCGAGCGTAAGCCGATCACTGAGTCTGCCCTTTCCTTGACGTGGGCGAGCATAGCCGGATCCTTGTGCGTCTCATAGAGAAGCAGGAAGGACTGGCCCACACAGATGTCGTCGGCGTGGTATAACCTTCTGGCCATCTGCCAGTTGTTGGCCTTGCCGATGTTCATCACAAAGTCCTCGGCGGGCTGGTAGCCGGTTTTCTGCGCCCATTCAACCATCCCGCGGAACAAGGCCCCGTTGGCCCAGTCCAGGACAGCGCGTTTCTTTCCGGTGTAGGTGACGTTCTTGAAATTGGCGATCTGCCAGTCGGCCACTCGGTCTGCGATTTCCTTCACGTCATTCTTTCCGGCGCAGAGTGGGGAGACCGCAAGCAGCGCGGCCGCAAGACATAATATTCGTAGTGATTTTCTGATAATCATCTGTTTGCGGAATTAGTTGAGGGTTATCACCTTGTACTTTGGAACCAGGGCCTTCATTATGCTCCAGCCGATGAGGTACGCTGTCGCGCAAACGCAGAAGATGATGAAGTAGCCGGCCGGTTTCCCGGAGAATCCGAGGAAGGACAGGTTGACCTGCTCGGAGTACACGAAGAGCTCACCGGCGACTTTCTGGAGCAGCATAGATCCAAGGCCGCCCGCCATTCCGCCGATTCCGGTGATGGTCGCGATGCTGGACTTAGGGAACATATCCCCGATTGTCGAGAATATGTTGGCTGACCAGGACTGGTGGGCCGCTCCTCCGATGCCGATCAGAATGACCGGGAACCAAGGGGAAATCCTTCCAAGAGGCTGAGCGAGCAGAACGACCAGCGGCAGGAACGCGAATATCAGCATCGCCTTCATTCTGGCTGCGTACGGATCGAACGCCTCTCCCTTCTTCATCGCTTTGTTGATGAATATGGTAGGAAGCTTTCCGCCGTAGATCGAAAGCATCGTTATGGCGTAGAGGGTGAATATCAATGCCATACCCATCGGGTCGCTGGTCTTGATCCCGAACTGTGTGTTCAGATAGGACGGGGTCCAGAACAGGAAGAACCACCAGACTCCATCGGTCATAAACTTGCCGACAGCGAAAGCCCAGGTCTGCTTGAACTTAAGACACTCCTTGAAACCGAGTTTCTTCCCGGTTCCGTTGTCGGCCGCCTTCTCGTTGTCAAGTTCCTTGTCCTGCTCGATGTAGGCCAGCTCTTCCTCGCTAACGTGCTTGGAAGTCTCAGGCTTGTCGTAGAGGAACACCCAGAATCCCATCCAGATGAAACCAAGGGCTCCGATGATGATGAACGAGACCTCCCAACCGAAGTTCTTCGCGAGAACCGGGATGGTGAGCGGGGCGAACAGCGCTCCGATAGAAGCGCCTGCATTGAATATGGACGTGGCGAAAGCCCTGTCTTTCTTCGGGAAATATTCAGCCGTGGTCTTGATGGCGGCAGGGAAGTTGCCCGCCTCGCCAAGAGCCAGGATGCTTCTGGCCACGAGGAAACAGTACATACTGATCGTGGAGATGAGCACGGCGGTGTCTCCGGTCGCCTGAACCAGCTCGGCGGCGGTGTGCAGTCCGACAATATGCTCGGTCACGACTCCGCAGAGCGCGTGCGCGCACGCACCGGCCGACCACACTCCGATTGACCACAGGTAGCCTTTCTTGGTACCCATCCAATCGACGAAACGTCCGGCGAACAGCATACAGATCGCATAGATGATCGAGAACAGGGACGTGATCGTGCCGTAGTGCGATTCGTTCCAATGGAACTCCGGCTTGATGAACTCGTCCCAGGTCAGGGACAGAACCTGTCTGTCAAGATAATTCACGGCTGTCGCGACGAAAAGCATCGCGCAGATAACCCATCTGAAATTGGTCTTAGTCTTACCTGTCATTTTCGTTATTGTTCGCTGATTGTTACTGTGAGCGGAGCGCAGACCGTCTTGGCCTGTCCGCTGACATATTCATTCCATTCCTCAGGAGAGGCTACCCCGCCCTGACTCCAGCCGGAGGCGGTCCAGAAATTGATTGTCTCTCCGCATTTTACCTTGAATTTCAGCACGGCGTGTCCGTCCATAGTCCCGGCCGTGGCCTTGAACGGCTTGTCCAGGATCAGTCCGATGCTGATGTTTCCGTCCCTCTCCGGGTTCTTGGAGTCGGAGGCCTGTTCGGTGAAGGCGATGAAATTCTCGCCATCATTCCTTGAGAGGACGTTGTGCATAACCGCTCCGAGCACAACATCGATGGAATCCTTCTCGGAGTGGAAAACCGTCGTCCAGTGGACCAGTCTGGTGTTCGCGTCAAGTGTCAGAGTCCTTTCGGCGCTGACCTTCACACCATCGACATCGAACTCTGGGTATGTGAACGCGGCCTGTGTGCGTACCGGACCGTCGCAGATATGCTCCTGCGCCGCCCAGTTGTCACCAATGAATATCTTCTCTCCGGAATATGGAACACAGGCTCCTCCGCCAAGTGTGTTGGCCACCTTGTAGCAGTCCATTCCTTCCCCGTGGTTGTGGTGGTAGTCTCCGGCGGCGAACCAATCGTTGATGACCATCCTTTCCGTGCATTTCAGCCAGACGTCCGGTCCGAACGTGCGAGGATCCTTGAGCGCGGGGCCGTAGATCCTGCCGGCGACGAGATTGTTCTCGTAGGCGTAGTCGTCCTTTCTTTCCGGAACATAACGGCTATAGGCCAATGTGTCGAAGAAAGGCCTTTCGCCTTTGGTGCAGATGAAGGTAGCCTCGCTGTTCCCGTCAACCGTGGCCTGGAACAGAACGGCGTTCCCGTCGGCGCTGATCTGTGAAGGAATCTGTTTTCCGTCAGCGTCCTTGATGACGAGGTTGCTCCCGTCCAGCCCTTTTATGCCGATGTCGGCGAGCCTTACCTCCACCGTCTCGTTCTGACGCGCTGTGTCGGAGCTGTTGCTGACCGTAAAACTCTTTTCGATGGCACCGCAGGAAAGCAGCGCCATCGAAAGACATAATAATGGTAAAACGGTTGTTCTCATTACTGAGGCTGTTTTCCGATGTAAGCGAGGATGCCTCCGTCCACATAGAGGACGTGGCCGTTGACGAAGTCGGAGGCCTCTGACGCCAGGAACACAGCCGGTCCCTTGAGGTCATCGGTGGTGCCCCAGCGGGCTGCAGGGGTCTTCGCCACGATGAACGCGTCGAACGGATGTCTTGAGCCGTCAGGCTGACGCTCGCGCAGAGGGGCGGTCTGAGGAGTGGCAATGTAGCCAGGTCCGATTCCGTTGCACTGAATGTTGTACTCGCCGTACTCGGAAGCGATGTTCCTTGTGAGCATCTTGAGTCCACCCTTGGCCGCCGCGTAGGCGGAGACGGTCTCACGTCCGAGCTCGGACATCATAGAGCAGATGTTGATGATCTTTCCGCCTCCCTGGGCTATCATTGAAGGAATCACGGCCTTAGAGACGATGAACGGAGCGTTCAGGTCCACATCGATCACCTGACGGAACTCCTCGGCCTTCATATCGCACATAGGGATGCGCTTGATGATGCCGGCGTTGTTCACGAGGATGTTGATCGGTCCGAGGTCGTTCTCGATCTTCTTCACGAGCTCGGTCACCTGATCCTCCTTGGTCACGTCGCAAACGTAGCCTTTGGCCTCAATACCTTTTTCTTTATAGGAAGCGAGCCCCTTGTCCACGAGTTCCTGCTTGATGTCGTTGAACGCAATCTTCGCTCCTGCCTCCGCGAACGCGGTGGCGATGGCGAAACCGATTCCATAGGAAGCGCCCGTCACAAGGGCTACCTTTCCTTCAAGTGAAAAATTTACCATAATGAATATAGTTGTTTAGTTCATTTCTGAATATGTCTGCAAATATAGCCTTTTTTTTCTAATCGTGTACGTGCACGGAGAAATATTGCCAAGAAATGCCGGGACAAATGTCATTCAGTCCCCAAAAACGTCCGGAATCCTGCCTTGCCGCCGGCCGGAACAGTCGCTGTGAACCCGACAATGTACGTGCCGGGAACCGGCCTTTCATATTCCTTGAGAGGTGAGTCATAGTCCTTTGGATCGGCGCTCCAGACTTTGTACTCTATCCTTGCGCCTTTCGCGTCGGCGCGCAGGAAGCGGACTTTGTCCCCGATTGTCAGTCTGATTCCGTCCCCGGTCATTTCCGGAGTTCCGTTGGTGACGAGAGTCCATCTGACCTCGGCAGGTTTTTCGTCAAGGGCTTCGACCTTGTCTGTCACGACAAGATCCCTTGACTTGACAACCTCCACTGTGCGTGTGGCTTTGGACACCTCGCCGGCCAGCGCTGGAGTCAGGTCTATGACCGCTCCGGCCTTGCCTCTTTTTTCGATGACTTTCGTTATCTTGGTGAATCCTCCGGAAATATGATCCTTGTCGTTGACTGTCAATGTGCTGTGCTGCCGGTTGTTGTAGGCGAAGGCCCTCCATCTGAGAGAATTTTGCTCCATTCTCCACAGGCTCCCGCCCAGTTTGATCATCGGGCCTTCCAGTGAGGTGTAGGCCGGATTCGGAAGTTCCTTCGCCCAACGTACACCGTCCGCGTCGAACACGAACGATCCTGCGTCCATATGCGAGTGCTGGGCTCCGGCCCCACCGCCCTTGACTCCGAGGTAAACGTCTGATTCAGAGAATGTCCAGTCCGTGTGGAACATCACGACAGGCGTGATCCCGTTGCCTGAATATACTCCCTTCGGGGCTTTCACCCCGCCTTGCGGGATATTCATAGCGAAGGCTGTCATCAGAGGCAGCAGCCTGGACTCCTGGCCGAGATTCATATAGCGTCCCTGCCTCATCAGCCTTATTTCATTGTAAAGAACATCGGGAGAATGGAATTTGTCCGCGAAATACCACAGGGCTATCGACGGTGCTCCGTACTCTCCGCAGTCCGAGTAGTTGTAGAACTTTCCGGTCGCTCCGTATGAGTACAGGACGTAACGGCCTGTGTCACTGAATCCTTTTGTCTCGGAGAGATCGAAATCCGTGCCGACGCAGCTTTCCAGAGCGGAGAGCATCAAGACTTCGAATGTGCTCCCGTAGCCCCAGTAGCCAGGACCCTCAGGATAGTTTCCGTCAGGCGGGTACATCTCGTTCATCGCCTTCCGGTTTGACTCCACCGAAATCTCTATCAGTTCCCGGGCCCGTTCCGGGAACGTCTCGTACATCGCAAGGCAGCCGCAGACAATCCCGGCGTTGCAGACCTGGTTCCAGTTGTTCGTCATCCTGTAGAACTTCGCCCCGCCTTTCTTTTTCCGTGCCGGATTGACTGCATAGTCCACGAACGCCTTCTCGGCCATCCTTTTCGTGTCCTCCCCCAAAGCGTCGTAGAGCCAGTCGTAGCCTATCGCCACGGCCGCGGCCATCTCTCCGGTGTCGAGAAAGTGCTTCCCGGCGTTCCAGTCCTTGAAACGGCAGACCGTGCGGATGGCCTTTTCGGCATATTCAAGATAGATCCTTTCGCCGGAGTAGCGGTAGGCGTAGGCGCAGAAGAATATTCTTGTGAGAGCGTCCCTGGAGACGTGCAGGAGCCTTTTGTCGCTTGCGTCAAGCTTGTATTCAAGTGGCGAGTCTTTCATCGCGTCCCGCCGGCATATTTCCATAATGATGTTGTGAAGGTCGGACAGATAGGCGGACGTTCCGGATCCTATCAGCGACTTCATCGCTTCAAATTCCTGATTGTCAAGGAATAGCCGAGGATGGTTCCCGGCAGTCAGTTTCGGGTAGTCCGGTGCTTCCGCGCGCACAGAGGCTGAGACGAGAACCAGTGTCGCCAGGACTATAAGAAAGTGCCTTAGTCTTGTCATTGCTGTTTGTTTTTACCGGTTGCGAGAACCATTCACTTTGCAATATTAAGCATAATCGATGATTTTCCGTGCACGTGCACAGAAAATCTTGTATATTTGTCCGTTTTTCCTTAATATTGTCATCTTGACACTATCGGTGATTTAATATGCAGAACACTAAAGTGACCATAAAGGATGTTGCCAAGGCGGCCGGCGTGACCAACGGCACCGTGGACCGTGTGCTCCACAACAGAGGGGAGGTCGCTCCGGAGACCAAGGCGAAGGTGATGGAGGTGGTTGAGAGGCTGGGGTACAAACCTAACGTTTACGCTTCGATGCTGGCCAGGAACAAGGCTCACAGCATCGCCGTCCTGATGCCGAGCTTCAACAAAGGTGATTTCTGGGAACTGGTACACAACGGGTTGTCCCAGTCCGAGGAATATGCCGGCAGATTCTCCGTCAGTGTCGAGGTCTATTATTATGACCAGTATGACGTGGAGTCTTTCCGGAGCCAATGCCGTCAGGTGCTGGAGGACGGGCACTCGGGCGTGATCCTGGCTCCGATGTTTCTGGATGACACGCTGAGTTTCTCGGCCCTTCTCACGGAGAACAACATTCCGTACGTGATGCTGAACACGAGCGCCGGGACTGACGGCCATCTGGCCTACTACGGCCTCGCGATGTACGAAAGCGGACGCTGCTGCGCGGACATCCTGATGTCAATGTCGGACGAGGACCAGAAGGGCAAGGTCTATATGGTGCAGATAGAGAGGGACAGCAAGGGCCTTTCGGATCCTTCCGCGGACAGGCGCAAGGGATTCCGGGACTACCTGTCCTACTACTATCCGGGTACTGAGGTGGTCACGGTCCTGATTAATCCGAACAGCCCGAGACAGACTTTCGAGGTGCTTTCCGGAGCCTTCAACGGGCTTTCCGGCCGGCTTAACATAGTGACTATGAACTCCAGGATATTCCTTGTGGCGGACTATCTGCGGTCCCGGAATATGTCCGGGATGAACGTGGTCGGCTGCGATGTGCTGGAACGGAACATCGATGCCCTGCGGGAAGGCTATGTGCGTGTGCTCCTTGGACAGCATTCCGACAGGCAGGCCGTCGGGGCGGTGATGGCTCTGACGGACTATCTCGCCCTTGGCCGGAAGCCGAAGGTCAGGGACAACTATATGTCCATAGATATTCTTACAAAGTACAATTGCAAGTTTTACGATTGCTTATAGAACCCCGCGGATGAGAATCAAACCAACCTTTCCAAGCCTGGCCCTTTTGTTGTGCCTGCTGTTGAATCCTTTTCTGAATATGTCTGCCGGCGTTCTTGACGAAGCCCGCAAGTCATTCAAGGAGGCCAGTCTGGTCTCTTATTCCACTGACGATGAGGTGACCGCAAGGTTCCTTGCATATTCGGGAAACGGGGCGAATCTGATCGATGTGCTACTCACCCAGCTGTATCTGTCGGTCCGTCTGCCTGAGGGGGAGGTCCGCAGGGTTATGGATCTTTTTGACGGGGAGAGGTGGACAGACATTGATTACCAGAATAAATCAAGGGGAGGCTGGGTGACAGGTCTTCACGTGACGAGGATACACGCCTTGGCGAAGGCATATTCGGCGGAGGATTCCCCGTTCTACAAGGATCCGGAACTGGGGCGGATCATCCATTCGGCGATGCGCTGGTGGTTTGTGAACCAGCCGAAATGCCCGAACTGGTGGCATAACGACATCGGAGTCCCGAGGAATATGATCTCGGCGATGCTTCTGATCCGTGACGAGCTGACTGAGGAGGAATATTCAGGAGCTCTCAAGGTTACGAGGACATCAGGTTTCGGCCGCACCGGGCAGAACAAGGTCTGGCTGGCCGGGATCCAGCTGATGAAAGGGCTTCTGTTCGATGATGAGGCACTCGCTCTGGAGGCCAGAAGACAGATAGGAGAGGAAATCAGGGTCACATCTGAGGAAGGGATCCAGTCTGACTGGTCGTACCATCAGCACGGTCCACAGCTTCAGTTCGGTAACTACGGCCTTACCTTCGCCGAGAATGTGTCTTTCTGGATAAGAGCCTTGGAAGGCACTGAGCTCGCGTTTTCCGGAGAACAGAAAGACATAATCAGCCACCTTATCCTTGACGGGATCGGCTGGACTGTCTGGAAAGGGTTTATGGACCCGAGTTTCTGCGGCAGGCAGCTGCACATTGACGGTGGCCGAGGAAAAGCCTACGCCCTGGCGGTGGCGGCGCAGAATATGGCCGCCGTGTGCGACAGTGGCAAGGAACTGTTTGAGAACATCTCGCAGACCTGCCTTGAGCCTGATGGCACAAGGAACATCCTCACCGGGGCGCACTATTACCACCGCTCAGACTGCGGCATCTACAGGACCCCGCTGTGGTACGCCTCGGTCAGGATGCAATCGACACGCACAATCGGCTTTGAATATACCAATGCGGAGAATCTCCTTGCGAATTTCTCGGCCGACGGGGCGCTTCTTATGATGCGGAGCGGCAAGGAATATGAGAATATTTTCGCCTGCTGGGACTGGAGGAAGATTCCTGGAGTCACGTCATACGAGAACGGGAAACCGATCCCGTGCCACAATGACAAGTGGCACAGGGAAAACCATTCCGCATACGTGAAGGGCAAGGTGGACGGAGAGATTATGCTGACCGTTATGGAAGTTGACCGTGACAGCCTTCACGCAATGAAGTCGGACTTTTTCTTCCCGGACGTGGTCGTGGCTCTCGGTTCGGACATAAGGGCCGAGGATCCGGCGATGGCGAGGCTGACGACCTCGCTGGACCAGACGAGATTCGTCTCGGATCCGGTGAAGGACCGAAAGTCGAAGTGGGGTTGGCACGACGGGAAAGGCTATGTGTCTCTTGACGGGAATCCTCTTTGCGTGGAGACTTCCGAGCAGGTGGGAAGCTGGGAGATGATGGCCCCTTGTTATGAGGGAATGTCGGACACTCTCCGCGTTTTCAAGTGCTGGGTTGAGCATAAGGTGGCGGCCGGGCCGCAAAGTTATGCGTACGCGCTTCTGCCTGACGCCACGGCCAAGGCCACGGCAAGGTTCGCCGGAAGCCCGAACGTGAAGGTGCTCCGCAATGACGCTTCCTGTCAGGCCGTGTCCTATAAAGGCACCGTCTGCGCCGTTGTCCATAAGCCTGGGGTCTATGAGCTTGGAAAACACCGCGTTGAGGTGAAGGCACCGGATATCCTTGTCTTGAGAAAATGAGGCCGTGGCGGTACATATTCCTGCTTTTGGCGGTTTGTCTGTGCGGATTCCGGGCTTTCGCCGGTTCGCGCAATGTCGGGGACATCTCGAATCTGACCATACATTCGTTCGCCCAGGATCCGAAGGGCTATGTGTGGATAGCCACGGACAACGGACTTTGCAGGTATAACGGCCACGACTACCTTCATTATTATCACGATGCAGAGGACGCGGGCTCGCTCCCTTCAAACACGGTCCTGTCCTTGGTGACGGACGACAGCGGAGTGCTTTGGGTGGCCACCGACCGGGGTGTATGCTGGTACGATGGGATGAATGACTCGTTCGAGCTGGTCGAAGGCGTCCCCGGAGTAAGCAGGCTGGCTTTCAATGACGGTATGGTGGTCGGCTATGGCGCTGGGCAGGGGATAACGCTTCTGAATCCGAGTAAAAAGAGGATCGACTCTGTCCACAACACTCCCTCGCACAATGTCGCGGTACTGGTAGCCGACAAGTCCGGCTGCCTTTGGGGCGGACATTCGGACGGGATTCATATCGTGAGGTTCGACAAGTCCGCGGCGGTCATCGCTTCAGAGACGTTGTCGGAGAAATCAGCTTTCAGGAGCGCGGCGGTCGACAGCCTTGGCAGGATCTGGTTCGGCAGGAACAACGGACTGCTTATCCGTGACGCCGGCACGATGGAATCCGTGGAGGATCCCCGTTTGAACAATCTCGTGGGTTTGGTGGCCGGACATTCCGTCACGACGATCCTGCCTGTGCTCGGGACGATGTATGTGTGTATGCCGGGCGTGGGGATATATACGGTGGAACTGAACGACGGGGATGTACGCAAGGATGCGGTCAGGAGGTTCGACCTTAGTTATATGAGCGATTTCAGCTGCGGATTCAAGGACAGTGAGAACCATCCGTGGATCGGCACGATGGACAGAGGCTACAGCGTTCGTTTCCTGGAGAAGAAGAATTTCAAGTACGCTCCGGCCTTGGGGAGGGCAACCTTGGGTAAGTACATAAACTGTGTCACCGCTTCAAGGGGCTCTCATACTGTATGGCTGGCAAGCTATTACAAAGGATTGCTGGCTTTTGACATTCCCACTTCGAAACACGTGTGGTATACCTATGGCAAATGCAAGCCTTTGGACGCTCTCGGGGAAAAGGGCATCCAGGCGTTGGCGTTGGACAGGAAAAACAATCTTTGGATCTCGATGGCCGGCAAGGTGGCGGTCTGCGAGACAAAGGACTCGGAGATTCTGGATTCCAAGGTTGTGGCTGACGGGATTGAGGTGAACGCTTTCTGCGAGGATGGCGACGGGACGATGTGGGCGGCCACACCTGTTGGTCTTGTGAGACTTGATGGTGGAACCGAGGGCTCTTGTCTGTTTCAAGGTTCGGATATTCAGGATATTATAAGATTTGATAAGGACAGGCTTCTCGTCGCCGTCAAGGATTCTGGGCTGTTCCTTGTTGATCCGGTGACGCTTGAGACCCAAAGATACCTCTTGGCCGGTGACGATGCCAAGAGATCCCTTGGGGATGTGTCGTGCCTGTATATTCATAAAGAGGAATTGTGGATAGGCACTTCCTCCAAAGGGTTGCTGCGCTGCCGGGGGAATGAGGTGGTCAATGAATATTCCGTCAAGAACGGACTGGGCAGCAATGACATAGCCAGCATCGCGGCTGATCCGGAAGGCAACGTCTGGGTGGGGACATCATATGGCCTTTCCGTGGTGACGAAGCGCTTTGACAAGCCGATCACATATTACCAAGGCCGCTGGATGGACACGCAGCAATTCTGTAAGAGAAGCGCGGCGTCCCATTCGGGGAGGATGTTTTTCGGTGGGAATATGGGACTGGCGTTCTTCTTTTCGGACAGGATCATCTCGAATATCTCTGACGAGCCGGTGAATATTGTGCTTACAGGACTGAGTGTCAATGGTGTGGAGCAGACGCCGGGAGACGGGAAGATCCTTGGCCGTCTTGTCGATGACACGGACCGGATTGTCCTGAAAAGCAACCAGAACAGCATAGGAATCCGTTTCGAGCCGGTCTCGTTCATCGCCGAGGACAACATCGGATTCTCCTACAGGCTTACGGGAAAGTACACGGATGACGAGTGGAATGACATCGGAGGCTACAGGCGTGTCACATTCTCGCATCTGCCTCCGGGACATTATGTCTTTGAGCTCAAGGCCAGCAACGTGGACGGATTCTGGAGCAAGGATCCGCGCCGGCTGGAGATCGTCATAAGGAAGTCCCCGTGGCTTTCCTGGTACGCCTTGCTTGCGTACATCGCCTTGGCCGTCGCCGGGATGATGGCCGTCTCAAGGTTCATAATCAACCGCAGGATGGAGGAGATGGAGCTTCAGGCCGCCAAGGATGACCTGAACCGTGAGAAGAGGCTCTCCGAGATGAAGGTGAACTTCTTCACGAACATCTCGCACGAGTTGAGGACATCTCTGGCCTTGGTCTATGGACCGGTCAATATGCTGTCCAGAGTCCGTGACAAGGTCAGCTTCGACAAGATGATCGAGTCGATCAACTACAATATGAGGAACCTGCTGAATCTGGTTGACCAGCTTCTGAATTTGAGCCGCATAGAGAACGGGGCCCTTCCGTTGTCCGTCTCCAGGACCGATGTGCCTTTCCTTCTGCGCAGGCTCACTGACGGTTTCTCGTTCCAGGCTCACGAGAAGTCCATTGAGCTGCTGTTGGACTGTTCAGGAGATCTGGCAGGTGTGCCGGTTGACGCCGACAAATTGGCCAGGGTTGTCGTGAACCTTGTCTCCAATGCGCTGAAATACACTCCGGAGGGCGGTCACGTCCGGATTCTTGCCGAGCGTGTCGCCAGTCCAGACCGGATTCTGTCTGGCTACAAAACTTCCTCCACTTACCTTCAGATCTCCGTGACTGATGACGGAATCGGAATGAAGGACGAGGATGTCGTACACATTTTCGACCGTTACACAAGGCTGGCCCAGACCGAGACCTCGGTGACCGGGACGGGCATCGGGCTGCACTATGTCAAGGAACTTCTGCGAATCCACGGCGGGGCTGTCAACGCTCAGGTTCGGAGGGAAGGCGGGATGAGGTTTGTCTTCGCCCTGCCGGCGGACGAGAGCCTCTATGAGATCACTGAGACAGCCAAGGACTTCCGCTCCGATGTGATTGACGGTATGCTGGTCGTGGATCCGGTCAAGGAGGAACCCGTCGGGGAGGAAGGAAACCGTGAGAGGCACAAGGTGCTGGTGGTTGAGGACAATGCCTCCCTGCTCGCCTGGCTTAAGGATATTCTTTCGTCAAGGTATGATGTTTACACCGCTTCGGACGGTGCGGATGCCCTTGACATAGTCAATGATGTCCTTCCTGACCTGATCCTGACGGATGTCGTTATGCCTAAGGTTGACGGCTACGAACTTTGCCGTCGGGTGAAGGAGGACAAGATGCTCAGTCATATTCCTGTGGTCATCCTGACATCCAAGACAGGGGAGGAGGACCGCCTTGTCGGCTATCAGCACGGGGCGGACTTGTACGTGACCAAGCCATTCAGCGCTGAGCTGATCCTCACGCTCATCGGGAACATAATGGCGACAAGGGAGAAGCTCCGCGAAAGCTTCACTTCCCAGGAGGTCGTGACTGATGAAAGCAAGGAGGACCCGATCGAAAGCATCAGCGCTGACGACAGGGCTTTCATCGAAGGCCTCAGGAAATACATCGAGGACAACATCTCGGAGACATCCATCAGCATCACCGCCCTTGCCGGGGAGATGTGTATGAGCCGGGCCAGCTTCTTCAGGAAGATGAAGTCCCTGACCGGTATGACCCCGAATGATTTCATTTTGTCCTACCGTCTCAACAAGGCCGCGTCTATGCTCAAGGAAGGCCGGTGGAGGGTGGGTGAGATAGCGGATATGCTTGGATTCAGCTCCGCGTCCCATTTCTCAAGGGTGTTCCGCCAGAAGTTCGGAAAATCGCCTAAGGAGTTCATAATGTAGCAGTTTTCCGTGCTCGTTAACGGAATTGAGATTCACGGACAATTTTATGAGACTTTTATGCCCTGCGAATGCGTTTTGATGGACTAATTTTGCACCATCAAGATTTGCATTCAAGAAATGGACAAGAAGACACTCATCACAATTCTCTCGGCGCTCGTCGCTCTTGGCGCCTGGGCTCAGAATCCAACGGAGCGGAAAGCGGTGGCTCAGACATCCGTCAAGCCTGCCGGGGTCGTAGTCAACAAGGATAGGCTTGAGCACCCTTTCGACGGTTGTATGGACGGCCAGAAGGTAGATGGCTATAGAGGGATATGGTTCACCATCGGCCAGGCCAAATCGGACTATGGCGACAAGTATTCCGGAGGACTGGGCACGTACACGATGAAGCATATCCCTATGGCGGTCTATTCCAAGGAGGCCGACAAGACGTTCTTTGTCTATGGCGGCGCTCCGGACACAGGGGAGAAGTACCTTCTTTGTATGATAGGGTGCTATGACCACAAGACAGGGATGCTGTCAAAGCCCGTGGTCGTGCACGACAAAGGATGCTACGGTGTCTATGACCCTCACGATGATCCTACGGTCCAGATCGACAAGGACGGCTACGTCTGGGTCTTCGTCGCCGGAAGGGCCAACAAGCGTCCCGGCATCCGCTACCGCAGCGTGAAGCCTTACGACATCTCCGCTTTTGAATATGTCAACGAAAGCATAATGGCCTATCCTGAGGTCATCTACGACAAAGAGAAGGGATTCTTCCTGTTCGACACCCGTTACGACGGAGTCCGCAGGACGTTCTTCCAGACCAGCAAGGATGGTGTCAATTGGTCTGATTTCCAGCCGATCGCGTCGATCATCGAGCCGGGTGAGGAAAAGTCCGGCCACTACCAGTTCGCCAACTATGACGGTGAGAAACTGGTCTGCTGTTTCAACCGTCACATTAACGGCGGCGTGGATACCAGGACCAACATCTACTACATCCAGAGCAAGGATTGGGGCAAGACCTGGACCACTGCTGACGGGACTGTCGTCGAGCTTCCAATTCTAAGGGAGCAGGGACCGGCTCTTATCCGGGATTTCCATAAGGAGGGCAGGAACTGCTACATCAAGGACATCAATTTCGATGTCAAGGGCAATCCTGTAATATATTATGTGACCAGCGACAACCATCTTACCGGACCTGACGGCGGAGCCCGCATTCACTCGGTGGCCCGCTGGACGGGAAAGAAATGGGCTTTCACGGAGTTCGCTGAGTCAACACACTGCTACGACAGCGGAAGCCTCTGGGTTGACGGAAAGGTGATGACGATCATCACCCCGTCGGATCCGGGCCCACAACTCTGGGGAACAGGCGGCGAGATGGTGATGTGGAAGAGTTTCAACGGCGGAAAGACCTGGAAGCGTTACAAGACATTGACCCACAACAGCCCACGCAACCACGGGTACGCCAGAAGGCCGCTGAACTGCAACGATGGTTTCTATGCTTTCTGGGCCGACGGCAACCCTGACAAGAAAAGTATCTCGTACCTCTATTTCTGCAACAGCGAAGGCGATGTTTACAGAATGCCTTACAATATGACACAGGACTGGCAGAAGCCGGAACTGGTCAGAAAGGCTGAGAGAAAATAGCCGACTTCATTGATGTTTACCCGTAAATACCATATTCTATCCGCAGTTGCCACCATCCTTTTGGTGGCGGCTGCTTGCTCGGTTTCAAAGGAGGAAGTCCTGGAACTGGACGGCACCGGAAAGATCGCTCTTCTCGGCGGGAGGGAACGGGTAGTCTGCAAATGGAGCGGGGTCTCGGACGCTGTCGCCGGCATTTCTCTGGACGGTGCCGGGAACCACTTTGAAATAGATTTCGACGGCAAGGATGGATCCGCGGTCCTGAGTCCGGTGCCGGAAGGGAACGGAACATTCTCCGTGATCTGGCGCGCCAAAAACGGCGAAACCTTCAATGGGGCTGGAATCGAAGTGAAAGTCTATGGCTCTGAATATGAAGGCAGTCTGGAGAACCGTTCTGTCCTTGCTGCCTCCTACACAGGAAGCGGAGTTGAGATAATCCTGAGCTCGTCGTGTCCTGATGACATCAAGGGAATGGAATTTATGTTCACCGCGGCTGACGGCTCAATGAAGACTGAATATGTGGAGTCCTATGGCGGTGGACGCACCCAGACGGTAAGGCTCAAGGAAGCCGGGGACGGGCCGCTTACGTACCGTAGCGTCTGGAGTCCGCTCGGTGGCGCGGGTGACATATTCAAAAGCGCTCAGGCGGTCATTGTTCCGGAGATGGCTCCTTCTGTGGAAGGCATCTCGCAGGCGGTCGATGGCTACCGTGGAATATGGTTCACCATCGGGCAGTCCAAGTCTGAATATGGCGACAAATATTCCGGAGGGCTGGGCACGTACACGATGAAGCATATTCCTATGGCTGTGTACGCTCCGGAGGTGGACAGGACTTATTTCGTCTATGGCGGCTGCCCGGACACGGGGAAGGCCTATCTCCAGTGTATGGTCGGTTGCTATGACCACCGCACCGGAATGCTCAGAAAGCCTCGGGTGGTGATGGACAAGGGCATCCTCGGGGTGAGCGACCCTCACGACGATCCTACCGTCCAGATCGACAAGGATGGGTACATCTGGGTCTTCGTGGCCGGAAGGGCCAACAAGCGCCCTGGAGTCCGCTACCGCAGCACCAAGCCTTACGACATCTCTTCCTTTGAATATGTCAACGAAAGCATAATGGCCTATCCTCAGGTGATGTACGACAAGGACAAGGGATTCTTCCTGTTCTTCACCCGTTATGACGGAGTCCGCCAGCTTTTCTGGCAGACCAGCAAGGATGGGGTGGAATGGACACCTTACCGGAAACTGGCTTCCATAAAGGAAGGTTCCGAGACCAAATCTGGGCACTATCAGATAAGTAATATTTTCGGTGACAAACTCTGCACGGCTTTCAACCGTCACATCAACGGTTCTGTCGATACCCGCACTAACATCTACTATCTTCAGTCCACCGACTGGGGACAGACCTGGACGACGGCTGACGGCACTGTTGTGAATGTCCCGGTCACGGACAGGCATTCTGTATGTGAACTCCGTGATTATCAGAGTAAGGGACGGAACTGCTACATCAAAGATCTGAACTTTGATCCGGCGGGCAATCCGGTGATTCTTTACCTTACCAGCGACAATCACCTTTCTGGTCCGGCCGGAGGTGTAAGGCAATGGCACACGCTTTACTGGACGGGGACGGAATGGGAGGAAAGCCTCATCACCACTTCCACGCATTGCTACGACAGCGGAAGCATCTGGGTGGAGGATGGACAGTGGACGGTCATCGCCCCGACGGATCCGGGGCCTCAGTATTGGGGAACCGGCGGCGAGATGGTGCGCTGGACCAGCACGGACAAGGGTAAGACTTGGATAAGAAGCCTGAACCTGACATCGGGAAGTGTGTCGAACCAGACCTACGCCCGGAGGCCTCTGCGGGCGGCGGACGGATTCTACGCTTTCTGGGCTGACGGTAATCCGGACTCAAGAAGTGTCTCGCACCTGTATTTCTGCGACAAGGGCGGCAAGGTTTACAGAATGCCTTACAATATGACAAAGGAATGGGAAAAGCCCGAGCCGGTCTATTAGATACCAAGAATTGGTTTATGAGTATAGTATGATAAAACGTAATTAGTAACATTATGAGAAAATCACTTAGACTGATCTTTCTGCCGCTGATGGTTCTGTCGGGCTTGTTCCTGGCATCCTGCGCGGAAGAGGAAAAAGGAACCGAAGAGGTGGTTGACATCAATGGCCTTTCCGACATCCGTCTGTCCTACGACGGGTCGGAGAACGCCACGTTCACCGTTTCTTCCACAAGGACCTGGTCTGTGTCCAAATCCGGAATGGATTGGCTGACGGTCACTCCGGTCAACGGCGGCTCGGGAAAGCTTGCGACCGTCACCGTGAAGGCCGAGGCCAATGATGACCTTGAGCGTTCCGGCCGGTTGACCGTCAGGGCGGGCTCAGTGAAAAGAACAATCACGGTCACGCAGGACGCTTTCCCAATCGTCCCGGAGATCAAGGTCTATGACCTTGACACTGAGGTTATAGCCTTTGATTTCGACAAGACGGATCCGGTTGTGTTCAAGGTCTGGAGCAATGTCGCCTGGACTGTGGAGAAGACTGGTTTGGATTGGGTGAGTGTCACTCCGGATGCTGGAGAGCGCAAGACTGAGAGCAAGGTCACGGTCACTCCGGAGCTCAACACCGGAGACGCGCGTGAGGGTACGTTGACCTTCAAGGGCGAGGGCGCTCCCGATGTTGTGGTCAGGATAACCCAGACGAAGTATGTGGATGATCCTGTCTTCAATGTGATCGGTGCCGAGGGAAATGCCGTTTCCTTCACGGACAAGGCTGAGACAGTGGCCGTGCTGACGGTCATGACAAACAGGAACTGGTCCGCCGTCAAGTCCGATGGAATGGACTGGCTCACCGTGACACCTGCCTCAGGAACCGCGAATATGGAAGGTACATCCGTCAAGGTGTCCGCATCCGAGAACACCTCGACAGAGCCGCGCACCGGTACCCTCACATTCAGATGCGAGGACGAGGCGATCGAGGATTTTGTCATCACGGTTACCCAGAAAGGAGTGTTCGTTACTCCTACCGAGTGGACCTGGACGCTTGAGGATTCAGTGCTCAAGGGTACGGAATGGGCTGCCAAGGGCATAGCCGCCGATGACAGCAAGACAGCGGAAATGAGATGGAACATCGTCAATGATGACTCAAAATACGCCGATCCGGCCGGCCGTGGCTCCATTGTCAGCGGAGACGGTAACGGACACTATGCCTACAAAGGTGTATGGACGGGAGATAATATGGAGTTCACCTTCCCGGTCAAGGATTTCGAGGCCGGAACCTCTGTCAGCATCCAGTTCGCAATGTCCGGAGTCAATTCGGCGCCTTGCTTCTGGACCGTGGAATATCTCGACGGTGGTGTCTGGGCTCCGACCAGCTCCAACACTCTGAAAAGCGCCAAAGGCGTGACGATGGAGGCCACGTACGTGCTCCTGAAACAGAACACTGCCGTGAATGTCAAGGAAACCGCCACATTCAAGACCGCGGTCGCCGACGGCACATTGAAGTTCAGGATCAAGTGTGCGGCGGGAGAGTACACCGTGAACAGCGCAAAGGCCGCGACCCAGGCCGGAAAGTCGTCCACTATCCGTATCCGCCAGTGGAGCGATGGCTCTTGCGACGCCATCAAGATCAAGATTGAAAAATAATAACCAATGAATATGAACAGTTGTCTGAAAATATTCCTCTCGCTTATGGTTCCGCTTGCGGCCGCCTCGACAGTGGCCGCGGAGCCGGCGGCGGGTGCAGTTCCCGCAAGGGACATATCTGCCCAACAACAGTCCAAGCAGTTGTCGGTCAAGGGCGTGATTGTCGATCAGGATGGCCTGCCGGTGATCGGCGCGGCCGTTATGGTCAAGGGCAACAAGTCCAACGGTGCGGTCACTGACCTTGACGGCCGTTTTGAGATCAAGGCTCCGGCCGGTTCCGTTCTGGAGATATCCTGCCTGGGCTACACGTACAAGACCGTGACCTTGACAAGCGCCAAGGACTTGAGAATCATTTTGGAAGAAGAGTCCACGATGCTGCAGGAGACCGTGGTCGTAGGCTACGGCCAGCAGAAGAAGGAGAGCGTCGTGGGTGCGATCTCCCAGATTTCAACCGATGACATCGTCAATTCCGGTACCGCCAACATCACGAGCGCCATCACCGGCAAGCTGTCCGGAGTCGTGACGATCGCCAACGGTGGTCAGCCGGGCGACAACGACGTGAGCATATTCATCCGTGGTGTCTCCAGTTGGAATGGTTCCAGCCCGCTGGTGCTTGTGGATGGTGTCGAGAGAAGTTTCTCCGACATCGACCCTAACGAGGTGGCGACCATTTCCGTGCTGAAGGACGCTTCCGCGACCGCCGTGTTCGGAGCGAAAGGAGCCAACGGTGTCATCATCGTCACGACAAGGACCGGTTCGGTCGGAAAGCCTAAGATGCAGGCCTCGGTGTCGTACGGAATGGATTTCCCGACGATGTTCCCGGAGCATATCTCCTCCGCCACGACGGCCGAGCTGCTCAATGTCGCCCAGAAGAACGCCCAGAGTTTCGGCTCGATGATCCCTCAGTGGCAGATCAATGAATATAGGAATCCTACCTCCAGGATCAATTCCATCCGTTACCCTGACAATGATTGGTTCGCGTTGACCACCAAGAGTTTCTCAAGCAGCGTCAACGCCAACCTGTCCGTTACCGGAGGATCCGACAAGGTGAAATATTTCGTCTCTTTCGGCTACAACAAGGAAGGCTCCATATTCAAGGATTTCACGTCCTGGGGCGGCTCGAACTTCAGCTACGACAGGCTGAACTACCGTACCAACCTTGACGTGAACCTGACAAAGTCCACGCTCCTGTCGGTCAAGGTGGGAGGCAACCTTGGGGTCCAGAACGCTCCTACGGGAACCGGCGGTATGAGTCCGTCCGCCCTTTTCGGGCATATGTACTCCTCGTCTCCGATGATGTACCCGGCATACTATCCGGACTGGATTCTGGACGAGATTCCGGACACGGACTATCCTGACCAGCGTGGAGACCGCATCGCTTCTTCGGCGGGAGCGTTCTACGACAACGCCGTCAAGCTGCTGGGCTACGGATCATATTCCCAGAGCGTCGGCAACAAACTATACACGGACGTGAAGCTGAAGCAGGACCTTGACTTTATCACGAAAGGCCTCTCATTGTCAGCCAACTTCTCGCTGAGCACCTATTATTCCCGAATATCCCAGAGCGCGAACCACGAGAATCCGGTCTATTACATCGACTGGGATCTTTACGACGCTGGAGTCGGAAACCCGTGGGTGAACAACAAGAGCACCGGGGAGACAATCTACGAGCAGCCTGAGTTTGCCGTGACCAAGGGCGGTGTCGAGAACAACTACTATGTCACATTCTATTGGGAAGGCGCCGTGAACTACGCCAGGACATTCGGAGATCATTCGGTGTCCGCCCTCGCTCTGTTCAACCAGAGGGAGAACATCCGCACGACGGCTTTCCCGTACAGGACGATGGGTCTTGTCGGACGTGTCACCTACGACTACAAGAGAACCTATCTCCTTGAGGCCAACCTTGGCTACACGGGATCCGAGCAGTTTTCTCCGAAGAACAGGTTCGGCCTCTTCCCTTCGGTGGCTGTCGGCTGGGTCCCTTCGCAGTACAAGTGGTGGAAGAAGAGTATGCCTTGGTGGTCAAAGATGAAGTTCCGCTATTCCGACGGACTTGTCGGCAGCGACCAGACCAGCTCAAGGTGGCTTTACTACAGCTCATATTCAAAAGGATCATACGTCACCGAGGACAGCGCGGCCAATGACACCGCCCAGTGGGAACTTGCCCACAAGAGGGACCTTGGCATCGAGTTCGGCTGGCTCAAGAACCGGCTCACCTTGGAGGTGGACCTCTTCAACGAGAACCGTACGAATATGCTTGTGGCTCCGAATGTCACGATGATTGTGGGCACGGCCTACAAGGAGGTCAACAGGGGATCGATGAAGAAGCACGGCATCGAGATCGAGGCCGGCTGGAAGAACGATTTCAAGAATGGTTTCGGCTACGACATCTCGGCGATGCTGTCCTTGAACGAGAACCGCATCACGAACTACGAGGACGCTCCTTACGCTCCTGAGTACCAGAAGACAGCCGGGAAGGCATACAGGGGACAGACCAACGGTGTCTCCGTTGTCGATGGCGGCTATTATACCAGTGTGGACGACATCCACAACTACCCTTCGTACGCCGGTAACTGGCAGTACCTGAATGTCGGTGCCTACAAGTATCTTGACTATTCCGCGGACGGTCTCCTGAACGTGGATGACCTTCACGCCATAAAGGGCACCCAGTACGCTCCTGCGGTGGCTTCCCTGAACTACGGAATCAGCTACAAGGGTTTCGAGGTGAGAATGCTATGGACCGCCAACTTCGGGAAATATGTCAACTTCAACAGAAGCTGGGAGGTCGAGTTCAACAAGGGTGACTACCGTGTGAACACCTCGCAGCTGGATTACTGGAGGCCTGACAATCAGGATGCTAACCACGCCACGCTGGTCTATGGCGGAGCCTCAGGCCACCCGATGTATATGTGGGCGGGCGGTGACCCGACAAAATCGTACACGATGATGCTTGAGGGACGCACGTGGAGAAAGTCCGACTATGTGAACCTGAGGGAAATCTACATCGGCTACACCATCAAGTCAAAGGCGTTCCTCAAGGCGACAGGTCTGAGGAGCCTTAACGTGTACGCCACCGGAAACAACATCTGGACCGGCACAGGGCTGATCGAAGGCGATCCTCAGAGCACGACGTTCACGTCAGGTTTCTATCCGAATATGCTGAGTGTCAAGCTCGGTGTCAAAGTTGGATTCTAATGGAAATGATCAAGATGAAAAAGATACTAAACAGCGGCATAATTGCGTTATGTCTTGTTTTCTCAGGATGCGACTGGTTGGACATCAATCCCGAGACAGGACTTGACGAGACAGAGGTGTTTACCATCTGGGACAACTACAAGGCATATTTTGACTATGTCTATGGCAATTCAGTGGCCAATTCCGAAAGGAACACCAACATCAAGCAAGGCTATCCTCTCTATCTGGACAACTGGAGCCTCCGCTTCACCTGGCTTGCTATGACGGATATGTGTGACACAGGTCGTCTCATCAGGGCGCAAAGCATCAAGGCCGGCACTCTCGGGGCCAATGTGGAGGTGTTCACGACTGATCTGACGAGAAGGCCTGTGTCATATTCAATGTTCAAGATCATCCGAATCTGCAACAAGGCCATCGAGAACATCGACAGGGTGCAGAATATTCCTTCGGAGCAGGACAGGAATGACATTCTGGGGCAGGCGTATTTTGTGAGAGGCTTCGCTCATTTTGTGCTCTGCCGCTATTTCGGCGGAATGCCTTACCTTGACAAGGCTCTTGGATCCGAGGACAACTGGGATCAGACAAGACTCAGCGCCAACGAGACCTACAGACGCTGCGCCGAGGATTTCGAGCGGGCTTATGAATATCTCGCCGCGGCCGGTAAGACCCGCCGTGACGGAACTTTCGGCAACCCCGGACACCTTACCGCGCCGGATCAGGACAGACCTAACGGTGTGGCCGCCAAGGCGATGAAGGCCAGGGCTTTGCTCTATGCGGCGAGCCCGCTGAACAACGTCTCCGGCCAGAAGGATTGGGAGGATGCCGCCGAGGCTTCCGCCGAAGCTCTGAAACTGGCGTTGGACAACGGCTACGAGCTGCTTCCGATCGGCTCTTGGAAGAACAATTTCATCGCTTCCAAGTACACCAACGAGCACATCTGGGCGTGGAACTACGGCTCCGCCAAGACCAGTTCCTACACCGGAATGTACACGTACTCGATCTCCAACGCCAACAACGCCAGCGGAGATTGCCCGACCCAGAATTTCGTGGACAGGTTCGAGACCATCTACGGGGACCCCCTCCAGACTGAGGAGGAAAGAGATGAGGCCGAGGCCGAAGGTCATTACAACGATCAGAATCCTTTCGCCGACCGCGACCCACGGCTTGACCTTACCGTGCTTCACGACGGAAGCGTTGTGGCCGGCTGCGCGTCAGGTGTGAATATGTATTACGATCCCGATCTCAAGATCTATCCGACAACCAAGATCAGCGGCGCGAGCTCTCCGAGAACCCTTAACCACGAATGGGGCGCGGATGACGCCAAGGGCTGGACCAACACCGGTTATCTTGTGAACAAATGGTGGGACGGAAACTATCAGAAGAGTTATCAGAGGACCGATCCGCTGATCCGTCTGGCAGAGCTGTATCTCAATTACGGCGAGGCTGTGAATGAGGCCTACGGCCCGTCCGGAAGTGCGGGAGGTCTGGACCTTACCGCTGTCCAGGCGGTCAACAAGGTCCGTGAGAGGGCCGGGATGCCTGGCGTTCAGGACAGGTTCACTGCGGACAAGGACTCATTCCGTGAGCGTGTCCAGAACGAGAGGACGGTAGAGCTTGCGTTTGAGGGACATCACTATTACCTTGACATCCGCAGATGGAAGATCGCTCCGAAGACAATGACCCAGACCCTTATGGGCATCTATGTCGAGAAAGTGCCTGTCAGTGAGGAATATCCTGTCGGAAGGCGATACGAGCGCCGTTCGATTCCGGCTAACCGTCAGGGCTCCTGGAAGCAGGCTATGTACTATATCCCGTTCCCGACCGACGAGGTGAACAAGATGAAGAATTTCACCAATAATGAAGTTTGGTAACAATCAGCGGAAATGAATATGAAAAGATACACTAAGACAATCAGCGCCGTGCTGGCGTTAGCGTTGATGGCGGCTGTGTCGGAATCACCGGCCAGAGCGGCCGGCAAGTCTCCCGCGGACACTGTTGATGTCCCGGCGAAGGCCGGCCATAGGGTGAGACAGACACTTGTCCTTCCTTACGGTAATAATTATAGCAAGTCCCTGTCCACGGGCGGCTCTTCCGTCTTTTACGAGGAAGACATCAACAAGTACCCTTCCTCTGACTTCAGAAATGCCTTGACCGGTGTCATTCCCGGATTGGTCATCACTGAGGCCAGCGGAATGACAGGTCTGATGTCGGACGGGGCACGTGGAGGAATGAATTTCCGAGGATTGGCGCCCAAGTTCGTTGTGGATGGACAGCCGGTCTATCTTACGGAAGTCCAATTGGATCCTGAGGAGATTGAGTCTATGACTTTTGTGAAGGATGTCCTTGACAAGTCGCTTTTCGGCGCAAGGTCTTCGGAAGGAGTTCTCTATATCACAACCAAGCGTGGTCTGCAGGCCGGAAAGATGATCAGGGTCGGAGTCGAGAGCGGAGTCAGTGTCATTGACAGGATGCCGGAATATGTAGGCGGCGCCGAATATGCCTCCTTGCAGAACCAGGCCAGAGACGCTGCTGGTTATCCTGTCCTGTACACGCAGGATGACATAGATGCCTACGCCCTGAACAGGCCGGATGACCTCATCCATCCTTCCGTGGATTGGAGAGGCTTGATGTTCAAGGACACCAAGTCCTACAAGAAAGCCAATCTGACGGTTCAGGGAGGCACGGAGGCGGTGAAGTATGCTGTCTATTTCGGCTATCTTGGCGAAGGTGATTTCTATGCTGCGGGCCCGGCCGCAGGCTACAACAAGATGAATCTCCGTACCAATGCCGACATAAAGATCACCAATGACCTTAAGTTCAGCATAGGTTTGTTCTCCGGTTTGAATTTCAGGCGTAGCCCACGTTTCAGCGACAACGGCTCGTTCAACGAGTTTGACAATTATCTTTCGGTAGCCAACACCACTCCTCCGGTCGCTTTTCCTGTCCACGTGGGACTCAACACCGAGACTGGAGGCTGGATCTACGGTCTGAGCGAGGTGTACACCAGCAATCCTTACGCCGCGTTGACCGAGAAGGGATTCTTCACTGAAAGGGAACGTTCCGGAATCGTCAACGGTACGTTGACCTGGGATATGAACAAGATAGCCAAGGGGCTCAAATTTGAATCTTATGTCGGCCTTAACGTCTTCAATATGGACCGTATAGGGAAGACCCCGGATTATCTTGCTGTGATTTATGATCCGGTGACAGGTCAAAGTTCCAAGACATCCCACGAGGGAGCCAAGGCATCTGGAAAGACCGCGATGGGCAAATGGTATCATCAGAGCCTTTATCTCAATGAGAGGCTGAGCTATACCGGAAACTGGGGACTCAACCGTCTTTCGGCCGCGGCGGTATATTATCTTGAGACAACAGAGAGAAGCCAATCCGCCTACAGGGATCGTCAACACTCGGTGATTCTGAATGCCGACTATTCCCATGCGGACCGTTACCTTGTGCAGGCTGTGATGAACACATCCGGCTCGTGTATGTTTATGAAAGGCAAGAGGTACGGTGTGTTCCCTTCTCTCGGCCTTGGCTGGGTGATGTCCGAGGAGGATTTCCTCAAAGGTTCCGGATGGGTTGACTACCTCAAGCTGCGAGCTCAGGCCGGTGTCATCGGCTACAACTCGTTCGGTGCGTTGGATCTCTATGAGGATGAGTACCTTAAGGAAAAAGGAGTGAACTTCGGCCCGGCTTCCACTGACTTTGAATGGATTGGCGGCTCCACAAAGTACCAGTCCTACAAGACTACCCTCCAGCGTCTTGGCAACAAGAACCTTACCTGGGAGAAGCGCAAGGAGATCACGGCCGGCATCGAGGCGAAGTTCTTCGGCAACAGGTTGTCCGTTGACGCGAATTACTTCCGCACCCTTCGTGACGGCATCATCACCAACACAAGTGATGTGAATCCTAAACTCTTCGGTTTCAACGGAGTGGCCACCTACGACAACTACAACAAGATCCGTTACCAAGGCACCGAGGTGGCTTTGAACTGGACGGACAAGATCGGTGACTTTGAATATTCAGTCGGCGGATGGGCTGTTTACAACCGTGGCAAGTACCTCCGTTACAGCGAGAACCAGATCAACGACTACAACAAGGTGGAAGGCTCTATGGCAGGGGACTATCACGGCTATGTGTATCTCGGCAAATATGCGTCAGCCGAGGACATCGCCTCATCTCCCGAACAGACCTTCGACTCTGAGGTTCAGGCTGGAGATCTGAAGTACAAGGACCTGAACGGTGACGGAAAGATTGACTCCAACGACAGGACCATCATCGGCAATACCTCCCCGAAACTGAACTATGCGGTCAATATCTACCTTAAATACAAAGGCTTTGACTTCACGGTTGTCGGGACAGGCAAGGCTTTCTTCGACATTCCGTTCACAAACAGTTATTTCTGGAACGGATGGGGACAGAACAACTACTCGAAATTTGTGAGCGAGAACATAGGCGGCGACTATCCGCGCCTTTCTTACGACAAGATCACGAACAACTTCCAGGCGTCCCGTTTCTGGCTTCGCAAGGGAGACTGGTTCAAGATCCAGAATGTTGAGCTCGGCTGGTCCACATCATTCCGCAACTCGAACTGGATCAGAGGTCTAAGACTCTTTGTGCGTGGCTCCAACCTGCTGACCATCAGCGGAATCAAGTATATTGACCCGGAGTCCACTTCGGCCGGTGTCACCACAGACCCTCTGTACAGGACGTTCACCGGTGGTGTCAAGTTGAACTTTTAACGAGAATCGGCAATGAAAAACAATTTACGAATATTCCTGCTTTCAGCCGCCGCTGTACTTGGCGGATGCGACTTCCTCGATCCCCTTCCGATGGGGAATGTGACGGACGAGAACATCTCCGGCTATCCGTCCTACATCAGAGGATTCGTCGAGAAGGCCTATGACCTGCTGCCTGAGACGTACATCAGCAACGAGTACATCTATCTTGACGCCATAACGGAGGATGCCGTGATCACGTCAAGCGGCAGTGCGATCAGACGCTATGGCACAGGGGCGGTCTCCCCGGCCTCATATCCTTTCGAGGCTTATTGGACAAGGGACTACACGGCCATTATGTACGTCAATACTTTTCTTGAGGATAATGTAGGCCTCAATACCCGTTATCTTGTTGACAATACCACAAACGCCTTGCTGCAACGCTATCTGCAGGGTGACGCCTATGCGATGAGGGCTTGGTACGAGTTCGACCTTCTTAAGAAGTTCGGAGGCGTTGGCACTGACGGGAAACTGCTTGGTTTCCCAATTCTTACCGAGCCTGCCGATGTGTTTGACACAGATCCGGAGAGCGTGGAGAGGAACACGTATGACGAGTGCGTCCAGAGGATTCTGGATGACTGCGATTCCGCGCTTGTGTATATTCCTGAAGCCAACAGGGACTGGTTGGGGCAGCACAGCACGATTGACGGCTCTTCACGCTGGAAGAGGATGGACGGGCTTTCCGTGAAGGCCTTGAAAGCGATGGTTTATCTGTACTGGGCCTCGCCGGCCTTCAATCCGGACGGAGATGTCTCCAGATGGGAGAATGCCGCAAAGTACGCCGCCGAGGTGATGGATTTCAAATTGTTGAGGGACGGCGCGCAGCCGAACGGCTTCAACCCTGCCGAGAAATTCACTTGGCTCTGGCCTAACTCGCAGGAGATAATATTCACTTCAGGCTGGGCGACGAACTCGAATATGGAGAACCTTTTCTATCCGCAGGGATTCCGCGGCAACGGCTCTGTCGGGGCGACCCAGAACCTTGTGGACGCTTTCCCGATGGCGAATGGCTATCCTATTGATGATCCTCGTTCCGGTTATGATCCGGCAAATCCGTATTCCGGTCGTGATCCTCGTTTCTACAGCACGGTCAACTATCACGGTGCCAATGTGGTACGTCCGTCCAACAACGAGACGATGTACACCTTCGATATGTCTGTCGGTGGCAAGGATGAGGCCGGGGGAGTGGGCAACACCTTGACAAACTATTATGTCAAGAAATATGTGAACCAGGAGTGGAACAAGAATGATGACAAGGTGAACACCCAACCTCGCTCGATATTCTTTTTCCGTTGGGCTCAGATGTGCCTTGCGTTTGCCGAGGCCGCTAACCAGACCGTGGGTCCTCAGACAGAAATATTCGGCTACACGGCGAAGGAGGCTCTGGCCTACCTGCGCAACCGTCCGACAAACGATGGCCTTGCGGGCATTGGTTCGGTTGAGGATCCTTATCTTGATGAGGTCTCCTCAAAAGGCAAGGACGCTTTCGACGCTCTTGTGAGGAACGAGAGGCACATCGAACTTTGCTTCGAGGGACAGCGTTTCTGGGATCTCAGAAGATGGTCCACGGACGCTGACTGGCAGAAGAACATCAATGTCGAGGTGAAGAAACCGGTCTTTGATGGATCGTCCATCTCCTACGAGACCGTCGAGACCCGCAAGTTCAATTCACGCTGGCTCCCGATTCCTTACTACGATGCGGCCAAGACCGGAATGGTGCAGAATGAAGGCTGGGACAACTGGCGCTAACATATTAAAGAAACAGTAATATGAAGAATATCAAGAAAATATCCACCCTGCTGCTGTCCGCCGTGGCGGCTTTGTCACTGACCTGCTGCTATAAGGATTATGTCCAGGACTATGACTACAGCGGTGCCTACCTTGCCTACCAGTACGACCTTCGTACCTTTGTCGTGGGGGAGGGAATGCAGTTCAAGATAGGCGCTGTGCTTGGAGGTGTGATGAAGAATGAATATGACCGTGACATCTGGTATGAGTTTGACGACAACCTTATAACCGATGACCTCAGGTTCTTTGTGCCGGACGCTGAGACTCCGTTCAACGCCTTTTCGGAAATGAGCGGCCGGACGGCCGTAGGCTCTGTGAGCCAGGACTATGTCAAGAACGCTGTCCAACAGAGCGGTATAAAAGCCTTCACTCCGCTTCCAATGAATACGGTGAAGGTTCCGGAGGGTGACCGCTTCCAGATAAAGAAAGGAAACCATACCGGCACCATCACTGTAAAGGCTGATTCGGCAGCGTTCCTTGCGCTTCCGGGGGCGGGCAGTCTACCGTACTATGCCATCGGCTTCCGTCTGACATCCGCTGATGTGGACACTGTCCTACTCTCACGTTCCTACGAGATCATCGCCCTGAGGTACGAGAATATGCTTTTCGGCAATTGGTATCACGGCGGAAAGACCGTTGTGACTGACGCTTCCGGCAATGTGATCGACACCGATGTCTATCCGACATCCATTCCTTCTGATGAGAAGACACACGAGGTCTATACCCTCAGCACAGTGGCTCCGGATGCGGTCAAGACAAATTACCGGGGCGCCGGCGCCGGCTCGGTCAGGATTTCCCTCAATGAAGGCAAGGTCTCCCTTACTTCCGCCGACGCTGTGGCCATTGAGGATCTTGGTTCAGGGTACAACAATGCCAAACTCTTGCAGGACAGGAAGATATTCTTGAACTACAGCTTCGCCAACGCGGACGGCACCAAGTCGGTTGTGACCGACACCCTGACTTTCCGCAACCGCATCCGTGACGGAGTGAACGAATGGCAGGACGAGAATCCGGAACACTACAAATAGGATAGGCTATGAGGAAATTTTTGAATATATTGGCGGGAATAATGCTCATTGCGGTTTCCGCGTTGTTTGCCGGCTGCAAGGACGATGATGGTTTCATCCTCCCTTACAACCTTAGGATAGAAGACTCGACCGTGCAGTCCGGAGAGAGGCTGAACATTCAAGGCCAGGGCTTTCTGCCCGGTGACGCTCTGGTCTTCGAGACGCTGGACGCGGAGTATAGGTTCCAGGCCATTCTGGAGGAGGGCGACATCACCGCCGATGGCATCAGCGTCACCCTTCCCGACAATTTCGTCTATGAGGAGACCTACAGAATATATCTGGTCCGTGGCCTTGAGCGGGCCGAGATCGGCAGAATGAAAGTCTCGCTTGGCGACGCTATGCAGCAAGCGATGCAATGATCATATCTGGTTTTCAGTATTAATTTGGTTAGTATGCACGGCCATATTCAGGAACTCTCCCGGGATGTGGCCGTGTTGTTTTACAGCAGCGGTGCGAAGAGGCGCATCAGGCTTTCGAGGAGGCGGGAGTACCACGGACGACGGTTCCATTCCTCAAGGGTCAGCTCACGGCACTGATGGAGGTCGTATAGGAATATTCCTTTGTTCATCAGGGCTGTCTCCTCATCGTAGATGTAGGAGTTGACCTCATAGTTTATGGCGAAACTGCGGAAGTCCAGGTTGGCGGAACCGATGCTTGAGAGGTAGTCGTCGCAGACGAAGGTCTTGGCGTGGATGAACTCCCCCTGGCGCAGGAATATCCTTACGCCGGCCTGAAGGGCTTCTTCATAGTAAGCTCTGTTGGCGGGGCGCATAAGGATGTTGTCGGCCACTTCCGGAAGCATCAGGCGGACATCCACCCCGCAGAGGGCGGCCGTCTTGAGAGCGTCCATAACCGGCTCTGTCGGAACGAAATACGGAGTCTGGAGGTAGATGTATTTCTTTGCGTGCTGGAGTGCCCATTCGTAGCTCAGCTGGAGGATCGGCAGCGGGAGATCCGGCTCGTCAGGGACGATTTGGACCAGCTTGTCTTTCAGGGTCGGGTGGGTGGCGTGGAAGTCTATCTCCACGGCCGCAGAGTCTGCCTTCCCTTTCGCAGAGCTTGTCGAAGCGACATTATTCAAGGTCAGAGAACCTTGTGCCGTCACTTCGACAGGCTCAGTGACCGGATGTGATGGCTCGGTGACAGGTTTCTTAGCCATCGGATAGAACTCGATCATCTCCTTGTCGATCGTGCCGCCACCTGTAAGCCAGGAGTCCAGGAACGTGTACTGAAGCACGGCCACCGCATTGCCGGTGATACGTGTGTGCGTGTCCCTCCAAAGGTGGAAATAGTGATCGTTGATGTTCATCCCGCCCGTGTATCCTATCTTTCCGTCAATTACGACTATCTTCCTGTGGTTGCGATAGTTGAGTTTTGTCGCAAAGTCCAGCAGATGCATCCTCGGATTGGTGAACTTCACGATTTCCACCCCGGCTTTCCTCATAGCGTTGTAGTAGGCCGAGGCGATCGGGAAATTGGCGATGTTCTCGTACAGGAAACGGACCTTGACCCCCTCACGTGCCTTCTGCATCAGAAGCCGCTTGATGGCCTTGCTGCCCTTGTCGTTGCCGAAATGGAAATATTCAATGTGGATAGACTCCTTGGCCGCGAGGATGTCCTCACGCAACAGGTCGAACTTCCGCTGCCCGCTCGTGATGATCTCGATGTCGTTGCCGGACGTGACGGAAGGGTAGTTCTCCGCCCCCAGAAGTCTGGCAAGCGGCCGGAACTCCTCACGGATCCTCTCCTCGTTGCTATGTCCGAAAAGGATTCTGTTCAGCTCCGGTGTCGTGCCGGCCTCGAAGATGTCCCTGTACCGCTGGTGCCGACGGTTGAAGATCCAGTGATGCCGGTAGTTGATTCCGAACATCAGGTAGAGCGCCAGGCCGACGACAGGAAGCACGGCTATGATCAGCAGCCACGCGAACTTCCTTCCTGAATCCCCCTTGTCAACCAGAATGACCGTGAAGACGCTGAGAATCAGGAGAACGTAGAGCCCTGTGAGAATCCACTGCAACATATTCATTTAGACTAATTCTCCGATGAGTGTGGCGGAGGTGCAGGACAACACCTTGACATCCACATAGTCCCCGGCCTTGTGCCCCTTGCCCGGGAATACGCACATCTTGTTGCTGCCGGAGCGGCCGCAGAGCTCTTCCGGATTCTTCTTTGACGGTCCCTCGACGAGAACCCTGAAAGTCTTGCCGATGTCATTCTGGTTGCTCTTCAGGCTCAGCTCGCTCTGCAGGGCGATGATCTCGTTCAGCCTTCTGGTCTTGACATCGAGCGGAACGTCATCCGGATAATGTCTTGCGGCGAGCGTTCCAGGTCTTTCAGAGTAGTAGAACATATAGGCATAGTCGAACCCGACCTTGCGGAACAACTCAAGCGTCCGCTGATGATCCTCCTCTGTCTCGGAGCAGAACCCGGCGATCACATCCGTGGTGATCCCGCATCCCGGCAGAACCTCCCGGATCCTTGCCACACGCTCAAGGTACCACTCTGCGGTGTAGCGCCTCCTCATCTTTTCCAGAAGCCTGTCGCTGCCCGACTGGACCGGCAGATGAATATGATTGCAGATGTTGTCGTACCTTGCCATCGTCTCGATCAACCCGTCACTGATGTCCTTGGGATGGTTGGTGGCGAAACGGACTCTCAATTCAGGACTTATCCGGGCGACCATCTCCAACAGTTTCGGGAAGTCGCATCCCTCTCCCTCGGACGGTTTCCAATTGTAGGAATCCACGTTCTGGCCGAGCAGTGTGACTTCCTTGTACCCTTTGCTGAAAACGTCACGGGCTTCATTCACAATGGTCTGCGGGTCTCGGCTTCTTTCCGCGCCCCTGGTGTATGGCACGACGCAGTACGAGCAGACGTTGTTGCAACCTCTCATTATCGAGATGAACGCCGAGACTCCGTTCCTGTCTGTCCTGACCGGCACGATGTCGGCATAGGTCTCCTCGTGGGAGAGCATCACGTTGATCTGAGGTTTGTCCGGAGCGATGTCCCGGAGCAGCGCCGGAAGCGTCCTGTAGGAGTCCGGCCCAGCCACAAGATCCACTTTGTGAGTGTCCAACAACTTGTCCTTCAACCTTTCAGCCATACACCCGACAATTCCGACCACTACACCGTCCCTCTTCTCCTTCTGTTTGTGGAACACCTCGATTCGTCCCCAGATTCTTTGCTCTGCGTTGTCCCTGACCGAGCAGGTGTTGGCGAGGATCACATCCGCCTCGTCCATCGATTCCGTACGCTCATAGCCCTCCTTGCCGAGGATCGAGAAAATGACCTCAGAGTCACCGACATTCATCTGGCAACCGTAGGTCTCTATGTAAATCTTTTTGCTCATTACTTATAATCACTCTCTTCTGCAAAGATATGGATTTTTCAGCGAATTAGGATTTTTCATTATATTTGTACAAACTGTATGTAAGAAATGAAGACATTCAAGAGGACAATATTCGGCATTTTTGTCGCCTTGCTGGCCTGTGCGGTCCTGTCCGGCTGCTCCGGCCTGTCCAAAGTCAAGGACATAAAAGTGACTTCCTGCGGTCTGGAGTCATATTCATTGAAAGGGCTGCGCTCGGTTGACGCTGTCTTGGCGGTAGGCATCGACAACCCTACGTTCGCGTTCAAGGTGATGGATGTCAGCGGCACCGTAAAGTACAACGGCGAGGATTTCGCCACCTACACGGCCGACACCGTCAGCGTGGAGAAGAAATGCTCCAAGGTCTATGACCTGCCTTGCTCCGCGACGCTGAGCGACGGGGTAAGCCTCAAGCAGCTGATGCAGATCGCGAAAAAAGGCAGCCTTGAAGGCTTCACGACTGATGTCACCGCCACTGTGAAACTGAAGAGCGGCGCGGGAAAGACATTTAAATTCAAGAATATAGACCTTAATGAATTGGCAGAATAATTTTATGAATATGTTTGCTCACAGGATCCTGACGACAGCGTTGCTCCTTCTCGGAGTGACTTCATTCGCACAGGCACAGGACATACGCGATTCCGTCATCTACAGGCAGAGCGCCGCGATGGACTCCACCCTTGTAGGAAAGAGTATTTTCGGCTTGCTTTCCGCTGACAGCGGAGTGACGGTGCGCCAGTCCAAGAATATTCAGAACGCGTTCGCGGCCCACATCGCGGCGAATGCCTCCAGGACATCCACCGGGTATCGGGTCAGGATATTCAATGACAACAAACAGACTTCCAGGAATGATTCCGAGACGGCTTTGGCCCGCTTCAAAGGGATGTTCCCCGGCGTTTCGGCATACCGGACATATTCAAATCCATTCTTCCGTGTGACAGTGGGGGATTTCCGGACAAAGTCGGAGGCTATGCAGCTTCTCCAGCAGGTGAAGGCTTCGTTCCCGACGGCTTTCATCGTCAAGGAGAACATTGGCTATCCGGTGGTTGACAGGTTCCACTCCTACACGGTGGAAAGGGTTGAGGCAGAATAATTCAGGAATATCATTATGCTCAAGCAGGGACTCGAACTCAAACAGACTCAGAAGCTTTCTCCACTTCAGATCCAGACGATCAAACTGATCGAGCTGCCGGTTCAGGAACTCGAACAGAAGGTGAAGGAGGAACTTGAGAACAATCCGGTCTTGGATGATTCTCCGGCTCCGGACAAGAATGAAGACAATGATGAGCCGAAGGACATATCCATCGACGAGATTGACGAGAATGATCAGATTCCTGCCTATAAGCTTCACGTCAACAATTACGGTAAGGACGAGCGTCCACAGTACAACACTTTTTCCGTGAAGGAGAGTTTTACCCAGAGCCTGATGGAGCAGCTCGGGTACCGCAACCTGTCTCGGCACGATCACGATGTCGCGGCATTCATCATCGGCAGCCTTGACGCTGACGGGTACCTGCGCAGGGACATTGACAGCATTGTGGATGACCTTGCGTTCAGGGCAAACATCGAGTCCAGTCCGGAAGAGGTGCTGCGGATGCTGAAGGTGGTCCAGGAGTTCGAGCCGGCCGGGGTCGGCGCGAGGGATCTGCGTGAATGCCTTCTGCTACAGCTTAAGGCTCAGAAACAGACAAAGGAAGTGCAGGTCGCTGAGAGGATCCTGACGGACTATTTCGCTGAATTCTCCAACAGGCATTTCCAGAAGATCATCACCAAACTTGGTCTGTCCGAGGAGGATATGAAGGCGGTTATGGCGAGGATCGTCAAACTGAATCCGGCTCCAGGCGGACAGATTGACGATTCGTACAATGATCAGGCTCAGCAGATTGTGCCGGATTTTGTCCTGGACATCGTGGACGGTGAGCTCAAGCTGACGATGCCGCGCTTCAATATTCCCGAGATCCGTGTGAACCGGAAGTATGCGGACCTTCTCGTCGAGGCGCAAGGCTCGTCAGATCGGCAAAAGAAGGAGGCGGCCACTTTCGTCAAACAGAAACTGGATTCCGCAAAATGGTTTGTTGAGGCTCTCAAGCAGCGCTACAACACGTTGGAAAGCACGATGAAGGCCATTGTGGACTACCAGCGGGAGTATTTTATGGACGGGGATGAGTCGCATCTGAAGCCGATGGTCCTGAAGGACATCGCCGAGAGGACGGGCTTTGACATCTCCACGATCTCCAGGGTGGTGAACAGCAAGTACATCGAGACGCATTTCGGGATATTCCCGTTGAAATATTTCTTCTCCGAGGGGCTTGAGAACCAGGACGGGGAGGAGGTGTCCACGCGTGAGTTGAAGAAGGCTTTGAGGGAGTGTGTGGATGCGGAGGACAAGCGTAAGCCGCTGACTGATGATCAGTTGGTGACGGAGATGAACAAGAGGGGGTACAAGGTGGCGCGCCGCACGATCGCCAAGTATCGTGACCAGCTGGACATTCCGAAGGCCCGGCTCCGCAAGGAGTTGTGATGGTCGGTCACGGGGCTTGTCGAAGTGACCGGTTAGGACTTCGACCAGGCCGCGTCAGACAAAAAAGATTCCGCAACCTACGCTTCGCGCCCTATCCGGGTGAATGGTTGCGGAATCTTTTTTATGTCTGACGCTCTTCGAGCAAATTTTCGCCCCGAAGTATTAAATAACTTTAGTGGTGCCACGGAGCGTAGCGACGCAAGGGGTTTGGGGAGACCGCTCCCCAATGCCCCATCGGGGCTGTCCCGAAGGGACTGTGAGCGCAATTATTTGAACTTCCGATAATTATAACTTCCCGCCGTAGGCAAGGTCACCAGCGTCACCGAGGCCCGGGACGATGTAGGAATGGCTGGTCAGCTCTTCATCAACGGCAGCTGTCCACAGTGTCGTGTTCTCAGGCAGATGCTTCTGCAGGAACTCGATGGCGTAGATGCTGGCGATAGGGCAGACGAAGTGCGTGTGCGCCGGCTCTCCTCCCTCATTGATGAGCTTGCGGTAAGCGATCTCGATGGAGGAGCCGGTGGCGAGCATCGTGTCGGCGATGATCAGAGTCTTGCCGGTCAGGTCCGGACAGGTGCAGTACTCCACGTTGATGTGGAACTCATCACCTTTGTCGTACTTTCTGAAAGCCGCGATGAACGCGTTCTCCGCATTGTCAAAAACATCGAGGATGCCCTTGTGCAGAGGCAGGCCGGCGCGCAGAATCGTGGAAACCACAATCTTAGCGTCACTGGTGCGGACTCTCGCTGTGGCAAGTGGAGTGATGACATCCTTCGGGCTGTAGTCCAACACCTTGCTTAACTCGTAGGCGAAGATGTGTCCCAACCTCTCAAGGTTGTAGCGGAAACGAAGGCTGTCTTTCTGAACTGTTTTGTCACGCATCTGCGCAACGATGTTGTTGAGGACCGAATCGGTCTCGCCAAGATTGATGACTTTCATTGGTTTCTCGAAATTGATTTTTCGAAAATCAAAAGTAGGGATTTATTTCCACACCAGCAAATTTTTTGAATTCACCCACTTGAAATACAGCATAATTTATGAATATCCCGTATTCCGCACCATTATATTCATTGGCTATCCGCCATAGTCACCCTGTCGTCGGCGAAACTGAAGAAGCAGTCGTCGCAGATTATTATGTGGTCCAGAAGGGCGATATCGAAAGTGTTGGCGGCCTTTTTTATCCGCTCGGTTTCCGTCAGGTCGCATTGTCCCGGACGAGGATTTCCGGACGGATGGTTGTGGACCATAATCATCGCGCTGGCTCCTTTATCCAACGCTTTCTTGACGACCAACTTCGGATCCACGACTGTCGCCGATGTCCCGCCAAGGCTTAGCATCTCCTTGTGGATTACATAGTTGGCCCGGTTGAGAAGGATTATCCAGAATTCCTCGTGATCCAATCCTGTAAGGATCGGGCGCATCAGCCTGAACACGGACGCTGCGTCGGTCAGAGGAACCTTCCTGATTCCGGGATCTTCCAGGCACCGTCGTTTGCCGAGCTCGAATGCCGCCGCTATGGCCGCATATCTGACGCTGCCGATTCCTCCGATCCCTTTCATCTGCCCGGCATCCATTCCTGCGATCATTGACAGTTTCCCTTCGTTGGCAGCCAATAGTTTGTTGGCCACTTCAAGCACATTCTCTTTTTGAGTCCCCGATCCGATGAGGATCGCCAACAATTCCGCGTTGCTCATCGCTCCGGGTCCTTTTGAGAGCATTTTCTCGCGCGGCCTTTCATCCACGCATAAATCTTTCATTTTCATAGCTTGCCGTTAATTGATTCGTGCCGGCAAGATAAGCATACAAAACAGAAAAAAAGTTAAGAAACGTAAATGTCTCCTAACTTTTTTCTGTTTTTTAAGAATATTTCTGTTTCTTATCGGTTCCCCAAGTTACTTCCTTTCCAGAACTTTCTTGGCGGCCTCGACAATGTGGGCGGCGTCCATTCCGTAAGCTGCGAGAAGCTCGGACGGTGTTCCGCTCTGGCCGAACTCGTCACGTCCGTTGACATATTCAATAGGCTTAGGGGATGTGGCGGCGAGCACTCCGGCGATCAGTTCGCCAAGACCTCCGGCCATATTGTGCTCCTCGGCGACAACAACGGCTCCGGTCTTGATGGCTGAGGCGAGAACCGCCTGTGTGTCAAGCGGCTTGATGGTCGCGATGTCGATGACCTCGGCGCAGATTCCCTCGGTCTCAAGAGCCTCGGCTGCCTGAAGGGCCTCCCAAACCATATGTCCGGTGGCGAACAGGGAAACATCCTTGCCCTCGTTCAGCACGTATGCCTTTCCGATCTCGAACGGCTCATCCGGCGTGAAGTCTGCTACCTTAGGACGGCCGAAACGCAGATAGACAGGGCCGTCGTATTTGGCTGCGGCGATCGTCGCGTTCTTTGTCTGTGTCCAGTCGCAAGGGTTGATCACAACCATTCCCGGAAGGGCGCGCATCAGGGCGATGTCCTCCATTGTCTGGTGGGTGGCGCCGTCCTCGCCGAGAGTGATTCCGGCGTGTGAGGAAGCGATCTTGACGTTGGTCTTACCATAGCAGACCTCCATTCTGATCTGGTCGTAAACACGTCCTGTGACGAACTCGGCGAACGATCCGGCGAACGGAATCTTGCCTGCGAGAGCCATTCCTGAGGCTACACCGATCATATTTGACTCGGCGATGCCGCATTCGTAATATCTCTCCGGGAACTCGGCCGCGAAAGCGTCCATCTTGAGTGAGCCCTTGAGGTCGGCGGTCAACGCCACGACTCTTGAGTCAGCCTTTCCGGCTTCGAGAAGGCCGGCTCCGAAACCGCTGCGGGTGTCCTTCTTTCCCTTATCTGTATATTTCTTCATAATATTCGTGAATTAAAAGTCTCCCAATGTTTCCTCAAGCTGGCTCAGGGCGTTCTGGCACTGCTCCTCTGAAGGTACGCTGCCGTGCCATTTGTGGGTGCCCGCCATAAAATCAACCCCGTGTCCCATCTCTGTCTTGAACAGGATCATCTTCGGCTTGCCGTTTCCGACACCGGCCTTGGTCTGCGCGAACGCCTCGAGGATCTTGTCCATGTCGTGTCCGTCGGTGATGATGACCTCCCATCCGAAAGCCTTCCATTTTGCCTCAAGGTCACCGAGTCCGGCGACATCCTCGGTTGTGCCGTCGATCTGCTGTCCGTTCCAGTCGGTCATCGCGATCAGGTTGTCGGCCTTGTGATGGGCCGCGAACATCGCCGCCTCCCAGATCTGTCCTTCCTCAGTCTCGCCGTCTCCGCAGAGAACGTAAACGCAGTGAGGGTCGTTGTCTGCCTTCTTGGCGAGAGCCGCTCCTGCCGCTACAGAGAGTCCCTGTCCGAGGGAACCTGCCGCCTGAGCCACGCCAGGGAGGCCTTTCCTTACAGAAGGGTGTCCCTGAAGGCGGCTTCCGAACTTACGGAACGAGCCGAGCTCAGAGGTAGGGAAATATCCTGCCCTCGAAAGGATTGAGTAATACATTGGGGTGAGGTGTCCGGCCGAAAGGATGAACATATCCTGATCCTTTCCACCGCGTGTCCAAGTTTCAGGGTTCTGATCCATAACATTGAAGTACAGTGCTGTCATAAAATCAGCGCTGCTCATAGATCCGCCCGGGTGTCCGGACTTGGCCTTCACGACCATCCTGATGATGTCCCTCCTTACCTGGGAGGCAATCTTCTTCAGATCTTCTGTTGACTGCATTTTCTATTTGATATTTTGAATTTGAAATATGCTAAATCGTTTGTAGGGCACAAATATAATCCTTTTTTATGTCAAGAAGAAATTTTAACTTTGTGTGTATGTGGTGCCGCTTCCATTTCCCCGAAATCCAAACGGCGTCCGGCTTTGAGAATTTAATAATCATTATAGTTAATGGCACACGTAGTTATTATGCCCAAACAAGGGCAATCCGTAGAAAGTTGCATTGTCACTGAATTCAAGAAAAAGGTGGGGGACAAAGTCGCTGTGGGCGATGCCCTTTTCAGCTATGAGACCGACAAGGCTTCCTTTGACGAGGACGCGAAGGTCGAAGGTACCGTCCTTGCCTGCTTTTTCAACGATAACGATGAGATCCCTTGCCTGACCAACGTGATGGTCATCGGCGAACCGGGGGAATCTTTTTCTGAATATGCTCCTTCGGGGGCCGGCGCTCCTGCCGCTTCGGGCGCGGAAGCGGCATCACCGGCAGCCGAGCCTGCCTCGTCGGTCCCTGAGCCTGCCGAAGTGACCGCGGCAACGGCACCGGACGCTTTGACAAACTCTGCGACCGGAACAGTGGTAGCCAACGCCCCTGTCTCCCCGAGAGCCCGCAAATTGGCCGCCGAGAGAGGCGTGGACACCGCCCAGGTCGCCGGCACAGGCCCTCACGGCCGCATAATCGAGCGTGACATCATCGCCGCCCAGGGCGCTCCTAAATCAGGACTCGCAAAGGCTATGATGGCCGCCGGAGGTCTTCAGGCACCGGCAGCCGGTTCCGGAATCGGCGGAATGGTCAAGGGCTCCGACCTCAAGGTCTGGAAACCTACCCACACCGAGAACCTTGCCGGAGAAGGCGAGGAGTTCAAGGTCGAGAAGATGTCCAACATGCGCAAACTCATCGCCAAGTCGATGTACAACTCCCTCCAGAACACGGCCCAGCTCACCCATATGCTCGGTGCTGACGCGCGTCGCGTCCAGGCTCTCCGCAAGAAGGCTAAGAAAGCCCTTGAGGAAGGAAAGATCGACGCGAACATCACGATCAACGACTTCGTCTGCTACGCCGTCATCAAGGCCCTGAAGAAATTCCCGAGGGTCAACTCGCATTGCCTCGGAGACGCTATGAGGATATTCAATGTCGTCAATCTTGGCTGCGCCGTTGACACGGAGCGCGGACTGATGGTGCCTTGCGTGAAGCACGCTGAGGACCTGAATATCATCGGCTTGAGCAAGGCTCTGAAGAAGATTGCAGAAGATTGCAAGAAGGGCTCTATCAATCCTGACCTGCTTTCCGCCGAGGGAGCCTCATTCACGGTCTCCAACCTTGGAGGCTTCGGTGTCGAGTGGTTCACACCTGTCATCAACGTGCCTCAGAGCGCGATCCTCGGAGTCGGCACGATCGTCCCTCGTCCTAAGGATCTGGGTGCCGGAGTCTATGCGTTCGTCCCTTATCTCGGTCTGTCCCTGACCTATGACCACAGGGCTCTTGACGGAGGCGAGGCTACCCGTTTCCTCAAGCAGGTCGCCGTTGAGATAGAGAATCTTGAAGTTGAATTCTAAAATATTTACGAATATGTATGATTTAGCGGTAATAGGCGGTGGCCCGGGTGGTTACGTGGCCGCTGAAAGAGCCGGTGCCGCCGGCCTTAAGGTTGTCCTTTTTGAAAGAAAATCCCTCGGAGGTGTCTGCCTCAATGAAGGTTGCATTCCGACCAAGACGCTTCTTTACAGCGCCAAGGTCTATAACTATGCTCTGACCGGCGATCATTATGGAGTCTATGTCAAGGAGCCTACGTTCGACTATTCAAAGATTGTGGCCCGCAAGGACAAGGTCGTGAAGAAACTCGTGGGCGGAGTCAAATTGGCAATGAAGTCCAACAATGTCGAGGTCGTGGCCGCCGAGGCTATGATCCAGGGTCGTGACGCGGAAGGTATCAAGATCACAGCCGCCGACCAGACCTACGCCGTGAGGAACATTCTCATCTGCACCGGTTCAGAGGCGGCAGTGCCTCCGTTCCCGGGCCTGAAGGAGGCCGGAGACGTTATCGTCACCAACCGTGAGATCCTTGCGCTCAAAGAGCGTCCGGCCGAACTCGTTGTCATCGGTGGCGGAGTCATCGGAATGGAGTTCGCCGCTTTCTATAGCACTCTCGGTACGAAAGTGACTGTCGTCGAGATGCTTCCTAAAATTCTCGGCCCTCTTGACGATGAGATCAGCGCTATGCTCCAGAAGATCTACGCCAAGCGTGGCGTTAACTTCTGCCTCAAGTGCAAGGTCACCGGAATCGAAGGCAACACCGTTGTCTATGAGGATCCTGAGGGCAACACCCAGAGGGTCAGCGGGGACAAGATCCTCGTATCTGTGGGCCGCCGCGCCAACATCAGCGGCTTCGGCCTTGAGAACCTTGGAGTCGAGATGCTCCTGAACCGTGGCGGAAAGCCTTGCGGAATCAAGGTGGACAGCAGGATGCGCACGAATATTCCTGGAGTCTATGCCGCCGGAGATGTCACCGGCTTTTCTATGCTGGCCCACACCGCCAGCCGTGAGGGCGAGGTCGCGGTCAACAATATTCTTGGAAAAGAGGATCGTATGCGCTACGACGCCATCCCTGGAATCGTCTATACCAACCCAGAGGTCGCCGGAGTCGGACTCACCGAAGAGCAGGCCAAGGCTTCCGGCAAGGAATATTCGGTCGTCAAGCTTCCTATGGCCTATGCCGGCCGCTTTGTCGCTGAGAATGAGGGGGGTGAAGGAATATGCAAGATCATCGTCGGGAAGAAGTACCACGAGGTGCTCGGCGTGCATATGCTCGGCAACCCTTGCTCGGAGATTATCCACAGCGCCTGCATCGCCATCGAGTCGGAGATGACCCTTGAGCAGCTCAAGGAGGTTGTGTTCCCGCACCCGACTGTCTCTGAGATAATTAAAGAAACCGCATTCGCATTGAAATAAAAGGATTGACAATGCCGGTGAACGTAATGACCACAAATTGTCACTAAGAAGAATAACGAAAAACAATTAAGAATATAGTAATATGCCAAAAGCGCTTTACATCGATCCTAACGAGACCCTGCGTCCTCAGGATCACGAGCTTGAGCTTCCGAAGATTCCCGTGATGACGTACAACAAGACCGTCAAGGAGGAACTTAAGGAAGGCAATTTCACAAAGGAGGATCTTCTCCGCATCTACCGCGATATGTCCTACATCCGTGAGTTCGAGACTATGCTGAATCTGGTCAAGACCACGGGTGGCTACAACGGAGTCGCTTACAATAACCCTGGCCCTGCCCACCTTTCCGCAGGTCAGGAGGCCGCCGCTGTCGGTATGGCCTACTGCCTTGACACCGATGACTTTATCTTCGGTTCGCACCGTTCCCACGGCGAGATTCTCGCCAAGGGTCTGCGTTCCATCCAGATCCTTCCTGAAGATGAACTGAAGAAGGTCATGGAGGAGTTCTGGGGCGGCGCCACCCTTAACGTGGCCAGGAAGGCTTACGACGGGGCCGACACCAAGGAACTCGGTATCCGCTTCCTGCTTTACGGAGCGATGGCCGAGATCTTCGCCCGCACGACCGGATTCAACAAGGGGCTGGGCGGATCTATGCACACGTTCTTCACTCCTTTCGGAATATACCCGAACAACGCCATCGTGGGTGGTTCCGGCTCGATCGCCGTGGGTGCTGCCCTCTATAAGAAGGTCAACCGCAAGAAGGGCATCGTTGTCGCCAACCTCGGTGACGGCGCCATGGCCCGTGGACCTGTCCTTGAGGGTATGACATTCGCCTCTATGGACCAGTTCAACACCCTTTGGGAAGGCGATATGAAGGGTGGCCTTCCTGTCCTCTTCAACGTGATGGACAACCAGTACGCTATGGGTGGCCAGACAAAGGGCGAGACGATGGGTTACGTGTTCCCTGCACGTCTCGGCGCCGGTTTCAAGGCCGACGCTATGGAGGCCGAAAGGGTTGACGGTTACAATCCTCTCGCAGTCATCGACGCTTTCAACCGCAAGAAGGCCTACCTGCTTGAGAAGAAGGGCCCGGCTCTTCTGGACGTTGTCACCTACCGTTACAGCGGACACTCTCCGAGCGATCAGTCGTCTTACCGTACAAAGGAGGAGATCGAGGCTTGGGAGAAGGAAGACTGCATATTGGCGTTCGGCGAGAAGCTGAAGGAGGCCGGCGTGGCTGATCAAGCCGCTCTCGACGCTATCCGCAAGGAAGTGGACGCCAACATATTCGAGTGCTACAAGCTCGCCATCGACACTGAGCTTTCTCCTCGTATGGATCTCGTTAAGGAGAGCGAGCTTCTGGGCGAGATGATGTTCTCCAACCAGAGCGTCGACTCCCTCAGCGACGCCAAGCCGGATGTGAATATGCCGCTGGAGGAGAATCCTCGCGTGAAGCAGATCGCCGGCAAGTCGAGGTTCTATCTCGACAAGGACGGCAAGCCTGCCAGCAAGATGAAGACCTACAACATCAGGGACGGAATATTCGAGGCCGTCGCCGACCGCTTCTACAAGGATGCCTCTCTGGTCGCTTACGGTGAGGAGAACCGTGAGTGGGGTGGCGCTTTCGCTGTCTATAGAGGACTGACCGAGGCTCTGCCTTACCATCGCCTGTTCAATTCTCCGATCGCCGAGGCCGCGATCATCGGGACAGCCATCGGTTATGCGATGTGCGGCGGTCGTGTGATCCCTGAGATTATGTACTGTGACTTCCTCGGCTGCTGCGGAGATGAGATATTCAATCAGCTTCCAAAGTGGCAGGCAATGTCCGGTAACATCCTGAAGATGCCGGTTGTGGTACGTGTGTCCGTCGGCTCCAAGTACGGCGCCCAGCACTCACAGGACTGGACTTCGCTGTGCTGCCATATTCCTGGACTCAAGGTCTGCTTCCCTGTCACTCCGTATGACGCCAAGGGATTGATGAACGCCGCGCTGCAAGGCACCGACCCTGTCATATTCTTTGAAAGTCAGAGGATTTACGACAAGGGAGAGATGTTCCACGAAGGCGGTGTGCCTGAGGAATATTATGAGATTCCGATCGGCGAGCCGGATGTCAAGAGGGCTGGTAAGGACATCACCATCCTTACCATCGGCGCCACTTTGTACCGTGCTCTTGAGGCCGCTGACATCTTGAAGGAGAAGTACGGTATGGAGGCTGAGGTCATCGATGCCCGCTCCCTCGTGCCGTTCGACTACGAGAAGGTGCTTGCGTCCGTGAAGAAGACCGGCCGCATCATCATCGCAGGTGATGCTTGCGCCCGTGGTTCTTACCTCAATGACATCGCCGCCAACATCACCGAGATGGCCTTTGACGACCTCGACGCCGCTCCTGTGGTGCTTGGTTCCCGCAACTGGATCACCCCTTGCCACGAGCTTGAGGAAGCGTTCTTCCCTCAGCCGTCCTGGTTCCTGGATGCCATCAACGAGAAGATCGTCCCTCTGAAAGACTATGTTCCGGTCAGCAACCAGACCACCGCAGAGCAGATCATCCGCGCCAAGAAGGGTGTGTAACCGCTTTTGAGCCATTTATGGCGAAGGCAAGTCCCCTTCCCGAGGAAGGGGATTTAGGGGTAGGGTAACGTGAAGGGAAAGTATTGAGCCTTGCAGTCGTATAATGGTTATTCAAGGTAATGAATATTCGCTATGTATACTAAAGCCGTAAGATTATATGGTAAGGAAGACCTTCGTCTCGAGGAGTTTGAACTCCCCGGGATGAAGGATGACGAGATCCTCGCGAAGGTTGTCAGCGACAGCCTCTGCATGTCTTCCTACAAGTCTTCACACCAAGGTTCCGACCACAAGAGAGTCCCGGACGACATCGCTGAGAATCCTACGATCATCGGCCACGAGTTCGCCGGCGAGATCATAGAGGTCGGCACCAAGTGGAAGGATCAGTTCAAGCCGGGTGACAAGTTCTCCATCCAGCCTGCCCTCAACTACGAGGACGGCCCTGCCGGACTGCTGTCCGCCCCGGGATATTCCTATCGCTACGCCGGTGGTGACGCGACCTATATTCTCATCCCGTCCGAAGTTATGGAGATGGGCTGCCTCCTGCATTACAATGGCCCTGGATTCTATCCCGCGTCCTTGAGCGAGCCTTTGGCCTGCGTCATCGGCGCGATGCACGCCTGCTATCACACCCATCCTGGTTCATACGTGCACCAAATGGAAATCAAGGACGGTGGCAAGATGGCTCTTCTGGCCGGTGTCGGCCCGATGGGACTCGCGATGATCAACTATGTGCTCCGCCGTGAGGACAGAAGACCGTCCCTTTTCGTTGTGACGGACATTGATCAGACCCGTCTTGACCGTGCCGCGATGCTCTACACCAAGGAGTTCGCCGCTTCCCGTGGTATAGATCTCCGCTATGTGAACACCGGCACTGTCGAGAATCCTGTCGAGACTTTGCGTGAGATCTCTGGCGGCACCGGCTACGATGAGGTCATCGTGATGGCACCGGTTCCAGCTGTGGTCGAGCAGGGCGACGACATCCTCGGACAGGATGGCTGCCTGAATTTCTTCTCCGGCCCTGGCCGCTCCGATTTCAAGGCTCCGTTCAACTTCTACAATGTCCACTACGCCTCCACCCACGTCGTAGGCACCAGCGGTGGCAACACCGAGGACATGAAGGAAGCCCTCAAGATGATGAGCGAAGGCCTTGACCCAGCCGGTCTGGTGACCCACATCGGCGGCCTCAACGTGGTCCCTGAGACCACCCTGAACCTCCCGTCGATCAAAGGCGGCAAGAAGCTCATCTACACCCACGTGGAGATGCCGCTCACCGCCATCACCGAGTTCGAGGAGAAAGGCAAGACCAACCCTGTCTATGCCGAACTCGACCGCCTCTGCAAAGCCCATAACGGCCTCTGGAATCTCGAAGCCGAGGAATATCTCCTCTCCCACGCCGCCGAGCTGAGCAAGTAGTTTTTAATTGAATATCATACCGTCCCGGACACGTCTGGTCGCTGAGCCTGTGGTTCGACAAGCTCACCAACCACCGAAGCGCCCGGGATGGTGCTTTATAATCGGTCGCTGAGCTTGTCGAAGCGCCCAACCTGTCCGGGATGATATTTTTTGGATCGACCACAGAGCCGGTGGTCGTGGTTTGTCCGGGGAAACGCCTGTACCCCTGATCCGAACTTATGTAGACCGTGAGGTGACGTGGTTAATAAGCGTATGAGATAGGTTAGATGACCATTGTCAAGAACTATTCTATATTAATAAAAAACCGAGTGGAGAAGGGTAGAGAATCATCGCAAAATAGGGCTCAGTGGGTTATCTTCTATGTCCTAATACCTCCGTAATGACTTCTGTCCCTCTCGATCTTACCGAGGCATCCGAACTGTTCGGGATGTTTTTACAGGGTTGCTTCTGTGCGGTAGATAGTTTGATGTCAATTAATTATCTTAAACTTTGCGATTTTGTAAAATATGTTTTATAAATTTGTAAAACACAATTTATAAAATTGCTATGTATCAAAGGCGACATCTAAATATCCTTACATCACGAATGGCTGAACCACGGCGTCGGATGCAGATAGTGATGGGGCCGCGTCAGGTCGGCAAATCCACATTGGTCGGACAGTTTACGGAAGGGGTTTCGGTTCCGTTTGATTTTTTTGCTGCGGATGGTGTCAATCGTTTTGACTCTTCGTGGATACCAAACAAATGGCAGCAGGTGCGTATGCGGATGGATATTCATTCTGAGCAAGAACATATCCTGATCATTGATGAAGTCCAGAAAATCAGAGGTTGGAGCGAGCAGGTTAAGAAGGAATGGGACGAGGATTCCAGAAGTCACCGTAATCTGAAGGTGATTTTACTCGGTTCTTCCCGCCTTCTGTTGCAGAAAGGACTTGAAGAATCCATTGAGGGGCGCTTTGAGACCATAAAAATGGGCTATTGGGATTGGCAGGAAATGCACGAGGCCTTTGGTTTTTCGATGGATGAATATGTTTACTTCGGTGGATTTCCGGGACTTGCACCTGATATTCAGGATGAAGATAGGTGGCGTAACCTTATGGAGGATTCCATAATATCGCCGATTCTGACACGGGATATTCTTGAGATAGAAGAGATCCGTAATCCGGCTCTTCTAAGGCAAGTGTTTGAACTCGCCTGCATTGAATCTGCCAAGGAATTGTCTCTTACAAAGATGCAAGGAACGATGAACAGCGGTACCGTTCCGACAATCAAAAATTATCTTGACATACTCAACAAGTCGATGATAGTACAACCTCTTCAGAACTACTCTTCATCGAGAGTAAAAGAGAAACAGTCTGTCCCCAAAATGCAGGTGTTCAACAATGCGTTCCGCAACAGGTTCGGAACATTCTCTTTTGACGAGGCACGTGTGGATCCGGCAGAGTGGGGACGTCTGGTTGAGTCGGCTGTCGGTGCGCATTTGGCCAACAGGGCGATGACCGATGACTATGAACTGTTTTATTGGAGAAATGAAAGACGGCAGGAGTGTGATTATGTCCTGAGAAAAGGACAGGCACTGGTTGCTATAGAAGTCAAAAGTGGCAGCGTTGATAAGACCGTAGGCTTTGAAAAATTCAAAGAACAATTTGCAGACAAAGTCACAGCCGCATTCATCGTTGGCCCTCAGGCTCTGCCTCTTGAGGATTTTTTCATAATGGATCTGAAGTCACTGTTCAAAAAGAAATAGGGGCCGACCTTTCATCCGGAAGTGATGGACGCGTTATCCGTTGACCTCCCAGTGGCCGCCTTTGTCGGGACCGATGCGGCGGAGGAGGCCGGCGGCTTTCAGGTTGGCGAGATGTTTCTCTACGCCCTTCGGGGATATTCCGATTCTTCGGGCCAGAGTGGCCGCGCTGAGAGAACCGTCCTTTGACAGCATATTCAGGATTATCTTCCTACTTTTCGGTTTTTTTCCATCGCGGGCGGAATAAACCGGGCTTTCCTCTTCGAGCAGGCCTGTTGATCGCAGATAGTTGTCGATGTCGCGGCGGAGGACCTTTGCTGTGGTACTGAACATAAAATCTCTGAATATGTTCAAGTCTTCGCTTTCCCGGGCTGCAATGAGCGATTTGATGTAATCCTCCTTGTCTTCCTTTAATATGATCGAAGGGATAAGGCCGAACTCGAATTGGAGTTGATTCATCAGCAGACGGGCCATCCTGCCGTTGCCGTCGGCCCAAGGATGTATGGTGGCCAAGTTGAAATGGGCATCGAAACTTATTGAATATAACTGGTTGATGTCTTTGCTCTTGACACCTCGTCTCGCTTCGTTGATCCACTCGCATAACTCGGTCAGTCTCGCGGGAACCTTACTGTAATTCATATAGGATTTGCCTCCGAATCCGGCGGTGACATTCAGCAGCCGCAGTTGGCCTTTCGCCGATGAAAACTCTCCTAACGCGGTTTTGTAATCTTTCCCGGTGTTCTTCATTACCAAGGAGGAGAGTTCCATAAGCATATTCGTTGTTATCGGTGTATGCGCCCTCGCATATTCAATTGACCTCTCATAGGCTGCCTTGAGGTCAAGGTTCATATTCTGTTCCGCAATACTTTTGCCCTTGATGCTGACCCCTTGGTCGAACATAATCTGGTTCTCGATCTCGGTGATTGTCGAACCCTCGATTGCGGTTGAATGGGTAACGAGCGAGTACAGATAGAACTTGTCGTAATCTATCTGCTGGTCGATGCCCAGTCTCCGATATTCATAGATGATGTTTCCAAGATCAGCCGCCATTGTTTTCTCCCTATTTTTCTGCAAAGATAGTGATTTTTTTTCTCCCTATTATTCTGCTTTTCTTCCTACTTTTGAGCTTAGCAGCGACGAAATCTGCTCTGTAGTCATCAATATATCAGATGCTCAAGCAGGGTTGTATTTACGGCAAGGTTTCCATACTCCACAATGCTGAGATATTTCTGCAAATCGCTTTCTGGGTAATATGCCTCGGAGCAGTATGAAATGGCGGTATGCCTGAAAAAGTAAAGTGACCGCAGGTTGGATATTCATAACATGGTGGTCTGTAGATGGTTCTGCTGCTGATTGGACTGATGGCGTTTTGTAAAAGAGGTATTGTTGAAACTCGTAGTGCATTGACCTTACAAATGTAGTTATCGTTGGCCATATGTTCCAAAATGGAACACGTGCTGTTCCTGTCCAATTCTCCGCTGACATTTTTCTTTTGGATAAGGAATCGAAATTTCTGTTTCTTATCATAATCATTAGCACAAAATGTAGTTTCCGCTGAATATGTAATAAAAATATGCCTATAACCAGCGGAATCTAGTAATTTTTGCCCACATTCCGCTAAATATAGCGGTGTTTTGCTGTGAAAGCGTCTTTCCGCTAATATGAGTTGCGTGGAAGGTAAGGTCTTTAGAATCAGCAAATATGATAATTCCCTTCAGCCGATGCCAACTGAAGGGAATCCACGATTGTATTAATTTGTAATAAGTTAGGCTCCACGGCCATCTATAGGTTGCTTAAATCGGAACTGTAGCCGTTGGATGCCGCCTTCGGTGTCGGTGTAAAACCGCTACTTGCGCTGTGCCTCGTAGTCGGCCTTGACCTGCTCCAGGAGCTTGTCGGCTTTGGCGTAGCCGTCGGCTGGGGCTTTCCAGATGATGGCGAAGAGGATCACGCCGACGATGCCCAGGGCTATGGCTACCTCGAAGACGGAGTTCCAACCGAACTTGTCGGCGAGGGCTCCGAAGACGAGACCGGAGATCGCGGTGCTGGCGTAGCCGAGGATGCCGGCCATTCCGTTGGCGGAGGAGGCGACACGCTTCGTGGCCTGGTTGGACAGGCATATTCCTATAAGGGCCTGAGGCATGTAGATGAAGAAGCTTGCCATGATGATCAGGGCCACTGACAGGCCGCCCATCTCCTTAGGGGTGAGCCAGAAGAGGATGAAGCAGGCTGTGGCGCTGGCCAGACCGATGAGGCAGGTCCTGTGGGCCTTGCTGCCGAAGAACTTGTCTGTGGCCCAGCCGGCGAGGAGGGTCCCCACGATGCCGAGAACCTCGGTGATGCCCACAACCGTCGAGGCGGTCTGGATGCTCAGGCCTCTGTCCTGCGTGAGGAAGGTCGCGCCCCAGTCCAGGATGGTGAAGCGGATGATGTAGATGAAGAAGTTGGAGGTCGCGAGAATCCAGACGATAGGGTTCTTGAACACCATCTCCTTGACGAATCTCTTGTAAGCGAAATCGGTGAACTCCTTAGGCTCTGTGACGACTTCCTTGACTGGAGCGTTGTCGTCAATCTCCTCAGGATCAGGCAGTCCTACTGACGCAGGAGTGTCCTTGAGGCCGAAGAGAACCAGAACGGCTCCGGCTATGGCGAGGAGTGCCGGCACGAAGAAACACCACTGCCAAGCTGAGTAGGAGAAGTGGTTCAGGATGAAGGTTCCGCAGAGGAAGGCCACGAGGCTGGCTCCGATGGAGTGCGAGCTGTTCCAGATGGCCTGCTTGGTCGCAAGCTCGGAAGGCTTGATCCAGTGTGCCATAAGGCTGCCGCATGGAGGAAATCCCATTCCTTGGGTGTAACCGTTTATGAGCCAAAGGCTTCCGATGAATGCGACCATTCCCATCGTGGCCTTGCCCTCGCCGTCCATAAAGTTGAACAGGCCGTTCATCTCAGGGCTGAGTCCTATGAATATATTCACGAGCGCGGAGAGGAAAAGTCCCGTGGCCATCATCTTCTTGCGGCTGACACGGTCGGCGATGAAGCCGTTGATGAACCTTGAGAGGCCGTAGATGATGCCGTGCAGGGTCAGGAACAGACCGAGTTTGACCTTGCTGATACCCAGCTCGGCCTCAAGGGCCGGCATCGTGATGCTGAAGTTCTTCCTTACAAAATAGAAAAGGGCGTACCCGATCATCAGGATGATGAGGGTTCTCCACTGCCAGTAGTTGTACTTTTTCTTTACTGATTGATCCATTCTTTTAGCGTTTTAAAAACGGGGGACACAAAGATACAAAAAACGGCATTCTTAATGAAGAAATTGTTATTTTTGTAGGATATGAAATGAGCGGTCGCGGAGCTGTTGCTTCGCCCGGTCGCTGAGCTTGTCGAAGCGGCAGTTGGTTCGACAGGCTCACCAATCATCGAAGCGGTCCCTGAACCTGTCGAAGGAACCGGATAATGAAAGAAATTAATTATTAATGAATATGACAGAAAACTATAACAAGTCTCTCACAGCAGAGCAGAAGGCCAAGCTCCGCCGGATCAAGCATCTGGCCCTGGATATGGACGGCACCATCTACATGGAGAACAACATCTTCCCTTTCACGGTCGAGGTGCTCGACACGATGAAAAGGAACGGTGTAGGATATTCATTCCTGACGAATAATCCGACGAAGTCGGTGGAGGACTACCTCAGGAAACTCGCCGGAATGGGGATTCCCGCCGATGAAGGGAATATGTACACGACCCCTATCGCCACGATTGATTATATCAAGAAAAATTTCCCTAATGTTAAGAAACTCTTCATGTTGGGAACTCCGAGCATGATCGGCCAGTTCGAGAAGGCTGGCTTCGTTTCCTGCGCAGACGATCCTGATGACGTGCCGGACATGCTGATCGTGGCCTTCGACACCACGCTGGTATATTCACGCCTCTGCCGTGCCACTTGGTGGGCGAAGCAGGGCATCCCGTACGTGGCGACCAACCCTGACTGGGTTTGTCCGACGGACGCGAGAACCATTCTGGTGGACTGCGGCTCGCTCCAGAAGTGCATCGAGGCCGCTTCAGGCAGAAGACCGGACAAGGTGATGGGCAAACCGGATCCTACGATGCTCGACGGCATCCGCGACCGTAACGAACTGCGGTCCGACGAGATCGCCATGGTCGGCGACCGGATCTACACGGACATCGCCATGGGACACAACGCCGGAGCCGTCAGCGTGCTGGTTCTTTCCGGCGAGACCACGCTTGAGACTGCCCTGAAAGTGGCCGAGGACGCCCGCGCGAACCCTCATCCCGAGCACTACCCGGCGGACTTCATCGTCCGCGACCTCAAGGAACTCGGAGATCTGATCCTTGAGAGCCACAAGGACTGACAATCCCGATGAAAGTCCTTTTCATCCACGGACTCGCTTCGTCCGGCGCCTACAAGATGGCCTCCTCCCTGCGGATTCTCCTGAAGGGGAGTGAGGTCATCGCTCCGGACGTGCCCATCGAACCCGGCGAGGCGCTGGCCCTTCTTGAAGGAATATGCCGGGACGAGCGCCCTGACCTCATTGTCGGCCTGTCCCTCGGCGGATTCTGGGCGCAGAAACTCCGTGGCTACCGGAAGATCCTCGTCAACCCCGACTTCCACATCTCCCGCCTCCTGCGCACGATGATAGGGGAGCGTGAATATCTCTCCCCGCGCCGCGACGGAGCGTTGACGTTCACTGTCACCGAAACTCTATGTGATGAATATGCCCGTTTGGAAGCCACTGAGTTTGACGGACTTTCTCCAGAGGAGATTGCCCTGACAACCGGCATGTTCGCCGACCGTGACGAGATGGTCAACTGCAAGGACGAGTTCGACCGCTTCTACCCTGGGCGCTCGCACTCCTACCCGGGAACCCATCTACCCAACTATCCGGAAATAAAACAATACATCATACCAGTAATTCATCATGAAATACCTGATTAACAACTCCACTGATCCGTACTTCAATCTCGCGTTCGACGAGTACTGTCTTGAGAACATTCCGTCCGAGGAACCGTACTTCTTCCTCTGGAGGAACCGCCCGGCCGTGATCATCGGCCTTAACCAGAACGCCTACAGCGAGGTGAATCTGGACTATCTCAATTCGCACGGTATCACGCTGGCCCGCCGGGTGACCGGTGGCGGAGCCGTCTATCACGATCTCCAGAATATGAACTACACGATCATCGGCAAGAATCCGTCCCCGCAGCCGATGGTGGACGCTCTGCGCAGCCTTGGCGTACCCGCCGAGCTGACAGGCCGCAACGACATATTCGTGGAAGGAAGAAAGGTCTCCGGTTATGCCCGCCGCGTCTCCCACAATCAGGAAATCATCCACGGCACGCTGATGTATAATGTTGACCTTGACACTCTTATCAAGGTGCTCGACACTCCGACCTCGAAGATGCAGGCCAAAGGAATATCCTCGGTCAAGAGCCGTGTGGCCAACCTGAAGGAATATCTTCCTCAGTTCAGTTCCTTGGATGAGCTCCAGGCCAAGCTTCAGGAGATTCTTTCAGCAGGTGACGGTCAGATGCCCCTTTCCGCCGAGCAGATCGCCGAGGTCCGGAAGCAAGCCGACGAGAAGTTCTCCACCTGGGATTTCATCTATGGTCACTCCCACGAAGCCGATTTCCGCTGCAAGGCCAAGCTGGCCTGCGGCAACGTAGAGGCCAATCTTCGCATAGACCACGGCCTCATCGACCGCCTCGATTTCACCGGCGATTTCCTTTTCGACACCCCGGCCGAAGAGTTGTCCGCCAAGATGATCGGCCTCCGTTACGACCCCGCGGACATAAAGGCCTTCCTCACATCCCAGCCCGTCGCCTCCTATTTCCGTGGCGCCTCCGCTGACGACCTCGCGACCCTACTCTTCAAGCATTCCGCCGAGTAAACCGTCTTCGCCAGCCGCGAAACCTCCCGAAAACGCTCCCGTCGCCATCCATTTGAACCTCGACGGCAGCAAAAATGCCCGGAAATGTCGCCAATCAGCTTGGATGTTTAAAAAACAGTTTGTGAATATGAAAGTTAGAGTAGTAACGATTATACTGTTGTTTGTATGCTGGTTCAATGTCGGCGCATTGACCTTTGCCCAGGAACTGATTCCGTACAAGACATTGAAATATGCCCAGAAGGACACCTCGGCGCTCTATATGGATATCTACCGTCCGGCGGATGGGAGCGTGACCGAGATTGACGGCTGCAGGAAGCCGACGATCCTATACGTGTTCGGCGGCGGATTTATGGAGGGAAACAGGCGTGACGGGACGGCGATGGAGTGGTTCCGGGATCTTAGCGATGCAGGCTACGGAGTTGTTGCGATCGATTATCGACTTGGGTTGAAGGGAGTGTGCGGTGTGACCGCCTATGATTTCACGGTGCTGCTGGACAAGGCGATACACCTTGCTGTGGAGGATCTTTTCAGCGCGACATCCTACCTGATCGAGCATAAGGACGAGTTGGACATCGACCCTTCCAACATCGTGGTGGCGGGATCCTCCGCCGGGGCTATCACCTCGTTGCAGGCCGAATATGAGATCTGCAACAGGACAACGTATGCATCCATATTGCCGGAAGACTTCAACTATGCGGGAGTGATGTCCTTCGCCGGGGCGGTGCTGGTGAAGAAATCTTCTAATGAATATGCCAGTGAATATGCCCGCAGACCTTGTCCGATGATGCTGCTGCACGGCACTGATGATGAGCTGGTGCCATATTCAGAGATAGATTATGCCGGGTATTCCTTCCGCGGTGTTGATGCCCTTGCGAAAGTGTTTGCCAAGAACGGTTTTGACTACAGGGCCTACCGCTATCTGGGTAACAACCACACGGTCGCCGGCTTTATGCACTTCACTCTGGATCTCCAGAAGTCTTTCCTTGAGCGTAACGTTATGTCCGGTCAGAAGTTGAATGTTGATGCCCTGATAGAAGATCCGTCCCTCCCGTTCTATCCTTCCGGCAACAGCGATCTCTATGGTATCAAAGCAGATTGATCCGTCATCCCGTAGTCAACCCTTTCGGTCACTGAACTCGTCTGGTCACTGAGTTTGTCGAAGTGACCAACTAATCCTATGACGGCACCACATTCGGTCATTTTGACAAGCTTGGCTGCTCGAACAAATCCCCGCAGATTCGCCAGATGGTCTCGGCGGAGTAATGCTCGCGGATGTTTTTCTTTGAATATGCCGATGTGTTGTCTAGGTCGGCTCCGCTGTCTATCAGCAGTTTGAATATGCGGCGGAGGTCATCTGTCATCTCTGGGGTGATCGGCAGCGATTCATACAGCCGTCCTGTCTCCGGATTCACTATCGGGCAGAGTTTGTTTGCCTCGGCTACCGCCTCCATCAAAGAATTACGGCCATCGTAGTCAGTCTTATTCACGTCCGCACCAAGTTCGATCATCCGTTTCAGAAAACTGAACGAAATGTCGGCCTCTTCCTTTGTATGACCCCAGCGGAACTCTTCTGTCTTTGGGTCCTGAACATAACGCCGTGCGTTCCGTACTGCCGAGCAAACCGCATCGAACAGCACCGGATACCCCACACTGCTCCCATACAGTTTATATTCAGGACCTGCCATATAGTTGACATCCGCCCCGTTCTCCAGCAGGAACCAGGCGATCTCCCTGTGCCACCCCGTGTTGAGTGCCACCTGCAGCGGTGACATCCCCATCGTCTCCGCCGGTTTCTTCGGCGCCACCGCGCGAACCAGTTCCGGTTGCCATTCGACTAGGCGCTTAACCTCTTCAAAATCATCCTCTTTGATAGCCTTGAATATGTCCGTTTCTTTTTTAGTGGGTTTCTCTGTCATATTAAGAAGCTGTTTTGATTTGTTTGAAATGTTCTTTGAGGTGAAAGAATCTTCATTTTCTTCCCGCTTCTTCAGTCAGATAGCACCGCTATCCTCCTTGGAAGAAGCGGTCGAAACTGAAGTTTTTCACTCTCAAATCTTCAAACAAACAAATCAAAACAGCTCCTAATTATGTGGTTTCAACGAATGTAAAGTTAAAAACTATTCTTGAATATGTCTGCAATCTTGACGCTTCGAGTCTTCGAAAGGATGACCGTGGAACGCAATGAATTGATTCTCTGTGATTAAGGCATTCTCCTTTAGGTGGTATGGACTAAAGTAAAGCTCTTATGTCTCTATTTATGAGGAGATTACCGCCCACTGGCTGATACAGAGCAGGTGAGTGGTAAGGCATTGTCTATGAGTTTTTTAACGCATTCTCTTAGGCGGAATCCAACTGAAGGGGAAACGCTATGATATTCATAGGCAAGGGTTTAGGTACCACATTGTGATTTTAGTCTCCCGGTAATTGCCGGGAAAGACGGTGGTCGGAACTCTCGGGCAACGAAATCGCCCAGAAGTGTCGCCGGAGAGGGATGGCCGGAGCTTTCTGGCAACGAAAACGGGGCAAAATGTTGCCCAAGAGGGCTTGGCGGAATTCTTGGGAGACGGAAATAGCTGAAAGTGTTGCTTGAGAGGACGTTGCGGAGTTCGCTGGTAATGAGTATGGGGTAATATGTTACCAGGAATGGATGACGAGAGCCTGGTTGAAGAGTATATGGGTGAGGTGTTGAGGAGAATTTAGACCATTCCGAGGTCGGAGAAGAGACGGCGATAGGCGGCGGCTTTCTTGTCGAGGGAGAGGGGATAGGCTCGGGATGAGGATGGCATACGGTAGAGGCGCATCGGACGGCCTTCGAAAAGGAAGTCGGAATATTCACCGGTGGAGGGGGCTGAGGTGCCGAAGGTTTGGCAGAGGGTGTCGGTGGCTTTCTCGCCGGTGGTGACAATGGCTTGGCACTTAGGGATTTCCCTTAACAGGGCCGGGATATCGGTCGGGGTGACGACCTCCAGAAACTTGTCGGAGGCGTTGTCTTTCAGGCGGCGGACGGCGGTGGCGGTGTCGTACATCGCTATGCCGGTCTCGGTGCAGAAATCGACAATCTCTTCCAGTTTGAACTTCTTGGCGGGAATGTCCACGAAACGGTTCTTGTCTCCGAAGAATAATAGACCAAGGATCCGCCACATATCGTTGATGAAATTCGGGTAGTAGAACTCCATACTCCAACGTTTGGCTTGAGGCGGGAAACTGCCAAGCATCAGCACTTTGGCGTTCTCTGGCAGAAAAGGCTCGAAAGGATGCCGCTCTACTGGAGGTAAATCGGGTCCAGGAAACAGTTCGGTTGGATTAGCCGTTGAGTCTATGGACAAAGTACCCTTCTTGGTCACTGATCTTGTTGTTCGATTGAGCGCGCCAATCGCCGAAACGTCTGAATGAACGGAACCGTTACAATTAGTCGCTTCGACAGGCTCAGCGGCCGAGGTGGTCTGACCCGCGACCGTTGAAGCGGCAACTAAAGTTCCTCCGGGCACTTCGATTGGTTCAGTGACCGGAGGAACGGCTTTAGAATTCTTCTGAATATTCATTATTTGGCGGAGTCGGCGGAACCTTCGACGAAGGCGACGATCTCACCCTTGACGACTTTGTCACCCTGCTTGCCGAGAGTGGCCACTATACGGCCGTCAACGGCAGGAACCAGTTCCTCCATTCCGTAATATGTCTGCACGAAACCGATGCCATGACCGGCCTTGACCTCTGTGCCGGCGATCGGAGCGGCGGAATTGTCTTCCACATCCACCTGCCAGAGAAGCTGGCCCTTGGCCGGAGCCTGGACAGGAACCGCGTGAGGGTAACGCTTGGCATATTCATCGACATCGAACTTTGGCATCTCAACAACAGGACGCACGACCTCAATCGGGGCGTTAGCCTTGGCCTTGAGGTCGGCCAGCTCGGCGTTGAAACGCTGCTTGGCGACTCCGCTCTTGTAGTCCCTGTACTGGCGCTCGTGCATCGCGAACTCGAAGAGTTCCTCCTCGTCCTGACCTTCGTCCCAGCCCTCTTCCTTCATCATCTGACGGAATTTCGGAAGCTCGTCCGGGTACATCTCCTGAGGGTCGCCGGTGTAGAACTCCAGGCCTTTCTGCTTGGCCAGTTCCACGATCTCCGGAGCAAGCTCTCCAGGGAGGCGGCCCATCTTGCCGAGGATCATGTTCCAGGTGTCCTTGTCGATCGTGGTCCAGCGAGGCTTGCCGTTCAGAAGGTTCAGGAGGTTCATCAGCGCGGTGTTCTTCGTGTACTGGCTGAACGGGGTCACGAGTGGTGGGTAACCAAGACGCGGCCAGACATATTCAACCTCCTGGAACAGCTTGACCATCAATGTGTCGAGGCTGATCTCAGGACGGCCGTGCGCTCTTTCGGCGGCGTTGATCGCGCCTTGGAAGCCCTTGAGGTCGGCCATCATCGAACCCATCATTCCGCCCGGCAGGCCGCAGCCCACGAGCAGCGAGCTCATCTTGGCGTTGGAAGGGTTGATCCAGTAGCCGAGGAAGTCGTCGATAAACTTCTGCGTGAGGCGGCGCACCTCCATGTATGCGTCCATATTCAGATCCTTCACAAGGAATCCGTCGGCCTTCAGCATCTCCCTGATGGTGATCACGTCCGGGTGGACCTTGCCCCAGGAGAGCGGCTCGACGGCCACGTCCAGGACATCGGCTCCGGCGCGGGCCACCTCCAGCATTGACGCAGGAGCGAAACCCGGGCCTGAATGTCCGTGGTACTGGACAAGAATATGAGGGTATTTCTTCTTGATGTCGCGTGTGAGCTGGCCGAGGAAGGTCGGGCGGCCGATTCCCGCCATGTCCTTGAGGCAGATCTCGTCGGCTCCATATTCAACAACCTTGTCCACGATGCCCATGTAGTACTCGACCGTGTGGACAGGGGAACTGGTGATGGAGAGGGCCACCTGCGAGATCATTCCGCCTTTCTTGGCGAACTCGACGGAGCGGCGCAGGTTTCTGTGGTCGTTCAGGCCGCAGAAGGAGCGGGAGATGTCGGTGCCCTGCTTTTTCTTGACCTTGAACATCAGTTCCCTGACATCCGCCGGTACCGGGTTCATTCTGAGGGCGTTGAGGCCTCTTTCAAGCATATGCGTCTGGATGCCGGCCTTGTGGAAAGGGGCTGTCCAGCGGCGGACGGCCACGTTAGGGTTTTCGCCGAAAAGGAGGTTCACCTGCTCGAACGCGCCGCCGTTGGTCTCGACGCGGTCGAAGCAGCCCATATCAATGATGGCCGGTGCGACCTCGACAAGTTGGTCCACACGAGGAACGTACTTGCCGGACGACTGCCACATATCCCTGTAAACGAGGGAAAATTTGATCTCTCTTGCCATAATATTCTTGCTTATCTGATTTACAAATATACTTATAATTTTATATTTTTGCTTAGGGTGGAATTTTGACTAACTTTGTAAGTTATGAAAAATGCGTTTCTGACAATAGCGGTTATGACACTCGTCGCCACTGCGGTGACGGGCTGCGACTTCTTCCGAAGGCTCGCCGGACGGCCTGACTCTGAATGGATTGAGGCTAAGGCTGAGGCCATTCGTCAGGAAGAGGAGGCGCTGCGGATCCGTCAGGACTCGCTGGAGAGGGCCCGAAAGGCCGAGGCGGACTCGCTTGCCGCCGCCGATTCTGTGCGTCTTGCCAATCATCGCTATCGTTTTTGTGTGATTCTGGGCTCGTTCTCCAGCAAAGAGAATGCCGAGCGGTATGTCGAGGAGATAGCGGCGAAGGGGTATAAGAGCGAGCTGCTCACTTTCAGGAACAGCACGGCTGTGGGGGTGTGCCCGACAGATGACGAGGAGCAAGCCAAGAAGTCGCTGAGCGAACTGCAAAGGCAGGATTTTTGCCCTAACGGCGCGTGGATTTTAGAAAGGAAACAATGATGAAAGGAAAAATCACGATCATTTCGGCCATCTGCGCCATCTTCATCGGGATGATCCCGGTCAACGCACAATTCAAAAACGGAGCGTCCTACGCCGATCTGAATGACAGCGAGACAATCCGGGCGTTCAAGGAACACGTATCGACCATCTCGGCGGCCGTTATGGAGGGGCGCAAGGCCGGCTCCGAAGGCGAGAGAATGACCGCTGAATATGTCACCGGGATATTCAAGAAATATGGAGTTGACGTGCTGTCCAGAGAGGACGGCGATGTGTTCGGCATCCGTCAGGAAAACGGCGACACGCTTACTTCGCGCAACGTCTGCGCGTTCATCCAAGGCGGGGACAAGACTCTGAGGAATAAATACATAGTGATCGGCGCGAGGATGGACAATCTCGGCATGGACACAATGACGATAGACGGACGTACTGTCGAGCGGACATATTACGGAGCCAACGGCAACGCTTCGGGGCTTGCGATGATGCTGGAACTGGCGCGGATGCTCCAGACCAACAGCCCGCTGCTGGGGCGGTCGGTGCTGTTCGTGGCGTTCGGTGCCTCCGGGCAGACTTACGCCGGTTCGTGGTATTTCCTGAACAGGGCGTTCTCGGATGTGGCTGACATCGATGCGATGATCAACCTGGATATGGTGGGCACCGGCGGTGACGGATTCTACGCCTACACCTCCTCCAACGCAGATATGAACGAGGTCGTCAAGTCGATGGCCGGGCAGCTTCAGCCGATCCTGCCGACCCTCACGGCGCAGGAGCCTTACCCTTCCGACTACAGGGCTTTCTACGACAAGGAGATCCCTTCAATCCTCTTCACCACAGGACATTACCCTGAATATGGCACAGAACGTGACACGCAATCAATAATCGACTACGACACGATGGAGAGGGAACTTGAATATGTCTATAACTATTCAGTGGCTCTCATCAACGGTCCCAAGCCGATATTCAACCCTTCGGATCTGTCGGGATTGACGAGCGCGAACAAGGGTGATGATGCCGTTGTGCCGTATTATGATTGCGACTACAGACCGTCATTCCTTGGCAGCCGTGACCCGAGGGTCTTCCTTGAGAAATGGGTATATACCTATATGAAATACCCTAAGGAGGCCGTCAAGAACGGAATACAGGGCCGTGTGCTTGTGGATTTTGTGATCGATGAGAAGGGCAAGGTCCGTGATGTCAAGGTGCTCAAGGGGGTTGACCCGCTACTTGACGAGGAAGCCGTGCGGATCATCAGCGCGTCTCCGGACTGGAAGCCTGGTTGGCTGCGTGGCAAGAAAGTGAAGTCCAGAATGTCGCTCTACGTCGAGTTCCGGCTTGAGAAGAAAGGCAGTTTCGGACTGAAAAGACACGATAATTAATAAACAACAGTAATAAAATGGACTACGATTTCAGGAAAATTGAGAAAAAGTGGCAGGCCTACTGGGCCCAGAACGGCACTTTCAAGACGAAGGAGGATCCTTCCAAGCCGAAGTTCTATGTTCTGGATATGTTCCCTTATCCGTCCGGAGCAGGTCTGCACGTCGGCCATCCGCTGGGCTACATCGCCAGCGACATATATTCCCGCTACAAGAGACTCAAGGGCTTCAATGTGCTTCACCCGATGGGGTACGACGCTTTCGGCCTTCCTGCCGAGCAGTACGCCATTCAGACCGGGCAGCATCCGGAGGTGACGACGGTCAACAACATCAACCGTTACCGTCAGCAGATGGACAGGATCGGTTTCTCCTACGATTGGAGCCGTGAGCTTCGCACCTGCGATCCTGCCTACTACAAGTGGACCCAGTGGGCTTTCCTGAAGATGTTCGGCTCTTGGTACGACAATGACGCTCAGAAGGCTCGTCCGATCGAGGATTTGATAGCCGCGTTCGAGAAAGGCGGAAGCACTGCCGTAAACGCCGCCTGCACGGAGCACGAACCGTTCACGGCGGAGCAGTGGCAGGCATATTCCGAAAAAGAGAAGTCGGACGCGCTGATGAACTACCGCATCGCCTATCAGGGAGAGACGGCGGTGAACTGGTGCGCCGGACTCGGAACTGTGCTCGCCAACGACGAGGTGAAGGATGGCCTTTCAGTCCGCGGAGGCTTCCCTGTGGAGCAGAAGAAGATGAAGCAGTGGCAGCTCAGGGTTTCGGCTTATGCCGGAAGGCTTCTCGAAGGTCTGGACAAGATAGACTGGACCGACTCCCTCAAGGAGATGCAGCGCAACTGGATCGGAAAGTCCAACGGCTGCGAGGCTGTGTTCAAGTGCTACAACGGTGAGACAGAGCACGATGTGACCATATTCACGACTCGCGCGGACACGATGTTCGGAGTGACCTTTATGGTGCTTGCGCCAGAGAGCGACCTCGTGCCGCTTCTGACCGCTCCGGATCAGAAAGAGGCTGTGGATGAATATCTTGCCGCTGTGAAAAAGAAGACCGAGCGCGAAAGGATCGCCCAGACCAAGACCGTCACCGGCGTGTTCAGCGGCTCTTATGGAGTGAACCCGATGACCGGCGACAAAGTTCCGATCTGGATCTCTGAATATGTCCTTGCGGGTTACGGCACAGGCGCCATTATGGCCGTTCCTGCCCACGACAGCCGCGACTATGCGTTCGCCAAGAAGTTCGGTCTGCCGATCATCCCTCTGATCGAGGGCTGCGATGTCAGCGATGAAAGCTTCGACGCGAAGGAAGGCAAGATGATCAACTCCGGATTCCTTAACGGATTGGATGTCAAGGAGGCCATTCCAGCCGCCATCGACTACGTTGAGAAGCACGGAATCGGTCACAGGAAGGTCAACTACCGTCTCCGTGACGCGATTTTCAGCCGCCAGAGGTACTGGGGCGAGCCGTTCCCGATCTACTACAAGGACGGCATCCCGACTCCGGTTCCGTTCGAGAAACTGCCTCTCCAGCTGCCTGAGATCACGGAGTTCAAACCTACCGAGAACGGTGAGCCGCCTCTCGCGAGGGCGAAGGACTGGACCTACGAGGGTTATCCTCTGGAGACCAGCACGATGCCGGGCTTCGCCGGATCAAGCGCCTACTACCTCCGCTATATGGATCCTCACAACAACGAGGCTCTCGTCAATAGGAAGGTTGATGAATATTGGCGTGATGTGGATCTGTACATCGGTGGTACAGAGCACGCTACGGGACACCTTATATATTCCCGCTTCTGGGACAAGTTCCTCTTTGACCTTGGTTATGTCTGCGAGGACGAGCCGTTCCGCAAGCTGGTCAACCAGGGTATGATCCAGGGACGCTCCAACTTCGTTTACAGAATCGTGGGCACCAACACGTTCGTCTCACTTGGTCTGAAGGACCAGTACGAGACCACCGAGATCCACGTGGACATCAACATCGTCCGCAACGACAAGCTCGACCTTGAAGCCTTCAAGAAATGGAGACCTGAGTTCGCCGACGCGGAGTTCATCCTTGAGAACGGAGAATATGTCTGCGGATGGGCCGTGGAGAAGATGAGCAAGTCGATGTACAACGTCGTCAATCCGGACAAGATCTGTGACGACTACGGTGCCGACACCCTCCGTCTCTACGAGATGTTCCTCGGACCTCTTGAGCAGTCAAAGCCTTGGGACACAAAGGGTATCGATGGCGTGAACAGATTCCTGCGCAAGTTCTGGAGGCTCTTCTACGATGGTGACAACTTCATCGTGACCGACGAGAAGGCCACTCCGGCCGAGCTTAAGGTTCTGCACAAGCTGATTGCAAAGGAGCAGGACGACATTGAGCACTTCTCCTACAACACAACGGTCAGCGCGTTTATGATCGCCCTGAATGAACTGTCCGGTCTCAAGTGCCACAAGCGTGAGATCCTTGAGCCGCTGACAGTTATGCTCTCTCCGTTCACTCCCCACATCGCCGAGGAGCTTTGGGAGGCCCTTGGACACAACGAGAGCATCACATTCGCTCACTTCCCTGAGTTCAACGCCGCTCTAGCCGCCGAGGACAACGTGACCTACCCGGTTTCCTTCAACGGCAAGATGCGCTTCACTGTGGATCTTCCTAAATCCCTTTCACCTAAGGAGGTAGAGGCACAGATCCGTGAGATGGAGCAGACGTCCAAGTATGTTGGCGGCCAGAACGTCGTCAAGGTTATCGTCGTTCCGGGCAAGATTGTGAACTTTGTTTTGAAATAGTCTATGGCGGTTTCTTCTTCCACAATCCTAAGAGGAGTCAAGGAATATCTCCTCATCACTCTTGGTATAGTCATCTATACCGTAGGCTGGGCGATATTCCTGACTCCGAACAACCTTATCGGCGGCGGAGTCTCCGGTATAAGCGCCATCATCCAGTATGCCACCGGTCTCAAGATGGGATATTCCTATTTTGTGATTAACACTGTGCTGTTGATTATCTCGGTGATCATCATCGGGCCCGCGTTCGGCGCGAAGACGGTGTATGCCATAATACTTGCCTCCGTCTGTCTGAATGTGTTCCAGTCCATTATCCCTGAGACGATCATCCAGGATTTCGCGTTGTCGAACGGTAAACTGATGTGCTCGATAATCGGAGGTTCGATGGCCGGTCTCGGCATCGGAATGTCGATTTCCCAAGGCGGAAGCACGGGAGGGACGGACATAGTCGCCTTGATCATCACGAAATTCAGGAATATATCTCCAGGACGCATTATCCTCACTATGGATGTGTTCATCATCGCTTCGTCGCTGTTGTTCCCGTCCTTCGGTGTTGACGGACAAAGGATTCCGTTTGACAGTAAGTTCTCTATCGCTGTTTATGGCATGATCATCGTGACTGTCTGCGGCCACGTGGTGGATCTCTATCTGGCCGGCTCCAAGCAGAGTGTCCAGCTGTTTATTCTTTCTAGACACTATGAGGAGATCGCCGACATGGTCTCCAAGGATTTCCACAGAGGTGTGACCGTTTTGAACGGGGAAGGCTGGTACACCAAACAGCCCGCTTCAGTCCTTATGGTCATCACCAGAAAGACGGATCTGAATCTTCTTTTGAGATCGATCAAGCGTGTTGATCCGGATGCCTTCCTGTCGATATCCTCGGTGAGCGGTGTCTATGGACAAGGCTTTGACTCCATAAAAGTCGCAAAGAAAAAATAAATTTTGATAAAGAAGATATCCAATTCATTTTTTACCCCCGGAACAACCACGTTCCGGGGGCTTTTTCTTGATATCTTGGTTCAGAACCATAACCCATTAATATTAACCATCTATGTTTACAACGACCCTCGTAGCGATTCTTGCGATCGTGGAATTGTCTTTCTTCCTCATCTATGATTTGAGGATGAGCAGAGGCAACCGAACGGCAAGGTATGTCATCCGTCTAATGTCTTGCGCCGGAGGATTGCTGTTGATCGTGTCCGACTTGCTTTTGTCTCCGCCGCTTGATATGCAGGAACTTGCAGCGGACTTTACTTTCTCGATGGCGATACTTGTCATCTATCCCTGCTCGTTCGAGAAGCCGGAGCCCTCTTTGAAATCATCCACATTCCTTGCCGTCACCGGCATCTTTGCGATGTTGTTCTTCTGTTTCAAACCTCCAGGCACATTGGGCTTCAAATCACAAAGGATCGTGTGTTCTGTCGGACCGATCATATTCTTTCTCCTGCTGCATTTTCTTTGTGTGGCTTACCGGAAATTCTCCGGAATCAGGTCGATGTTCAGAAACGTGGCTGTGTGGCACAGTGTGGAAGACTATTCCCGCTTCCTGTATTCAATCGGGTATCTCGGTACGTTATTGCTCTTTTTGTGCGCGGTCTCGGCCTCAGGCCATTTGGGCGAGGCCCTTACCCTGATGTCACTTCTGATCTCAATGGCACTTTACGCGCTTTTGTTCCTCAGAGCGTCCACGGGGCGAACCTATATGATCAAGGTCGCCACTGAGAAAAGGATAAAGGACATCATCAAAGGTAACCTCAGAACCTCCTATATTGACAAGAGTGAGGAGGATGCGAAGATGAACAACCTGTACAGGCGTGTCATAATGTATATGGAGGAGAGAAAACCGTATCTGGATCAGGATTTCGATATGTCTGTTATGGCGGACTCGATGCTTACCAACAAACTGTATCTGTCAAAGACGATCAACATCCTGTCCGGCAGGAACTTCAGGCAGTTCGTGAACTATTACAGGATCCAGCGGGCGATGGCGCTTATGAAGGAGGATCCCAAACTGAGGGTGAGCGAAGTCGCGGAAATGTCCGGATTCCATTCATCGGTGTCTTTCAATATGGCATTCAAAGTGAACACCGGAAAGACACCGTCGGAATGGATTCACAACTATGTCGCAGAATCGGACTGACCGCAGGCGGAAAGATGAATATTCCCGATCTTCCAGGATGCGGGAGGCGGGGCTATGATGTCCATCTCTTCTTTCCGCACAGGATGGATGAACTTGATCTCGTGGGAGTGAAGGCATATCCCACCATCGGGATTTGAGCGCGGGGCACCATATTTCAAGTCTCCTTTGATGACGCAGCCGATGCCGGCAAGCTGGCAGCGGATCTGGTGATGCCGGCCTGTAAGCAACTGAACCTCAATCAATGAATATCTTTCCGTGTCTCCGATGTGGGTGTAGATGAGTTTTGCCAGCTTGGCGCCGTTGACCTTCTCGCCCCCTCTGGCGATGAAGCTCTTGTTCATCTTCTCGTTGCGGACCAGCCAGTCATCCAACTCGGCGGACTTGACTTCCGGCGCATTGCAGCAGAGTGCCCAGTATGTCTTGTGAATATTCCCGGACCGGAACATCTCGGAGAGTCTGGAAAGGGCTTTCGATGTCTTGGCGAAGATTGTTATACCACTGACAGGCCGGTCAAGGCGATGCGGGATCCCCACATACACCTTGCCCGGCTTGTCATCTCTCTGGGCTATGAACGCTTTCAGGGTCTCCGCAAGACATTCGTCACCAGTCTTGTCGGCCTGGACTATCTCGCCGGCTCTTTTGTTGAAGACAAGAATGTGATTGTCCTCGTAAAGAATCCGCGACTCCAGATCCCGGAACTCGTCTTCTCCCAAACGTCTGTACTCCATCTACTTTATAGGTACAAGGGCGAAACTCAATGTCCCTCTGCAGCAGAGCTTTCCGCCAACCTCAAGTTTGGCTGAGCAGAAGAACAGATTGCCTCTTCTCTCGTCCAATGTGGCAGTCACCTCACACAGGTCTCCCGGTTTTACGGGATTCTTGAAACGGACCTTGTCCAGTCCTGCATAGAGAGTGATATGTCCCGGAATCTCATCCTTCACGAGGATGGCGCAGCTCTGAGCCATAATCTCGCACTGGATCACACCCGGAACTATCGGGTTGCCAGGGAAATGTCCTCTTGTGAAGAACTCGTCTTCCTTGATCCTGTATTGGGAGTGTGCGACACCGTTCTCATCGATGTGAGCCTCTTCTATAAGAAGCATAGGCTCACGGTGAGGCATAAACTGTTTGATTTCCTCAATATTCATAATTTCCGGACCTTTTTAGGGTTAGTCCTCGACTTTTCTGAAGGCGACGCAGGCGTCGTGTCCGCCGAAGCCGAATGAGTCGGAAATTCCGATTGTCAGATCTGTCTTGACAGCCTTGTTAGGGGTGTAGTCAAGGTCGCATTCAGGATCCGGTGTGTCCAGATTGATTGTAGGAGGGCATATTCCGTCACGCAGGGCAAGGATTGTCGCGATAGCCTCAGCCGCTCCGGCCGCTCCGAACATATGTCCGGTCATAGACTTGATGGAACTGATGTGAGCCTTGTAAGCGAAGTCGCCGAGGGCGATCTTGTAGGCAAGGGTCTCGGCGGCGTCATTCAGCCTAGTTCCGGTTCCGTGAGCGTTGATGTAAAGGTTGTCCTTCTCCTTGTCGAATCCGGCCTCCTCAAGAGCGAGTTCGATGCACTTCGCCTGGGTTGTTCCGTCCGGCCTCGGGGCTGTTGAGTGGTAAGCATCGCAGGTGTTGCCGTAGCCGACCATCTCTCCGAGAATCTTCGCTCCACGAGCCTTCGCGTGCTCATATTCCTCAAGTACAAGGGCGGCTGATCCGTCGGCCATCACGAATCCGGCGCGGTTGGCGTTGAACGGCAGTGAGGCGTATTTAGGGTCGGTCGCTCTGGAAAGGGCCTTGGCGTTGGCGAATCCTACGATTCCGATTGGAATTGTGGCGTTCTCGCAGCCTCCGGTGATGATCGCGTCGGCGTAACCGTTCCTGATGGCTCTGAAAGCCTCTCCCATAGCGTTGGTTGATGTTGCGCAGGCGGTGACGATGTCAAGGCAAGGACCGTTGGCGTGGTTCAGGATGGCGATGTGTCCGGCGGCGATGTTGGAGATCATCGTTGGGATGAACAACGGTGAGATCCACTGGCCGGAAGGGTCCTCGATCATCTTGGCGATTTCCCTGTACTGGGTGGCGAATCCGCCGATGCCTGATCCGAAATAGACTCCAAGCCTGAACGGGTCGATGTTCTGTCCCTCTCCCTGTGAGAGAAGCCCGGATTGCTTCACGGCCTGATAAGCTGCGGCGACACCGTACTGTGTGAACAGGTCCTGCTTTCTGATGAAAGGCTTGTCCATCCCGTACTCGTCAGCCTTGAAATCCTTGATCGTTCCGGCGATCCTGACCGGCAGATTGTCCGTCGGGAAAGCGTCGATCGTCTCGATTCCACACACACCGTCGCACAGGTTGCTCCAGAAAGTGTTCACGTCATTTCCTACAGGGGAGATGACTCCCATTCCTGTTATAACTACTCTTTTATTCATATTTTATCCTTTATAATCATTATTTTAAGCCAGAAGTCCCGAAGCACCGGCGAGCAGTTTCTCCGCTCCGTCCATCAGGTCCTCGACAATCTCTTTGGCGGTCTCTTTCTTCTTGATCATTCCCGCGACCTCACCGGCGAGGAAGCTTCCTCCCGCAAGGTCTCCGTCAAAGACAGCCTTGCGCATAGAGCCGGTGCCGAACTTCAGAACCTCTTCCTTAGGCACGGCAGGGTCATATTCCATCTTGAAGAATTTCTTCGCGAACGGGGTCTTGAGGCCACGGACAGCGTCTCCGAGCGACTTTCCGGTCACCATCGTGCTGACATCGGACGCGGCAAGCAGCCTGGCCTTGTAGTTCTCGTGAATATGGCACTCGTCGGCGATGAGGAACCTCGTCCCGACCTGAACACCCTTTGCGCCAAGCATAAAAGCGGCGGCGACCCCTCTGCCATCGAATATTCCACCCGCAGCAAGTACAGGAATGTCCAAGGCGTCAACAACCTGCGGCACAAGCGCCATTGTATGAATATCCCCGATATGTCCTCCGGACTCGGCTCCTTCGGCCACAACGGCCGTAGCTCCGAGCTCCTGCATCTTGAGGGCGTAGGCAACGGACGCCACAACAGGAATGACCTTGATTCCGGCGGCCTTCCATTTCTCCATATAGGCGGCAGGGGATCCGGCTCCGGTCGTCACGATCTTCACGCCTTCCTCGATGATCATATCCGCCACTTCTCCGGCGTTCGGAGCCTGAAGCATAATGTTGACACCGAATGGTTTATCTGTCAAAGTCTTGCATTTGCGGATCTCTTCCCTGACGGCTTCCGTGCCGAAGTTGATTGAAGAGATCAGTCCAAGTCCACCGGCGTTTGAGACGGCGGCAGCCAGTTTCGCATCAGCGATCCAGGCCATACCTCCCTGGAACAGAGGACGCTCGATTCCGAGCAAGTCACATATAATACTTTTTATCATATAGTTGCAAATATAATAATTAATGTTCGGATTACCACTCAACTATGGCCGCTCCTGAAAGAAGACCGGCTCCAAATGCGCTGAAGACCAGAATATCTCCCTTTTTGAACATTCCTTTCCGGTTGCATTCGTCCAGAAGGATAGGGCAGGAGGCTGATGAGGAGTTGCCGTGGTCGGTGATGTTGACCGGGAACTTCTCCGCCGGCTGGCCCATATAGTTGATGATCGAGTCGATGATCCTTTGGTTCGCCTGATGCACCATAAAGTAGGCCACGTCCTCTTTCTTGACACCAACCTCGTCCAAAAGGCTTTGCACACCCTCCGTGCACGCCTTGACCGCGAACTTGAACACCTCGCGTCCTTTCATCTGCATCGGGACGCTTTCCTCTTTTTTCGTGATGTATGGTGTGTCCACAAGTGTCCTGGTCTGCCAGATTTCATCAACTGAAGGCTCTGCGTGAAGTTTTGTGCCTTTGACGTTGTCGCCTTCGGTCAGCACGACAGCTCCGGCCCCGTCTCCGAACAGGACGCAGGTGCCGCGGTCTTTCCAACTGGCCATTCTGGTCGGCTCCTCGACGCAGGCTATGATGGCGTTCCTGATCTTTCCGGCCTTGTAGTATGTCTCCGCCATATCCAAGGCATAGACGAATCCCGGACAAGCGCAGTTGATGTCGAACATCGGACATTTGAGCCCGAGCTTTTCACCGATGATGCAGCTCATTCCAGGGGTGATATATTCGGAGACGACATTTGAGACTATGAAGAGGTCGATGTCCTCAGCTTTCAATCCTGACATCTCAAGAGCCTTCCGTACGGCTTCGGTTCCGAGATCCTCCAGATTCTCGTCTGTGATCACGTGCCTTGTCTTGATTCCGGTGCGAGGGTAGATCCACTCGTCGCTGGTGTCCAGAAATCCCGCAAGCATATCATTGGTCACGACCTTTTTGGGAAGCGCGCTTCCTGTACCGATGATTTTCATAAATTCACTGTTATTAAGGTATTCTCAATGCAAAAATATGAATATGCCGGTGCCGCTCAAAAATTAAGTGGCGAATATGCCCGTGGTGTAGCCACCTCAATGTTTTTAGTGGCGATTTGGCCGGATTTGTGGCGAACCTCCGGTTTTTGATAATCCCAAAAAGTGTTATATTTGCCATATAAAAGAGGAAAGGATGAGTTTTTTCAACAAGCCTCTGCCCGGCTATCTTCGCGGCAAGAACCAACTTATCTACACCGTGACATTCACGGCGTTGTTCTCCATCGTGTTCCTTCTGGTCAGCCTGCCGTTCTCGCACAACAGCTGGATGGCGCTCGGGAACTCAAGATTCTTCGTTTTCACGGTGCTTTTCGCGCTCGGCTCGCTGATGATCGTGATCCTCAGCAAATACATAATGTACAAGACCAGAAACAAGCTGAAGATGAATTTTCTGGGCTACATAACGTGGTGCGTCTGCGAGGTCATCGTGATCTGTCTGGCATATTCATTCATCACCGTGCCGATCACAGGCATCGGGTGGGATCAGTTCCCGGCGACGCTGGGAAAGGCGTTGCTGTACGGAAACACTTCTCTGATAATTCCTTACATTCTCGCTGGGATGTACTACGCCATTCAGGACAAGAACCAGATCATCCGGCTGATGAACTATGGCAACGTGGTCTCTGACGAGGCTGTGCCGGTCTCACAGTTGGAGAAGATCACGCTTTTCGACAACAGCGGTGACCTGAAATTGTGCGTCAGCGCTTCGAATCTCTACTACATCGAGTCTGACGACAACTACATCGTGGTCTGGTACACCGACAGCAAGGGCGACCTGAAGCGCTATATGCTCCGCTGCCGCCTCAAGACCGTGGAGGAGAGTTTCCGTGGAAGCAGTCTTGTGCGCTGCCACAGAAAATATATTGTGAATATGGACAAGGTCAAGGTCCTGCGCAAGGAAAAGGACGGCTACGAACTGGATCTTGACAATGACTCCATCGCACCGATTCCGATCACCAAGACATATTCAGAAAACGTCCTGAGCCGTTTCAACAACAGTTCAGGACGCCGTATGGAATGATATTCCCGTTTCTTCTATTCGCAGAGTTTGTTCAGGGCGAGTTCCACGAGGGCGCGCACCTGTGGTTTGTAGTCCGGGTTGCTGCTCTTGAGGTAGCGGTTGGCGATGGCGCAGCAGATCGTGCCGGCCTCGTGTCCGAGACGTTTGGCCATTCCTGCGACCGCCGAGCTTTCCATCTCGAAATTGGTGATCCGATATTCCCCGAAGCGGAATGACTCGAAGTCCTCAAGCATATTCGGCATCGCAAGGCCTTGTCTCACGACTCTGCCCTGAGGCCCGTAAAATCCTGAGGCAGAGATTGTCATGCCTTTGACCGAGCAATCCTCGAACTTCTTGATCAGTTTCTCGCTGGCCTTCACGAAATATGGCGAAGGAAGGTTCTTGTCCCAATGCGTGTGCTCCTTGAACGCCTTCTCCATCTCAAGGTTGGAGAGCTCGTCACGGTTGGCGTACCAGTTCATCAGGCCATCACAGCCAACGGAATAATGCGAGAATATCGCTGAGCCGAGCGGAATGTCGGCCTGCACGGCCCCACAGGTTCCGATCCTGAGGATCGTGAGGGTTCTGTGCTCCTTCTTAGGCTCGCGGGTGGTGAAGTCCACATTCGCGAGAGCGTCCAGCTCGGTCATCACGATGTCGATGTTGTCCGTTCCGATTCCGGTTGACAACACGGTGACTCTCTTACCGTTATGCTTGCCGGTCGTGGAGACGAACTCCCTTGACTGGTGGCGGAACTCGATGTCGGTGAGGAATCCGGCGACCATATCCACTCTTCCCGGATCGCCGACGAGGATGACGATGTCAGCCAGCTCTTCCGGTTTCAGATGGATGTGGAACGCCGAGCCGTCATCGTTGATGATTAATTCAGATTCTGCTATTCTCATAATATGAATTTTAATGTTTAACCCGCCAAATATAAGAATATTCAACGGAATTAACTATTTTTGTGAAATATGTGGCAGAGACTTCAAACTTTATACCTGTGCATCGCCACAGGTCTGATAGTGGCGCTTTTCTTCAGCGTCAAGGCATTTACATTAGGTCCCGGCGGAGTCCATTCCGTCGAGTTGACCTACGTCAAGTACACCCCTTACCTTATCCTTTTGATTCTGATCACCATCCTTCAGTTGCTGGCGGTGTTCACGTTCAACGCGCGTGTCTTCCAGATGCGCACGGCCGTGCTTTCCGCTATCCTGATGATAGCCCTTCAGGCTTGGATCGGAGTGGATTACTTCACAGCTGACAAGGAGTGGATATTCAAGTTCACGGCTATATTCCCACTCGTCGCCGCGATCCTTAATTTCATCGCCGCGAGGTTCATTCTCAGGGACCAGCTCCTTGTGGAGAGCGTCTCGCACCTCCGCTCACGGAAGAAGAATCACAAGATCTAAGGCACAGGATCATACCCGCTGCCGCCCCAAGGGTTGCAGCGGAGGATTCTCCATACGGTCAGAAACAATCCCTTGATTGGGCCCCATTTCTTGAACGCCTCGATGGCGTAGGTCGAACACGACGGCTCGAAACGGCACGTCTTGGGAATATACGGCCCTATGCAGGTGCGGTAGAACCAGATCAAGGCGAGAAAGGGCGCGATGCACACCTTCCTTACCCGCTGCCTCCAGACAGGAATATTCCCGCTAGGCTTCATATCCCGCGAGTTTTTGAAGGACCGCGCCGACTTGCTCCCGCAAGGCTGAATATTCCAAGACATCCTTTGTATTATAAAGGAACAGTATAGAATATCCTTTCGGAGGGAGAATGTCCTTCTGGGTCCTGTAAGCCTCGCGTAACCTACGTTTGAGCAGATTGCGCTTCACCGCCCTTTTGAACAGACGTTTGGGAACGGACACTATGATATTATTCGCCTCCTCAAGCGACGAAGAGGCTGTGTCTTTCAGAAAGCAGTACTTGAGACCGCCGGACGTGAAACCCCAGCGGCCCCTTGACATCAGAGCCGAAATCTTCGACTTCCCGTGAAGCCGCTCGGATTTCGGTAGAGTGAACATTCCTGGGAATTATTTCTGGGCGTTGAGGTAAAGCTCGATCGCGCGGGCCACAGACGGAGCCTCCGGAGTCGGAGCCTGGATCTCGATCTTGAGCCCGGCCTCCTCCATCGCCTTCACGATGGATTTCCCGTAGGCCACGAACTTGATGTCTCCCTGTTGGAACTCCGGGAAGTTCTCGTAGAGGGACTTGATGTCGTACGGATTGTAGAAGACTATCATATCGTAGTCCGAAAGGTTCAGATCCTTCAGATCCTGAGGCACGGACTTGACGAACACAGCCGTCTTGTAATCAAGTTTCTGCGCCTCCATCAGATTCGTCAGCGGAGAGCTGTTGCTTGAGTCGGACTGGGTCACAAGGAACTTCTCACCCTTGTGCTTGGTTCCGATCTGTTCGATGATGGACTCGGGGGTACCGTTGCCGAAGAATATCTTGCGCTTGCGGTAAACGATGTGCTTCTGGAGGTACATCGCCACGGCCTCTGTCGTGCAGAAATACTTCATCGTCTCCGGAACCTTGACCCTCAGCTCTTCACACAGGCCATAGAACGCGTCGATTGTATGGCGGGACGAGAAAATGATTGCGGTGTAATCCAGAATGTTGATTCTCTGCGCCCTGAACTCTCTGGAAGAGAGGGGCTCGATGAGAAAGAACTGCTTGAATGTGATGTCAACGCCGAATTTCTCTTTTAGAGCGACGTAAGGTGCGTCATTCAGAGGTGCGCGCTGTGAGATCAAAATCTTCTTTATTGCCATATTCTTGTTTTATAATTCGGCCCCCGTGAGTGTTACAGCAACTTGGCTGAAACCACCAGCGCGGTGGTCGGAAGTAATTCAAGGCCGCAAAGATACAAAAATGTTGTGAAAGGATTGCAAGCCGAGGCGAAAATCTGTCCCCTTCTGAATATGTAGATGATGTATGTGACAACGATGATGTGGAACAGGATAACTCTTGTAAGTTCTTTATCCTCAATGAATATGTTGAGCAGCCCGCCGATCGGGAACAGGATGGCGAAAAGTGTTATCGCATAGTTGTAGAACGACCTGTTGGCCGCCGTGAACGTCTTCGAGTGGTAGGATGACATCTCCAGCTGCCAGTTCAGGAACGTACGGAGAGCCAGATAGGCGAGCATCGTGCCGGTTGTCGCCGCGAGCTGAAACTCCGGAGTCAGGCCATCCATATAGTCCGGCCGATAGAGGGAGTGTGAATATACCACCATACAGAACGGCACGAACAAGATGAGAGCCACGATGTTACGGCTGCCGCTCAGCTGGAGGCTGTCCTCAAGGTCAAGGTTCCCCTTCCATCTTGTGACTGAGTCCAGCAGCGAAGGGATGATCTTGAAGAAGCTCCTGATGTTCAGCAGGAACAGGAATGTGAATATGACCGCGAGGCCACAGAAAACCGGGTTGTCCGTCATATTAATTGCCTCTTTTGGCGTTGTAGCCCATACCCTTTAGAAGGGCGGTCACCTTGTCCCGCAGGTCTCCCTGGATGGTGATCTCCCCGTCCTTGGCCGAGCCTCCGACCCCGCATTTCACTTTCAGGGTCTTGCCCAGAGCCGCCAGATCCTCCTGCGTGCCCACAAATCCGCTCACCAACGTGACCTGTTTACCACCTCTGTTTCTCCTGTTGATGGTGACAGTCAGCCGCTGTCTGGATGGTTCAAGGGTCTCCGCCTCAGCGGTCTCTTCTGTGGCGTAGTTGAAATTCGGGTCGGTCGAATAGACGACACCGAGCCTCTGCTTCCAGTCGTTATCGGGTTTCATAATATTCATTGTTATATTTTTGCAAAGATAGCGAATCCTTTTGTATCTTTGTCTGTTTAACGGCTTGATTCGGCCGATTTAGGAACATCGTTAGTTTATGGACATTAAGAAATTCAAACTGTGGAACAAGGTGACGGCGCTTGCGGTTCTGGCCATCTCCGCGTTCACCTATCTCTCCACAATCGAGCCGACAGCCTCTTTTTGGGACTGCGGAGAGTTCATCGCTTCATCGTACAAGCTTGAGGTAGGACACCCGCCGGGAAACCCGGTCTTCCAGCTCATCGCAAGGTTCTTCACAATGTTCACCGGTCCGGACAAGGCCGCTGTGATGGTGAACTCGATGAGCGCGATCTGCTCTGCCCTCACCATATTTTTCCTCTATCTCACGATTGTCTTCCTTGTCAAGAGGGTGATCGTGCCGAAGCGTGACGGCGAAGGAGGAACAGGGGAGTACTCGTTGGGGCAGGCCATCGCGATCTACGGCAGCGGCGCCGTCGGAGCTCTCGCGTATTGTTTCTCTGACACATTCTGGTTCTCGGCCGTCGAGGGCGAGGTCTATGCGATGTCGTCCCTGTTCACGGCGATGGTCGTGTGGGCGATGACGAAATGGTACGAGGAGACCGACCGCCGGTACGCGAACCGTTGGATAGTGCTGATCTCGTTCCTGATGGGACTCTCCATCGGAGTCCACCTGCTGAACCTGCTGGCGATCCCGATGCTGGTCTATATGTACTACTTCAAGATGAGGGAGGACAAGCCATATTCATTCTGGGAATATGTCAAGATCCTCGCCATCTCTGCTGTGATACTGGCGTTCATCCTGTTTGTTATGGTGCCTTACATCCCGAAGACCGCGGCGTATTTCGACCTGTTCTTCGTGAACACTCTCGGGCTTCCGTACAACACGGGCGCGGCTTTCTTCATCGTGGCGCTTCTCACGGCTTGCTTCTGGGGACTTTTCAGGACCCTCAAGACGGACAAAGTGTTCTGGAACACGGCTCTGCTCTGCTTCACCACGATCGTGATCGGTTTCTCGGTGTTCAGCATCGTGATCATCCGCTCCTGCGCCAAGACCCCGACCAACGAGTACCAGCCGGACAACGCGTTTACCCTTGTGCGCTATCTCTCCCGTGAGCAGTACGGCTCGACCCCGTTGCTTTACGGCCAGTATTACGGCGCTCCGTATGAACTTGATCAGAAATCCTATTGGGCACCTCTGGACGGAAAGTACAAGAAGGCTCCGAGCCCAGTGGATGTGAAATATGACCGTGCCGGAAAGATGCTGTTCCCGAGAATGTACAGCAACGATGAGAGGCACATAAAGTTCTACGAATCCTACACCAACGGAAAGGGCACGCCGGTTCCCGGCGCTCAGTACAAGAAGCCGACACAGGGAGCCAACCTGTCATATTTCTTTGATTTCCAGCTTGGATGGATGTACTGGCGGTATTTTATGTGGAATTTCGTGGGCCGTCAGAATGAGATTCATTCCCCGTCCTCCGACCTGTTCACAGGAAACTGGGAGAGCGGAATCCCGTTCATCGACAAGATTCATCTGGGCGACCAGAGCAACGCGCCGCAGTGGCTTCAGGACAACCCCGGCAAGAACCACTACTTCTTCCTGCCGCTTCTCCTTGGACTTATCGGCCTGTGCTTCCAGTTCGACAAGGACCGCAGAGGCTGCTGGCTGACATTCCTGCTCTTCTTTATGACCGGAATCGCCATCGTTCTCTATCTGAACCAGGCTCCTTATCAGGTGCGTGAAAGGGACTATGCCTATGCCGGTTCGTTCTATGCGTTCACGATCTGGATTGGGTTCGCTGTCGCGGCTTTATATTCGTGGATCACTTCCGCATTGAAGGAAAAGCATACTGTCGCAGTGGCGGCCGTGGCTTCCATCGCCTGCCTTTTCGTGCCTGCGCTGATGGCGGAGGAGAACTGGGACGACCACGACAGAAGCAATCGTTACACTGCCGTCGAGGTTGCCAAGAATTACCTTAACTCCGTGGATAAGAACGGTTTGCTTATAACTCACGGTGACAATGACACCTTCCCTCTGTGGTACGCCCAGGAGGTCGAGGGTTTCAGGAATGACGTGAGAATATGCAATACATCCCTTTTGGGAACCGACTGGTACATCGACCAGATGAGATATGCCATCAACAACTCCGCCCCTCTGAATCTTTCCATCGGACAGGAGCAATACCTTTATGGTACGAACGAGTGGATTCCTATTGAGGACAAGCGCGGGCAGGCCCTGATGCTTTCAGACTGCATCACCGTGTTCAAGCATCCTGACGCCAAACTGGTCTATCAGGATGGCCGCAAGTTGGATTACTGGATTTCCCGCAAGATGATAATTCCTGTCAACAAGGAGAACTGCCTGAAGAGCGGAATCGTGAGCGAGAAGTTCGCGGAGCAGATACCTGATTCCATTGTGATTGAGATACCTAAGAGCAAGAATTACCTCAGCAAGCCTGAACTCTTCCTGCTCGACTTCCTCTCCACCTACCAGTGGGACAGGCCTTTGAATATGCTCAATCAGGGCGGTGACCTTAACATCGGCATCAAGAATTACTTGATGTATGACGGCTTTTCCTATAGGTTCACACCTATCAGGAACAAGGTGCAGTCTCTTGATGTAGGTCTTGTGGACACGGATGACCTGTACGACAAGATGACGAACAAGTTCTGTTTCGATGCCGTTTCCCGTGAGGACTACTGCGTTGACTATCAGAATACATACACTTTCCTTGGCGTGATGTCGCTGAGAAATCTGTTCGTGTCCGCCGCCAACGCTTTCATCGCCGCAGGTGAGCCAGGCCGCGCGGAGGAGATGCTTGACAAGTGCCAGCAGATCCTCAAGCCAAAGGAGTACCCTTACGACAACTCGATCCTTGGCTGGGGCTCCAACGCCCTCTTCCCGATTGAGATGGTCAAGGACTACTACGCTCTCGGCAAGCCAGAGAAGGCCAAGGCTCTTGCCACGGAACTGACCAACGAGCTCACCGAGTCCATCAGGTTCTACCTCGACTTCTACCCGATGTGCAAGAGTGACTTTGAATATAACTGCAATCTTATCTACTATATGACCAACGATGTCATCCGCAAGGCCGGTGACAAGGAGTTCGCCGACGAGATCGAGAAATCCCTCGCCGCGTTCCTCTCCGCCCAGTCATAAGATGGTTCGGGAATCCCGATAGCAGCTATCGGAACAAAGGGATGATAATCCATCCCGAATCGCAAGTGGTGTTATAATTTTGCGCCGTCAAACAAAAAAGAGCGTAAGATTATGACACCACTTGAAATTTCCACGGCTGCTATGAGCGCCAATTCCGGATCACTGATCATCGTTTGCGCGGTCGCAAGCGCGGTTATCCTGATCGTTTCCTTCCTGCACGAGAGGCTCAAGGCCTTCAACGCGAAGCACAGCATCATCACCTATTCCGACACCCTTGTAAGGCCTGTGTCCTGGAACGGAGGCAGGGATGGTGTGGATGCTGACGGAGTCCCTTTCTATGGATCCTTTGAAGAAGAGGATTCAGACGCGAAGGCTGATAACGTTGTGTCCATCAATGATGTTGTAAAGAAGGAGAATGAATATGGAAACTCAGGAACTCACGCTGCATAACGAACTGAAGCGCAAGAGCATATTCCTGAGAGACTACACCACCGAACTTTACGCCAGCGGGGCGACGACAATCCGCATCGAGAAGAATCTTGGCAGAATCGCTGAGAAGTGGCACACCAAGGCCGACTTCTCCGTGCTCCCAACCTGTATTGTCCTGAACCTGTGGGACGAGAATGAGGAGAAATCCTACACCGTGACCGGGAAGATTCCGGCCGACAGGATCAACTTCAACACGGTCTCAGACCTCAGTAGCCTCAGCTGGAAAGTAGTCGAAGAGAATCTGGACGTCTGCCAGGCCACAGCCAGATTCAGGGATATTCTTGAAAAGAAACGCCTTAACCCTTGGCTTGTGCTTGTTCTCGTGGGACTTGCCAACGCATCATTCTGCGAATTGTTCGGAGGAGACTTGATCTCGATGCTGATTGTGTTCATTGCCACGATCGACGGATTTTTCCTCAAACAGAAACTTCCGGCCAAAGGCGTTGATTTCAGGATAGTCATTGTCCTTGCCGCCTGCCTTTCGGCAGTGATAGCCTGCTCAGGCTTCGTTTTCGGCTGGGGAAAGACCCCGGAGATCGCCCTTGCCACAAGTGTCCTTTATTTCGTCCCTGGAATCCCTTTCTGCAACGCTGTCTGTGACCTTATCTATGGCCATTACATCTGTAGCATCAGCCGTTTCCTGCACGCCGTGATCATCACGGTCTGCCTGTCCCTGGGACTCTGCATCGCTTTCGGGCTTTTGAATATTCAATTTCTGTAATGGAACTTTTTTTTCTTATCATAAAAGACGGTATCTTTGCCGCGATAGCGGCGATAGGGTTCTCAAGCATCAGCAATCCGTCACCTAAGGTGTTCCCCCTGTGCGCCTCGATCGCCGCGGCAGGACATATGACCCGATACGTGTTGATGAATATATGCGGCTTCCAACTGGCCTCAGGCAGTATGCTTGGCGCTCTTGTCATCGGCTTTCTGGCTTTACCGGCGGCCAAGATGATAAAGACACCGGCCGAATGCATATCTTTCCCTGCTCTGCTGCCGATGGTTCCGGGGATGTACGCCTACCGGACGATCCAGTCCTTGATGCACTGTCTGGGCTCATATTCAGAACCTACATTTATGCACTACTTGTACCTGTTGAGGTTCAACTGGATGACTTGTATGGTGACCATCATTGCGATGGTGGTCGGAGCCTTGCTCCCGATCCTGCTTTTTCAGAATTTTTCGTTTAAGGTCACAAGGTAATGGAATTCAGACAACTACGTTATTTCGTCAAAGTCGCGCAACTGTGCAGCTTCTCCGAGGCCTCAAAGGCTTTGTTCATCTCCCAAAGCACTCTGTCCCAGCAGATAAAGCAGCTTGAGGATGAACTTGGGGTGGAACTTCTTGTCCGGGACTCAAGGCACGTCGCCTTGAGCGATTACGGAGAACAGTACCTACCGTATGCCAAACAGGTTCTGAAGGATGTGGACGCGAGCGCGGAGAGGATGAAAGACGTGAGGGAACTGAATATCGGCACGTTGAATGTGGGTGCTACCTACACGTTCTGCCCGCTGCTGGCGGACACGGTCCGGGACTTTATGAAGAAGTACCCGGGAATCAAGCTGAAAGTCTATTGCCGGTCAATGGAGAACCTGATGGAGATGCTTGAGCACGGGCAACTTGATGTGGCTCTGTCCTACAAGCCATTGGAAAGCTACGAGGACATCGACTCGCACATCCTGTTCAACAGCAAGCTTTGCGTTATCGCGGGGAAGGACAACCCTGTGGCGAAGATGGAGAAGATCCGTCTTGCGGAACTGGAAAGACTGCCGCTCGCCCTGCCCGCAAACGGATTGCAGGCAAGGAACGCGTTCGACAGCCTTCTGTACGGACAGAATTTCAAGTATGATGTAAGGTTAGAGATAAATGATCTGAATGTGCTTCTGGATATGGTGTCCAGAACAAATCTTGTGACGCTGCTTTCGGAGGCCACAGTCCGAGGGAACAAGGATTTTGTCGCCATTGAGCTGGACCATCCCCACTCGGAAATGGAAGGATCATTTCATATTCTCAAAGGCAGCTATTGCAAAAACGCGACAAAGGAGTTCCTGAAATTCCTCATCGAGAACAATTCCTTCACTATGGCGATGAAAGCCATAGAAGACAGGTAACTATAATATTCAGTTTTAAAGCCCCGGCTTCGGAATCTTACGCTCTTATCGCTGGCCGTGTTTTTGTCGAACATATCTGCCCAGCCTTTCCGAAGCCGGAGTTTTTGTGTTTTAGACCAGAGACTTCACCTGCTCGGCATTGAGGGGGATCATCTCGGTGATCGGCTTGTACTCGTATTGATCGAAGTCGTTGATCTGGGCGAAGCCGGCGGATTTGTCGCAACGGTAGTAAACGTACATCAGAAGTCCGCCCGGAGCCTCCGGAACAACTTTGTCAGACTTGCCTTCAAGGAAGGAGACAAGTTCTTCCTTCTTGGTTTTCGGGTAGTTGGCGGTCTTGCGCTTGAACGAGCCTTCCTTGCCTTCGATCACATAGGATGATTTCATAGCGAGGAACAGAATCACCGCGAACGCTATGAGAGTGCATCCGAGGATGAACATAGAGTCTGAGCAGAAGAGCAGACCGATGCCGGCCGCAAGGAAGATGAGTGTGATGATGATGTCCTTGGCGGATCTTGTTTTTTTGATATTTACGGTTTCCATTTTGTTTTCTGTTTTAAATTATTCTTAACGACAATTCAAGTGATCGTTTAAAAAGCGGCTTACTGAATTGTCAGTGATGTTTCCGGAAGAGACACAGATCTCTCCGGAAATTGTTGTTGTGTAAAAATACGGTTGTATTACCTTGTTATGGTAATGATTTCTGCCGTTCAAGGAAAAGGGGAACGGCACCCTTTTGAGTGATGGAAACCGACCGCTATAGACGCAGCTTCCGCAGTGTAGGCAGGGAACGCTTGAGGATGACGGAACTACTCAAGATCTTGAACTCCAAGACCTTGAACTCGAAATCAGTCCTGCGTGGATGCCTGCACACGCTGCCGGAAGCTCCGGTGACTGTGCGGATTACTGTCTGCCCCTCGGCCGTCGGGCTTGTCAGGCAGGCTGTGTTGAACTTTATGAATGAATGTTCAGATTGGTTCGGGTCGGTAAGACTGTCAGTGGAAGTCTGGACAGCAGTCCCGGAGTCAGATCTGGCGAAGAAATTGATCCGCAGCCCTTCGCAGAAGAACGCGAGAGCCACAAGAACAACGGACACTATGCTGAATCTGACAAATGACTTCATCACCTCTACCTCCTAAGTCTTACGAATATGCTCAGCGGCAGGTTCTTGCCGAACTTGTCCCTGAGAACCAGTTCTCCGGATTCGAGAGCGGCGTCCGGCGCAAGTCCGAAGGCCTGACGCACGACCGTCTCGCCGAGAATGGCCGAGAATCCGTTCGAGTAAAGGTTCAGAACCAGGAAACTGTTCTGCGGCGCGAGAATCTTTCCGACGGTCTTCATCATATCGAAAAGACATTCGTCCAGTTTCCATTTTTCCCCGTCCGGGCCGTGGCCGTAGGCCGGAGGATCCAGTATGATGCCTTGGTATAGATTGCCGCGTTTGGCCTCACGGTTCGCGAACTTCATCGCGTCTTCGACCACCCAACGGATGCCGTCAAGACCACTGCGGTCCTGGTTGCCGTGAGCCCAGGTGACGACCTGACGCACTGAATCCAGATGAGTGACATCGGCTCCGGCGCACTTGGCTGCCAGCGATGCCGCTCCCGTGTAGGCGAACAGATTCAGAACCTTAGGCTTAGAGCCGGTCTTCGCGGCGATGTCCGAAGTCTGCTTGAATATGTAGTCCCAGTTTGCGGCCTGCTCCGGGAAGACTCCCACGTGCTTGAAGGACGTGAGCCCCAGCCTGAGGCTGAACTTAGGACCTCCGTTGTAGCGGACCCACCACTGGTCGGGCATATTCCTCAATCTTTCCCACGTTCCGCTGTCCTCCTTTCCGGCTTTGCCGAATCCGGCCCCCGGTGTGAAGCGGGTGTGGGCGAGCCTGTTCCACTCCGCATCGGTCATACTCTTGTCCCACAAAGCCTTAGGCTCAGGGCGGGCAAGAACATATTCACCGAACCTTTCGAGCTTCGCGCCCCTTCCGGAGTCGAGAAGTTCGTAGTCCTTCCAGTTCTGTGGATTAAACTCGATCGTCATAGCGTGCAAAGATAGGAAAAAGAAAGTCTATTTTATCCTTTTGCATCAGGATTTAATCGTTATAGTGTGACGGACTGATGTCCAATCCGCTGAATTTTACTATATTTGCGGCCGGAATAAATCGAAATTATTTTAATATAATAAGGTTATGCAACAGCACATTGACACCTACGACTTCAAAGGTAAGAAGGCAATTGTCAGAGTGGACTTCAACGTTCCGCTCGATGAGAATTTCAACATCACAGACGACACCCGTATCCGCGCGGCTCTCCCTACACTCAAGAAAGTGCTCGCAGAGGGTGGTTCCCTCATTCTGATGTCCCACCTCGGACGTCCGAAGGGAGTTGATCCTAAGTTCTCCCTCAAGCATATTCTCGCTCACGTCTCAGAGTGCCTCGGCGTTCCGGTTCAGTTCGCCGATGACTGCCAGAAGGCTGACGAGCAGGCTGCCGCCCTCAAGCCGGGTGAGGTCCTGATGCTTGAGAACCTCCGTTTCTACGCCGAGGAGGAAGGCAAGCCGAGAGGACTCGCCGCCGACGCGACAGACGAGGAGAAGGCTGAGGCCAAGAAGGCCGTGAAGGCAAGCCAGAAGGAGTTCGTGAAGAAGCTCGCTTCCTACGCTGACTGCTACATCAACGACGCTTTCGGCACCGCGCACAGGGCACACGCCTCTACCGCTCTTATCGCCGCTTACTTCCCGAACGACAAGATGTTCGGCTACCTGATGGAGAAAGAGGTCAAGGCCATCGAGAACGTTCTCCAGAACGCTCAGCATCCTTTCACAGCCATCATCGGTGGATCAAAGGTTTCCAGCAAGCTCGGTGTCATCAAGAACCTGCTTGACAAGGTTGACAACCTGATCATCGGCGGCGGAATGGGCTACACCTTCATCAAGGCACAGGGCGGTCACATCGGTAAGTCTCTCCACGAGGATGAGCTTATGCCGGACGCTCTTGAGATTATGAAGGAGGCCAAGGAGAAGGGCGTGAACCTCTCACTTTCAGTCGCTACCGTCTCAGGTCAGGAATTCAGCAACGACACACCACGCCAGACATTCGACATATTCAACATCCCTGATGACTGGGAGGGAATGGACGCTTCCGAGGCTTCCCTTGAGAACTGGAAGAAGATCATCCTCGCTTCCAAGACCATCCTTTGGAACGGTCCTGTCGGAGTGTTCGAGCTTCCTAACTTCGCTCACGGAACCGAGAAAATCGCCGAGTTCGTGGCTGAGGCCACCCAGAACGGAGCCTACTCTCTCGTCGGTGGCGGCGACTCAGTGGCAGCCGTGACAAAGCTCGGCTTCGCCGACAAGGTAAGCTACGTCTCCACCGGTGGCGGCGCTATGCTTGAGGCCATCGAGGGCAAGGATCTTCCTGGCATTGCCGCTATCCGCGACTAGTCACTCGGATAATCCGAAAAATACACTATCTTTGTACGAAAAGTGATTTTTGAATATGGATCCGCTGTTCGTACATTGGAATATGAATCCGGAGATATTCAGGATCGGATCATTCGCCCTTAGGTGGTATGGTCTCCTGTTTGTCTCCGGTTTCATTCTCGGTTATTGGATGTTCTCGAAGTTCTTCAAGAGGGAGAAGGTCAACGAGGCCCTTCTTGATCCGCTTCTATACACCCTTGTGCTCGGAACTCTCATCGGAGCCCGTCTCGGGCACTGCATCTTCTACCAGCCCGACTATTATTTCGGCTCGTGGAAAGGCTTCTGCGAGATCTTCGCGGTCTGGCACGGCGGTCTGGCGAGCCACGGCGGGGCGCTGATGCTGCTCCTATGTATGTGGTGGTTCGCGTACAAGTACGGGAAGAAGAACCACATCGATTTTCTGTGGATTCTGGACCATCTGGCCATAGCCGTGGCGTTCGCGGCGACATTCATCAGGCTCGGAAACCTTTGCAACTCCGAGATTTACGGTGATGTGACCAACCTCCCGTGGGGATTCATCTTCGAGCGCAGGGGCGAGACTGAGCCGAAGCATCCGACGCAGATCTACGAGGCTCTGAGTTACCTGATCCTCGGCATCGGTCTTATCTGGCTCTATGTCAAGAAACTGGACAAGATGTACAGAGGCTCGTTCATCGGTATATTCTTCATTGTCTGCTTCGGGATGCGTTTCCTCATCGAGTTCATCAAGGAACCACAGGTGGATTTCGAGAACTCTATGGCGCTGGATATGGGACAGTTGTTGAGCATTCCGTTTGTGCTTCTCGGCATCGGTCTCCTTATATATTCATATAAGAAGAAAATCCCGGCGGCCGCGGTCGTCCCCGATGCCAAAGCGAAAAAGTCGGAGCCAACGCATTATGCCAAGAGTCTTAACGGATAATTTATGGTAAAAGCTCTATTCTTTGATATAGACGGAACGTTGGTTGGCTTCAAAACCCACCGGATGTCCGACAGACTGAAGGAAACCCTTCATAAGCTTCAAGCCAAGGGCGTGAAGCTTTTCATTTCAAGTGGACGGGCAAGGCTGGTGATGAACAATCTGGACGGCTTTCCGTTCGACGGCTATGTGGCGATGAACGGGGCGGAGACGACTCTTGACGGGAAAGTGATTGACAGTCACCCGCTTCCTGAGGCGACTTCCCTTCAGGTGGCCGAAATCGCTGAGCGGGAGAAGGTGTCCTGCTGGGTGTTCGCCGACAACGTGGCGGGGATTAACCATGCAAGCCCGCAGGCGATGGAGATCGCGGAGATGATCAACCTGCGCCCGCCTTGCTTCCTTGACCTCCGGCAGGTCGCGGAGAATCACACGGTCTATGAATATACCATATTCTTTGATGACGAACAGGCGCGAAGGCTGCTTTATCCGGTGCTGAAGAATGTCTCCTACACCCGCTGGCACCCTTATTTTCTGGACATTGTGCCGGAAGGCCTGTCAAAATCCTACGGTGCGGCGCGGATCCTTGAGCGCATCGGCGTGACACGCGAGGAGTGCATGGCGTTCGGCGACGGAGGCAACGACATCCCGATCATTGAATATGCCGGGATCGGTGTCGCGATGGGCAACGCGACGGACGATGTGAAAGCCGCCGCAGACTATGTCACAGACACTGTCGATGAGGATGGAGTTGTCACTGCGCTTCAGCGTTTCGGCGTACTCTAGGAAACTTGAAAATTTTTCAAGTTTTTCAGTGCATCGTTTTATTTTATTGAGAATAAATCACTTGATTAATCCGCTGCTTTCCGGGTGGCGGATTATTTTATTATATTGCTTGAAAAAATGACGGTTTTTGCATAGCATTTGCAGAATGGCTTGGCGCAATTATAGAGATTATGGCTGAATTGACAAAGGAAACGATAATGATGACGGCGAACGGACTCTTTTCAAAGGATGGAGTCCGCGAGGTGTCCATTGATGACATCTGCCGCAAGCTCTGCATCTCCAAGAAGACATTCTACCAGTACTACGCCCAGAAGGAGGATCTTGTCGCCGACGTGGTGGCCTACAATGTCGAGAGGAAGAAGGATGAGTTCGAGAGGATGGTCGAAGGCAAGAACGCCGTTCAGGTGCTTAAGGCCATGTTCGCCCTCGTAGGCAGGAAAAAGACCATGGACAAGGACAAGAGGATGGTCAAGGACATCATGAAATACTATCCTGAGACCTTCATCAAGCGCGCCGAGGATCGCTCCAAGGCACTTCACAACTTCTTTGTGGATTGTTTCGACACCGGAAGGAAGGAGGGACTCATCCGTTCCGACATGGACGTTGAGGGGGTGCAGCTGCTGATCTACATCATGCACGAGGGCATGGCCGAGTACCTTGACGGCGGCCACCGCATCGAGGGAAAGAAGATCTCGTTCAAGTCGCTCTCCGCGGCCTTCGAGGACATCGTGACAAGGGTGCTGCTCACGCCGAAGGGTTTTGAGGAATATTCATCAACGGATAATTGTAAAAATAGTTAGTATAGTATGAAAAACAGATTGAAGTATCTAGTTCTGACCGCCGCGGCCCTGCCGCTTGCTCTGACAGCGCAGGCCCAGTACCGGAATGACACCATCCCGAAGGAGTCGCCCAAGGACACCTCGCTGGTGACCCTGACCTTGAACGACGCCCTTCAGATAGCCTTGAGCGAGAATGTCGCCGTCAAGGTGGCCGACAAGGAGATCCAGCGTACTGAATATGCAAAGAAAGGCACCTACGCCTCCCTGTTCCCGCAGATCAACGCTTCGGGAGCCTACCAGAGAACAATCAAGAAACAGGTTATGTACATGGACTCGGACAGCGGTTCGGACGAGGAGGGCGGAGGCGGAATGGGCTTCCTGAGCTCTCTGGGTCCATACTTCATGCGCATCAATGAGCTTTCCGCCAAGGCCGGGATGGATCCGGTGAAGATTGAGCAGACGGAAGGCGGTTCCGGCAGCGGCGGATTCGCCGTAGGCCGCTGGAACACCTACAACTACGGTGTGTCGGCCTCGATGCCGATCGTCAACGCCCAGCTTTGGGAGAGCCTGAAGATCTCCTGCCAGAGCGTGGACCTCGCCGTGGAGAAGGCCCGTTCCTCAAGGCTGGACATGGTTACCCAGGTGAAGCAGGCCTACTACTCCGTACTGCTCGCCAAGGAGGCCTTCAATGTCTACAAGGATGTCTACGAGAACGCGGTTGACAACTTCGGTCAGACCGAGAAACGCTACAACGCCCAGAAGGCTTCTGAACTTGAATATACAAGGGCAAAATCAACGGTGGCCGCCGCCATCCCTGACGTCTACAATGCCGAAAGTTCAGTGATTCTCGCCCTCTGGCAGCTCAAGGCCGTTATGGGAGTCGATCTGGACAGGAACATCGACGTGTCCGGCTCTCTGGAGGACTTCTCCAAGGAGATGTTCAGGGACATCAACGAGAACAGCGACCCGTCTCTGGAGTACAACACCACCCTTCGCCAGCTTGAGATCCAGGCCGAGCAGCTTGCCTCGACAGTCCGCATGCAGAAGGCCGCCTATCTTCCGAGCATAGCCGCGAACTTCTCGTACAGCATGATCGCGATGACCAACGACTTCAAGTTCAGCGAGTACCAGTGGTCTCCTTACTCCTATGTGGGTGTCAGCATCTCCATTCCGATCTTCTCCGGCGGAAAGCGCCACAATGATGTGCGCCAGACCAAGGTGCAGGCCGCCCAGCTCGACCTCCAGAGGATCGAGACCGAGCGCCAGCTCAAGATCGCCATCCGCCAGTACCTCAACACGATGGAGACGAACATGAAGAGTTTCAACTCCGCCAACGAGGCCGTGGCCCTCGCCCGGAAGGCCTACGACATCGCCGCCAAGTCCTACAAGGTCGGCAAGAGCACTATCACGGAACTAAATGACGCTCAGCTGACCTTGACGCAGGCCAGTCTGGCCCAGTCGCAGGCTGTCTATAATTTCGTGGTGGCGAAGTCCAACCTCGAGAAGACCCTCGGCTACGATTTCATCGACGAGAAAGGAGACATCGACCTTGAGAATATGTAAAAAATAAAAACATCAAGAATATGAACAAGACAATCAGGACTATGATTTTCGCCTCGGCCACCGTTCTTATGGCCGCTTGCGGAAACGGCAGGAAGGCAGACAACGCCGGGGCTTCCGCCCAGGTTGAGGAAAGGACTACCTTGATCTCGACGACGGTCGCCACAAGGCAGGAAGTGCCTCAGACAGAAATATATTCATCATCCGTACAGGCTTTCGCCGTGAACAACATCGCCCCGCAGACCGGTGGCAGGATCAAGACCATCAAGGTTGATGTCGGCAGTTTCGTGAACAAGAACGAGCTGCTGGCCGAGATGGACGCCGCGCAGCTTGATCAGGCAAGACTCAAGCTTGTCAACGATTCCACCGAGCTCAGCCGCCTGAGAAGCCTTTACGAGGAAGGCGGCGTGTCAAAGTCTGATTTCGATGCTGCCGAGATGGCTTGGAAGGTCAGCCGCAGATCCTACAACAACCTGCTTGAGAACACCTGGCTCCGTTCGCCTATCAGCGGAGTCATCACCGCGAGGAACTACGATCAGGGCGACCTTTATTCCGGCCAGCCGATCTTCGTTGTGCAGCAGATCACTCCGGTGAAACTCCTCGTTGGCATCTCCGAGTCAGATTACACCAAGGTCAAGAAAGGCGATCAGGTCGAGATCACCGCTGACGCCATTCCGGGAAGGACATTCACAGGCAAGGTCAACAAGGTCTATCCTACAATCGATCCTACGAGCCACACATTCACTACGGAAGTGCTTGTCGGCAACACTGACAGGACTCTGCGTCCGGGAATGTTCGCGAGGGTGAAGGTCGAGTTCGGCGTGAACAACAGCATCGTTGTTCCTGACGAGGCCGTCGTCAAGATGCAGGGATCGGGCCAGAGAAGTGTCTATGTAGTTGGTTCCGACAACATTGTGAACAGCGTGATCGTCAAGGTCGGCCGTCATTTCGACAGGTATTACGAGATTCTCGAAGGCCTTAATGAAGGCGATGTGGTAGCCACCAAGGGTAGCTCCAGCCTCAAGGACGGGGCCAAGGTCGAGATTTCCAAGAACAACTAAAGAGTTTAAACTATGAGTATATACAGATCCGCGGTGAAGAAGCCCGTGACGACAGCGTTGATATTCGTAGCATTCGCTGTCTTCGGAATCTTCTCACTGATGAACACCTCCCTGGCGAACTTCCCGGACTTCGACGCCAACGTCGTTCTGGTGATGTCGTCCTACCCGGGAGCGAGCGCTTCCGACATCGAGAACAACCTCACCAAGGTGCTTGAGAACACCTTGAACGGTGTGGAAGACCTTAAGGACATCACTTCCAGATCGAAGGAGAATGTCTCCATCGTTGTCCTGGAGTTTGAATATGGTACCGACATCGACGAGGCCTGCAACAACATCAGGGACAAGCTGGATCTTGTCAACTCGTCGCTTCCTGACGGAGCTTCCGTACCGGTGCTTTTCAAGTTCGGTATGGACGACATGCCTGTGCTGATTCTTTCGGCGAAGGCGGACAAGAGCCTTATGGGCCTTGACAAGATCCTCGACGACAAGCTTGTCACTCCGCTTGGACGTGTGAAAGGCGTTGGTACCGTCAGCGTTTCCGGCGCCCCTGAAAGGGAAATCCATGTCTATTGCGACCCTAACAAGCTGGAAGCCTATGGATTGAGTGTTTCGGGAATATCCCAGGTCATCGCCGCCGAGAACCGTAACATCCCTTCCGGAAGCATCGACATAGGCGCCGAGTCATTCACGCTTCGTGTCGAGAAGGAATTCAAGGATCCGTCCGAGCTGCTGGACATTGTGGTCAGCACGAGGAACGGCCAGACTGTTTATCTCAGGGATGTGGCCACAGTCATCGACGGTCTTGAGGAAAAATCTCAGGAGTCTTTCACCAACGGTGAGAGAGCCGCTATGATAGCTATCCAGAAACAGTCCGGAGCCAACACCGTCAACGTCATCAAGAGTGTCAAGGAGAAACTCAAGACGATTGAGCCCACACTTCCGTCTGATGTGAAAATCACCACCGTGGTCGATAGCTCCACGAACATCCTGAACACCCTTAACTCCTTGAAGGAGACGATTATCATCACCCTTCTGGTGGTCATGCTCGTGGTCTACATATTCCTTGGCCGCTGGAGGGCGACGTTCATCATCGTGCTGTCCATCCCTATTGCATTGCTCGGGTCGTTGATCTACCTTTACGCGACAGGCAACACATTGAACATCATATCGATGTCGGCCTTGTCAATCGCGATCGGTATGGTGGTGGACGACGCCATTGTGGTGCTGGAGAACGTTTCCACGCACTTGGAGCGAGGCGAGAAACCTACCGAGGCCGCCGTTCACGGAACCTCCGAAGTCGGTATCTCCGTAATCGCTTCCACGTTGACGATGCTTTGCGTGTTCCTGCCTCTCACCATGGTCTCCGGAATGGCCGGAATCATGTTCAAGCAGCTCGGCTGGATTGTCAGCATCATCATGATCATCTCCACGACCGCCGCGCTTACACTTGTCCCGATGCTCTGCTCCAGAATGCTGAGCAACAAGCCTAAGAACGGCAGACTCCATAGGGCGATCTTCGACAATGTGGAGAAGTTCCTCAACAAGATCTCAGATGGCTATGCCAAGATCATCGGCTGGTGCATGGTGCATAGGAAAACTGTGATATTCAGTGGTTTTGCTGTCTTCGTGGCGGTTCTTGTACTGCTTGGTCCCAGTGTCAAGACCGAGTACTTCCCGCACTCCGACGAGGGGCGTCTGACCGTCTCGATCGAACTTCCGGTGGGTACCGAGCAGACTGTGACCGGTGAGTTCGCCAAGGACTTCGCAGCCAGACTCCGGTCTGAAATCCCTGAGATCCAGGTACTTCAGTACCGCTTCGGCCAGGCGAGCACCGACAACGTCTGGGGAAGCATGCAGTCCAACGGTTCGTACATCATCTCGATGAACATCAACCTCGGTTCCATGGAAGACCGTAAGCGCTCTTCATCCGAGATCGCCGACATCATCAGGAAGGATCTAAGGGAATATCCTGAGGTCAAGAAAGGTACGGTCTCCGAGGGCATGGGAGGAGTAGGTGGAGCGGCGTCCGTCACTCTTGAGATCTACGGCTACGACTTCGACGAGACCGACCGTGTGGCCAAGGAGATCCAAGGCAAGATGCTGGACAACGAGAACTTCACGCAGGTTGTCCTCAGCCGTGATGACTACACTCCTGAGTATCAGGTGGATTTCGACAGGACAAAACTGGCTCTCAACGGCCTTAACTCCACGACGGCCGCAGCGGCTTTCAGCGCCGCGATGAACGGTTCCGTGGGATCCTTCTACCGTGAGGAGGGCGAGGAATATAACATCCGCGTCATCTACGACAAGAAGTTCCGTTCAAGCGTGCAGGACATCGAGAACATCGTTGTCTATACTCCTGCCGGCAAGGCTGTCCGCATCAAGGACTTGGGTACCGTTGTCGAGTCCAAGGTCCCTCCTACGATCGAGAGGAAGAACCGTGAGAGGTACATCACCGTGACCGGTATCGTTTCCAACGGGCACGCCCTTAGTGAGGCCGTGGTCGCCACGAACGCCATCATCAAGACCACCGACATCCCGAACAACATCTCCACCGACATCTCCGGAGACTTCGAGGACCAGCAGTCCATGTTCCTGAACCTCGTCGTGCTGATGGTTCTGATCATCATCCTTGTGTACATGGTGATGGCCTCCCAGTTCGAGTCGTTCATGAGTCCGTTCGTGATCATGTTCTCCGTGCCGTTCGCGTTCACCGGTGTGATCCTCGGTCTATGGGCCACGAACACCGCGCTCGGCGTGATGGCGATGATCGGTATCATCATCCTGCTTGGTATCGTAGTGAAGAACGGTATCGTGCTGATTGACTACACGATCCTGATGCGAGAGAGAGGCATGAGCGTTGTCGATGCCTCCGTCACCGCGGCGAGAAGCCGTCTGCGTCCTATCCTTATGACCACCCTCACGACAGTGCTCGGTATGGTGCCTATGGCTGTCGGACGCGGAGAAGGTTCCGAACTCTGGCGCTCGCTCGGTATGACGGTCTGCTGGGGTCTGACGATCTCCACGCTTGTCACCCTGGTGCTCATTCCGACGATCTACTGCTCCCTCGCCACCGCGCAGGAGAGGCGCAAGGCCAAGAAGTTGGCGCGGATCAAAGGTTGATTCCTGTTCATTTGACATTTTATTTGCGAAAGATATATGAAATCGATATTTATCTCATACAACCAGGCCTACGGCAACGAGATTGTCGAGCTGCTTGAGGGGTTCGGCCAGAGAGGGTTCACCCAGTGGCTTGACATCCAGGGCAGGGGAGGGGTCGATGGCATCCCTCACTACGGTGACCATGCGTGGCCTGAGCAGAACTACGCCATCCTGACGATTGTCCCTGACGAGAAAGTCACTCCGATCCTGGACGCTCTCCGTCAGAAGGACAAGACTTACAAGGACCTCGGTCTCCGCGCTTTTGTCTGGAACATCGAGCAGGCTCTGTAAGCAGCTGTTTTGATTTGTTTGAAATGTTCTTTGAGGTGAAAGAATCTTCATTTTCTTCCCGCTTCTTCAGTCAGATAGCACCGCTATCCTCCTTGGAAGAAGCGGTCGAACCTGAAGTTTTTCACTCTCAACCCAGCGCCCGAACCGAGAGCAATCGAACTTGTTCGGATTGCCGAGGTGAGCAGCAGGGAAAGAGCTTGCTCTTAACCTTCAAACAAACAAATCAAAACAGCTTCTAAAATATCCACTGAATTTGTTATCTTTGTGTCTGGAACGGTAATTGCTGTTACCGTCCCGGACATTTTAATATTCATTGATTATGGAAAAGATAGCAACTAACGAGAATTTCGCGGAGATCCTCTCCGACAGCAAACCTGTTCTTGTGGACTTCTGGGCTACTTGGTGCGGCCCTTGCCGCGCGTTGGCACCGACAGTCGAGACAATCGCTTCCGAATATGACGGCAAGGCCACAGTGGTCAAATGCAACGTTGATGACTGCGAGGACATAGCTGAGAAATATGGCATCAGGAATATTCCTACTCTCCTTTTCTTCAAGGGTGGAGAGGTAGTGGACAAACTTGTAGGCAATGTGCCTAAGACTGACATCGCCGCCAAGCTGGATGCCCTTGTCTAATCAAAAAGAAGGATTGTTATGAGAAAGTCATTGATCGTGGCCGCATTGGCGGCTGCCTTGGCGTTCTGCACGAATGCCTCCGCGCAACGTTACACCTCTTCCCATTTCGGCTTGATGGGCGGTTTCACTTCGTCTGCCACCAAGATCAAGGATGTTGATTCCAAGTCTGTCTCCCTGTATCACATCGGCCTCACGGCTCAGCTTCCTGTCGGTGGTGGCTTCGCCATCCAGCCGTCTGTCCTTTATCAGGTGAAGGGAGCCTCTGCGGACGATATGGGGGATCTTTCAATCAAGGATGCCGGCAAGTCTTTTGAGACGAAGGTCGGTTACCTTGAGGTTCCTGTACAGATTCAGTGGGGACCGGATCTGATGTTCTTCCGCCCTTACGCTTTCGCCGAGCCTTTTGTCGGCTACAGGATTTCATCCAGCAACAAGGAGAATGCGAAAGTACTCAAGGATGAGTTGAAGAAAGTCGAGTACGGCCTTGGCCTCGGTGTCGGAATAGATGTCTGGAAACTTCAGCTTTCGGCCAAGTATTTCTGGAACTTCGGAAAGATCTACGAGACTGGCGACACCGCAAGCGAGACCATCAAGGACGCTGTCAACAACGGGAACAACTTCAATGGTATAATGGCATCTGTCGCATTTTTCTTTTAACCGCAAGGCAGATGAGTGAAGAGCGTAAGATTGTCATTTACTGTTCCGCCAGTTACGACATCGATCAGAAATTCAATCAAGCTGCACGGGAAGTGACCCGTGCGGCTTGTTCGCTTGGTTACACGATTGTCTCCGGCGGCGCCATCAAGGGCACTATGGGGGCTGTGGCCGATGAGGTGGCGCGTTGCGGAGGCCGTCACATAGGTGTCCTGCCACGGTTTATGGAACAGTATAAATTTCCGGGACTCGATCAGGTGATCTGGACTGACACGATGGCCGAGCGCAAGGAGAAGATGCGCGAGGGCACCTGCGCCGCGATAGCCCTTCCTGGTGGGATAGGCACTCTCGACGAGGTGATCGGGACGTTGACCTTGGCGAAACTGGACAAATACGACGGAAAGATCTATGCTCTGAACCTTGACGGATTCTACAATCCGCTGAAGGATCTGCTGGACCACTATGTGAAGACCGGAATGCTTGACGCACGTTCCAGGGGGCTGATCGAGTTCCCGGACACTGTCGCGGAGCTGGTCGGACACCTTGACTGATAAACTGAAAGGCTGATGACTCTTGATGAGATAAAGGAATTCCTTGGAAAGGACTGGAAAGAGACAGACGGACTGATACGTTCGTCTCTCCGAAGTGATATTGACCTGCTGAACACCACGAACGAGGCGATCCTTGAGCATAGCGGAAAGCAGCTGAGGCCGATAGTGTCGCTGCTTGTGGCCCGCGCCTGCGGGAACGGCAAGGCCAACGAGGACAGTGTCCGTTGCGCCGCTGCCTCGGAGCTTCTGCACAACGCCACACTCCTTCACGATGATGTCGCCGACAGCAGCTCCGAAAGGCGTGGAGCCCCGACCGTCATGGCGATCCTCGGAGGCCCGGCGTCTGTCCTTCTCGGGGATTATTGGCTGGTCAAGGCGATGGATAACATACTCGCATCCTCGGCTCACGGCAATGAGGTCATCAGGATATTCTCAAAGACTCTCAGCAGCCTTGCCGAGGGGGAGATGCTCCAGCTTCAGAAAGCTTCGAGCGGGGACACGGTAGAGGAGGACTATTTCCGCATAATCTACAGCAAGACCGCCTCTTTGTTTGAATCGACCTGCGTCTCGGCGGCGATTTCGGTGAACGCCCCTGACGAGTGGGTGGAGGCCGTGCGGAACTATGCGGTCTCTCTCGGAATCGCCTTCCAGATCAAGGACGACATATTCGATTACACGGGAGGAAAGAAAATCGGTAAGCCGGTGGGCATCGACCTTGAGGAACAGAAAATCACCCTCCCTCTTCTGGGTGCCTTGGAATCAGCGTCCGACGAACGTGCATCACAAATCAGGAATATGCTTCTGAATATTCAGGAACATCCTGAGTACAAGGAGGATATAGTCACATTCGTCAAGGATGGGAAGGGCATTGAATATGCCGTCTCAAGGCTTGATGAATATGTGGCCAAGGCGGTTGGTTCGCTTGCCGTGCTTCCTGATTCGAGGGAAAAGGAATATCTTGTGAAGATCGCCGGGTTCACGGCTTACAGGGACAAATGAATCTGGACGGGATCATAGGAAACCACGATGCCGTCAGGGCGTTGAAAGGGATGGCCGACAGCGGGCGCATCCCTCACGCTATGATGCTATACGAGAATGACGGATGCGGTGCGATGGCCTTGGCTCTGGCGTTCCTGAGCCGCATCCTTGGGGATGAGCATAAGGTCTGCGGGTTGATTCATCCGGACGTGCACTATGTCTATCCCGTCGCCAACGGCTCGAAAGTCACGGAGAAAGTCGAGAACCTGCGAGCCGAATTGTTCCTTGAATATTGGCGTAAATTGATGATTGCCAATCCGTACGCCTTGGAGTCGGAGGTGAGCTCCGCTTTCGGGATCGAGGGCAAGCAGGCGGGAATCAACAACGCCGAGGCGAAGGAGATCCTGGAGACGGTTTGGCTGACTTCCGTGGAAGGAGGCTGGAAGGCGGTTGTGGTCTATCTTCCTGAAAAGATGAACGCCGCTTCCGCGAACAGGCTCCTCAAGGCCATTGAGGAACCGCCGGAGAAGACGCTCTTCATTATGATCACGCACGCTCCTGAGAAGGTGATGCATACGATTTCCTCAAGGTGCCAGATGATAAGGGTGCTGCCATATTCCCGTCAGGAGATTGTGGAGATTCTGACTTCGGTGTTCGGGAAGACCGCAGATGAGGCTTCGGCGGCAGCTTTGGTCGCCGGGGGAAGTGTCGGGACGGCGTTGAGCTACCTTTCGGGCAAGGAGGATTATCTTAGGCAGATGGAGATATTCAAAGGTCTGACAGACGCTTTGGCTTCAAGGGACCTTTGCGCCGCGCTCGGTTGGGGAGACGCTATGGCCGCGTTGCCGTCGCGTGAGAGTCAGAAAGCTTTTTGTAAATTTGCAGGTGAAAGCCTCCGCAAGGTATTCCTGATCCAGCAGAACCTGCCGCGGATTTCGGGAATATCCGCCGAGGAGAAGGATTTCTTCTTTGGCTTGGCCTCCCGTTGCAGGAAAAGTTTCCCGAGGATGGCAGTGGCTTGTCTGGACAGGGCGCAGACGCTTATAGACAGGAACGTGAACCAGAAGATCCTGTTCTGCGACTTGGTGGGACGGCTGTATTTGAGTTTTTGACACGTAATTACGAACTATATGGATAACAGAGATAACGAGACAATAAAGTTTGACTGCAACCGAGGTTGCACGATCTCGCAGGATCAGGAGACCGGTGAATATGACTGCAACTATCGTCAGGGTTGCTGCAAGCTGAAAGATTACGACTGGCTTCACGGCATACGTCAGGAGCAGTACAAGGATCTTTTCGAGGTCCGCTTCAAGAACACGAGGAAAGGAATTTATGTGAACGCTTCCGGTCAGGGGATCAAGGCCGGGGATCTGGTCATAGTCGAGGCCACCAACGGCCACGACCTTGGAATCGTCACATTGGAAGGCCCGATTGTCGGCCGGCAGATGAAGTGCAAGGGTGTTGACCCTGAGGCGGTTCCGCTTAAGAAAATATACCGCAGGGCCAAGCCTTTCGACATCGCCAAATGGCAGGAGGCGATTGCCCGTGAGCAGGATACTATGATTCAGGCCCGCAGGATCGCCGCCGAGCTGGGGCTGGATATGAAGATCGGAGACGTGGAGTTTCAGGGGGACGGCACGAAGGCTATTTTCTACTACATTGCCGATGGCCGTGTGGACTTCCGTCAGCTAATCAAGGTCTATGCGGAGGAGTTCCGCATCAGGATCGAGATGAAGCAGATCGGTGCCCGTCAGGAGGCCGGCCTGATCGGTGGGTTGGGAATCTGTGGCCGTGAGCTTTGCTGCGCCAATTTCATCACGAATTTCCAGTCGATCTCCACTTCTGCGGCGCGAACGCAGGATCTGTCCCTGAATCCGCAGAAGTTGGCTGGCCAGTGTGGCAAGCTGAAATGCTGTCTGAACTATGAGGTGGCCAACTATCTGGATGCCCAGTCGCGTATTCCAAAGGTTTCGGAACCTCTTGAGTTCCAGGATGGCCTGGCCTATCTGGTCAAGACGGACATCCTGCAGGAGGTGATGTATTTCTCCTACGAGAAGGGTTCGCTGTCCAATTTATTCCCGATCTCGGCCTCTGAGGTCAGGCAGATTATTATGATGAACCGCAACGGCCAGAAGCCGGAGTCTTTGAAGAGCGAGCCGGAACCAGCCGGCCCTCAATTCGTTTCCGCTGTGGGTGACGACAGCATCACGAGGTTCGACAAGCCGAGGAAAAACAAGAACAAGAATCGTAACAAGAACCGGGTCAAGCCAGATACAGACTCGAATGCGGCGCAGTCCGCTCCCGCCGTAGATGGAACTGACGCTCCGGCCAAACCAAGATCGGAAGGAGTCAACAACCGTCGCAATAACGGTGGACAGCGTAGGAACTGGAACGGCAGACCACAGCAGCAACGTCCGCGGCAGGACAGGAAAACTGAACAGAAACCGCCAAAGACAGATGCGTGATCTTTTTCTGGCGTTTGTGATGCTGGCGGCGATGGTGTCGTGCGCCAGACCTTCTTCCTATGAGCCGTTCGTGGTCAGGGAGAAGGCCGAGTATGGCGACACCTACATATTCAGTCTTGATCTGTCGGATTCGACCGCTACCTATGGACTGGATTTCTACACGAGGCTGCAACGCCCGGCGTTCGGGACTTTCCCGTCGGACAGCATCTCGCTCGATTTGAGATGGATATCCCCGTCTGACTCGGTCATCCTGTCGGACACGACATTCATCCGTGTGGCACAGCCGGTTGATTCCTCTTATTATTCCAGAGATTTTATGGCAGGATATAAAAGGGTCTTGACCCTTCCTGAGCACGGAATATGGCGGTTGAGGGCCAAGGTTCTGAATGATTCGGAGGCGATCCGGGGATTGGGAGTGATATTCACAAGAAAGGAAAATGGGACACGATAAACTTAGAAAATTCGCGGAGAACGAGACTTTCTCCTGCCTTCTTCAGCCGGAGGCCTCATCGGTTCTGGATAAGGTCGAAGGCAGCAACAGCCTGACACTCAAAGAGCATCCGATCAAGGGCCATTGGAATGAGAGGATGTTCGCCGCCGCGCAGCCTATAGTATTGGAACTTGGCTGCGGAAAAGGGGAGTACACCATTGATCTGTCCCGCCGGGAGCCGTCGCTCAACTACATAGGTGTGGACATCAAGGGCGCGCGTCTTTGGAAAGGGGCGAAGTTCGCCACTGAGAACCATCTTCCGAATGTGGCCTTCCTGCGCACCAGAATCGAGTTTATCGAGGCTTTCTTCGCTCCGGAGGAGGTTTCTGAGATATGGCTGACGTTCTCTGACCCTCAGATGAAGAGCGAGAACTGCCGCCTGACGAGCCCGCTGTTCCTGGAGCGCTACCGCAAATTCCTGAAAAAGGGCGGAATAGTCCATCTGAAGACTGACAGCCGCTTTCTTTATGAATATTCCAAATCGGTGGTCGAGCAGAATGGTCTGAGGATTCTCGCCAGCACCAATGACCTTTATGGGACTGGCCGTCAGGATCTTTCGGACTGCGCCTTGAGGTCAGTCGCCGGTGAATCCGCCATCGATGCCCTGTTCGAGGTTCAGACTTTCTACGAGAGGATGTTCACCGCCCAGGGCTACAAGATCACCTACCTAAGTTTTGTGATCGACCACGAAGGCCCGTACCTCCACCCAGAGTTCGATTCCGACTACTGGCGCTCCATCGAAGGCCCCCGCCACTTCTCCCATCAGCCTGAAAAACAGTGCTAACGCCCCACTTATGTTTTGACATTTGCTATTTGGGGTTCTAAGTTGCGTTATTTCAGAGTTATGTCGCTTCGACAGGCTCAGTGCCAACGTTCTCGGAATTTGTACATATATCAACTTTTAGAAGCAAATGTCTTGTATATTCGATAAAATTGATAGTTGTTTTGATTTTATCGAGTATATTCGATAAAATGTGTATATTTGCCATATGAACATAATATCACGCCCTGAGTATCTTCGTGAGATACAGACATATTTAGGTAAAGAAACCATTATTGTCCTGACTGGCCAACGGCGGGCTGGAAAAAGCTATGTGATGCTTGATTTCAAGGAACGGCTCATTGGGGATGAAAGGAACAACATCATATTCATTGACAAGGAAAAGAATCAATGGGATGATATCAAGGAATATAAAGACCTCAACACCTACATCGAGGAACATTATGTTCCGGAAAAGAAAAATTACATACTCATTGACGAGGTTCAGGAAATCGTTCAGTTTGAAAAGTCTGTTCGACATTGGCGTACTGAACCAAACACGGAGGTGATTTTGACCGGTAGCAATGCGGAGACTTTATCCAGTGACCTTTCCACCATTCTCGGAGCCAGATTCCACGAAATACATATTCAGACACTGACTTACACGGATTTCCTTCGCTTCCATAACCTTGATGACTCGGACAAGGCATTAGAGTCTTTCATAGAGTGTGGTGGTCTGCCCGGTCTGATCGCCTATGATATAAATGACAGGGATTTGGTGCAGACTTACGCTGAGGATGTGTTGAACACCGCGTTACTCAAGGATATAATCCTAAAAAGGAAGATCAGAAATGTTCCATTTCTTTATAATCTTGTGCGGTTTCTTGCGGACAATACTGGAAAGTTAGTGTCCGCTTCATCCATAAGCAAGTTTATGAGAGGACAGGAGACACCTGTTTCCACCGACATTGTCCTTGCTTATCTTCAGTACCTATGCGAGGCGTACATTATCCAAAAAGTTGAGCGTTTTGAGATACAGGGCAAGAGGCTCTTGGAGACTAACAACAAATACTATTTCGAGGATAACGGCATCAGAAACACTCAAGTCAAGGTCGGTAGAGACAAAGATATCGAGAAGGTGATTGAGAATATCATCTATCACCAACTCGTTTATGATGGCTATGGTATAAGTGTCGGCAAATTAAACGCCGGTGAAATAGATTTCGTGTGCACGAAGCGATTGCGTCGATGCTATATTCAAGCCTCATACATCATATCCAACGAGGATACGAGAGAAAGGGAGTTCGGTTCACTGAAAAGAATAGATGACAATTATCCGAAATATGTCATATCAATGACTCCATTGGTCACAAGAAGTGATGATAATGGAATCATACACTTAAGCCTACGGGAATTTCTGGTCAACGGATTGTAAGTGACTTGACATTAAAACTTTCGGTATTTTTGGTGATCAGATGGACGGTCCTTAGACCTCCCGCCAGATGTAAACCTTGTCGCCCCGCCGGATCTTCTTGCCACCAGGGGTGCGGATGTCATCCGGGAATATTACCGGAATGGAACAGAGCATCCCTTTCACGGCCTCTTCCGTTGGTTTTAGATCGACACGTATCTCGCTGACATTCTGCTCGATGACGCCGGTTGTCTCACCGATGATGAGAATATCGTCACCTTTCCGCAAGGCCTCCGACTCCACCAGTACCTCGGCCACCGAGATCCTGTCGAACCAGTTTGTGATCTTGCCGCAGTAGATTTTCTTACGGGTGGCGTGGCTGCCGTACACATCGCTCCATTCTCCGAGTTTGGCACCTTGATAGTACCCGTCCCAGAACCCTCTGTTGAAGACTTCTGACAGTTCCTCCTTCAAAGAGGCCGCCAGTTTCGGAGTGTAACGTCCCTCGCAGACAGCGTCAGCCGCGCGGCGGTAGCACTCCGCCGTCTTTTTGACATATTCAGCGCTCCTTGCCCGTCCCTCGATCTTGAACACCTTCACGCCCGCGTCGATGATCTTGTCCATAAACTCTATGGTGCACAGATCCTTGGGCGACATTATGTACTTGTTGTCGATGTTGAGTTTCGTGCCGGTCTCCAGATCCGTCACCTCGTAGCCCCTGCGGCAAAGCTGGTAGCAGGCGCCTCTGTTGGCCGAGGCACCGTAGGTCTGGAGGCTGAGGTAACACTTTCCGGAAACCGACATGCAGAGCGCCCCGTGGGCAAACATCTCGATCCGCACCAGATTCCCCGACGGACCCTTGATGCCATCGCTCACAATCGCTTGATGGATTTCCTTTACCTGGTGCAGATTGAGTTCCCTCGCCAGCACGATCACATCGGCGAACTGTGAGTAGAACCGCAGCGCCTCGACATTCGACACGTTGAGCTGGGTGGAGATATGCACTTCCAACCCGATCTTCCGGCAATATGTGATCGCCGCCATATCCGAGGCGATGATGGCGTTCACTCCCGCAGCCTTGGCCGCGTCCAGTGCCTCACGCATAGGAGCCAAATCCTCTCCGTAAAGGACGATATTCAGAGTCATATAGGTCTTGACTCCATATTCCTGGCATATTTCCACAATCCGCGGCAGGTCCTCAGGCGTGAAGTTGTTCGCCGAATGCGAGCGCATATTCAGGTTGCCAACCCCGAAATAGACGGAGTCCGCCCCGCCCTGAATCGCAGCGTGCAGACATTCAAAATTGCCCGCCGGCGACATTATCTCAAGTTCCTTCTTGTCCATTGTCTCTGAATATTATTCTTCAAAATTAACCTTTATAATCGCCAAACACAAATTTCATCCAATCATATTGGCAAAGAAAAGCCTTTTCGCCTCAAATTCACCAGCAAAACCGCATTCAAATCCAGATATTTTCGCTAATATTGCAAATTGTGGCGGACAAATTCCGTGACACAATGACACTATGCGACTTAAAATAACCCTTGAATATTTCACCTCTCCGGGAGAGGAACTGATTCTGGTTCTCTCCGACGGGAAATCAATAGCGATGGAATATGCCGCCGGAGGGCGTTGGGAGGCTTCTTTGGAGATGCCTTCCAAGGCTGCGGAGCTTGAATATTCATTTGAACTTCATCGTGACGGGCAGTGTGTGCGCCGCGAGTGGGGGCGCCATTCGGTCCCTGAGCCTGTGGTTCGACAGGGCTCACCAACCATCGAAGGGGCCGGCGCTTCGACATGCTCAGCGACCGGCGCCCTTGAAATCCGTGACCGCTGGCAGGACCGTCCCGAGGATTCCCCGTTCTGGACCAAAGCTTTCACCGATGTGATATTCAAAAGAAAGCAATCCTCGCCAAGGCGTTCCGGCAATGTGGCATTCACCGTTCCGTGTGCCAGGATCCGCAAGGATGAGACCTTGGCGATCACCGGCAGCGGCAAGATGTTCGGAGACTGGAAGAAGTTCGTCCAGTTGAAACCGACCGACGCTCCGCTTTGGAGCGTGACGTTGAATGTCAAGGAGCCTTTTGAGTACAAGTTTGTCATTCTCGACGCGAAGACCGGAACTCCAAAGATCTGGGAATCCGGCACGAATCATCTTTTCACCGAGGTCCCGGCCAACTGTGATTTACTGGAAATAAGGGATATCGTCCCTGAGTTCAAGACCGTTCCTTGGCGTGGAGCCGGCACGGCGATCCCTGTGTTCTCCCTCCGCAGCGAGACAAGCTTCGGCGTGGGCGAGTTCAAGGATCTCAAGAAACTGGTTGACTGGGCCGCGCTCACAGGCCAGAGCATCATCCAGCTCCTGCCGATCAACGACACCACGATGACAGGAACATGGACGGATTCCTACCCTTACAACGCCAACTCGACATTCGCCTTGCATCCGCTGTTCATACATCTGCCTGACGCCGGGGTCAAGGCCGACAAGGGATACAAAGTCCTCCAAAAAGAGCTCAATGCACTTCCTGTCGTTGATTATGAAAGGGTTAACAAAGAAAAAAAACGCCTTTTGAAAGAAGCCTTCGAGACTGGCGGACAAGAGGTCATGTCTGGAGCGGCCTACAAGAAATTCTTTTCCGCCAACAAGGACTGGCTCGTTCCTTACGCCGCTTTCCGCGCGCTGAGGGACATCAACGGTACGCCGGAGTTCGGGAAATGGAAATCCCTTTCTGAATATTCAGAAACCAAGGTCAAGTCATTCTGTCGCAGGCACAAGAGCGATACGGATTTCTACTGCTACGTCCAGTTCTGCCTTGACGCTCAATTGAAGGAGGCTGTTGAATATGCCCACTCGAAGGGCGTGGCCATCAAGGGCGACCTTCCGATCGGAATCAGCCGCACGAGTGTGGACGCCTGGCAATTCCCGCATCTGTTCAACCTTGACTCTCAGGCTGGGGCACCGCCTGACGCTTTCGCTGCCGATGGCCAGAACTGGGGTCTTCCGACCTACAACTGGGAAGAGATGGCCAAGGATGGCTACGCCTGGTGGAAAGCAAGGCTCAGAAAGATGAGTGAGTATTTCGACGCGTTCCGGATTGATCATATTCTTGGATTTTTCCGCATCTGGGAGATTCCGGTGGGAGTCAAGTCGGGACTGCTGGGACATTTCAACCCTGCGCTTCCGTACTCCGCAGACGATCTGAGGGGCCGTGGCTTCAATCCTGACTCTCAATTATTTGTTCCGGATCCGCACCGTGATGGATGGTATCATCCGCGCATCGCCTCGCAGAACACTGAGGACTACCAAAGGTTGAATGATTCTTTGAAGAACGCCTACAACGATCTCTACAACGATTTCTTCTACCATCGCCACAACGAATTCTGGAAGGAATGTGCGATGAGGAAACTGCCTGCGCTTCTGGACTCCACCGGAATGCTGGCCTGCGGAGAGGATCTGGGGATGATTCCGGCCTGTGTTCCGGAAGTTATGAGAGATCTTAACATCCTGTCCCTTGAGATCCAGAGGATGCCGAAGTCCCCGCAGAAGACTTTCGATGAGCCGTGGACCTATCCTTATCTGTCAGTCTGCGCGACCGGAACCCACGACACATCCACGCTGCGTGGCTGGTGGGAGGAGGACCGCGCGATGTCCGAGCGTTTCTTCCACGAGATTCTCCACTGCGAGGGGCAGGCTCCGTATTTCTGCGAACCGTGGATCTGTGAACGCATTGTGAACCAGCACCTGAACTCGCCATCAATGCTGTGCGTCCTCCCGCTTCAGGACTGGATGTCCATTGACGGGGAGGTCCGCTACCAAGGCAAGCCGGAGGATGAGCGCATCAACATCCCGGCTATCTCCCGTCACTACTGGCGCTGGAGGATGCACATCACACTTGAGGATCTTCTGTCCCGGACCGATTTCAACCGCACCCTCCACGACCTTATCTCTGACTCCGGAAGAGGTTAGATAGCGGGTTGAGTTTTTAGAAGCCTTGTCTCGGAAGTGGAATATTAGTAAATTTGATGCCTTAAACACAATTATTCAGTATGGCAAACATTGGAAACCCTTTCACTCCCGTTGGAAAAAAGGTTGTTCTCTGCGGATCCGGAGAACTTGGAAAAGAAATCGCGATCGAGCTTGAGCGCTTTGGCGTGAACGTCGTGGCTGTGGACAAATATGCTAACGCACCAGCGATGCAGGTGGCGCAATCATCACACGTTCTGTCAATGCTTGACGGAGATGCCCTTGCGGAGATGATTGAGAAGGAAAATCCGGATCTGATTATCCCGGAGGTGGAAGCGATCGCAACTCCGAAGTTGATAGAACTCGAAAAGAAAGGCTACACGGTCATCCCGACAGCCAATGCCACTTACCTGACAATGAACAGGGAAGGAATCAGGCGTCTTGCGGCAGAGGAACTTGGAATCCCTACCTCAAGGTACGAGTTCGCCCAGACTGAGGATGAGTTCAGAGCCGCCGTGGGACGGATTGGTTTTCCTTGCGTAGTGAAACCGGTGATGAGTTCTTCGGGGCACGGCCAGAGTGTGGTTCGTGATGACTCTCAGGTCGCCGAGGCCTGGAGGATTTCCCAGGAGGGTGGCCGTGCCGGTGGCGGAAAGGTCATCGTCGAGGGCTTTGTGGATTTTGACTATGAGATCACTCTTTTGACGGTACGCCACTGTGCGGGAACTACTTTCCTCAAACCTGTGGGGCATCATCAGGTCGATGGCGACTACCGTGAGTCCTGGCAGCCTCAAGGGATGAGTCCGGCAGCTGAAAAGAAGGCTCAGGAGATCGCAGGAAAGATAACGGCCGCTTTGGGTGGCTACGGAATATTCGGAGTCGAGTTATTCGTCAAGGGTGAGGACGTGATATTCAGTGAAGTCTCTCCAAGGCCGCACGACACCGGAATGGTGACGATGATCTCGCAGGATATGTCGGAGTTCGCCCTTCACGCCCGCGCGGTTCTGGGGTTGCCTATTCCGGAAGTCCGTTTCTACGGACCGTCCGCCTCGAAGGCCATCGTCGTAGAGGGCAACACCACTGAATATGAATTCCAGTATGTGGACAAGGTTCTTGAGGAGCCCGGTGTCCAGATCCGGTTCTTCGGGAAGCCCGAAATCAAGGGACATCGCCGCGTAGGTGTCATCCTTGCCACCGACGAGACTGTCGAGAAGGCCCTTCAGAAAGCCGAACGGGCATATTCCAAACTCAAGGTCAAGGTCTATTAGGACTTCCTGCTTTTTTTTTGCGATAGCTTTGGTCTCGTTCGGAACCGATGAATTAAAAACGGTTTTGCAGGTTGGATTTTTTTTTGTATTTTTACAGCGGACTATCATAGCCTATAATATTCCTTGTGGTCAAAGTTAGGCAGCCTACGCCGTGCCGAGTGTAGTGATGAAGTCGTGTAGACACATTATTATACGAAGCGGGCTTTTGGGTGGGGAAAATGATAGTCCAGACACATATTGAAGGCGTTTATGCGACGCTATGTTCTTGACTTTCTGGAATCTCGCAAATTCACAGTCATTGTTGTCCGGAACTTAGCAACGGTAGATGTCCGGGTGCGATGATATCAATCCCCGTGAGTCCTGTATACAACAGTTGCGCCAGAACGGCGGTAATCCACTGTTGTTTTACAGGTCTCTAGGGCGAAGACATATTCATATCGGCGTGGGCTCTGACGTTGTCTGTTCAACAACAATGGGCAATGCGAGAGCCTCAGAAAGTGGGATGGACAACTGGCATCTCACGCTTTTTTTGTGTCCGCATCATAACCAAAGGCGGTATATGAAAGCCGATATGAACGCATTGTCTAATGCGCACGCCCTGAAAGGTGGGACAAGACCTTGTTTGGCTGGAACAGTTTCCAGTGCCTCCCGGAGTTCCGGACCGGGGGTGTCGGTAGGGCGTGGCTTCAGGTCAGGAAAACAATGGTTTGTTTTGCGTGTTTCATATAACAGGTATCGGAAAGCTCAGAATTTTCTTGACGAAAACCTGATCGAATACTATTTGCCGATGCGCGCCGCCTTGACTTCCGCCGGAAAACGAAACAATGAACCACTTCTTCCTAATTTGATTTTTGCCTATGTCTGTGAAGAAACAGTTAAGGCTCTGGTAGAGAACAATGCACGGAATTCAGTCCTTAGCTATTACTACAATCATTTTGCTTTGAATGAATTTGGCAAGAATCCGCCTCTCGTTGTCCCGGAAGATGAAATGCTGAATTTTATCAATGTCACAAGCGTTGACAATGAGCATATTATGATCGTGGATCCAAGGAGATGCCATTATAAAAGCGGCGACAAAGTGAAAATTGTCGGAGGTGATTTCAAGGGCGTTGAGGGGAAGGTCGCCAGGGTTTCGGGGCAGCAGAGGGTTGTCGTTGAGATCCAAGGATTGTGTCTTATAGCGACCGCTTACATCCCTACCGCATTCATAGAACCTATAAAGTAAGAAGAACCGCAGACTAAGGAACAATCTTGAATATTTTAGGAATTGTTCGTGAAATACAGTAATAACCATATTTATGTCAGACAAGTATATTCAATATCTATTGAGTCTTCCTGTTGGCTTGTTGCACGTGGCGCAGTCTTTCGCCAAGGACAACCAGTCGCCTGAAATCGAGCCGGCCCATCTTTTCAGGGCTTTGCTGCATAAAAGCATAGGTCTCGTGAATTTCTTTGAGGACACCCTTGACGAAGATTATTATTATTTGTTGGACTGGTGCGACATCCGTGTGCGTCAGTGTGACAAATCTCCTTATGGAATGAAGGATGCGGTTCTGTCCGACGGATCCCGTTCTGTAGTAAAAGAGGCTATGGGAATTCAGGAAAGATTCGGGGCTGGGGAACCACGTATTGAGTTCATTCTCGCCGCTCTTGTAAGTCCAGGAGTCGGATTCTCTTCCGAGCAGCTGAAGACTATGCCCCTCAAGGCGGAAAAGGTTTTGGCAGTCGTTGCCGGACAAGGCGATGTGACGGAAAAGAAATCTGCGGAGCAGACATCGCATAGTAAAGGAGACCGGTATTCTTCCATAGACGGGATTTGTTCTTCAATGCTTTCAGACTATACCGTTCAGGAAATCATCGGAGTACAGGACAAGATTCGTTCCGTGATCGAGGTCCTGGCTCGCAAGGACCGCGCCAATGTCTTGATTGTCGGAGAGTCAGGGGTAGGCAAGACGAGCTTGGTGCAAGGGCTGCTGAACCTTGCTGTTGAGGATAAATTGCCATCATCCCTTGCAGGGATGGCACCTTATGAGTTGGATATGATTTCCCTGTCCCAGGGAGTAAGCTATAAGGGCGAGATCGAGGATCGCTTCAAGAAAGTGATTGACACGCTTTCTGAAAATGAGCATCCGGTTCTGGTGATCGAAGGCTTCCATCGTGTTGAGGACAAGCAGTCCGCGCTTAACGCGATCCTTCCTGTCCTTAGGAAATCATTGACTGGGAATAAGGTGCAGTTTATCTGCACGACAACCGTCGATGGCTTTACGAAAGACATTGAGAAGGATAAGGAACTGACCGCATATTTTGAGAAGATCACGGTAGATGCACCGTCGGAGGAACTTGCGGAAGAAATTCTGCGAAGCAAATGTCCGGCTTATGAACGCTTCCATAAAATGTCGATCGATGAGGACGTGGTGGCTGAGACGGTGCGTTTGGCAAAGAGGTACCTGCCGGAACGTAATCTGCCTTCCTCGGCGATTGATCTTCTTGACCGTGCGATGGCCTCGGTCAAGGTCGAGAACGAATTGTCCCAGACAGGACAGGACGACACCTCCGAAGTGGTGCTGTCCAAGTCTGTTATCCGGGATGTCGTCTCAAGGATGACGGGAATACCGATGGGAAACATCCAGTCTGAGGAGCGTACGAAACTATCAAACGCAGAGGAAATCCTTCACAAAAGGGTCGTCGGACAGAACCACGCCATAAAGAGTATTCTTGACGCTGTCTTTGAGTCTCGCTCCGGACTTAACAAGAAAGGGCAGCCGATCGGGTCATTTTTCTTCCTTGGACCGACTGGAACCGGCAAGACGGAGCTTGCGAAATCACTTGCGGAGTTCCTATTCAACGATGAGACCGCGATACTGAGGTTTGATATGTCCGAATACAAGGAGGAACACTCAGTGGCCCTTCTTTATGGCGCGCCTCCGGGATATGTCGGCTATGAGGAAGGAGGATTGCTTGTTAACCAGATACGTCAGCATCCATATTCAGTGGTACTGTTCGATGAGATCGAGAAGGCGCACAAATCAGTGTTTGACTTGTTCCTTCAGATTCTTGACGAAGGAAAACTCCACGATCGGCTCGGAAGGGTCGGAGACTTCTCCAACTCGTTGATAATCTTTACTTCGAATATAGGAAGCGATTATATTTTCAAATCTTTCGCCGAAGGGGTGGTTCCTACACACGATCAGATGCTTGATGTTATGCAAGGACAGTTCCGTCCTGAGTTCCTGGCCAGACTTACGGAGATCGTTCCGTTCTCGCCGATAACTGAGGAGATGATAAACAAGATTTTTGACATACATATTCAGAATCTTTTGAAGACGCTGCGTGAGCAGAATATATCCTTGGAGATAGATGATTCGGCACGGGCTTATGTCACCAAAGTTGGCTTCAACGCACATTATGGGGCACGCCCGATTCTTGGAATCATCCGCAAGGAGATCCGTCGCCCGTTGTCCAAACTCATAATCTCCGGGGACGTGAACCCTGGGGACAGCGTGGTGATGAAATATGATCAGGAGAACAAGGCGATAGTCTGGGATATAGATACTTGTGACTGAAACCATCAGATAATTAAATCATAAATCAAAATACTATGGCAAGAAAAACCGTAATTTCCAAAGTTGTGGAAGAGAACGCGCAGGATGGCGTGATCGAGTTCCCGCAGAACCGGACACTCTATGCTGACCAGTTCACAGACACCGCGCCTAACACTGATGAAGACAGGGATGGCTTTACCGCAAAGAGTATGAAGGATGTTTTCGAGCATTATCAGCCTTCCAAGGAAGGGGTGACCTTGACTACGGAAGAAGGCGGAGCGGTGTACGAGGATTTCAATTTCCGACAGATCAAGGATTTTGAGGACGAACAGCTCATCGCTCAAAGTGAGATGCTCAGCGGAAAAAAATCCAAGATTGACGCCTACAATTCCGTCATCCGTCAGTTGGAGAAGAACAAGACTCTGCGCAATGCCCTGAAGGATGAGTCGGCGCACAATGACTTGAAGAATGCCATAAAGGCGTTGCTGGCCGAATTGGATGATGCGGAATAGTGATTAACAATAATTTACGAATATGTCAGCGGAAGAACAAAAAATAACGGTTCCGGCGGAGGGTCGGGAACTGCGTGAAAGGCCGGAAATAGCCAATCCGGCGGAACTTCTTCAAAACAGCATCGGAGGCCTTGACAAATTTGGTGGCTTCCAGTTGATCAAAGGCCTGATCAAAGGTGTTGAGAATATGGATCCTCGCCGTAGGGCGATAAAGAATGTCTTTCTTACTGATTCTGCTTACGCCGATGCAAGAAAACGTCTTCGGAACGAACTTTCCTTGTGGGTGGACATCCTTAAGACGGGTGGGAATGATCCGATGGAGATCATCGAATCCTGCAAGAGTGAATGTGAGAAGGCCGAGCGCAACCTGAGCGAGAACCTGTTCGGCATCCACGATGAGATCAAGGCTTTGGAGGTGACCTATCGTAGTCTGGACGCATTCTTCGCCAATGCCGGTCAGGGAAAGGTGGATTGCATCACTCTGATGAATGTCAACAAGGAGGAACTGGTTGACAATGATTCGGAGGACACACAGGCTGTGCGTGATGAGCTTGAACGCTATTTTGACCGTCTGAATCTTAAGAACAACTACAGTATGCTGGTCGTTCCCGGCTATCTCGGTGATGCGGACACGGTCAGGATGTGGGCTCAGACCGCCTATCGCAACAAAGTCATAATGATCACGGACTTCAAGGATAGTATGAACTTTGAGATGCTGAAGGATGAGCTTGACGACGCTAGTCTGCAAGGCACGGAACCGTACCTCGGCAACATCGTGATGACGGCCAATTATATTCTTGGACGCAGAAAGTCAGAAGTGGCCGGAGAGGATGAGGACTTGTATATTCCTGCCTCAGGGGCGCTTGCCGGACGGATGTCCAACACAGAAGAGATTGTCATCGCTCAGGCTGCCGCCGGAAAGAGGTATGGCACACTGGATGGCGTCAAGGGAGCCAGGATGGATCTCAGAAAGTCAGAGATCGCCGCTTTGATAGATTTCGGGGTGGTTCCGATGGTCGAGGAGGACGGCAGGACAATGGCATTCTCCAACCATACTTTGTACAATGGAGCCTCCAAGGGATTGCAGGAATATTCCATCGTGCGTGTGTTTGATTGGATAGGCAAGGTCTTCGAGAACTACTGCAACGACCACGCTATGGAGATCTGGACTCCGGCCATCAAGGCGGAGATCACCCAGGACATCCATAACTTCCTCAGTGACTACAAGGGACCGGGTGGCATCATAGAGAAATATACAAACCTTAAGATTGACCAGAACCCTAAAACAAAGGATATAACCATCAATGTTGAGATCACGCCTTATTTCGCGGCTCAGAACTTCTTTATCGAACTTACTGGACGCAATACTGCGGCGGGTGTTGACTGGGAACAGAACACAAAGAACGCATAGTGAACATAATTTACATATTATTATTAATTCCAAAAATCAAAAAATTATGGCAGAAACAAGAACAGTTACCATCAATGCCGATGGTATCCAGGAGCGTGAGGTGATGTACGTACGCTATGAACTTAACCAGCAGACTGACGTTGAGGGTCAGCCTACCGGTCGTACACGTGGTGGCAAGATCAAGGTGAAGGTTAAGTCAAAGAATGACGGCAACACCGAGATCCTTGAGTGGATGTGCGACACCTATATGAGCAAGAACGGTGTCATCTCCTATCCTGACAAGGATGGTGGCGAGATGAAGCGTCTTGTCTTCAAGAATGGTTACGTGGTTGAATACGCCGAGACCTATGACGACAAGAACGAGGTTCAGCAGTATGAGGAGTTCGTGATCACCGCGAAGGAAATCCAGGTTGGCAACGCGGTTCACAACAACAGCTGGACTATTGACAAGTAATGTTGGACAACCGGATTCATTAAGGATAATTGGGGGCGATCCTCATCGGATTGCCTTCAATTATCGTTTCCTGAAAACTTGATTATGGCACTGCAAGGACAACTTAACATTGAAGGACGCACGTATGGTGTGGTTGAGTGTGAATATGAATTCTCACAAGGCACGGACAACACCGGCAAGCCTTCAAGTCGTCCAAGAGGCGGCCTCATCACATTTGTGATGCCGGCCACTTGCGATGACGACCAGTTTTTCTATAAGTGGATGTTTTCCAAAACGTTGACATATTCGGGAACATTCCGGTTCTGTGTATTCTCCAATGACAACAAGAGGCGTTTCAAGACGGTGGAGTTCTCACAGGCTTTCTGTATAGGATTGAAGGACAATTTCTGTGACAGCGACAGCAAACTGATGTACACGACGGTGACTATCAGTGCCGGAGTCATCCGTGTCGGCACCGGTGTTATGGATTCCGCCCTGTTCTCCAATGAATGGGCCTCATTGGAAGGGATGATTGATATGATGACGAAATATTAACGCCACCTTTGATATTCAGATATGTCCGTTTCGATTAAGAACATAACCGTTGCCATTGATGGGATGAAGTCAACGGGATTTTGTGTGGAGCTTGATGGCGCCAAGTGGCGTTTGGACGACTTTATGCTTTGCCAGAGCCTTTTGGCTGTGTCATCGCTTTCATTCTCGATGCATAAGGAGCCGGATGAACGCATAAACGAGATCTCATTTGATGTGTGCGGACAGATTATCGGCAAGGAAATCTCCGTGCTGTTGGAGACGGAAAGCGTTGAGAAGGAATCCTTTAAGGTGGAGACAGAGGCGGCGTCCGATGTGAATTTCAAGGGCGTGATCGTCTCGGCCTCAGCGGCCAGAAACCGGTCGGAGTTCACGGTCAATGTCCGTGCCTGCGGTTGGGATGCACTTCTGAACGATAATCCGAATTGCAAGTCGTATGAGAACAAGACACTTGACGAGATCGTGCAGGATGTCATCGGTGATTATGCCGATCGTCTGGAAACGGAGATAAAACCAAGATTCTCCGGTGTCATACCATATTGTGTGCAGTACAACGAGACGGATTACCAGTTTCTGCAGCGGCTGGCCAAACGCTACGGTGAGTGGATGTACAACGATGGAGAGCGTTTTGTCTTTGGCGTGATGCCGGACGGGGAAAGAGTGAAACTTACTTATCCAAGCCAGGATATTCCTTCCTACAATGTCGATTTGAGGATTTGCCATACGCAGTTTCGGGACATCGCTTCATCTTACAATTCCAATGACGCCACCTTGAAGGAGGGAAGGGAAGAAATGCTACGGGAATATAACACATTGAGCGAAAGTGTTTTTGCTGCATCGGAAGAGGCTTTCGTCAAGTCTACGCTGAGGAATCTCCATTCGGGAGGATTCGCTGATGATGACGGTCGGGAGACTGTGTTGAACGTGTCAACCAAGACGCAGGCCCGGGGCGAGAAGGCGGGGATGCTGACATATTCAGGAACATCATATTGCTCAAGGTTGAAGATCGGTGGCATAGTTGTGATTGAGGACAATTATATGCCGGATGGAGCGTCTTTGGAAAAGAGCAAGGTTGAGCAGGATGAGATTCTGATCACGGAGATCAGTCATCGTTTCTCGGCTGATGAATCGTACAGCAACCACTTTGTGGGAATACCGTCCGCCTGCGACTACCCTCCATATTCGGATAGTGATGTTTATCCTGCGGCCACTTCCTGTCGCGCGAAGGTGAAGGATAATGAGGACCCTAAGAATCTCGGGCGGGTCCGTGTCCAGTTTGACTGGCAGGCACAGCAGGATGACGAGATGATGACTCCGTGGCTCAGGATCGCCCAGCCGTATGCCGGAGGAGGCAAGGGATTCAGTTTCATTCCGGAGGTTGAAGAGGAAGTGATGGTTGACTTTGAGGGAGGAAACGCCGAGCGTCCTTATGTGAAAGGAACGCTGTACAACGGAGTCGGAGATCCTGACGCCGCGTGGCTTCCTGACGGTAACCGCAGCAATCAAATCAAGGCCATACGTACACGGAACGGACACACAATCGAGATTCACGATGAGGGAGAGAACGGCTACATCAGAATCTACGACAACGAGAAAGAAAATTACATCCTGACATTTTCCACGGATGAGAAGCTGATCAAGCTGGAGTCCACCGGCAACATCGAGCTCTACGCCAAGAATGACATCATTATGCACGCCGGCCACGACATCAACGCCAGTGCCGACAATGACATATTCATCGCCGCCTCCCACGATATGCAGCGAACTGCCGACAACGACATCCGTGAATATGCCGGCAATGACCGTTCGACCTCCATTGACCGCAATGATTCGCTTACGGTCGAGTCGAACCAATTTGTCAAGATCAATGACAACAAGGATGAGCAGATCGTCCATAAGTTCCAATTGACAGCGGAGAACATCCGGATGGAGGCGCAGGACAAACTTCTGGAATATTCCAGCACGCATCATCAGAAGGCTTCTGACACAATGGCTATCAACGCCGGCAGCCAGATTGACATCAAGGCTGGCAAGGTGAAAGTGAACTGATCAAATGGTTAAGAACACTCCTCGGCAGATATTGGGTAAGGTGGGGGCACTCCCTGGTGATATCCAGAGAGTGACTGGGAGTATCGCGACAGGTGCTTCCACGATCAACAGTATGACCGCTCGCCTGGATGTCGCTGTCAGGGGCACTACCACAAGGAACCCTGTAAGCGGAGCCATAAAAAGTGGTCTGTCTGGAGTGACAGGCGCTTTGAACAGAGGTGCGGCGCGTGTGAATGCCTGGGCATCGGGTTTAAACAGTGTCGGAACCACTGTTGCGGGAACTCTTACTCCTGTCGCGACTGCCTCTAATATTATAAATCAGTCTATAACAGATTTGCGGAACTGCCAACAGGTTCTCCATACATCTTCTCTTGTCGTGGATGCGATTATGGATTCGGTCACAGGTCATTTCCATCCGCGCGCCAATGAGCAGGTCCTTTTAAAATTTGATGCGGAGTGGGATTCTTGGGCAAAGGCTGTGGAGGGCACATATAGCAGATTGTCCCCAGCTGGTACTGCCCACGTTCTTGAATCCTTAGCAAGGGCTGGTTTTGGTGATGAAGTTTTTTCCTTGGGAAGTGCCATCAAGAAGAACTCTGCTGGCATTTTCGGGGGAATCGCTGATTTTGAGGATTCAATACACGCTTTCGGGGGAAGTTACCGTGGTCCGGTACTTGCGGCGAAGAAGATAGAACGTGGGGTAAAAGGCATCATCGGAGCGACGGAACAGGTCGCCAATTCCATCAATGGAATGATTACCACATATCAGAAGAAGATGGGATATGTGGAGGTTCCGAATCCTATTTTGTCATATATCGGGGATCTGCACAGCAAACCTGCTGTCTTTGCCTTGAATAAGGTGTTGACTTTCGGCGGTGGGGCGGCTACATTATATTCAGATGGCGCTGTTTTAGGCCAAGCCTTGGAAAATAGGGATTGGAAGACTGTTTACGAGATCGGCAAGAAAACGTACGGTGACGCGAGAACCATTATAGAAGGGTTTAGAGACCCTGATAAAGCGATGGAGGTCACGGAGTTGGCGAAAGGCTACCCGACTGGAGGAGCGGCTCCGATAAGTCCGGACGTTCTTGGTCCTATTGATGAAGCGGAAAAAGCATCTGGCGGCGGTATGAACGAGGATATTGCTGATAATCAGGGTGATAATGCCGGAGATGATGGCTCGAGAGAAGGAGAGACCAAAGATGGTCTTGTGGAAGATGATGTGGATGAGGCAAAAGATGATGTGGGCGATAACGATGATGAAAACGCACGGGAAGACCCTTCCGACGCTTCGGATTTTGGGAAGGCCGATTCGTATGTTTGTTCCGGTGCGACAATGAGATGTTCTTTTGGTGACAAAAGCGCGAAATTGACGGTCTATCCGGATCGCACCGTGTTTCTTACAGGTCAACCGATGGCCAACATCTCCGACCATACATCCTTGTATAACATCGCCCCGTTCGGAAAATGTCATACGACAAGGTATCCGGCCACCGCTGCCGCCACGGCCGCCGCGCACGGCAAGTTGACTCCGATGCCCTGCATCCCGGGAACCATGAGTGACTGGCTGAACGGAAAGGATGACTACATCATCAAAGGCAACCCCGCTCTGTTGAAATCCTCCTATTGCAAATGCTGCTATGGCGGAATCATCCGGATTGTTAATGATGGACAGGTTGATACCGGCCCCGCTGATCTGCATAAGCAACCCAAAGAGACTGTTGAAGAGTGGATTGCTAAAGAGCAAGAAGAACTTCTTGAAGACAAAGACGCATTACTTGATGGAATTCAGGCTGCATTGGATTTCGCAGGTTTTGCTCCCGGAGTGGGTGCGATTCCCGATTTGCTGAATGCTGCCATATACGCTGTCAGAGGTGATAAACTAAACGCCAGCCTGTCCCTCCTTGCTGCTGTTCCGGGCATAGGCGATGCCGCGGCTGCCGCAAAAATCGCAGGAAAGGGAGTGAAACTCGCGAAATCCGCTAAGAAAGCGGAAAACACCATAACCGGAAAAGAAAAGGTCGTGGATATGGCTAAATATAAAGCTGCGAAAAAGGCTCAGAGGGAACAACTTATCAATGAGTCTGAGAATGTGAAAAGACTGCCAACAAAAAATATTGAAGAAAACACAGACTTTGTTAAAGCGAAAAAGGATACTGCTCCGGCAGCAGTTGTCGGGAGAATTGAGACTGTGAAGGAGACCAAACAAGTTGTTAACGGAATCGATACAGTATCGTATGAGACACGAAGTACGAAAGTGTCTAACTCGGTAGGTGGTATTAACTCATATCCTTCTGGATATGATAATTGCATCAATGTCAATTCGGTAAAATCTTCAAATAATGTGTCATCCAATAATGGTGGTCGCCAGTTTAATGGTGGTTGCGGTAACCGTAGATATGAAAAGAAGAAGCCATATCCACAAGAAAAAGAAACGAAAAAGATTGAAAGTATATGGCAGCATAAAGAGAAGTGATTTTGGTCAAGTCTTAAACTATAGGAATAAATATTTTAATTAGATATTATAAATGAGTTCTATTCTGACAGGGGCTTCAGGTGTGAGGAAAGAGAAACCGATACTTGAACAAAAAATTAAGGATGTTCATATAGGTGTTTTTTTTGACGGAACTTCAAACAATATGGTTCAACAGGCCCATTATAGTACGTTTAAGAAGGTTGATCCTATGGGGAAAATTTCATCAAAAGGACAAAAAAACTCGTACGAAGACCTCCATAATTTACTTGATAAGAAAGATGATTTGTTGTCACAGTTGAGACAGTTAAGAGGCGATTTTACACCATATAATGATCCAATAAATGAAATGGTTAGATCTGCATCGGGAAGGTTTATTTCTAAGTTAGAGAACGATTTGAAAGAATTAAATGAGGAAATAACAATAAAGCAGATGGAAGCCATTGTTGATACAAAATCTATGGCTGCCGATGATAGCAAAGGGTATTCAAACGTTGCAATATTGTATAGCTTGCTGAACAACAAGAAATATGACCAGGAAGCATTATACTATAATATTTATATAGAAGGTAGTGGTGCTGATGATTTGGCGGATAATAATACATATTATATAAGTAGTAAACTGGACGTTGTAAAAGGACTTGGTTTCGGAATTGGTCCACGTGGAGTGGTTGCGTTAGTGGCTAAGGCTTGTGATGCCGTATACCGATACCTGTCTAATAATTGGTATAGTCTCTGTGAGGATACAAAGTATCATTTCTATGTTTTTGGTTTTAGTCGAGGCTCTACTTGTGCTCGTTTGTTTGCACAGTTAGCAACAAGGGACTGTGGCGAAAGATTGGAATGTGAGCAGGAATTCAAGACGTACTCAAAGTCGTTAAAACCGGACAGAGGTAAGTCCTTTATGGAAAAGGAGTATCTTTCTCCTAACGTTATAATTAAACGAGGCAATGTATTTGTTGAATTTTTGGGAATATACGATACTGTGGCATCAATCGGCTTATTGCAACAGAAAGACGGTTGGGTTATTGGGCTAAAACAATATATGAAAGAGTTTAAGGATGAAGATAAGAAGTTTCACTATACTAATGCGTCAGATTATGGGCTTTATATTAACCATAATAAGAGGATGAAATCTGTATGTCACATTTGTGCTGCGGATGAGTTCCGGGAGAATTTTGCCTTGGTCAATATTGGCAGTACTATATATGATGATAGTATTGAGATGATTATTCCAGGATGTCATTCTGATGTGGGAGGTGGATATGTGTCAGAGAAAGGGAAAGAAAGAGTTTTATATAGATTCATACCTAGAGAGTTATCTGAAAAGGAACGCAATAATGTAGATGAGAATTATTTAAAGTCTCTATGGCGAAAAAGAACGAAGTTTAAAATATCAAAAGAGGATAATCCCAAATTGTATGTATGTGAGCCATGGAAAGAAAATTCGGATATGGGTCCACTGGAGGGAAATACATTGAATAAATTAGGTTGGATAGATTTATCAGACTCTTTATATGTGGATAAAGATAAAAAACATAAATGTCAGATTCGTTTTGCGGACTCTGAAGATGAATTAAGCCGGTGTGTTAAATTTAATAAATATACATTAGGTGGGTATAGTAACATACCTTTGTTAATGATGATAAAGAGAGCAGATATAAAAATCGGTAAAGAATTATTTAATCCTCCAGATGCATATTATGCTATTCCTGATGATTTAAAGAGTATGGGTAAGGAGATGACGGCTTTAATGTCTAGAAACGGACGTTATTGGGTTACACTTGATGATGGGAACCAAGGGCCATGTAGACTATATAGTAGTGAACCATATCGTCGTTTGCGATTGAAATATTTGCATTTTACAGCTTCTTGCCAACTTTTTAACTGGCGGTGGAGTCTTACTCCTTTTTTTTTAGATGTGGATTTCGCGAATTTTGGAAATGAGTGTAATTATGATAGCAATAGGCGCATTTGTCGAATTATGTACGATGGAAATAAAGAGCGACCAAAGAATTGTAATGATGGTGTTAAGTATGTTTATAATATTGATATAAAGGAGGATAATATTATTAAAGTGAACTGTCCTTCACCAGTGTTATATTCTAAAGATGGATAGTATGGAGATTCGTCTTTCTGGCAATGCTCATAATCTTTATCCAACTGATACGTTTTATGCGTTGTTTTGGTTAAATGATGACGATGCATGGGAGGTTCCGCAACAATTTCCTTTTCAAGGAGAATGGGGGGAAGCCTTGTCAAGTGTAATATCATTGGAGGAGCATAAACGTATCCCTGAAAGATTAAGCATTATATGGTTATCTATTGTTGAGGTAAAATTTTATGAAATTGAATATGAACTACCAGCTGATGTAGTAGCAGCCTTGCTTGAAAAATATGACGACTCTGCTTATTTTATTGTCGGAATGGCTCCGTATGGACAACTGTCTGTGTGGATATCAGATTTTGCAAAATCTTCGTTAGTATGTTGGGTAAGAGGGCAGGAGGTTTGTGTTAGTGATGAAGATTTCAGTTTAGTGTGTGGCTCAGGGAGTGTAAAGTTGCATTGCACTCAAATTATTGATAATGACCTTAACGTTAAAGGAAATCTACACATTAACGGTCTGCCTCCACGTGACCTTTTCGATAACTATATGAAGCAGTTCACGTACCGTTACGTGACGATGTTTGGGAAGTGGAATGGCAAGGGGAAACTGTGGGAGGAATATGAGGAGAAGGATCAGCTTCCGGAGTTTGGGTGGATTGAGGAGGCGTTGTTTGACGGAACGCACGACAAGTTGCGCGACGGGGGGCTGATGAAATACCACGAGGCGGGGAAACCTAAGAGGCTGGCGGTGAGCTGGCATATCGGGAAGGCGGAATATTCGGCGTACTTCTGGTTCGAGGATGAAGGGATCCGTGAGGTGTTTGACAGGCTTTATGGGGCGCATCCGGACACCAAGACGGACTTTATCATCCGGATTGATGCGGAGAGGCGGAAATATGAGTTGGCACTCTATCGGTATGGACTTAAGGCACCGCAGGTGATTCCGGAGGATGTGTACCAGTTGTTGGTGTTCAAGAACAAGTTTGAGGATTATCGTTCGGACAACTACAATCAGGAACGTGGAGCTTGGATTTGGTAAATGTGGGACATCATCGGCACTGGCCGTGAATAGATTATAATAACAACAAAACATAAATCATTATGGCAACAGAAGAATTGTACGAGGAAGATGAGTTCATCATCAATCTTACTATCGACGGGACGGAATTTGAGGAGGTGGAGGTAAAGGTCACGGACCCGAACAAGACTATCCGTGATCAGATCTCAAGCATTGTCTCGGTCTTTGAGCTTCCAAAGATCGACAATGGCGGCAATCCTATCCAGTACCTTTTGGGACAGATTATGGGAGATGGCGAAGAACCGGAAATCCTTGAGTTTGAGGATGAGGACGGCCGTGAGCAGGCTCTTGTCGATTATAATATCCAACCGGGTGACCATCTGCATCTGATTTCTGTTCCGATCGCCGGATAAGCATAGGATTGGGCTATGAATGAGACGATAAACAATTATAATCAAAAAGAACTTTCCGGACGGGATGCCCGCCTTTGGAAAGAGTGGAAGGAACTGGACACATTGTGCGCCAAACGTAAGGCCGCGAGCCCCAATCCGCGCCAGCCGTCCATTTCTTACATAGTGCGCCGCAAGAATGCGATGGGGCTGCCTACTGAATATGAAATATGGTACCGCTGCAAATCTATAGTCGGAGTCAAGGGTGAGACGGTGCCGCGTGAGCCGGTCTTTGGCTATTTGCACAAGATGAGCGTTGTCCTGCCGAACAACTATCCGTCGGCGGACGGCAACCCTATATTCACGTTCCGTACCGATGTATGGCACCCCAATATTCGTTATTCAGGAAGTTTCAAGGGACACGTGTGTCTGACTATCAAGGAGATGGGAGTGCTTGCTTCCATCAAGGACCTTGTGCTGCGGGTTGAGCGTTACCTGAAGTACCAGATGTACCACGCCCGCAACACCTATCCGTATCCGGAGGATCAGAATGTGGCCGAATGGGTACGTGAGGAAGGGGAGCCTAACGGGTGGGTGCGCTTCGCACAGGACAGACCTGAGCCGGAAACACCGGATAAAGGAGAGGAGACAAAGAGTGGAAGGGAAGTAAAGATTGGCTCCGCCATAAAATCAAGGACGATATGAAAAGGACGTTTTTTCTGGCGGTAGTATTGACGCTCCTGCAATTTCTGCCGCTGCGGGCTGATGAGAAAAGAACTGTAAGGCTTGATAACCGGGAGCATCGGAAAGAGACCATTTCCTTGGATCAGTGCAACATTTTTGTCGAGCTGAACAAATGTGAGGATAAAGAGGACGTACGTGTCACGGTGAGTGTGGAGAATGCCTTCGAGGACAAGATCCTTTGCTTGTTCGATCAGGCTTACAGCGAGAAGGCTCTTCGGAAGATGTCCGTGATCTATGATAAGAGTTTTCCGGGGCGGAGAGGAGAAAGGGACACCTACTGTTGCAAGTGGCTTGCCGAGGCTTGCATCCTGCAACCTTCGTCTGAACCGAGAGCACTTTTTATATTAGAGGATTTCACAAGCACATCCTGTCAGCTTCCTGTTTACATCGCTAGTGATAAAGAGCTCAATCTGATTGTGTTCAGGAAGGACCGCATTGTTTTGACGGAAATGAACCTCGTGACGCTTGACATTGTCGTGGATCTAAGGCCGGATGAGACCTATTTGGGGCTTTCCAAGGAATGTGACAAACTTATTGAGGATATCGGGAACGAGACATTCTGCACGAACGAGGGGCACGTCGGGACCCCTTGCGAAACCTTGACCAAGACCTATAACGCACGGATAGACAGTCTGAAAAAAGAGGTCAGAGGAGTGATGGATACCCGTGGCTACAGAAAGTCCGGTAAGATGTACGGGATGTATTCCGCATTGGCGGAGCGTCTGGACACAATCAATCTGGAAAAGCGTGTCACAGCTTCGTGCGGCAAGGATGTGGCGCGCGATAAGCATAAATGCCGTTACTGCTCTCTGACGTATGAGGCGATATACCGGAAACTCGAAGAATATTACATAGATATTCACAACGGGTCAAAGGATAAGGCTCAGGTGATGGGCGATGTGAACGCCTTGCATAACTGTGCGGTCAGGAACAAGAAACGTTCGGGCGGCAAGAATTACAAGACCAGGATAAACACCTACTACAACAAGATAAAGGCTCTTTAGGGATGCGAATATTCCGTTTCATACTGTGTTCTGTGTTCATCGCGTCACTGGCGTTGCCATCGCCGGCGAAAGAGGTGAGGGACACGGTACGCACGACAGGAGGGGACAAGGTGATAATATCATACAAACTCTCTTATTCCGGCGACAAGGCCACTGTCCGCTTTACCGGGCAACAGAAACGGTTGGGACATCGGAGTGCCGGTAAGTACAAAGATCTGAGCAAGGTCGCGGTTATGTTTTTTGACAGGACCGGTTCCTATGGCAAGGATGTGGCCGTGCTGAACGTTGTGCCTAAGGCGTTTATGATTCCTGACAATGTGGCTTACCGCAAGTCAACGGAGGGCTTTTTCCTGGTCCAGGCGGATCCGAGCCTGGAGTTTTCCGTGGAAGGTGAGGCCGACATCGTCATCCCGATTTACTTGGCCTACAAGTCAAAGAAAGGCCGGTATGAGATTTTCGGCGAAAGCGAGGGGATCACAGTGCGTCTTTCCCCGGCCAGACCAAAGCAATCATCCCAGCGACAGCCTGTTATGCGTGAAGTGACATCCACATTGGAGGTCGAGGCAGACAATGCTTTGGCTGTCAAGGTTGTGGAGAGCGTGAATCTCGCTAGGAAACTGATTTCGGAAACAGAACGTCTGCCGTTCTCTGACAACCTTTTGGATGAGATTAATTACCTGAGGCAGAAGAAAAGAGAGGTGTCGGATGCGAATGTGCTGTCTGAAATCTCTGACGTTTTGGATCGCTACGAGGAGAAGAAAACGTCTTTGGAGGAAAAGAGAATCCTTGAGGAACGGCAAGCTGAGGAGCAGCGTGCCAGGCAAGAGGCTGAAGAACTCAAGGCTCAGGAAGAGGCTCAAGAGGCTGAACGCCAAGAAGAGGCGAAACGTGAGAAAAAGCGTACCCTTTGGATGATTATCGGGGGGCTTGGCATCGCGGTTTTTGGGTTTGCCGGCAATCAGGTGATGCAGCATATTCGTAACGTCAAGAATCAAAAGAATATGATGAGTATGCAGCAGTCCATCGTGGAACAGGCCGAGGCTGAGGTGAACCGCCGTGCGAGGGCCGCTGTGAGGTCGCAGGAAAGAAATGTCGTCAATGACGTGAAACGCAGAACGACAGACACCGTCAGAAAGAAAATCCAGACGGTGAAGGTCAATGGAAAATCAAAGAAACCTTCAATATAGGATAAATGGATAGTGTTTGGAATAATATCAAAGCTTGGATTTGCGATTTCTTTGGAGTGGGATCACTGTCGGAGATCTTAAACGGGGCTTTGCCAAAGGAATATTATTATTTGATGGCTGCGGCCGGGATATTCATCCTTGTCTTGATCATTGCGCTTGTCGTTGGAGTGAGGAGGAGCCGCCGGAAGAAAAAGGCGTCCCGTAAGGTGGAAAGTGTGCCTCAGAATCCTCAGGCGGATATTATAGTAAGGCGCAAGACCACATCGATATTGAAAAAGCAAAGTCTGGAGGATGTCCTTCATAATCCCGCCTACCTGCCGATTGACTGTTCGGAGTTCTGCGATGACTCTGCGGTCAGGAGGATATATCTTAAGAACACCTGTGTCAAAGAGATATACAATATGTATGCAGAGGATCTGCGGAATTCGGAGACTCCGAAGGAGGACGGCTGTATGGTGCTGGGGCGTTGGGTCCACGATGAGCAAAGTGATGAGTATTATGTCTCTTTGGAAGAGATCGTGAAGCCTGGAGACGATGCCGTGTTCAAGGAATATGAGTTGAACTTCGGCGGAAAGATCAAGCTGAAAGTTTCTGAAAAGCTCCGGAAACTTCGTCGGGAGACCAACCTTCAGTATGATATGACGTGCTGGGTTCATTCGCACCCCGGTCTTGGCGTCTTCTTCAGCAACGCGGACAGCGGGGTGCAGATGCAGCTTAAGCATCCGGTGCATCCTAAATTCCTGACGGCTATTGTCGTGGACATCTTGACTCCTGATCAGGAGATGGGAATATTCACTTTCAAACACGACCTGACCATCAATGCCAAACCGGACCTCCGCAGGATGTATTCTTTGGAGGAACTGTACAAATGGGCTGTCAAGAGCGACAGGAGTGGTTTCAAGCCGGAAGATCATTATAACATTATGGCTTCGGCAAGGCAGCATTCGGATGACTGCTTCGGGATAGAACTGTCCAACAGCGCGGTAATCGATCTTTGTCAGATAGAGGCGTTTGGGGGCTCCGGGTTGAAGGGTTGGGTTTACGGTTTTGTCTGCCGGCAAGGAGAGAGGACCGAGAATGTGGTGAATGTGATTTCGGATTCAATGCGGATTCCTGACAATGAACTTCTTGGCTGTCTCATCATCGGTACGCATTGCAGCATCCCCACAATCAGGAAAACATTGGCTGGCTACCCTCAGCCGTTGAGGTTTGTGCTGTTCTATTCCACATCCGACGGAACGCTTGTTTCCATCCCTATGCTGGATGGACAAATTTTGCTGGATGAGCAATATTATGGTGAAGAGAAATTAGAAGAACTTAAGATATGGACAAGAAGAAGACGTTAGCCAGGAATATTTTAATCCTCCTACTTTCGCACATTTCGATGGCCTTGGCGCTGGGGCAGAATGTCGGGGAGATCAAATTCTGCGACAAATCCTATGAATATGGCCCTGACAAGGATTCGGTTACATTGTATTTTAATATCCTTGATCCGGATGGCCGCCGTGTCCGTGGCATAACATCAGAGGAACTGCGTAATTATCTGGTGGTCAGGGAGGACGGCAAGCTTGTCCCGAACAGCCGCTCTAAGGTCAATCCTGTCAGCACGGGACGGCGTATCCCCGCAGAATACACATTCTCTGTCCTTGTTGACCGAAGCATCCCGGAGCAGGGGAAAATGCAGATTTACCAGACAGTGGGGCAGTTGGTTGAAAGTGCTCCTGAAGGCTGTGTGTATCTGTCGTTTTTCGGGGACGAGGTGTCGTCAAGCGTGTTGGTGACAAGGGAAAACTTTGCGTCGTTCAAGGAGGAGTTTTCCAAGACATCACAGCAGAAGTATTTCTATGGGGCATTGTATGCGAAACTTGCCGAGTTCAGTGACACGAAAGCGGACCTGGAGGATGCCATTGTAGTTGATCAGGACTATGCGAGAAATCCGGCTGTCTCAGGCAGGGCCAAGGCCAATCAAGACAAGAATATCCTGTTTGTGTTCACGGATGGCAATCATAGCCCTTCTTTTGAGGAAAGCATTGGCTTTTTGGAAGTGACTGAGTACCAGCAGGGCCTGTCCCATATCGTGCCGGTGGTCTATGCCTTCTATTATACTCAGGACGGAAAGAACGCTGAAATTGAGAACGTGCTTAAGGGAGTGTGTGACCCGCACGTGGAAGGCCGTGCCGGTGATTATAAGCCGGCGGATGATATGGCACAGGTCCTTGCTGACTTCCGGAAGATCGTGAATGACAGGATGTATGACTATGCGTTCGCCTACGAGGCGGATCATTCGAGGATATATTCAGGAAAGACACGTTTCTCCGCAGAATGGAAGGGGGATGCGATGGGAGAGGAGGATTTTTCCATCGGGTCGGCGGAGAAACCGTGGCCGGAGCGTTCTGCGGGAACTTCGGACGCTGTCTTGAAATTCATTGTCGCTCTTTTGGTGACTCTGCTGACGATCGGCCTGTTCTTCCTGATAATGAAGATTCTTGTCCCGCTGTGCCGCTCGAAGGCTTTTGAGGTCAAGTACTATAAAAAGTATGTCCCGGAGCCGAATGTGTCCCACAGGATATGCCACTATTGCCGTCAGGAGATCCTGCCCGGGCAGACGGTCGTTGCCAAGTGTCGTCACATTATGCACGTTGACTGCTGGAAGCAGAATGGTTACAAATGTGCGGAATACGGCCAGAATTGCAAGGATGGAATCCAGGAGCATCTGGACTGGAAAGGATTGTTCTCAAAGCGTTCGTTCTCGGAATGTCATCAGACGATCGCAGGAATATTCGCTGGTTTCATAAGCTGGATAGTGTTTGAGCTTGGCGGAAGGGGCAGTTTCAATGGTATCTCGCAGAAGATAGCCTCGTTGTTCTACTCTCCGACGGAAGGTTTCGCGGATCTTTCAGTTGAGTGTGTGACAAAGACATCCTCCTTTATGACTATCGGGCTTCTTCTGGGTTTTTTCCTGTCGCTGATATTCAGATACAACGATGAGTACCGGAAGAAGGATTGGAAGATATCCCTGAAAATCATAGGCTTGTCTCTGTTCACTGGAATGGCCGGAATGCTTGCGTTCACCGTAGGTGCGGCCATCCTTTGTCTGCTGTTGACGGCGATTCACCCTACGTTCATTCCTTGGTACTGTTCGTTCCCTGCCTATCTGTTGTTCTCTGTGTGTGTGACATTGGCCTTGACGGTCAAGTCATCCATCCCTCTCAAAAGTGCATTGCTTGGCGGCGGATGTTCGGCGGTGATCGGATTTATGGTTCTGTGCCTGTCGAGTCTCGCCGGCAGACGCTGGCCTTGGATGAATATGTTGTTGGACTTCATCATCTACGGAGGTGGCCTCGGGGCTTCTTTGGTGACTGTCAGGATGTTGGCCGAGAAATATTTTCTGGTGATCCAGAACGGCGTAAAGGCCGGCCAGCGTATTCCTATTCATAAATGGATGAACGCTACCGGAGGAGGAAACAAAGTCTCCATCGGAATGACTGGTGACTGCGAGATCCAGATGAACTGGGAGAAGAGCAACAAGGTGGCGAAGGAGCACGCTCAACTTTACATTGACCACGAAAGGCAGTTGCCGATGATAAGGCCTCAGGCTCCGGGTATTGTCTATAATGCCCGTGTGGAATTGCCTGCCGGCAAACCGGCAGTTCTGTCGAACGGGGACACGTTCAAGATCGGTGACACTGTTTTCCAATATGTTGAGACTGATTAGAATCCCTGCTTATGGATGAAAGGAAATATGAATGGGGCGAAGGAGTGTACAATCTCCTTTCCTGGTTCCGTCAGGATATCGTAAGGAATGCGAGAGTGCTTGTCGCCGGAGCCGGGGCTTTGGGCAACGAGGTTGTCAAGAACCTTGCCCTGTTCGGAATCGGACATATTTATGTATGTGATTTTGACAGGATTGAGATAACCAATCTGACCCGTTCTGTATTGTTCCGGGAGGAGGATGCCTTCAATCATTCGTTCAAGGCTGAGGTGGTTGCCCGTCGCGCGATGGAGATAAACCCTCAGATAGAGGTCGTTCCTATTGTCGGCAACTTGTTTTCGGACGTGGGACTGGGACTTTACAAAGCCGTTGATGTTGTGATAGGGTGTCTGGACAGCCGTATAGCCCGTTATCAGTTGAACCGGATGTCCCTGCGAGCCGGGAAGACTTGGATTGACGGGAGCATTGAGAACCTTACCGGTGTCGTGAGGGTTTACTCTCCTGGAGTGAGCTGTTATGAGTGCAATCTGTCCAGAGAGGAGTTCAATAACATTATGTTGCGTACAGGGTGCGCTGATGTGGTACGGACTCAGGCATCGGCCGGACGTGTGGCCACGACTCCTGTCAGCGCTTCTATTGTGGGAGCTATGCAGGCGCAGGAAACGATGAAAGTCATCCATCAACGGGAAGGAGAGCCGGTTCCGTTCCGGACTTTGTCTGGAAAGATGTGGCGTTTCGAGGGTATGACGAACACTGTCAACACCTACAAGTATGCGGCGTGGAAGAAAAACTGTCCTGCCCACGACCAATGGGACAATGTCGTGAAATGCCGTGAAATGTCCGCGGATCTGACTGTCGTGGAAGCGATGGGAGTCTTAAGGAAATGTCTGGGAGTCAATGCTGTCGAGATCAATATGCTTAACAACAAGTTTGTGGAGAAGATAATCTCAGACAGACCTGAGAAGGAGTTTGATGTGAGGATTCCGGAATCCCGGCTTGACGAGACCATCCGTGGCGATGAAGAGCTGCGCAGACTCAGCTATAGGACGCTTTTCCACAAGATATTCATAGAAAACATTGATGAATATTTTCCTTTCAAAGAAATGAAGCTTACCCAGATAGGCATTCCTCTGTTCGATGTGATCCAGGTGACTACGGACAAAGGGTTGTTTTATGTAGAACTTACCGGTGATGCGGGTCACTATGGACTATAATAATTCTCATATTGGCAACATCCCGCCTGATCTGAATGCGGAGACTCTTCTGACCTATTATCCGGAAGGGTTTGTGAAAGTCGCTTTCAAAGGATTGCATAAGCGCAATTCCTATCGGGATATCCTGGAGGTTGAGAGCGGGAAAAACGGTGGAATGGTGTTGTCATTGGGACGGAACAGTCTGTACGATTCCCTACCTGAATATGTTTTTCATCCGATAGACAGGTTCGATAACCTTACAGGACGGGAGTCCAAAGAAAAATTCTCGGAGGAATATGCCCGTCAAGAAGAGGAAAAAAGGAATGCCTACCGTTTGTTCGCACCGATAGACTTGATGCTGCTTAGCCTGCGTCTGGATGTCCGTAAGGTTATCGATAAATATTCTTCTGAAGACAAGGTCTTGCAGGATGTCCTCGGTGATTCCCTTACGGAAGATCAAAGGAACAATACTTTCATCAAGAAGATGATCCCATTCCTTCCATCCTGCAAGGATATTCGTGGAGACAGGACGCTTTTGACAATGTTGCTGCGGAAGATTCTGATGGATGAGGGCATCGGGATTGAGGTCGGCCGGAAGAAGTTGAGTGTCAGCGATGAGGAACCGCGGTATGAGGACAAGGTAGAAGGTGAGATAGGATCGTTGTATGTGGGAAATGAGTTCGAGGAAAGGGTCTGTGTCTATAATGTGTTCTATTGGCCGGCGGATTCCTGCGATAAGGATTTCCTGCGTTTTATGAAGGAGATAGAGGACTTCCGGGGCTTTGTTCAGGATTATTTCCTGTCAGTGGATTCTGTCCTGGAGTTCGATATCCATAACGATGACGCTCCTGCGCTCAGACTGAATGACACCGTGCTTTATAACTATCTGAACTATAATACGAATTTATAAGAATATGCCTAAAAGAGTATGCTGGAAAAAAGGGATGAGGCTGACGGACGAAATCCTTACCCTCTCGGACAAGTGTGATGAAGAGCTTGTCAGGAACGCTTTCGCCTTGTCCGCCAACGGACATTTCGGATTGTTCCCGAATTCAAGGCCGTTCAGGTTGTCGCTTGAGATCAGCAAGGAGACGATCGAGGCCGTGATGGTTGACTGTCTGGGGCTTACAAAGGACGGAACACTTATAGATGTCTGCTATGACACCTGCTATTCCGGATCTTTTGACACGAGGGTGATGATCTCCGCTCTCAATATGGAGAACACATATCTTTTGTGCATATATTCACGGAATGTGTGGAAAGACACGAATGACGGTCTTTGTGAGCCGGAATACGCTTTCTCCTTGATAGAGGAAAATTCTCCGGTCCCTCATAATGCCTTGCCAGTCGCGAGGATTGTGTACGATGAGTTGTGCTGGCGGATGGATGAGTCGGACTTTGTGCCGCCTTGTCTTTATGTGTCCTCGCATAATGCCTACAGGGAACTGTCAGCCGGATTCTCGGCTGTCTTGCGGAATATCAATGATTTGCTGCCTGAAAAGTTGCTGACGGGAAGCAATGATGCGCTGAAGATATTCTGGCCTGCCGTGCAATGGTTGGAAATCACGGTGGACAAGGAAGGGGACACGATGACACCGATGGCGCTCCTCGGGAATATTCAGAAATTAGTGGGAGCGTTTGCCTGCGCCTGCACATTGGATGAATATGTGAACCTCGGGGAGCCGGAAAGGTACTTCTGTTTTGCGAGAGTGCCTTATAACTATATGGATGTGTACTGTAAGATCCGTGAGGGTTTGGATCTTTGCCGGTTGATCTGTGACAAGGTAAGGGTGTTCGATGCGGTGGCTCCGGAGAGGATCGAGGCTCCTGTGATCGATCCAAGCCAGCTCAGGCAGACGATAAGGTATGGCGGAGTTAAGATAAAGGTCACGAACAACACTCCGGGGGCGACCGTGTACTACACGACCGATGGCTCAGAGCCGGGAACATCTTCGCGGACTGGTACGACAATCACTTTGGAGAGCGGCTTCGCCGAGGACTGGCATAAGGAGCCGGACAAGAAGTTCGTGATCAAAACGATAGCATACAAGGATGGGGTATCGTCCCGCGTCGAGACGTATGAAGCGATTGTCCGCAAAGGAAATCCGTTCGAGGGACGGCAGATTTGACGATGGCTTTCATAAAGACACCTTTGCGTTACGGTAATGACTCGGACATAGTCCGGGACATCTCTGACCGTGTCGCGATGATTGACAATTTCATAGAGCTCGTGGTGTTCAGTCCGCGCGGAAGTTTTGCGGCTGATCCGGACTTTGGCTTTGAATATTGGAACCACGAATATTCAAACGTGCATTTCAGGGATTTCAACAATGGCCAGAACACTACATTTGTGAACGGGATGTACAATGAGGTCTCCAAAAAGGAATGTAAGGAAAGCATAGAAAACAGCCTTCAGACCTATGTGCCTGAACTCAAGCAGGTGAATGTGCTCATCGAGCTGGGCTCCGTGACGGACGATGCCGGAACCGGCAAAAGATTGTCATCTAAATATAAAGTCATCATCAAAGTCTCCGGAATGCTGGATGATGGTTTGGGAATATTCCGGCCATACCGGAAGGATATAAGTTTTTTGATGGAACCAACTGTCAAAAGGATAAGGATTTAAAGGATGGATATAGAACTGGAGAGGGATCTGAACGAGGCGTTGGCGCGCCTGTCGGCGTTGTCCGCCAATCAGGACGGGTGTCAGATGAAGGATCCGGTAGTGAAGATGATGCTCGTCGCCTTGCTTCACGAGGTCGGAAAGATAAAGGATATGGTGGATGGTGTCGGGCAGCGGATCCTGGATCGATACTGCGAGGATTTCATACCTAAAAAGGAAGTCTCGGCGATGCCTGCCGTGGCTGTCGTGTCTCCTGTATTCAGAAAGGGCAAGGATTCGGAGACAGTCTCATTGTCGTCCGAAGTATCATTCTCCTGCAAGGTCACCGGTTCAAAGACTCCGGTTAATTTTCTTCCTTTGTTCCGGAATACCTTGATTCCTTGTGAGGATGTCTATGTCTTGACACATAACAAGATGCGCGGCAAGGACGGTGTCGTGGACATTGAGATGGAAAAACCGGCCTCTATGTGGGTCGGGATCTGCACAAAGGCAGAGATCGAGTCCTTGGAAGGAGTCGCCTTGTATATTCAGAATGTCGTGGATGTCTATCCGGAGCACATCTTTGCGGTTGGCGGGGAAAGAACTGAGTTGTCTTTCCGCACGATGGATCGGTTGGAGGATCTTGAGATGCTGGAGCCTTTTGACTCGCAACAGGTCTCGAATGAGTCCCTTGCCATTATGAAATACTGGAAGGACTATCTTCAGAGTCTGCCGGACGGCGTTCTGGTGTGCTTGGACGACAGCAGGCAGGACCGGGATGTGTTCAGAAAAAGGGCATATCCACGAGTCTTTCAGAATTGGTTGGAAAGCGAGACATTGGACCGCTTCAAGGATAACACCATCTGGCTGGAGATATCATTTCCTGATGGCTATTCAGTAAGCGATGATTGTCAGGTCGCTCTCAATGCCGTGCCCGTCGTTAATATTGACGTTTGTGGTGTCACGCTCACACAGGCGGCTCCTGTGGCCAAGCTTGACAAGCAGGAAGGAACATTTTTCGTCAATGTCTTGGAAACAAGCAACAAAGCGTACAGACAAGGATTTCCGATGAACTCGGATGATTTTATTATCCGTGATTTCGATGCTGGATGCTACCACAACGGGGATCTGTACAGGGATATCCGTAACCTTTACAACCATTTTGTCGAGGATTACTATGCCTTTGTCGAGTTCAACGGCTTGAAGGACGGGCAGGACATAAAGCGGCTGAAGGAGCTGGTGAACAGAATCGGCAAGAGTGTGGGGGCGCAGAACTCCAAATATAAGTTCGACAGCGGCACCTATGTGATGAAGAACATAAATAGTGGGGCCTCCGCTTCGGTGACCAAGATCTCGTACCTCACAACTGACGGGGAACGTGGCAACTTGCTCAAAGTGGATGGCGGTCATAGACTTGAGTGCCGGAAGATTCCTGTGATCGAACCTGATGTGCCTGTGCTTGTTTCAGCTATGGGAGGGCGGGACAAGGCCGGTGCGGATGAACGGTATGAGCTGATCCGCTATTACTCTTTGACCAATGACCGCTTGTTCACAAAAATGGACATTGACGTGTTTGTGAGAAAAGAGTTGGTGGCTGTCTTCGGAAAAGAGGAATTCAAGAGAATCCGTCTTAAGATCAATGTGGCGGGAGCGCCGGGTCTTCATTCTGTTCAACGAGGCCTGTATGTGGACATAGAGTTCAAGGACAAAAAGAATTACGACAAGGCATTGGGGGATGGCTTGCAAATAAAACTTCAACGGAAAATCGAGAGCAAATCCTGCATTTCGATGCCGGTGATGGTCCGATTGTATAACTGTGATATGGCTTAGCGATGGGTTTGGTATATTCGGAAATTTCAGCGGGTTCGGAGTCAAAGCGGTACTATGACATCAGGGGGCTGTCAGACAGGTACACAGTAGTCAAAGCCGCCGACTCCCTATTTGATTTTGTGGATATTATCGGGGATTTTATGGAGGAGGAAATCCAAAATGCCAAAACGCTCGGTCAGGCGGCTCGGGGAGAATCGGTGGCCTTGGCGACTTTTCAGGCAAAAGTCTCCACCTTTGCGACAAGATTTGATCCTGAGCTGAAGCGATTGAGGAATATGGTTCAATCCTGTGTGGGCAGCAGGGCCGTGATTGATAAATATGAAAGTACGGCCAAAAGCAGGACGGATTCCACCACAAGTTTCCCACAAAGGATGCGTAAGCTTGATGCCCAAAGGAAAGTTTCGGAAGCTCAGCGGATTTACCGTGGGCAAGGTAAAAACGCGGAAAGTCTGAGCAAGACCATTATAAATGAGTTGGAAAAGTTGAATCTCAAGAAAAGAGTTGATTCCATCCTTGAGAAGATGGGATTGGCGGGCGAGATTAAGATTGAGCGACTTAAAAAACTGAAAATCCCTTCCGGAACCATCAAGGTAGGTGTGGGTACTTATTTCAAGGTGTGGACATTCAAAGATATCATTGTCGATTTGGTAAGCTATAAGGAATGGGGCACCGAAGTGTGGAAGCAACGCATAATACATCATATTTATGATTTGCTTGACGGTTTAGTCATCGGCTATGCGTCAACGGTTCTGGCTCAAATGATAGTCTTGGCCGGGGCAGGGCTCTTTGCGGCTGCTGGTGTTTCGATTTCAGTCGGCGTGATCGCCATCATAGTGGCGACGGTCGCTGTGCTTATAGGGATGGTGATCGGCTACTTGCTAAGCGAGGCCGATGTGTCCTTCACTGAATATGCGGTGGAAGGATATAAGACAATAATGGATTGCGCTTTTCGTTAGACAGTGACCGTGCGACTTAAAAGAATATCCATAATAGTAATCGCATTCCTTGTTTTGTCGGATGCGAAGGCCCAGTCTTCCGCTGACATACAGGAATACATAAATCGCTATAGTCAGATCGCTTTGGAGCACGAGAGGCAGTACGGCGTTCCGGCTACGATAACCTTGGCGCAGGGAATATTGGAGTCCGGGGCAGGTCAGAGTTCATTGACTCGCAACACAAATAATCATTTCGGAATCAAGGCCGGGCGTAGTTGGAGTGGGGAAGTCTATCTTGCGTGGGATGACGAGGCGGACAAAAGCCGTTTCAGGTGTTATGGTTCCGCCGAGGAATCATTCGCCGATCATTCCAGACTGCTTAAGGACAATCAGCGTTATAGTTCATTGTTCTCGAACAGTGTCTATGACTACAGAGCCTGGGCGAAAGGCTTGCAGGAGGCCGGGTATGCCACGGCGGAGAATTATGCGAGGGCTCTCATCGGCTACATAGACACCTATAAGCTGTACACTGTTAATGGGGGAGTCAAACTTCGTCCGGGAAAAACGGTTACGATCACAAACTACATTATGGTTGACCAACCGTCCTTTGATGCGGACTGCGTTATGGACGACTCGGAGGAAAGCTCGGAAGAACAGGAGGTTACGAAAGCACTGAGAAGTTTTGTGGTGGATGTCAACAATGTCAGATGCACCATTCTGTACCCTGGAGAGAGTCTGGCGACCATTTCCCGTAAATATGATATCCCGCAAAAGAGAATATTGGAGTACAACGAGTTGGCTAATGAAACGTCTGTACATCCGGGTGATGTGATATTCTTGGCCAAGAAGAAAAAGAAATATTCTGGGCTGCAGGACTCCTATGTGATCCGTGAAGGCGACACGTTGTACAGTGTGGCCCAACGGTTCGGAATCCAAATGTCCGCGCTTGCCAAACTGAACGGGATAGGCCTTTTCTCGGCATTACGGCAAGGAGATGTAGTCGAGTTGAAATAGAATGAATAATCTTGATAAATATATTTCCGGGCAGGAATTGTTTGACGGCCATTACCGTCTGCTTGATCTCCTGAGTTCCGAGGGAGGCACCGCCGATGTGTGGCTGGCCGAAAACTACGAGTCTGTGGAGACGGAGTTCAGAGAGGCGACAGATGATGTTGTACGTAAGGAAGGAACGGGGGTGTTGGTCGCCATCAAGATATATCGTCCGAAGAACTTGCTGGATGTGGAGGGAGAACAGGCCTTCAGACAGGAGTTCAAGACTATATTCAATTGCCACCATACCAATCTGCTTCCGACAACGGACTATTCCATCTGTGAGGGAATGCCGTATCTGGTTATGCCTTTCTGCAAGTGCGGATCTGCGGAAAAACTGGTAGGCAGGCTAAATGATCCGGACCGGATTTGGAAGTTTCTATATGATGTCGCATCTGGACTTGACTATCTGCATTCGGTTGATCCTCCGATTATTCATCAGGATATAAAACCTGCCAATATCCTTATAGACTCAAACGGAAATTATTGCATTTCAGATTTTGGGATAAGCGTCAAATATGGCGTAAAGGATGACCGTTACTTTGATATGGAAAGCGGAGGAACGGTTGTGTATATGCCTCCGGAAAGGTTTGATGAGAATGGTGCGTCAACCGCGGCAAGTGACATCTGGGCACTCGGAGCGACGGTCTATGAACTGATAACCGGCGATGTCCCGTTTGGGGGCGAAGGAGGAAAGGCGCAAAAGGAAGGCCGGAAAATCCCACCGCTTTCCACCGATGTGCCAAGAACCATAAGGAACCTGATACTTTCCTGTCTGAATCCGGATCCTACGAAGCGCCCTACCGCAAGGCAAATCGCAAGAATCGCTCAGAATAAGGGTGTCAGCAAGACTTTCCGCACTATCATCTTGTGCGTTTCGGCCACGATCGTCACTATGGTGGCGTTGTTCTCCTTGATACGCCTCGATTCTGCGCCGGATGATTTTACATTGCATAAGGATGTGGGGGACTCGCTTCTTCAAGAACGGAAACTTGCTCTTGAGAATGATGAATATGTTGACTATCGCATAACAGTCGATTGTTTAGACAAGGTTGTTGATGAATATTCATCCGCATTGGAAGACAATGGTGCCGACTCCATCTTGCGCGATAGTCTGGAAACGAGACTTGGACGCGTCAAAGAGATACGCCCGATGCTTGAACGCTATGGAGGAATATGTGATACTTTGGATTTTGTCCGTAGTGAGAACCTTCCTGTGCAGGTGGAGATATATTCTCAAAAGAGAGCGCTGTTGTCAGACATATTAAAGAAAAAAATAGTTGATTTATGAAATTGAAACTATCTCTGTTGGTGTTGGCCTTGATCACGCTTAACTCGGTCCCGCAATATGCCCAGACCTGTAAGGATTTGTATCAGGAAGGGAATATCCTCGTGGAGCAAGGAAAGCTGGAACAGGCCAAGGTTAAGTTCCGTCAGGTGATTGAATGTGGTGATGGACTCTATGTCCCTGACAGTGAAAGACGGATAGCTTGGATTGAGCGTATTCTGAGGAAACCTGATACGGTAAAGCCGTTCTCTTTGTCAGACACAGAGGTAGTCATTCCTTATCAAGGTGGCCAGGATGTCATAACCGTCAATGGCGGCGGTTCCTGGACAGCGGCGGTAACGGATTCGGGACAGTCTTGGTGTCGTATCAGAAAAGAGAAGGGGAAGATATACATCATAAGTGAGACAAATGGTGAGAGTGAGGATCGCGTGTGCGGGATTGAAGTGAGGATGGGAAGCCGAGCGAAGACCGTTATTGTGAGGAATGAAAGGGCTCCGGAACTGCTTAGATCCTCTGTTGAGAATGTTACCTTTCCTTATGGAGGGGAGACAAACACCGTGGAAATCCAATCAAATACGGATTGGGAGGTCGGTGATGTGCCCGGATGGCTTATTTCCTCCAAAGAGGATGGCAGAATACGGCTGACGGCGCTGGCCAATGACAACAATGAGGAAAGAACCGCTGAGATAAAGATAGAGGGACGTTCCAAGACTGTCATTATCAACATCAGTCAGGTGGCAGGTTTGGGACATTTGGCTTTTTCCAAGAATGACCTGCATTTCGGCCCGGAGGGGGGCGATGAATACATCAATGTCTACACGGATTCTCCAGATTGGCGTCTTGGGGATTTTCCGCATTGGTGTCAAGTGACGAAGGTGGCGGATAACCTTCTGCGGGTGCATTGTGCGCCTAATGAACCGATTGATGTCAGCCGTGAGGCCAGCGTGAATGTGACGACCGGGCTACAGACCCTTGGTGTCAATGTCAGTCAGGACGCAAGACCGTTTGTGGCGGTCATCCCGGTGTCTGGCATTGGAGGGCGCGCGGTGTCTTTCGGAGCTTCTTTCGGAGGTCTGTTGCCGATGGTGTCCGTATCGTCCGGTGGGCGTTATACCGGCAGTGTTGTCAACTATGCGGACGGTGGAAGCCTGGAGGAAGTGTCATATTCCTCATTGAAAGGATTGGCTTTGGGCGTTTATGCCGACATTCGTGTCTATCGGAACCTCTATCTGACAACGGGACTCGACTTAATCCATTATGGGTATAAAAATGAATATTCTTCCGATGCCGTCCGCAATGTGATAGTCCCTTCTGATGAGTTTTATCTGAAAGGTGAGATTCTGGATAATTTCCTGGAGGACTATTCATTCAGTATGTTGGAGGTCCCGATGCTGGCATCGTACCGTTTCCCGGTGACAAAGATCAGCCACGTCCAGGTTAATGTCGGGCCAGTCATCAGTTATGGCCTTTTCGCTAGACTGAAGTTTTCCGGAAACTCGGATGGGGAGAAACTGACTGCCTATAAGAAAAGTCGGTTCGGACTCACGGAAGAGCCAGCTTTGGGGATCGAGGCCGATCCGTATCACGTGCGTACGGAGGGTACGCTGAATCTGTACGGCAAAAGCGTCTCATACAAGGAAACTTACGTTGAGAAGAACAACTCTGTCGTGAATAAGTCGCAGACATTCGAGTCCTCTCCTTTCAGACGCTTGAATCTGGGACTCCGGCTCGGGGTCGCTTATGAATATTCAGGGATCCAATTCGGAATCGATTATGGTCTTATGTTGACGAATATGGCGGACAAACGCTATTGGGAAGGTAACCGTTGGACAGTTTTCAACCAACCAGGGGACAACTTGATGGCCGGCTACAAGCAGAGGAACAATTACTTGCGAGTCCGCATTGGTTACACATTCAGATATGGAAAATAATAACAATCAATAATGAAGAAGTTTATATTTATCGCATTAGGCTTGCTGTGTCTTTCGGCTTGCACCCACGACAATGAGACAAACGTGCTTGAAATTGATCAGATGGTTGGGGAATGGGTCTATGATCATCCGGAAAAAGGTATTTGGGAAACACTGAAATTCGTGAACTCAGGAGTGTTCTATCTTTCAAACAAAGTCACTGGCGGAAACTGGAAAGTGTCTAATGACAGGAATGCCGGACGGTATTGGATCGATGGAGACAACAGAGTGACCTGTCAGGTGAAGATCGGGGGCGTACAATGGGAGTTGAAGATGGAAATGAGAGAGGTGACTGAATATTCCTTCACTGCTGAATTCAATGATGGTGCGTCGTTAGGGATGTTCACATATTCAAGATTGCTGTCATCGAAGCAGATTCGGCCTGGGGAAAGTTTCACTCCTGAATTTTCGGAGGCGCTGCGGTCGGAGGTTACCGGATTCCGGTCACATAATACGGGTGTGGCGAAAGTGGATTACGACAACGGAACTGTCACTGGAGTCAGCACCGGCCATACCTACATCGACATCGAGACGCAGCGTGGAACGGCTGTGGTTGAAGTGACTGTCTTTGATCCGGACAATATGTTCGAGGATTACTCATTCGCTTTCGGGAAAACTGTCAGCGAGATCGTTTCATTGAAAGGGGAGAACTATTCTTTCAGGGATGACGAGACGGGAGTCGCCTATGCTATTGATGACTATGTGACAGACACAGTCAAGTATATTACAGGGATGTACGATAAGACTCACGTTGAGTTTATCACTCTTTCATTAAATAATAATGTGTCTTCTGATGCAATAGACAAACATCTGTCAAATAAATATGAATTGCTTTCATCCAATGACGGACGAACTTCTTACGTTACGGACAAGTCTTATGACTCTAAACCCGTGTGCGTTATCTATGACAGTAAGTCGTCAGCCCTTTCGTATGCGTTACTGAAGCCTTCGGACAGATGGACGGACTTCAAATATTTGTTTGGACAGAATAAGAATGTGGTAAAAGGTGAGATGCAGTATTATGGGTACCCATTCCTGCTTTCGGATAGCTCATATTCCAAGAATGGCTCGGACTATTATCAGATTAATGACAGCGAGGATGCGACAATGGTCGGCTTTGTTTTCAATCCGGATGGCCTTGTTTGCGAATATTGGGTCTATCTGTCAGAGAACTTTATGACGAACGCTTCAGCTATTCTGTCCTGGTTGAACTCTGACTATACGTTGTCCACCACGGAAAGCACGAACAGACAATATGTGTTCTATGATAAGGAGAAACGACTTAGGGTCGTTTTTGACGCGTCAGGTTATGTCTCCTACACGGACTCGGAACAAAAGCCGTTCACTCCTGCGTCGTGACAATTAACATTGCGAAACAAACGTTTGTATGTTAGACATAAATGATCTGATAAGATCTGACAAGCTTTTTGACGGCCATTACAGGCTGCTGCGCCCTTTGAGCACGGACGGGGCGACGGCAGATGTATGGCTTGCCATTGATACCAACACGATTGACACCGAGTCTGACTCGGAATATGAGGATGACTGTGAGTCCGGGATGCTGGTGGCGATCAAGATTTACCGTCCAAAGAACGCTCTGGATGTCGAAGGGGAACGACGTTTCCGGGAGGAGTTCAGGATAGTCTATGAGTGCCGTCACGAGAATCTGCTGCAACCGACAAGCTTCTCCATATTCGAAGAGATCCCTTATCTTGTTCTTCCGTACTGTAAGTATGGTTCCTCCGAACAACTCATCGGGAAGAAACTGTCCAATGACGAAATCTGGAAATTCATTTTGGATGTGTCTTCGGGATTGAACCGTTTGCACACAAATAATCCTCAGATTGTCCATCAGGATATAAAACCAGCCAACATCCTTATTGATAACGGAAAGGATTATGCCATCACGGATTTTGGCATCAGTTCGAGAAGAGGTGGCACACACGGTTGCTATTTTGATGATGAGAACAGCGGAACATTGGCATATATGGCCCCTGAACGCTTTAAGGACGGTTCGGAACCGATGTCGCAAAGTGATATCTGGGCCTTCGGAGCCACTTTGTGTGAGATTTTGACAGGGAAAGTTCCTTTCGGTGAGGAAGGGGGAATGGCGCAGAATTCCGGAATGCCTATGCCTGTGATGCCGGAAGTCCCTGCTGATATCCAACGTTTGATCCAGGCTTGTCTCGCAAAAGATCCAGAGGACAGGCCTACAGCCGACAATCTCCGGGAAGCTGCCCTGGCCAAACGGTTCCCACCGAAGTCCCGGCGTTTGCTGTATGCCGGTGGTGCGGCGGCTCTCTTGCTGTTGTGTATGATGCTTCTCATCGGAAAGTGTGAGAAAACGGAGGAAAAGATCGCTGTGCCGGATCTCTACGAAATCGCACTGAAAAAAATTTCAAGTGATGATGTTGACAATATCAAGGCCGGAGTTCATTTGATGGACAGCCTGAGTAAGCTTAACTACATTCCTGCGATTTATCAGATGGCGTTCACTTATGGTTGGTACATCGACTCCACCTCGCTTAGGAGAAAGCAGGCTTTGGGCATAGAAGTCTTTGAGAGCGAGCGTGAAGGAAGATGCCTCCCTAAATTGGACCGGTATAGTAACGAGGCGGTGTCCTTGTTCCTGAAGATTCTGGAACTGAATGATTCCACGTGCGCTCGGATCAATGCGCAGGCCGCCTACAGGCTGGCGTGCTACTATGTTATGCCTAACCAGATATTCAAACCTAATTATGACAAGGGCAAACGTTTCCTGGAAAAGTCCAGAGTCTGGGCTGTCAAGGCTAAGGATGCGGATCTTCTGGACAGGATAGACAGGTCGTTGGATTCTTTTGATGAAGAATAATTTAAGATATCAACAAATATGAAACGAATTGTTATTTTGTTTATGAGCCTTGCTTTCGCCGTTTCGGTGAAGGCTCAGATCGCGGAGTGGCTGATACATCCGGTCTATGACAACATCGGTATGGCCACGGGCACGGATGCGGTTGTCACAGACTCCGCCGGAGTGAAGACGGTGTGGTCCTTGGATGGGAAACGGTTGATCTCCACATCCGATTACCTTTATCCGTTCAAGGAGAAACTGGCGCTCAGCGCAAGACCGGGTTCTTCTTTGATAACAGGAATCTACAGGGAGGACGGCTCCGCCTTATTGTTGGATAACTGCTTTATCGCAAGGCAGTATCCATATTACTCAAATGGAAAATTGCTTGTCCAGAAGGATGGTCTCTACCGTTTTGTGGACAGGGACGGCGTTATGGGGGTCGGAAAATATTTCAAAGCCTATCCTTACTCCAATGGTTTCGCCGTTTGTGACATTTGGCTGAATTTCGAAAAGAAGAAAGATCCGAGGCATCTTCTCTTGGACCTTGACGGGGCTGCGGTTATGTTTTTCTTCAATGGGAAATCCTTCAGCCCTGATGACCTGGAGTTCATCTCGTCTGTCAATGATGAGGAAACCGGGGTGTTGGTGATCAAGCGTAAGGTCTATTTTTTTGACGCTTCGGATCGCTCACTCGCTCCTGTGTTCGCTTCGGAGGATGAGTCCAATCTGAAGAATCAGGCGAAACTGGAAGATGATTTGGTGAGAGGGCTGGTCCGTCAGGCTGATTCCACCTGGACACTTTCCGCCAAATGTGGAAAAGTCGGAAGGGTAAGCATTCACTTTGACACAATGTTGCGACCATTGTCGATCACAAGAAACGGTGAGACTTATGAGTATGCAGTGAAGGTGGAACCCAAGAAGGAATATGCTTCTCCGTTGAGATACAACGCTGTCGGAGGGGAATATGGAATATTCTGGGAGAAGAAAGAGATCCTGCCTCCGCAGTTTGAGGAGTTCAGGACGTGCTTCGGGGATTGCGCTTTGGTAAAACTGAACGGAAAGTTCGGTATGTTGAAGGTACACAAGGATGCAGAGTTCAGGCTGAAGATGAACAAGGGCGATGACATTGCGTTCAGGCATCAGAAGTTTGAGACAACGATACGAGCCGATTTCCCGACCATTATCTCTGCTGATAACACTACCTTGGAGATCAATCCGGAGACTGGCTGTGACCTTGACCGGACATCCAAGGAGGCCAAAAACACCGACAGCGGTAATTTCGTCCAATACGATTGTGTCTTGAATATTCCTTCCTCACTGCCTGATGAGCTTACGGAGATAGAGTATCCGGTTCAGATAATGTACGATGGATTGAAGTCTCCTGTCTTTCCGTTCAAGGTCAAGGCCTGGCACTATAAATATTTTGTTGTTGATGTGGATGATTCCCAAACGGCACTTGAGAATGGAACAGTGTCTTTCGTGTTCAATATCAATGCTGAAAGGATGGCCAACGATCGCATCTATCCGACAACCGTCAATATTCAGGCAGACACCCTTGGCTATGAATTGGAGAAGATGTCGGAGACGAGGTTCAAATGCAAGGTGTTCGCTTTGAGCGAAGGTGTGAACAACATTGTCGTTCAGATTCTTGAGCAGGGATGTCCACCGGCGGCTTTCCCGTTTGAGGTGGAATATTTCAAGCCTGTCGAAAAGACGAGGAACACTCCGGCCGAGGAGGAGAGGGTTGTCATCAAGAAAAAGCCGAAGTCTTCGGCCAAGAAAACAACCCCGTTTGTTATTATGGATTAGAAAGACATTGTGATGAATATTAAATTGACATCGGTTTGTGACATCGGAAAAGAGCGCACCAATAATGAGGACGCTGTGGCCGTATGTCCGGATTTGTCGAAGCGTGATTGGAATGAGGGCGGACTCTCTGAATATATTCCTTTAGGAGAATCCGGCGCGTTGCTGATTGTCGCGGATGGGATGGGGGGAGCGAACGCCGGCGAAGTGGCTTCCTCCTTGGCGATAGAAAGTGTCAAGAAGACTTTTGCCCGATCCTTGGCATCATCAGTTTCAGAGAAGGAAGCCGAAGAACTTCTCCGTGAAGCAGTATTTAAGGCCAATGAGGCGATAATGGATTATGTCGCTACGGATCCGGATTCCATCGGACTGGGTACGACTATCGTGATGCTTTGGCTGATCGGGGGATCTGCGTACATAACTTGGTGTGGAGACAGCCGTTGCTATTGCTTTAATCCGAACGGCGGTCTGCGCCTTCTGACCAAGGATCATTCCTATGTCCAGGAACTTGTGGACAGGGGAGAACTCTCTGAAAAGGAGGCGTTTTCTCATCCTGACGGGAACATCGTCACAAGATGTCTTGGAGACGTGGATGCGTTGACGGAACCAGAGTTTAGATCTTATGCGGTGCGCCCTGGTGACATATTCCTCCTTTGCACGGATGGCCTGTGCGGATATTGTAAGGATAAGGAGATCGGCAAGGTGATGCTGAATGGTTATGATAACCTGGAGCGGTGCCGGAACGAATTGCTTGACCTTGCCCTTGATGCGGGCGGGTATGACAATATCTCGATCGCACTGTGTGCGACACTGCCAGACAATAATCTGACACCGACGGTCTCGTTCGGGACAAGACTGAAGAGATTCTTTGGAAAATCCTAAGTCGCTTGACTATTCTATTCTATCCGATCCTTGACGTTGTAGCGGTTGCGCTCGGTGGAGGTGCGGGAGATCATCTCGCAGATGAAACCGGCGAGGAAGAGCATCACGCCGATTATGACGGCGAGGATGGCGAGGTAGAACAGTGGCTGGTCGGTGACGGCTCTGAAATGGACGCCCTGAGCCTGGTGGACGAGTTTCGCGACGATCACCCAGATAGTCATAACGAAGCCTGTCAGGAACATCAGCAGACCGGAGAATCCGAAGAAGTGCATCGGCTTCTTGCCGAAGGTGCTCAGGAACCAAAGAGAGAGAAGGTCGAGGAATCCGTTGACGAACCTCTCAAGGCCGAACTTGCTCTTGCCATATTTCCTTTTCTGGTGGTGGACCGGTTTCTCGGTGATCTTGCCGAAACCGGCGTTCTTCGCGAGATAAGGAATATACCTGTGCATCTCGCCGTACACCTCTATGTTCTTGACTACCTCGTTCTTGTAGGCTTTGAGGCCGCAGTTCATATCGTGTAGCTTGATGCCGGTGATCCAGCGGGCGGTGGCGTTGTACAGCTTGGAAGGCAGGTTCTTGGTCAGTTTGTTGTCCTGACGGTGCTGTTTCCAGCCGGAGACCACGTCGTAGCCTTCCTCGGTGACCATCCGGTACATCTCCGGGATCTCCTCAGGGGAGTCCTGCAGGTCCGCGTCCATCGTGACGACCACACGTCCCTCCGCCTTGGCGAAACCTTCGTAGAGGGCGGCGGACTTGCCGTAGTTGCGGCGGAAGGATATTCCTTTGATCCGGTCATCGCCTTTGGCGAGTTCCTGGATCTTCGCCCACGAGCCGTCGGTGCTGCCGTCATCGATGAAGAGGACTTCATATTCATAGCCATTGGCGTTCATCACGCTTCTGATCCACGCCAGAAGCTCCGGAAGGGACTCCTCCTCGTTCAGGAGAGGGACTATTATCGAAAGGTCTTTTGAATATTCCATAATGCTCTATTGAAGGTTGTTGTTCTGGTCGTCTGAATCACGCTCGCCGAACGGGTTGACCGGGAAAAGCCTTCTGGCGAAGGAGGTCGAAAGGATCCAACCCCAGAGATAGCAGTAGATCAGTGACGAGAAGAATGTTATCACCGGAAGTTTCGAGATCATCTTTTCCATCGCGGCCATCGTGTTGGAATCCATCATATGCTGGTAGGTGTTCTGCACTGCCTGTATTGTCTGGGTCATCATTTCCGGGTTGATGACGAGAATCTGCAGGATGGAGAATCCGGCGACCACTATGGAGGAGAACAACGCGACTTTAAGGCCGTAACGCTGAAGTCTGGCGTAGTCGGTCTGGACGGTGTTGAAGAACCTCAGCATCAGTACTCTGAACAAATAGATGCAGGTTACGATCTTGACTATCTTGAGCGCGCCGCCAAGCAAGTCGGCAAACATCCCCTCACCACCGAGCAGTGCCGGCAGCATCGGCAGGTAGTCGAGAATTATAGTGGCCGTTCCCATCACAAGTCCGGCCAAAGCGGCGCTGTTCCAGGAAACACTGGACGAAAACTCTTTCTTCATCGTTCTATCTCTTTAATATTTATGCAAAAATAGCAAAATATTTCGTATCTTTGCCCCTTGGCTAATAATATGGCTGGCCAAGTTCAAGTACTTGGTCTGTAAATACTGGTCAGACCAATTTATTTTAGTTTTTTGTATGATTAACATTACATTTCCTGACGGTAGTGTCAGGGCCTTCGAGAAAGGCGTTACAGGTTATGAGATAGCCAAGAGCATCAGCCCGAGGCTTGCGGAGGAAGTTTTGGCGGTGGCCGTGAAGCCTGCGACCGACACGACTGTCGGCAAGGGAGTCACCTACGACCTCAACCGTCCTATCGAAGAGGACAGCTCGATCGTCCTTTTGAAGTGGGACGACGACGAAGGAAAGAGAGTTTTCTGGCACTCCTCATCACACTTGATGGCGGAGGCCCTTGAGGACATATTCCCTGGCGTTAAGTTCGGAATCGGACCTGCCATCGAGAACGGATTCTACTATGATGTGGATCTGGGCGGCCGTCAGATCACCGACGCTGATTTCGCCAAGGTCGAGAAGAGAATGCTTGAGCTGGCCCGCGAGAAGCAGGACTTCGTCCGTCAGGACGTGTCCAAGGCCGACGCTCTCAAGCACTTCGAGGAGACTGGTGACAAGTACAAGTGCGAGCTCATCAGCGAACTCGCCGACGGCACCATCACCTACTACACCAACGGCCATTTCACCGACCTCTGCCGCGGACCTCACCTGCGCAACACCGAGGTGATCAAGGCCGTCAAGCTGACCGCCATCGCAGGCGCCTACTGGCGCGGCGATGAGAAGCGCGAGCAACTCACCAGAATCTACGGCATCACCTTCCCTAAGAAGTCGATGCTTGATGAATATCTCGTCCTCCTCGAAGAGGCGAAGAAGCGCGACCACCGCAAGATCGGCAAGGAGATGGAACTTTTCACCTTCTCTTCACGTGTGGGTCTCGGACTGCCGCTCTGGCTGCCGAGAGGCTCCGTTATGAGATTCGAGCTTGAGAAATTCCTCCGCAAGAAGCAGAATGAATATGGCTACCTGCCGGTTGTCACCCCTCACATCGGAAGCAAGGACCTTTACGTGACCTCAGGCCACTACGCCAAGTACGGCAAGGACTCCTTTCAGCCGATCCACACTCCTCAGGAGGGTGAGGAATATATGCTCAAACCGATGAACTGCCCTCATCACTGCGAGATATTCCGTTCTTCTCCAAGATCTTACAAGGATCTTCCTTTGAGACTCGCGGAGTTCGGAACCGTTTATCGTTACGAGCAGAGTGGTGAGCTCCACGGACTCACCAGAGTACGTTCCTTCACTCAGGATGACGCGCACATGTTCGTGACCCCTGACCAGCTCAAGGGCGAGTTCGAGAAGGTCATCGACCTGATCCTTTATGTGTTCAGAATCTTCAAGTTCGACAAGTACACGGCTCAGGTTTCCCTCAGGGATCCTAACAACAAGACCAAGTACATCGGAAGCGACGAGAACTGGGAGAAGGCTGAGAACGCCATCATCGAGGCCGCTAAGGAAAAGGGCCTGAAGACCGTTGTTGAATATGGCGAGGCCGCCTTCTACGGCCCTAAGCTCGACTTTATGGTCAAGGACGCCATCGGAAGAAAGTGGCAGCTCGGCACCATCCAGGTGGACTACAACCTCCCGGAGAGGTTCCAGCTTGAATATACCGACGCTGACGGTGGCAAGAAGCGCCCGATTATGATCCACCGCGCTCCGTTCGGATCCATCGAAAGATTCACTGCCGTGCTGCTTGAGCACACCGGCGGACACCTTCCGCTCTGGCTCAGCCCGGATCAGATCAAAGTGCTTCCAGTCAGCGAGAAATACGCTGAATATGCAAAAAAAGTTTGCGGTTTGCTGAATAATTCCGATATTCGCACTTCTTTGGATGACAGGAACGAGACTCTCGGAAAGAGAATCCGTGAGATTTCCCTGCTCAGAGTCCCTGTACTTGCCATCGTGGGAGAAAAGGAAGTGGCGGACGGCACAGTCTCCGTAAGAAGGGAAGGCGCCGATGCCGGCACAATGAAGTTGGACGACTTCGTCAAATGGTTCAAGGCCGAGGTGGCCAAGGAACTGGAGTAGCGGAGTGTCCATTATAAATGTATAATATTAAAGGAGAGTTTTAAACAGAGCAGAATGCCTTACAAGCCGAAACCACACTACGGTGGCCCTAAACCAGCCTCCGCATTCAGACCAAGCACAGGTCCGAGACCCGCAGGGGGCCGCGGACCGCGTCCGTTCGTCCGTCAGAAGGCGGATGATGAGCTGAACATCAACGAGGAGATCACCGCCTCCCAGGTCCGTCTGGTCGGTGACAACATCGCGGAGCCGGGAATCTACCCGATCTCCAAGGCCTTGAAGATGGCGGACGAGCTTGAGCTCGATCTTGTTGAGATCAGCGCAAAGGCTGACCCGCCTGTCTGCAAGATCCTTGACTACCAGAAGTACCTCTACCAGCAGAGGAAGAAGGCCAAGGAGATGAAGCAGAACGCCTCCAAGATTGTCATCAAAGAGATCCGCTTCGGGCCTAACACCGATGAGCACGACTTCCAGTTCAAACTCAAGCACGCACAGGAATTCCTTGAGGAAGGCTCAAAGGTCAAGGCGACAATATTCTTCCGCGGACGTTCGATTATGTTCGCCGAGCAGGGTGAGAAGCAGCTTCTGCGTTTCGCCGTGGAGCTTGAGGAATATGGCCGGGCGGAGAATATGCCGACCCTTGAGGGAAAGAGGATGACGATGATGATCGCCCCTGTGAAGAAAAAGTAATCCGCTGGGTGCGGAGAACAATATTAACGTTTAATTTATTAAAACAATGGCAAAGCTTAAGACCAACTCCGGTGCCAAAAAGCGCTTCACGCTTACCGGATCGGGAAAAATCAAGAGGAAGCACGCTTACCACAGCCACATCCTCACCAAGAAGACCAAGAAGCGTAAGAGAAATCTTGACCACTTCGCTATCCTCCACAAGGATGACGTGAAGAGAGTAAAAGAGCTTCTGGTCCTGTAAGTTTTTATGTTTAACTTGGAACGCAGTAGAAAAGCATCGCCGAAGGGCGGTCACTGCCTCCGGAAAAAGATCAATTTATGCCAAGATCAGTAAATTCAGTAGCCTCAAGGGCTCGCCGCAAGAAGATTCTTAAGAGAACCCGCGGTAATTTCCTCTCCAGAAAGAATGTCTGGACTGTAGCGAAGAACACCTACGAGAAAGGTCTCACCTACGCTTACCGTGACCGCAAGGCCAAGAAGCGTAATTTCCGTGCCCTCTGGATCCAGAGAATCAACGCCGCCGCCCGTCAGTACGGCATCTCTTACTCTCAGTTTATGGGCAAGCTCGCGAAGCAGAACATCGGTCTCAACCGCAAGGTTCTCGCCGACCTTGCTATGAACAACCCACAGGCGTTCGAAGCAATCGTCAATTCTGTAAAATAGTGTCTGAAAAGTGAGCTTGAGGGAAACATACCACAACAAATGGGTAAGGATGGGCTTCTGGTCCGTTCTCTATGTGCTGTGGGTGATCTGGCTCGGGAATTATTGGTGGCTCTTCGGCCTTGCTGTCATCTTTGACCATCACATCACCCACAAGGTGAAATGGATGTTCTGGAAGAAGGAGTACAAGGAAGGGGAGAAACGAAACGCCTGGCTCGATTGGCTTGACGCCATAATATTCGCTGTCATCGTCGTGACGTTCATCAATATATTCTTCTTCCAGGCCTTCAAGATTCCTTCATCGTCGATGGAGAGCTCCCTCTTCACAGGGGATCACCTCTTCGTCAGCAAGGTGGCTTTCGGCCCTAAGGTTCCGCAGACTCCGCTTTCGGTTCCTTTCACGCACAACGTCATATTCGGGAAGGAGTCATATTCGACTCTCATCCAGAATGACTACCGCCGTCTGAAAGGCTTCCGGAATGTCAGAAGAGGGGACTATGTGGTGTTCAATTTCCCTGACGGCGACACGGTTCTTTCCCGTTTCCCGTCCGAGGATTACTACACTTGGGTCAGAAAGGCCGGCAGGGACTTCGCGATAGCCAACGGCGGTCCGATCAAGGTCCGTCCGGTTGACAAGAAGGATCATTATGTCAAAAGATGTGTCGCCATCCCAGGCGATTCACTCTCGGTCATCGATGGCCTTGTCTATGTCAACGGGCAGAAGCAGGAAGTCTATCCGGGAATCCAGTTGTCCTACACCGTTGTCACGACCGGAGGGAAGATCAATTCAAGGACTCTTGAGAATATGGGCCTCAATCTTGGGGAACTGTATTTCGACGGAAGCCTGCCGGGTTATCCGGCTATGCCTCTGACACAGAGTATGCTTGAGGAGATCGGAAAGATCAATTCAGTGGTCAGCGTGGAGCCGAATCTGGATGTGTATCCGCCGGATTTCCCTGATTCTTACCTTAGTTTGTTCCCGTTCACGGAGAACTTCAGATGGACCCGTGACTATTACGGTCCGCTCTGGATCCCGCAGAAGGGTGCTACTGTTGACCTCACGCTTGAGAATCTTCCGCTCTATGAGAGGATAATCTCGGTTTATGAGGGGCACGAGCTTAAGGTAGAGGCTGACGGAAGGATATTCATTGACGGAAAGGAGACTTCGAGCTACACTTTTGGAATGGACTATTATTTTATGATGGGAGACAACAGGCACAATTCCCTGGACTCAAGGTACTGGGGATTCGTTCCTGAGGACCACATCGTCGGAAGGCCCGCAATGATTTGGCTTTCAACGGATGCGACCCGCAAGTTCCCGAACAATATACGGTGGCGCAGATTCTTCAAATTTGTCTGAATTATTTGCGATTCTGAAAATTTAGAGCGAAATTTGCACCCCCGCAATTTATTTTGAATCAATAAAAAAGTAAAATATTATGGCAAAAGTTTGTCAAATCACAGGACGAAAGAGAATGATCGGCAACAATGTCGCTCACTCCAAGCTTCGCACCAAGCGCGAGTTCGCCCTCAACCTCAAGACCAAGAAGTTCTGGTCAGAGGCTGAGCAGAGGTACATCACACTGAAGGTTTCCTGCAAAGGAATGAGAACCATCGAGAAGAAAGGCCTTGACGCCGCTCTCAGAGAGGCGCAGGCTAAAGGATATGTCGGCCTTGTTTAAAATCTATTGAGTTATGGCAAAGAAAGCAAAAGGAAACAGGGTGCAGGTCATCCTCGAATGCACTGAGCAGAAAGCAAGCGGTGTGCCGGGAATCTCAAGGTACATCACAACGAAGAATAAGAAGAACACCCCAGAGCGTATCGAGCGTAAGAAGTACAATCCTTACCTCCACAAGGTGACAGTTCATCGTGAAATCAAGTAATTTTGGAGATATAGACTATGGCAAAGAAAGCAGTCGCTACATTCGCCGCCAAGGCTGGCGCAAAGAGTATGGTGAAGTGCATCCGTATGGACAAGTCACCAAAGACCGGTGCTTACATCTTCACAGAGCTTCTCGTCGAGGCTGAGAAGACTAAGGATTTCTTCGAGGCAAAGAAGTAAATTTCTGAGAATATATCATCAAAAGCGCAGGCGGATTCCGCCTGCGCTTTTGTGTTGAAATAAATTTCGCATTGCACTCAGTTTTCACTAATTTGCCTGACGGCGAATTTAGGATGCACCTCGGCAATGTTGAAATAAATTTCACATTGCGCTCGGTTTTCACTAATTTGCCTGACGGCGAATTTAGGATGCACCTCGGCAATGTCGAAATAAATTTCACATTGCGCTCGGTTTTCACTAAATTTGTAAGTTTACAAATGATAACGTTATGGGATTGTTTGACAGAGGAGTGAAGAAGACGAAAGAGGGCTTCTTCCAGAGGCTTTCAAGGTCGATAATCGGCAAGTCCAAGGTGGACGACAGCGTTCTCGATGCCATCGAGGAAGCGCTTGTCGCATCGGATATGGGTGTGGACACCACTCTCAAGATTGTTGACAGTCTGGAGGAAAGGGTCAGCAAGGACAAATATATGTCCTTCGATGAATTGGTTGATATGCTCCGCGATGAGATTGGTACATTGTTGGATGTCAATGGTGAAGAGTCACCGAAAGAGCCTTTCGACTTGACTAAGAAACCTCTTGTCGTGATGGTTGTCGGAGTGAACGGTGTGGGCAAGACCACGACCATCGGAAAACTTGCCGCCCGTTACAAGGCTATGGGCAAGAAAGTGATGATCGGAGCCGCCGACACATTCCGCGCCGCCGCCGTTGACCAACTTCAGATCTGGGCCGAGAGGGCTGGCGTGGAGATTGTAAAGCAGGGTATGGGCTCTGATCCGGCCTCCGTGGCTTTCGACACGGTGAAGTCAGCTGTCGCCAAGGGCGCTGATGTTGTTCTGATCGACACCGCCGGAAGACTCCACAACAGGATAGACCTGATGAACGAACTGACAAAAATCCGTAACGTGATGCGCAAGGTCATCCCGGACGCTCCTAATGAGGTCCTTCTCGTGCTGGACGCTTCGACCGGCCAGAACGCATACCAACAGGCCAAGGAGTTCTCCAGGGCAACGGACATCACTTCGCTGGCGATCACCAAGCTGGACGGCACCGCAAAGGGCGGAGTCGTCATCGGAATCGTCGACCAGTTGAAGGTCCCTGTGAAGTTCATCGGAATCGGCGAAGGGATCGATGACCTTAAAGTGTTTGACAAGAAGGAGTTCGTGGAATCATTGTTCTCCAGGGAAGATATTGACAAATAAAACATCTGAGATATGAAGCTTTCTTACAATTGGCTAAAGGATTATCTTGAATCCGATCTTACTCCGCAGCAGATCGCGGATGCTATGACAGCTATAGGAATCGAGGTCGACGGAGTCGAGGAGCAGGAGGAGGTTCCTGGCGGACTCGCGGGAGTCGTTGTCGCGGAGGTGCTTGAGTGCGAGGCGCATCCTGATTCCGACCACCTTCACATCACGAAGGTTAATGATGGCACGGGCGAGCCTCTGACCGTTGTCTGTGGCGCTCCTAACGTGGCCGCCGGCCAGAAAGTGCTCTTCGCACGTATCGGAGCCGTGCTTCCGGGTGACTTCAAGATCAAGAAGTCCAAGATCCGTGGCGTGGAATCTTTCGGAATGATCTGCGCCGAAGACGAGCTCGGAATCGGCAACGACCATAACGGCATCAAGGTTCTTCCTGCCGACGCGCCTGTCGGAACCTCCGCGAAGGACTATCTCCATCTCAAGACCGAGGCCGTAATTGAATATGAGATCACAGCCAACAGGGTGGATGCCGCCTCACACATCGGTGTGGCCCGCGACCTCTATGCCTGGATGACGCTCAATAATATTCCTTGCTCATTCAAGTACCCTTCTGTGGAGGCTTGGAAACCGGGTGAGGGCAAAGGCATTCCTGTGGAAGTGCAGGATGCGACAGCCGCTCCTCGCTATTGCGGTATCACAATCAAGGGAGTGAAGGTCGGCCCGTCCCCGGAGTGGCTTCAGAAGAAGTTGATGTCAATCGGACTCAGGCCTATCGACAATGTGGTGGATGTGTCCAACTTCATCCTCTTTGAGCTTGGCCAGCCTCTGCATACTTTCGACGCCGACAAGATCACCGGCGGAAAGGTTATCGTGAGAAGGGCGGCTGAGGGCGAGAAGATTGTCACCCTTGATGAGACCGAGAGGAAACTCTCAGCCGAGGACATCGTTATCGCCAACGCTGACGGCCCGATGTGCATCGCAGGAGTGTTCGGCGGCATCGATTCCGGCGTGAAGGCCGAGACTGTCAACGTCTTCGTCGAGAGCGCCTACTTCGATCCTGGCTCGATCCGCAAGACCTCGAAGAGACATACTCTCCAGACCGACGCCTCATTCCGTTACGAGAGGGGAGCCGATCCTGGAATCAATGAATATGCCGCGAAGCGCGCCGCACTTCTGATCCAGGAGGTTGCCGGCGGAGAGATCGTCGGAGGAATCGAGGAGTTCTACCCGACCAAGATCGAGAAGAAGGTCATCGACCTTGACTACGACCGCATCGAGAGGTTCATCGGCAAGAAGATCGGACACGACACAATCGAGAAGATACTTACGGCCCTCACCTACGAGTTCATCGAGAAAAGAGAGGGTGGAGCCAAGGTCGCCGCGCCGACCTATATGATCGATGTCACAAGGGAGTGCGATGTCGTTGAGGAAATTCTCCGAATCTACGGCTACAACAACATCGACCTGCCACAGCATATGAAGATGTCCGTCAACGCCACACCTTCACCGGAGCCTGAGGCCATCCGCAACGGAATATCCAACTTCCTGGCCGCCAACGGCTTTGTCGAGATAATGAACAATTCCCTCACCAAGGGGGCTTATTATAAGGAACTTACCACATTCCCGGAGGAGAAGAGCGTGACGATCGTCAATCCTCTGAGCTCAGACTTGAACGTGATGAGGCAGACCCTCATATTCAGCGGGCTTGAGGTTGTCGCCTACAACCTGAATCGTCAGATCTCATCGATGAAGCTTTTTGAATATGGCTCCGTTTACAGTCGTAATCCAGAGATGGACGGCAAGACGCTGGCTTCCTACGAGGAGCATCCGGCTTTCTCGATGTTCGTCACCGGAACCCCGGAGAAGTCTTGGAACAGCCAGCCGGGCAAGAGCAGCTTCTTTGAGTTGAAGGGCTATGTGGATCTGCTCCTGAGGCGTTTCGGTGCCAATCTTTACCAGATGGAAGCCACTGCGGCTCCCGCTGACATATTCAGTGAAGGTGTCGCTTACGCCCTTCCTGGGCAGCATCTGCCGCTCGCGGTGCTTGGCACAGTGTCTCCGGCTATCGCCAAGAAATTCGGTGTGCGTCAGCCGGTGTTCGCCGCTGAGATCAACTGGAACACGTTGTTCCAACTTGTGAAGAGAGACAAGGTCGCCTTCAAGGAGATGCCTAAGTTCCCTGAGGTCAGAAGGGACTTCGCTTTGCTGCTTGACGAGAGCGTAAGCTACGCTGACCTTTACAAGAGTTCGTTCAAGGCCGGCAAGAAGCTTCTCAAGCAGGTGACCCTGTTCGATGTCTATCGTGGGGACAAGATCCCGGCCGGCAAGAAGCAGTACGCCCTCGGATTCGTTCTTCAGGATCTGGAGAAGACCTTGACGGACGAGGATGTGGAGAGGATAATGAAGAAACTTCTCTCTACCTTCCAGAACGAGTACGGAGCCACATTGAGGTAGGATTATGAGAAGGATTCTCAGGATAGTTATTCCGGTTGTGGTCATCGCCGTTGCCATGGGGGCCTGCGCCCGTGAGGCAAAGGTGATTCCTATGCGCAAGATGGAACGGATCTATCGTGAGATGTTCCTGGCGGACCAGTGGCTTGCTGACAATCTGGACAAGAAAGTGACCGCGGACACGACTTGGTTCTATGAGCCGATTTTCGAGAAGTACGGGTACACTCTCAAGGACTACCAGAAAAGCGTGGACTACTACCTGAATGATCCGAAGCGCTATGCGGAGATGATCGGGCGTGTCTCCGACGGGCTCCGTGCCGAGTTGAGTGTCCTGAACAAGAAAATAGCGTTGGAGGACAAGGCCCGTTTCGAGGCCGATTCCATCGCCAATGCGCGGAAGTCGTTGCCGATCATGGATTTCCATCCAGCCGCCGACATATTCAAAGGCAGTTTTGTGATGGACAGCGTCTGCTTCCTGAAGGATTCCGCCGGTGCTTATTACCTTGCGCCGGTGGTCAGGGACACGATGTTCCGTGGGCCGGAACTGATTATCCGTGACACTGTCCTGGTTAATGCGGATTCTGCCGTGGTGGATGCGGCCGCGCTGCCGTTGGAGAAATCCTTGAGGTTCGTTCCGGACGGCAGGAAGAGATTGTCTAAGGATCTGAAGCTGCTCCCGTCAAAAGAATTGATTGAAAATGAATAGAATAGCCGCGGAATATGTTTTCACCCTTGATCGGGAGACTCCGATCAGAAACGGTTTCGTCGAATATGATGACAACGGAACCGTGACCGCTGTCGGGGAATGCTCCGATCCGGCGAAGGAGAAAACTTTTGTGAAAGGCGCTGTTGTGCCGGGCTTTGTCAACACTCACTGTCATCTGGAACTTTCCTACTTGTGGAAAGCTTTCCGCAAAGGTACGGGAATGGCCGGCTTCATCGACCAGATCAACGAGATGAGGGACAACAAGAGTCTTGAGGAGAAGCTCCGTGACATCTCTCATTGGATGAATGTAATGTGGGACCGCGGAGTCTCGGCGATGGCTGACATCAGCAACTGTGCCGACACTTTCGCCATCAAGAAAGCATCTCCGATGTACACTAGAACCTTTCTGGAGGTCTTCGGGACGGAGCCTAAGGACTGCGCTTCCGTGATGGAGAACGTGATGAGACTCAAGGAAGTGGCTGACAGTTACGGACTGGACGCCGCTCCGACCCCGCACGCCTGCTACACGATGAGCCCGGAGCTTGTCACGGCAGTCTCGGCCGAAGGTTTGAAGTCCGGTTTCCTGTCATTCCACTCGGAAGAGACCGAAGAAGAGGAGGATATGCTGAAATACGGCCGTGGGGCTATGTGGGATAACCGTAAGGCCGCCGGGATGAGTGTCCCTCCGGTGACCGGGAAATCATCCCTGCTCTATTTCATCGACAGATTGGAGAAGGCTCATCCGGCTCCGTTTGACGAGCACATCCTGCTTGTCCACGAGGTTTGTATGGACCAGGAGGGAATCGATGCCGTGAGGAAGGTGATGAACCACCCGTTCGTGGCACTCTGTCCGCAATCGAACATATTCATTCATAATTCATTGCCGCCTGTGCCGCTGATGCGCCGCAACGGGTTGAAGATCACAGTCGGGACGGATTCGCTCTCAAGCAATGACGATCTTGACATCGTAAGGGAGCTTTACTGCCTGCAGAACGCGTTCCCGGAGGTCGGCTTGAACGAGCTTCTCACCTGGGCGTGCCTGAACGGAGCGGAGTTCCTGTCGAAGGAGAATGAATATGGCCGCATCGCTGTCGGAATGAAGCCGGGTCTGGTGGCTGTTGAGAACCTTGACGGTGACCGCCTCACTTCAGAAAGCCGGTCACATAGAATCGTTTAGCTATGATGCGAGAGGAACTTGTGTTCGGGCCGATACACTCCAGAAGGTTGGGCTCTTCGCTCGGAATCAATCTGCTTCCGACGAAAGGCAAGCTGTGCAATTTCGATTGCGTCTATTGCGAGTGCGGCTGGAACAAGGACGGCAGGGAAGACCGCAGGCTTCCTATAGCAGCGGAACTGCGTTCGACTTTGGAGGAGAAGCTGAAGGAATGCCGTGACGCCGGCACGCCTATCGACTCGATAACATTTTCCGGAGACGGGGAACCGACGCTGAATCCGGATTTCCCGGAGATAATCGACATCACGATCTCGCTGAGGGATAAGTACTTCCCGCAGGCGAAAGTGTCGGTCCTGTCCAACGCCACAAGGATATTCAGAGAGGATGTCTTCGAGGCTTTGAGGAAGGTTGACAACCCTATTTTGAAGATTGACGCTCCGACTGACGTCCTTGCGGCCAGAATCAATCAGCCGCAGGGGGAATATCACGTGGAAGATGTAGTCGCCGACCTGATGAGATTTGAGGGAAATTTCGTGCTTCAGACGATGTTCCTCAGATCTCCGTCCTTCGACTCTTCCTCGCCGGAAGTGCTTGACGGGTGGATGAATATAGTAAGAAAACTTAAACCAAGAGAAGTGATGGTCTATACCCTTGACAGGGAGGCTCCGGCGGAAAGGCTTGAGAAGTTTTCCGTGGAGGAGATGAGGACGTTGGTGAAGCCTTTGATCGACGAAGGCTTTACGGTTCAGATAAGAGGATAGGCATTTTCTTGTGAATATTAAAATATTAGTTAATAAAATGGAATCTTTGTTCGCAAAGTATGGTTACGCTCCGGATAAGGAACGGATCAGTAAAAGGTTGGACGCCATTGCGGCCAACATTGACAGTGTAACTTCTCCGGAAGTCCTCAGGCATTGCCTGTCGTTGATGGATCTCACGACCCTTCGCTCCGAGGACACCCCAGAGTCAGTGAAGAAACTGGTGGGAAAGGTCAATTCCTTTATGAAGGATTTTCCTGAATATCCGCTTCCGGCATCAATCTGCGTATTCCCTAACTTCGCTTCTCTCGTGAGGGAAAACCTTGAGAGCGAGGAGGTTCACGTGACTTCAGTGGCTGGTTGCTTCCCGACATCGCAGAGTTTCCTTGAGGTAAAGGTCAAGGAGTGTGAGATGGCTGTTGGGGCCGGGGCCGATGAGATCGACATTGTGCTGGCTCTCAACGCTTTTATGGCGGGAGACTATGATGCCGCCAGAAAGGAGATCCGTACGCTCCGCGCCGCTGTTGACGAGGCTGCCTCGAAGGTTGGCCGCAAGGTCACGTTGAAGGTGATTCTGGAAACCGGCTTGCTGGTCACCCCGGAGAACATCGCAAACGCTTCGTTCCTTGCTATGGAGGAGGGCGCTGATTTCATCAAGACCTCTACCGGAAAAGTAAGCGTGAACGCCACACCGATGGCCGCTTACATTATGTGCGAGTGCATCAAGGCCTTCTATGAGAAGACCGGCTGGAAAGTCGGATTCAAGGCTGCGGGCGGCATATCCACGTCAAAGGATGCGGTTTGCTACCATTCAATAGCCAAATCGATTCTCGGGGCCGAGTGGACAAACAAGGATCTGTTCCGTTTCGGAGTGAGCCGCCTGGCCAATTCGCTGATGTCCTCGATCGAGCAGAAGACTGTAGTCTATTTCTAAACTACAGTCCGGACACTCCGGTACGTTCCTTACCGCTGTCATCCTTGACGATGTGTTCGTCAGAGATGGCGGCGGCTGTCTTTACAAGATATTCACGAAGGTCGCTCCACTTGTGGAATACGCCGTTGTAGGTCTTGACGGCAGGAATGTAGGTCTCCCTGTCGTTGTAAACGAGTTTGACGAGGATGTCTCCCTTCTTGTTCCCGAAGAAGATCATCTGAAGGTTGGAGGCCATTGGAATCATTTGGAAATCAAACCAATGGCTGTGAACGCCCATCGATTTCCAGCGCTCCTCCATACCGGCTATCCCGATCGTGCCGACAAGCGGAAGAAGTCCCACATCGTGGCCGAACCTGAGGTCAGCCGCCCTGTCGCTTCCTGGTTTGAGAGCCTCGTCAGCCTTGGCGACGATGTCCTCGATGAGAGGCTTGGCGATGGATGAGACATATTCCCCCTCCTCGGCGGAAATGCCGAAACTATAGTAGAATTTGTCGTTCCTTGAAATCCAGAGCCCGATCAATTCCTCCTCATTGAAATGACTGAATATGTCAGGATGGCCAATGGTGTTGGGGCTGATGCTGCCGGCGATGAACACGTTGTCCATAAACTCCTTAGGTTTCGGAATCAGCTCTGTCGCCTTGGCCGGATCAGTGAATATCGCCCCGAAGAACCTCTCGTAGGAGACAAGGCTGTCCAGCAGATGCCGCCTCAGGACGTTGGACTCTTTCATAACATTCTTGGTGTCAAGATCCATACTTATGTAATCCAAGTACTTAGGACCTGTCACATAATGGAAATTCAGTTTCCCGTTCCTCTCCCTGACGGCGGAAGTGAAGTTGGCCATACTTATAAGGCATCTTGGCCAGTAGCTTGAGACGCATTCCACCTCGGAGCGTTTTCCGTTGAACACCTCCGGATAGTTGGCGGACATCCTTCCTGCGATTCCCCTGTGCTCCGCCGCTCCTCTTTCCGTCAGCATTCCGAACATCCCCTGATGCTCGGTGTTGAGGGAATCAATCTGGCTTTTCAGCAGTTTGCCTTCTTCTGTAAGCAACCCTGCCTTCTCCGCGGTCGCAAGTGTCTCGATAGATCCCTTGAACAGATTCCCGCTGGTGTGGTAGCGAGATCCGTGCCTCCCGTAGTGGCTGATATAGAATGGCTTGTATCCTTTGGGCGCTTTGGTGAAAGCCGAGGGGGCATATTCATAATAATGATAGACACCTCCTGCCCTTTCTGGGTTCTCTTCAAGCAGGTCTTTATACGATTGTGCCGTGGCTGAAAAAGTGAAAGCGTTGAATGCCAGCGCTATGAATGCCGCATAGACGGCGGATTTTCTGAATATTCCCATAATTTTCCTAAAAATCTTCTGTGCAAAGATAAAAAATAGCCATTTAATTGACAAGGAAAGCGGATTTTACACTTAACCGTTGAATATTTCAACCCACGGATAGTCTCCTCTACCTTTGCATCGTAACTAAAAACCAACTGAACGATGAAATGGTTCTTCAGAATGATGCTGCCGGCTCTGGTGCTGGTGTCCTGCAGCAAAGAGGGTGGATCTCTGGTGGAGGTCGATCCTGTCAGCACAAAGGAAAAGGTCGAGGTGGTCTCACACGAGAAGATGGAGCTCGGGCGCAAGCTTGAGAATCCGTATTCCGTGAAGAATGTCGGCGAGGCTCTTGCCACACTCTATCCGACAAGGGCTTCTGTGGATGTCCCTGTCACCGACCGCTATGTCCGTTTCCTGCCTAAGAACACCGAGGAGTACAACCGTTTGTCAGACCTTGGGGTTGAGATGTTGGACCATCCGATGGACCGTGAGATCCTGAAGGACGGAGACTATTACCACGATCCGGCTGTGCCCGAGGACGAGATCACCTGGCAGTACGCTGTGGTGCCGTCGGACTTCGAGTTCCCGCAAGGGATTGACTATGAGGTCCTGGACGAATGCTTTATCCCGGACGAGGATGTCTCGACAAGAGGCCTCGGGGATCTGGATTGGGAGTCAATCGAGCGGAAGGCTTTCGAGATCACGGACAATGCTGATCTGCTGGTTCCTGAGACAAGGGCCAAGTCAAAGCCTTCAGGCAGGATCACGATTGTCGATGACAAACTGAAGAGCAAGAAGACGATCGGCGTGGCCGGTGTGAAGATGGTGGCCAATGTCTTCGTGAAGATCGCCACGACCTACACTGACGAGAACGGCAACTATGCGTTCTCCCGCAAGTTCTCCGCCAAGCCTCATTACCGCATCTGCTTCAAGAACAGCACGGGATTCTCCATCGGTTTGAATCTGATTCTGGTACCAGCCTCCATCTCGACAATCGGCAAGGGCTCTCCGACCGGCATTGATCTGACGATCGACAAGAACTCGGACGCTACACTGTTCCGCAGATGTGTCGTCAACAACGCGGCCTACGACTACTTCAAGAAGTGTCAGACAACCGGTGTCGTTATGCCGCCTAAGAACCTGAGGTTCTGGATCCTGAATATTCTCAGACCATCCAGTACGCTGATGATGCACCACGGAGCCTTGCTTGACAACAAGCTGGTCAGCAAGTACATCGGAAAGTACACAGCTATCGTCAGGATCTTCGCTCCGGACATCACCATCGGCTCGAAGGGCAAGAACGGAAACTATTCCGAGCTGTACTCCACGACGATCCACGAGATGGCTCACGCCAGTCATTTCCAGAAAGTGGGAACGGACTACTGGAAGAAGTACGCCACTTATATCCTTACCTCGTACATCTCCACTGGAGACTGCTACGGTACCGGAAACGGTGATAACGCTGGTTACTGCGAGATCGGCGAGATGTGGGCCTACTACATTGAGAATATGTTGTACAAAGAGCGTTACGGCAGCAATCCTGGATTCGGCGCGAACTATTGGTTCAAGCCTCAGATCCTGATGGATTTGGAAAACGGCGGCGTTCACCGTTCCGACATCTGCGCGTCCCTCGGCCTTTACTCGAACGACATCGCATCCTTCAAGAGCGCTCTTCTTGAGAATTGTTCCGGTAAGGCGACGCTGATAAACAAGACTTTCAGCAAGTATTCCAAGTAGTTTTCTTCGCCCGGCGCTTGATTTTGTTTGCAATTTCGTAAATAATCAGTATCTTTGCAATCCACTTCAAGCGCGGGTGGCGAAATGGTAGACGCGCTAGTTTCAGGAGCTAGTGTCAATTGCGACGTGTGAGTTCGACTCTCATCCCGCGCACAGTAACGAGGACGGCCGATCGGTTGTCCTCGTTTTGGTTTCCACCTTATGCCCCGATCTGTTTGTCGGGCGTGATGGTGGTCTGACCGGACAAAGTTCCCGATTACGTTGACTTGTCCGGCCAGGAGGGCATTCCCCGGACATATTCAGGGCATTGTAGATTCACAAAAATGCTTATATTAGCGGAAAATTTTTGAGAGATGAAGATTGTGTTTCTGGATGCGGCGACGATGGGGACTTCGTCGTTGGAGCCGATTGAAAGACAGGGGGAGCTTACGGCGTGGCCTAATTCGACTCCGGAGGAGGCCGTGCGGAGGGTTGGCGATTGTGAGGTGCTGGTCGTTAACAAGATAAAGGTGAACGACCGGCTGCTGGATGCGGCTCCGAGACTCCGGCTTGTGTGTGAGGCCGGCACCGGAATCAACAATATAGATGTCGAGGCTTGTTCTGAAAGAGGAATAATAGTCAGAAATGTAGCTGGCTATTCTACGGACTCCGTTGTCCAGCAAACATTCACGCATATTCTTAACCTTCTGGGCAACGGAGCCTATTTTGACAATGTCGTTAAGTCCGGAACCTATTCCCGCAGCGGGCTGTTCACCGATTATTCAAGGCCGTTCATTGAGATGGCCGGAAAAACATTGGGAGTCATAGGCTTGGGGGCCATTGGCACCAAGGTGGCGAAGATTGGTACCGCCTTCGGGATGAATGTCATCTATTATTCTACCTCCGGCACGAACCATAGCGATGAATATCCCGCTGTCCCGCTTGAGCGCCTGATGCGGGAGTCGGATGTTATCTCTGTCCACGCTCCTTACAATGAGCGCACGGCCGGGCTTGTCGGAGAGAAGGAACTGAGGATGATGAAGCCGAAGGCGATCATCATCAATATGGGACGTGGCGGCATCGTCGTGGAGGATGCCCTTGCCAAGGTCATAGACGAAGGTCTCATCGGCGGAGCCGGCCTTGATGTCTATTCCGTCGAGCCGATTCCGGCCGATCATCCACTTCTTCACACCAAGCATCCGGATCGCCTGAGCCTGACCCCGCACATCGCCTGGGCCAGCATCGAGGCCCGTGAGCGTCTCATCCAGTCCATCGCCGACAACATCGCGAAAGGTTTCTAACCTTTCGCGATGTTGTCGCTATCTATCCAACCCCCAGTCACTGCGTGACAGCCCCTGAGGGGCATTGGGGAGCGTTCTCCCCAAACCCCTTGCGTCGCTTCGCTCCGATTAGGTGCGCTTCGACAGGCTCAGCGTCTAATACGTGTATTCCTGAGCAAACACCGCACAATAGCCGCGATGCGGCAGTCATTCGTGGCACCATTTACCCGGACAGGGCGCGAAGCGCAGGTGCCGCGTGTGACTGCCGCATCGCGGCGTCCAAGCGATTATATTCTTACTTGATGTGCGCGATTGAATATACCGGAGCGATCTTCTCAAGGCGGTTGCGGCCGTAGAGCCCGTCAAGCTCGGCGAGGAATATGAACTCGGTGACCTTGACACCATATTCCTTGCCATCGACGGTGATCTTCAGGGCGTCAAGAGCCTTGGCGATGCCCTCCGCGGTGCCGCCGGTGGCCAGAACGTCATCGATGATGGCGATCTTGAATATTCCATCCTCAGCCTTGCCGGCCGCTATGTCGGACTTCCGGAAGTAAAGGTTGTCGGGGCCATATTCCTTCATGATCTCGATGCTTTGCAGGTCGTCGCCGGAGTGAGGCAGCTTGCCCTTCTTGCGGAACGGCACAACGTTGGTCACACCGCTGTCCGAGGTGAGGAGCGGCGCGCAGAACAGGAACGCGCGGGCCTCGGGGGCTGCCACGGTCGGTGCGGTCACGTGCCTGCCGATCTCGCCGATCAGCTTGGTGAAGACCTCCTTGTCCTGCATAAACGGCATTATGTCAACGAAATTGATTCCCTCCTTGGGGAAGTTCTGATAGAATTTCAGTGTCTCTTCAAACATAGCTGTTGATAACTTTGTGAATATTGTAGGGCAAAGGTATGGACTTTCTATGACATTTGTATTAATTTTGTCCTTTAATATTCATAAAGGAACAAGTCAAATTCCTTAATATTTATGTCAAACAAATCTATCATCGCCGCCACTGTCGCAGCGCTTGCCTTTACTCTAGGAGCAAAGGCTCAGACCAACCTTCAGACCTTTTACGATTTCGGTAAGGATCGCGGTCACGTCACCACCACCCTCGAAGGTTTCTACGGGGACAAATGGGGTAACACCTTCTTCTTCGTGGATTATGACTACAACTCGAAGAACGAGAATGACAAGGTCTATGCTCCAAGCGGGACCTACTTCGAGATCGCGCGCTGTCTCAACTTCTGGCAGAACACAAAACTTGCTCCTTTAAGCTTCCACGTCGAGTACAACGGCGGCGCCTACAACGGCTACACCATCAACAACGCTTTCCTTTTCGGTGTTGACTGGTTCCTTCACAGCAAGGATTTCAAGAACACATTGAATCTCAAGGCTCTTTACAAGACCATTAACTATAACGGTGCCAAGCACGCTGACGGCAGCAAGTTCAAGAGCGAGGTTCCGCTCCAGTTCACGGCTGTCTGGGGAATGCAGGATCTGTTCGGAGTGACCGGACTCCGCTTCTCAGGATTCGCAGATTTCTGGTGGGAAGATCACACCGTCTGCCCTTACGTCAGCGACAAGTCCAAAGGCTACCGTGACTGGACAAAGGCCGAGGACGCTCACTTCGTCTTCCTTTCCGAGCCGCAGCTCTGGTACAACATCGGCCAGCACTTCGGAGTTGACAATCTCAACATCGGCACGGAGATCGAGCTTTCTTACAATTTCGGAACCGGAAAGGGCTTCTTCGTACGTCCTTGCCTTGGTACCAAGTGGGTATTCTAATATTCAACGACACTTAACAATCCAAGACAATGGCAGAAACAAAAACTCAGGCCGCCGAGCCTAAGAAGTCAGGCTGGCTGACCAAACTGTTCGGGTTCGATCCGTCCACGATGAAGGTCTCCACAGAGATCGTTGCCGGTATCACCACATTCCTCGCGATGTCCTACATCCTCGCCGTCAACCCTTCAATCCTGGCTGACTGCGGAATGGACAAGAACGCCCTCTTCACCACCACGGCCGTGGCTTCCATCCTCGCCACCCTCGTGATGGCATTCTACGCCAAGCTTCCGTTCGCCCTCGCCCCTGGTATGGGACTGAACGCATTTTTCTGCTACACGGTCTGCCTCGGAATGGGCTACTCCTGGCAGTTCGCGCTGACCGCTGTCCTTATTGAAGGTATAATATTCATAATCCTGACTCTGACGAGTGTCCGCGAGGCGATCGTGAACGCCCTGCCGCTGTCGCTGAGAAAGGCGATCGGAGCTGGTATCGGCCTGTTCATCGCCCTCATCGGCCTGAAGAGCGGCGGAATCGTCGTTGACGACCCTGCCACCCTCGTGAACCTCGGCGACATCACCAGCGGCGCTGGACTTCTCTCGGTCATCGGCCTAGTCATCACCGGAGCTCTCGTGATATTCAATGTCCCTGGAGCTCTCTTGATCGGCATCATCGTGACAGCCATCATCGGCATCCCTATGGGCATCACCCAGTTTCAGGGATTCGTTGACACTCCGCCGTCAATGAAGCCTATCTTCTGCCAGTTCACCACCGACGCTTCGCAGATCTTCAGCCTTGATATGCTTGTCGTTGTGTTCACATTCCTGTTCGTGGATATGTTCGACACGATCGGAACCCTCGTCGGTGTCACCACAAAAGCGAATATGACCGACAAGGACGGCAGACCTGTACGTATGAACCAGGCCTTTATGGCCGACGCCATCGGAACAGTCACAGGAGCCTGCCTCGGAACCAGCACCGTCACCACTTACGTTGAAAGCGCCTCCGGCGTGGCCCAGGGTGGCCGTTCAGGTCTCACCGCCTTCGCCGTTGCCGCCTGCTTCGTACTGGCCCTGTTCTTCGCTCCGGTCTTCACCGCCATCCCTGGCTCGGCTGTCTGCCCTGTACTCGTCTTCGTGGGACTCTTTATGCTCAGCCCTATCAAGGACATTCCGCTCGATGACTTCTCCGAGTCCATCCCTGCTTTCCTCACATTGATCCTTATGCCGATGACATATTCCATCTCCAACGGTATCCTCCTTGGTCTTGTGTCTTACGTCATCCTCAATGTCTGCACCGGAAAGGCCAAGAAAGTCGGTTGGTTTATGTACGTGCTGTCAATTTTAGTAATTCTAAAATATATCTTCCTTTAATAGGTTGATTGATGGTGAATTAACAATAAAGTTACGTAATTGTTAATAATTTAGGCGATATTTTTTGCCCATAAAGCCGAAATATCTGCTATCTTTGTAAAAGTCGGTTCGACTCCCGTAAAAAGGGTCGGACCGACTTTATGGCCGACAAAACTACTTCTCAATACTTATAGAAATAAAAATAACTGAATATGGATGTGACAGTACGCAAGACCAACGGCTCCTATGAGGAGTACGACAAGGTCAAACTGATGAACGGCATACGCGAAGCCTACAAGACGGCGGGCGAGGAATGCCCTGAGGCCGTTGTGGTCTCTATCGCGGAGAACCTCTACATTTACGACAAGATCACCAGCCGTGAGATCAGGCGTCAGGTCGAGGAAAGTCTGATGTCCATCAACAAGAAGGTGGCGGTGGCCTACATCGAGAAGTTCGACGCCGGCCTTGACCTTCGCAAGAAACGCGACTTCATCAGGGACTACATCGCCGCATCCAACGCAGCCACCGGCTCCAAGTTCGACGCCAACGCCAATGTCACCCGCAAGAACATCGTGACCCTCGGCCAGGAGCTCTACAAGGAGAACAACATCAAGCAGAACCGCTACATTATGAAGGACAAGATCAAAGCCCTTTACGGTCGTTCGCTTGCCAGCCAGTACATCAAGGATCTGGAGAGCCACGTCCTCTACAAGCACGACGAGAGTGGCACTCCGGGCTATCCTTACTGCGTGGCCATCACGATGTACCCGTTCCTTGTGGACGGTCTGATCAAGCTCGGTGGAGTCTCGGTGGCTCCGACCGACCTCAAGTCGTTCTGCGGCGAGTTCATCAACCTGGTATATTCAATCTCATCACAGTTTATGGGCGCGGTGGCGACGCCTGAGTTCCTGATGTACCTTGACTACTTCATCCGCAAGGACTACGGCGATGACTATCTCGATCATCTTGAGGATGTTGTGGAGATGAACGCCAAGAAGAGGACGCTCGTCAAGGTCATCGACAACTACTTCCAGCAGGTGGTGCATTCCATGAATATGCCAGCCGGCAACCGTGGCTACCAGACGGTGTTCTGGAACATCAGCTACTTTGACGAGAGCTATTTCCGCGGTGTGTTCGGCGATTTCCGCTTCCCTGACGGCAGCGAGCCTAAGTGGGAGACCCTTTCCTGGCTCCAGAAGCACTTTATGAACTGGTTCAACGAGGAGAGGAACCGCTACATCCTGACCTTCCCGGTCGAGACAATGGCGCTGCTGACCGACGGCAAGGACGATTTCATTGACAAGGAATATGCCGACTTCACGGCCGAGATGTGGTCCAAGGGACACAGCTTCTTCTGCTACTTGTCCGACAGTCCGGACAGCCTCGCGAGCTGCTGCCGCCTTCGCAACTCGATCACCGAACTGGACAAGGTCGATGAGTCACACAACCACACGACACATCAATATTCAATGGGAACGGCCTCAGTGTCAACTGGTTCCAAGTCTGTGATGACCATCAATCTGAACAGGCTGATCCAGCTCGCTACCAGACGCTACTTCCTTGAGAAGAAAGGCGTTGTCATCGACGGCTCAAAGGCTCTTGTCAGGGCCGACTACGACAAGAACCAGCTTTATGAATATATCCGCGAGGCAGTGACGGAGGAGACCGAGAGGGTGCACAAGTACCAGAAGGCTTTCAACGAGATCATCAAGGACTTCCTCGCCGCGCATATGCTGGATGTCTATCAGGCAGGCTTCATCGATATGAAGAGGCAGTACCTCACCATCGGTGTGAACGGTCTTACCGATGCCGCTGAGTTCCTCGGACTGACCATCAGCCCTAACCCTGAGTACAACGAGTTCGTGGATGTCATCCTTGAGACGATCAACCGCTCCAACAAGAAGGACAAGACCTCCGACACGATGTTCAACACCGAGTTCGTTCCGGGCGAGAACCTTTCCGGCAAGAACTACAAGTGGGACCAGAAGGACGGCTTCTACGTCTCTCCTAAGCACAATATGTACAGCTCGTACTTCTACAATCCGGAGGACGACTCCCTGTCGATGATCGACAAGTTCAAGCTGCACGGCAATGAATATGTCAAGCATCTCGACGGCGGCTCGGCCCTGCATATGAATGTGGCGGAGCACCTGTCCAAGGACCAGTACCGCCAGCTGCTCAAGACCGCCGCTCACTACGGCACCAACTACTTCACATTCAACTGCCGCAACACCGTCTGCAACGACTGCGGGTACATCAGCAAGGACACCCTTGAGGTCTGCCCTAAGTGCGGAAGCCACAATCTGGACTATCTGACCCGCGTCATCGGTTACCTCAAGCGTGTGTCATCGTTCAGTGAGATGCGTCAGGTCGAGGCCGCCCATCGTTTCTACAATCACGACGGCGTCGCAGCCCAGGGAGAGGCTTCAAAAGGATGATAAAATATGTCCCGGAGATGACCTCGGTGGTCATCGAGGAGATTCCCGATAGAGTTACCTTGGCGGTTGACATAAGCAACTGCCAAGGTAATTGCATTGGATGTCATTCTCCTTTTCTTAAGACCGATGTCGGTGTGGAATTGACCGAGAAAGTCATTGATTTTCTGGTCGCTGACAATTTCGGGGTGGACTGCTTCCTGTTCCTCGGTGAGGGGAAGGATCCGGAATCTCTGCTGAGGCTGGCCGCGTATGTCCGCTCCAAGGGGCTTGCCGCCGCCTTGTACTCGGGACGGAACGCGGTGGAGGACAGAATATTCGAGAATTTTGATTATGTGAAGGTGGGACCGTACATCGAATCCTTCGGCCCGCTGAACTCCAAGACCACTAACCAGCGCCTGTATAAAGTCACTCACGAAGCGGATTCATATTCATTGATGGACATCACCTCCCGTTTCTGGCATCGGGGTATCGATAAGAATGTGAAATAATATTCCGTTTTTGACGATAAAAGATTTGTAAATATTCGCTTGCATTCCCGAGAATAATTCCTATCTTTCAGATCTTGTTTCATTTTGTTGAAAAGATTAAAGGTAGGTTTTGTATGTATAAAAATTCATTAGGCGTGTTCCTGCGTTCCGCAGGTATGGCTCTCGTTCTTGGAGTTGTGTCCGCTATGGCTTCCTCCTGCGGCGGAAACAAGGAGAATAATGAGCCGGAACCGGTGAAAGAAAGTGTCGAGTTTACCCAGACTACGGTCTCGATTCCGATAGACGGGAATGGTACCGTCTCTTTGAAGGTCACCCCGATTGATAAGTTGGCCGATGTTGAGGTCAATGTGGCTGACGAGGATGTGATTGATTTGGACAGGACTTCTGATTCAGAAGGTTATGTCTTTACAATGAAAGCCAAGAGCCTCGGCTCGACCACGATCGTGGCCGTCCTTGGATCCAGCGTCGCAAAGTGCGCTGTCAGCGTTGACCCTATCACTGTGACCGGAATATCCTTGGACAAGACTTCTCTGCAACTCTTTGTAGGGAACTCAGAGACCTTGAGCGCCACGATAACCCCTGACAATGCCACAAGCCCGAGTGTCTCTTGGGATTCCAGCGACAAGGAGGTCGTGACCGTGGACAACGGGGTCGTTACCGCCGTCTCTGCCGGGAAAGCCACCATCACCGCCGCGTCGTCTTCCTTCACCGCTGAGTGTGTGGTTGAGGTCAAGACGATCGAGGCTGAGTCGCTGACATTGGATGTGGCTTCCAGACTGCTTACTGTGGATGAGTCTATCATAGTGAACGCCACGATACTTCCGGAAGGGACCACTTACAAGAATGTTGAATGGACTGTGGATAATCCAGAGGTTGTCAAGGTCGAACCGTTTGACGCTGTGGAGTCGGATAATCTTGTCTCGGCGAAGGTTATCGCTCTTGGCGCGGGTAACGCAAAGTTGACCGCTGTGATCAAGGATATCAAGGCAACGTGCTCATTTTCGGTGAAATCCAAGGAGATTCCGGCTACGGATCCGAAAATCGGAGACTACTACTATTCCGACGGAACTTGGAGCGATGGCGGATTGCTCTCTATAAATAGTGATGGCACCAAAGCTGTCTGGGCGACAGACAAGCCGGCTCCTGTCGAGGGAAAAACCGTGATCGGAATCGTGTTCCAGACATACCAGAGCCGCTTCTCAGAGCTTGAGCAAAAGCAGGGATTCACGCACGGGTTGGTGTTCTGCACAAAGGGAGCCCACGCTCCTGGCGCCCAGTTGACCAAGTACGCTATGAATGAGGGAATTGACTGCATCGGTAACCATAAGCGTGGAGATTCTTGGTACAAGGATATTTATGGACAGTTATGGACAGCTACAGTCAGGAACACCTATCCGGGTGAACAGTTGGAACAATATCCGGCCTTTGACTGGACAACCACCGATTTCGTCCCGTCCGCTCCGGCCAAAACCTCGGGGTGGTTTGTCCCAAGCATAGGACAACTTTGGGATTGTATGGCCAATCTGGGTGGTGTTGAAGTAGCGCAGTATCTGAGCGGACTCCGTGACTATGGTTATGATGTCACGTACTTTGGAAATGTGAAGCTTTCCTACAAGCCGATGGATGCCATCAACGCTCATTTCGCCAAGATTCCGGCCGCTCAAAAAGAAGAGCTTGCATATTCGATGACAAGAAATGGTCAAGGAGTATGCCAGATAATGTCTTCCACCATTTATGACAACACTGATGGTGTATGCTGCATTTTCTGGCTTGGCGAGAATCAGGAATTCGAGCCGTACTGCGAATGGATGAACCAAGATTTCATCTGCCATCCTGTGCTCGCTTTCTAGTTAGACGCTAATTTAGTATAATTCAGTATAGTTATGAAAAAGGTATTTTTGACATTGCTCGCCGCGGCGTCGCTCTGCGCCTGCAATGGTGACCTGAAGGACAGGGTGGACACTCTGGAAACCAAGGTCGCCGCCCTTGAATCCAAGGTGAATGAGAACGTAAGTTCTATCGCGAAACTTGCCGAAGCCGCCGCCAATGCGGTGACTATCGCGTCAGTGACTCCGAATGAGGATAAGACAAGCTACACAATCAAATTCAGCGATGGTCAGACCGCCGTCCTGACAAACGGAAAGGACGCGGAGGCTCCGGTAGTCGGAATGAAGGAGTTTGAGGGTGAGCTTTATTGGACTGTCAACGGTGAGTTTATGACCAACAACGGAGCCAAGGTTCCTGTCTCAGGCAAGACTCCTCAGTTCAAGATCCAGGATGGCAAATGGTATGTCTCTTATGACGGGAAGGCTTGGGATGAGGTTCCAGTGTCAGGCACTGTCGAGCCTAAGCTTGAAATGACAGAGACTGAGACCGAGTATGTATTCACGCTCGGCGAGACTGTCATCAAGATCGTCAAGGAGAAGGCTTTTGCGATCAAGGTCAAGGCTGACTCAAGGATGGTTGTCTCAGGACAGGTTGTCACAATAGGCTATACTCTGTTCGGCGCAGATGCGACCACCCACGTTGTCGCTGAGTCCAAGGGCCTTGAGGCCGAGGTTGACGAGGCCAGTTCAACGGTCAAGATCACCGTTCCGAAGACGATATCCGCCGATGCCTATGTTATTGTCAAGGCTGTGCGCAACAGTGACGGTAAGTATTCCGCACAGTACATCTCCTTTACCCAAGGGGAAACTTATGGCACTTTCGGCGGTGTCATAGTAAAGGATGGTAATGAATATCTTAACTGGTAAAACGAACTGAAATGAAAAAGTCATTATACATCGCGGCCGCTCTTATGTCAGTAGTCGGCTGCTCCAAGTCAGAAATCGCTCCGGAAACCGCAGGAACGCACGACGTTAAAGTCTCCGTGGCTGTCAGCACTGGCGCGGACACCAAGGCTGTGTTCGATGGCAACAGCCACATCAAATTCGAGAAAGGGGACTATTTCTATGCCGCTGTGGCGAAGAAGGAAACTCCCACCAAAGGTGTCAAGGTCGCAAAAAGCAAAGGAGCTGCCGCCGGAGTGTATTACTCTATATTCAAAATCAAGGATTTCGAGGCCACAGCTCCTGTCTTCGATGGCGAGCTTTGGAGCATAGTGGACGCTGATTTTGCTGATGAATATAATTTCTATGGCGTTTTCCCTGCCGCTGCCGTAAATACGGCTTACTCTGAGGAAGACCTCACGTCCTGGATTGTCAAGATTCCTGAGGAGCAGACCGCCACTCAGACTTCCTGGTACAACCGTGCGGACATTATGCTCGTGAAGCCGACCACAATCTCGACTTCAAACAAGACTCACAATGATGAATATGGTGAGTATTCCACCGTCAACAGTGAGAAACTTGAGTTCGCTCACTTGTTCGGTTTTGGAAAAATATCATTCGCTGGAGTTCCGGACGCCTATAAGTCTCAGGTTGTGAAAAGCGTAAGAATTGAGGCTGTCGGCGCGAACAAGGCTCTTGCCGGACGTTTCAGCGTTGACATCACCAAGGACGTTTACGATACTGATGTAAAGTCAACATCTCCAGTCTCATACATCAACCTTCCAGGCGATGGTACGACCACGGTGTCCGACTATGTGGCTTGGTTCGTTGCCAACAACGGTGAATTTGATGTCAAGATCACTGTATTCACGAATAAGGCAGACCTCGTGTTCGAGCGTAAGGGACTCGTCATCGCACGCAGCGCGATCACTTCTCCTATCGTCAACTACAAGAGCTCCGATGTCGTGACATCACACGATGTGGCTCTTGCTGAAGGTGAGACCTGGACAAACACGCCGGCATATTCCAAGATCATCAATAGCTCTTACAAGGAAAGGGCTTGGGGCGATGGAGACAAGAAGATGAATTTCTCCATCTCATATCCTGGGTCAAACAATGGCAATTACGGAACGTCCTTATATACTACGGATGGCTATACCCAGGGACTTGCCAGCTCGACTATCATAGGTGGAAAGGTAGTCCTTTCTTCCGCGGCTGATTTCAGTGGAGTCAAGATGGTCAAAGCTAATCTTGGTATCTACACAGATGACGCTACCGCAGACTTCACTATGAGTCTTGTCAAGGATGGTAAGACTTATGTTCTCGGCAAGTTCAACATCACTGGTAGTGGCAAGAATCCTGACGGCAAAGAGTACTATTTCTCTGGTAATTCAGAATGCGAGTCTGGACAGCTTGTTCTCACGGTGGATAATCTTTCCAACCAAAGCTGCCGTCCTTACATCGGTGCGCTCAGCATCAATCCGGCTCCTGGAATCGTACTTGACAGCAAGACGATCAAGGTGGCGAAGACGGCCCATTCCGAGAGCGTTGATTGTGGTGTCTATGCGGCTACCGGTGATCCTACCGTGACTGTCGCTGATGATGCTAAGTCCTGGCTTTCCGCTTCCTGGGCTTCCAACAAGCTCACTGTGACCGTGACAGAGAACACCGGCAAGAAGAGAGCCGGAACGATCACCATCAAGGCCAAGGGCTTGTCCGAGACCACAGAGACTGTTACTGTCGAGCAGGCCAGTGTCACCGCTGTTACCTATAAACTTTCTGTGACCGCTGCTGATATGTACAAGGTTCTAAAGGCAGAGGCTGACAAGCTTACAAATGAGGGAAAGGAGGTTGATCCGTTGTCCGGCTACCCAGTAACAGCTAAGTTCACGGCCAAGGGCGTGAATGATGCGACGAAGACCACGGAGGTGGAGATCTATGGCGACAAACTCTACATCGGCTCTGCCACCGAGACCTCTTTCAAGTCCAAGGGAAGCATCAAATGCACATCGGCTGTCGGTGCGATCTCCAAGATTGTTGTCGTTGCGGACAAGAAGATGAAGGCGGGCGCTTACGATGATCTTATCTTGAAGTTGTCCTCTGACGGAAGTTCGTGGTCAAAGGTCAGCAGCAATGCTTTGTCTTACACTGGTGACGGTCCTTACACCAGTACGGCGGTGATAGGGGACGATTCTGTCAATTGGTTTGATATCGCTGTTACCAATTGGGGTAGTTCGACTCCGGTCTACAGTTTTGAAGTAACATTTACAACCGACTGATGAGTAGATTAAATAATCTGTTCAAGATGATTGTGGCTATGGTTCTTACCATAGTCACAATTTCTTGTGAAAAGGATAATGGCGGGTCAGGGATTGACTCTACCATCAATATTTCCGGAAAGAAGTTGTTGACGGTCTCGTCGGCCGCTTTCGGATTCGAGGTGAAATATTCAGTGACAGGAAGCGGGGCCGGTCAGGCCGTGACCGCTGTCTCCGATCAGGATTGGGCTGTCGTGGACGGCAGCGTGCCGGGAACGGTTTCGGTTTCGGTCGGCGACAATCTTTCCGCTGATGACAGGACGGCTGTGATCACCCTGAGTCTGAAGGGTGCCGAGGACGCTTTTGTGACCGTTCTCCAGTCTTCCGATCCGGATTACAGGATCGACACCAAACAGAGTTTCGCTCTGGCCGTCACGGATGTCGAGTCTTCCAGCGCTTTCGTCACCGTCGCTCCTACAAATTCCGATTCGTACTACTGCTACGGTGTCGTCACCGCTGAGCAATATTCGAAGTTCAACGGCAACGGAAAGGCTTTCGTCGCTGACTATGCCAAGCAGTTGATTGACTATGCCCGTAAGGTTGCCGAGGCGAACGGACAGGAATTCTCTCTTAGGAATTATCTTACAAAGGGCTACAAAGCACACTCTTACGATGGATTTACGCCTCTGTCGGACTACTATCTGTTCGCGTTTGATATGACGTTGGGCGGGGAGTACAGCGGCAACGTGGCGGTGAAGAAGTTCACGACGAAGAAATATCCTGATTCGGCTCCTGATTTCACCATCACTGTGGATGCTGACGCCAACGTAAAGGTGGTTCCTTCCGATGCCTCTGTCACTTATGTGCTGACTGTCGATTCTTATGAGGTCTGGAGCAAGAGCACCACTCCGAAGGCCTGCGCCGAGGATTTCCTCAAATGGGTTGAGGAAAGCAGCGACTACTCGATCAGGTCGTTTATGCACCAGGGTGAGTTCTCGGAGTGCTACTATAATCCTCAGGCTCAGGCGGGTAACCTTACCACCGGAGACTATGTGGCGTATGCTTTCGGGTACAACGGCTCGAAGATAACAACCGGGATCTCCTATCTGAAATTCCATTTTGAAGAACCGAAAAAGTAAACTTGAATGAAGATTCCATCATTGCTCAGGCTGACCGCGTTGGCCTGTGCGGCTGCGATAGTATTCGCTGCCTGTGGCGGCAACGCCGAAGACAACGAGGAGCCAACCTCGACTTTTGATGTGAAGGTCAAGCTCCTCAGCATCGGGTCTGAAGGTGGCAAGCTTGCCGTCGATTACAGCATCAAAGGCTCCAAGGAGGGCAACACCGCCGAGGTCACGACAGACAAAGACTGGATCCATCTCGGCAAGACCTACAGCACGACGTTCAGTTTCAATGTTGACAAGAACGAAACCGGAGAGGACAGAACCGGAGAGATCAAGATGACCTGCAAGGGTGTCCAGCCGCTGACTCTTGTCGTGAGCCAGGGCAAGGAAGGCTCATCCTCACAGGCTTACAACAAGTTCAAGATTGAGGTCAGCGAGATCACGACTTCCTCCGCGAGGGTGGTCATCACTCCGGTGAACGCCGCTGAGACCTACCTCTACTCGATCGTCAGCAAATCTGACTACGATAAGTTCGCCAATGTTGAGGCTTACATCAAGAAGCGGATCGAGCAGATAAAGGAAATGTGTGCCATCTATGGGATGAGCCCGAACTCTTTCCTGACCAAAGGCACGTTCGACACGGCCAAACTGGAGACTGCCCGGAAGACCACGATTATGGACAACACGGCATATTATGCCGCTGCCTTTGACCTTAGTTTCGATGACAATGGCAATGCCTCCTACAGCGGGAAGATCGATCTTTGCGAGTTCCGCTCCCAAAAGGCCACGCAATCCAATATGACCCTGTCTCTGAGCGTCTCCGGCACGCATCTCAATGTCACGTCCTCATCGTCAGGCGACACTTGGATCTGTGATGTGGTGTCCAAGGATGCGTGGGACGAGTTCTCTGTGCCGGAGGATGCCGCGCACACCTACATCTCCACGATGACCCAGTACGGCGCGTTGACCCTGTACAAGGGAAGCCAGAGCATTGATGTCTCCGGCAGCCTGACTGAGAGGGGCAAGGAATATGTCGCGTTCGCCGTGGGCTACAGGCAGTCCGACACTGACGGTGGTCTGACAACAGAAGTCAAGTACATAACTTTCAAGTATTAGTTTATGAATATATTCAAAAGGAAGGCGCTTCCTTTCACCGCCATTTGTGCGGCTCTCGCCGTGTCAGCGGCTTGTGAGAAGCAGGAATCGCCGGAACAGAATGGTGGTGAGAAGTCCGGACCGATCATAATCAATGAGTCTCCGGCCGCCATCAAAGGTGAGCTGATCATAAAGATTAAAGGCTCGAACGTGGGGACAAGGGCGGCCGGCTCGTCTGACGATGCGCTGGACGGCACCCGTGAGGTCTCCGAAGTGCTGGCACAGAACGGAAAGTTCCGTCTGGAAAGGCTTTTCCCTGAGTGCGGACGTTTCGAGGCCCGTACCCGCGCGGAAGGTCTGGACACTTGGTACATAGCCAGCTTCGACAAGACTCTGGAAACTTCGGATGTGGTCGCCCAGCTGAAGAAATGCGGCTCGGTGGAAAGCATTGAATATTCACTGCCGGTCGTGATGTCAAGCGCTGAGGGAGAGGGCTCACCGTCAATCGCTCCGATGGCGTTGTCGGCCAGCCGCAAGGAAGTGTTCCCGTTCAACGAGAACAAGATGGTCCAGCAGATGCAGTGGCACTATAACAACACCGGCTCGATCTTCGGAAAGACCGGTCTGGTCGGCGCTGACGCTGACGTGTGGGCGGCCTGGAAACTCTGCGCCGGTGACCCTGATGTCATCGTGGCCGTCATCGACCAAGGTGTGAAGTACGACCACGAGGACCTTGCAGACAATATGTGGATCAACAAGGGGGAGATCCCTGGCAATGGAATCGATGACGACGGCAACGGCTACATCGATGACATCCATGGATTCAACTTCGTGGACAACAAAGGCACGATCGTAACATCTTCAAGCCTTTCACATGGTACCCACGTCGCCGGAACCATTGCCGCGGTCAACAACAACGGCGTCGGCGTGAACGGAATCGCCGGTGGATCAGGCAATAAGGATGGTGTCAGGATAATGACCCTCCAGACTTTGGGAGCAAGCGAGAACGGTTCCTCAGGCTCCGGGCTCGGCGGAATCGTTAGGGCTATGAAATACGCCGCCGACAACGGGGCTGTCATCTGCCAGAACAGCTGGGGCTACAACCAGAAACTCAGCTGGAACACTTGGACGCGCAGCTCGTTCTCGGCTCTCAGGCGTGCCATCGACTATTTTGTCAAGTATGCCGGCGTGGATGAGAACGGCGAGCAGACCGGCCCGATGAAGGGAGGAATCGTGATCTTCGCCGCCGGCAACGAGGCCGTCAACTATCAGGCGTTCCCAGCCGCTGACAAGAGCGTGGTGAGCGTCGCTTCATATTCTTACACCGGTGACGCGGCATATTACACCAACTACGGCACTTGGGTGGACATCTCCGCTCCGGGCGGCGACACCTACGCAGACAGCAACTATGGCGGCGTCTATAGCACCAGCGTCAATGAGGACGGAACCTCCGGCTATGAATATATGCAGGGAACATCTATGGCCTGCCCTCACGTCAGCGGAGCCTGTGCCCTGGCCGTCTCCTACTATTACGGCAAGGACAAGCGTATGGGGCTTACCCCGGATATGCTCCGCTCGGTGCTTCTTAGCTCCGCCCGTCCGATCAACGCCAACCTCAGCGCTCCGTATGTCGGGAATATGGGCGTGGGAATGCTCGACACCTACCGTCTGCTTCAGTATATGGGCTATCTGGGAGAGATCCCGGCTCAGACCCTCACCACCGGCCAGACAAAGACACTGGAGATGTCGGAATATTTCCCGTCGGTACAGGTGCTGTCATATTCAGTCTCGGATCCTGCTGTCGTGAAGGCTTCTCTGTCGAAGGGAGTCCTCACGCTTGAGGGTGTGTCTTCCGGAACGGCGGAAGTCACTGTCTCTGACGGTAATTCAATGTTCAAGACAATAAAGGTAATAGTCAACTGATGAACAGATCAATCATAACGAAATTGTCTTTCGCCCTTCTTCTGGCGGCTGTCGCCTGCACAAAGGAGGAGACCCCGGAGCGGACTTCGCTGCCGGAGCCGAAGGTTCGTGTCTCTGATGTCACCAGCACGTCTTTCAGCGTGTCTTGGGATGTAGTCACTGACGCTGGAGCCTACACTTACATATTCAATGACAATGACACTGTGACGACAAGGGAGCGTTCGGTCTCGTTCGCTGACCTTGAGCCGTCGGTGGAATATTCATTCTCCGTCAGGACTGACGCGGGGACTAACGGCGACTATCTGGATTCGAGGTTCGTCACCATCCACGTCATCACGGAGGGGGAGAGTGTCCTTGAGGCGCCGGAGCCTGTTCTGGTGGCCGCCTACAAGTCAAGGACCATCATAAACTGGAAACCGGTCGCCGGGGCGTCGGCTTATGAATATTCAGTCGCCGGGATGACCGGCAAGGTCGAGGCCTGCTCTGTGGAGCTTAGCGGGTTCGACGGTTCCACTGACTATGTGTTCCGTCTGAAGGCCCTGTCAGGGGAGAAGTATGTGAACGATTCGCCGGAGGCGGAGCTCAAATTCACGACACGCCCCGCGTCCGAGGATATTCCTCAGATAATTATGTCGCTTCTTGAGTGCGGCTCTGACTACGCCAACTTCAATGTCTATGCGGTTCCGGATTTCCGCTATGTGTATTTCGGCGTGCCGGCAAGCTATTTCATCAACCATTCCGACACCGAGATCAGGGACACTTATCTGAAATATATGCTGGACGCCATCAATGACAGCAATATGACTGTCGAGGGTGGGATGTCTTATTATTCCAAGACGGGTTCGTCCAACTACACCGAGTACCCGCTCTATCCGGAGCTGTCGTACTACATCGTGGCGTTCGGAGTCAGCCTTGACGGAAAGGCCACGACTCCTTTGTACAAGCTTTCCGCCAAGACCAAGGCGCACGACACGATGACCGAACCATCCCTCGGTGGGGCTGACTGGTTCAGTCAGACGATGTTCCATTCCGTGTTCGGCCAGTACAATTCCACCAATTGCGTCTGGACCAACTGGACTGGAAATGGCGTGGCCAAGATGAACTATGTCCTCACTTCGACATATTCATTCAATGTTTATTTCGGAGGGTCGTTCGATCTTTTCAGGCGCTACACCGCGCTTAAGGGAAGCACTGTAACAGAGGCGGAATATATTGAGAAAGTCAATGAGGAGTCAGGGCTTACCACCCGATTCGCTCCGTTGTCAGCCGCTAACTCCTACACATTGGGCACGTTGGCGATCAATGAGGCGGGGGATTCTACCTTCGTTGTGAACACCCTCAGCACGATGGCTACGGCCACGTACTATGACTGGGCCTTCGTCTCGCTTGGTACAAGCTCTTCCTACCCGGCATCCACTTCCTTGACCTCGGCGGTATCGATCGCTTTCGACGCGACAGAATCCTTGAATATCCAGGTTTCCGCCGGACGCTACCTTATGTGCCGCAGCTCTGAGTTGGGAGGCGTGACATTGACCGAGGCCGCGAAACTGGTGAAGGAAAAAGGGACGGATTTCTCATCGACACAGATCAAGGTTCTGAATATGACCGGAAAGATTTCGATGTCGTTCGGAACCGACACTCCTCTGGAGCCGGGCACAAAGTACACGTTGCTTGTGTCCTTGACCTCCGCGAGTGGGGATGAGATCCTTCGTTACGCCACCGCTTCCACCGCTGAAGGGACGAAGACAAGATCGGCGTACAACAGCGAGCCTAAGGGACGCATCGAGGTCAATGCTCCTGTGATCCTTGACACTTACGAAATAAGCAGATAGATATGAAACTGAACAAGATATTGCGAATGATCGTCCTGGTTCCGCTGCTGTGCGCCACTGCTGTGGTGTCGGCTCAGAACAAGGCGGTCACTGTCAGCGGAAAGGTCGTTGACAAGACAGGCGAGCCTGTCATCAGCGCGGGAGTGTTCATCAAGGGAACCACTGTCGGAACCGTGACGGACTTCGAAGGAAAGTACACCTTGGCCAATGTGCCGTCAGACGCTGTCCTTACTGCCTCGAACCTTGGCTACACCACGGCCGAGCAGGCTGTGAACGGGAAAACAGTTGTGGATTTCGTCCTGCAGGACGAGTCCGTGATCCTGGACGATGTGATCGTCGTGGCCTACGGTACGGCGAAGAAGGAATCATTCACTGGTTCCGCCAGCGTGGTGAAGGGCGATGAGCTCAGCAAAAGGCCTGTGGGCAACCTCACGAAATCTTTCGAGGGAGCCGTGGCCGGAGTCCAGGTGACTTCCGGAGGCGGCCAGCCTGGCGAGGGAGCGTCTATTATGGTGCGTGGAGCCGGATCGGTGAACGCTTCGTCCAGCCCTCTCTATGTTGTGGACGGTGTGCCTTACGACGGAGCCATCAGCGCCATCAATCCCGCGGACATCGAGACGATGACAGTGCTGAAGGACGCTTCGGCAGGTGCCCTTTACGGAGCCCGTGGAGCGAACGGTGTCATCGTGATCACCACCAGGAAGGGAAGCAAGGACAGGGTGAACGTAAGCTACAAGGGTAACTTCGGCGTGGCCTCAAGGGCTTTGAAACGCTATGACCTTGTCGGAATGAGCGACTATGTCGAACTGACCTACGAGGCCTTGCGCAACTCCGCCCAGTATGGCACCGGGATGGATTTCGAGGCTGCGAGCGTCTATGCCGCCAATAACCTTGGCCAGACAATCGGCGGACTGAAGAATCCTGAATATTACAACCCTTACAAGAACTACTCTTGGTCGGAGTTGATCAACAAGGAGTCCGGGAAGATCCAGGAGGACGCTGTGGCGGCCTGGAACGAGAACTGGATGGACGAGATCAGCAACGACAAGGCCTTCCGTACCGAGCACGTGCTTTCGGTCAGCGGCGGAACCGAGAAGACGACATATTTGTATTCCTTGGGTTACTACAAGGAGAACGGCACCCTCCAGAACACTGACTTCGACCGTTTCACCGGCAGGATCAGCGGGGACGTGCAGGCCACGGACTGGTTCAAGATGGGAATGAGCGCCAACCTTGCGCACGCGGTGTCCGATTTTCAGGACGCCACCGGAAGCGCGACCTCGAACGTCTGGTACACAGCCCAGTTTATGGCTCCTGTCTATCCTGTTTACCTGAAGGATATGGACGGAAACGATGTGCTTGACGCGGCCGGGAACAGGCAGTATGAATATGGTTCCGAGGAAGACAACGGCTACGCCAACCGTGTCACCGCACAGGGATTCAACTCCAAGGCCGAGCTGTACAACAACAAGGCTTACTACAAGCGCAACTCCGTGTCCGCCAGAACGTTCGTGAAATTCGGGACGGTCAATAAGGATGCTTTGCTCTACGGTCTCAATCTTGACATCAATCTCGGTGTGGACTTCACTGACTACGGCCGTACGACGACCAACGACAAGTATCACGGCAACGCCGCATCCCAGGGAGGAACCGTCAGCAAGTACAACACGAGGACGACGAGCTACACGCTCAACGAACTGCTGACCTATCGTAGGAAGTTCGGGGAGCATTCCGTTGACCTTCTCGCTGGCCACGAGTACTATCGCTACAATTACAACTATCAGCTGGGCTCCAAGAGCGGCATCGTGGACGGCATCGACGAGCTCGGCTCGGCGGTGACCACGCTCACCAACACGTCATATTCAAATGACTATGCCATCGAGTCGGTGCTCGCGCGTCTGAACTACGGTTTCCGTGACCGCTACTATTTCGACGCTTCCTGGCGTACCGATGGTTCGTCCCGCTTCCACAAGTCCAACCAGTGGGGTAACTTCTGGTCGGTCGGAGCCTCGTGGAGAATCTCCGAGGAGGATTTTATGAAATCCACTTCCGACTGGCTCAACAACCTCACCATCAAGGCTTCATACGGAGTGCAAGGTAACGACAACCTCGGCTCGTACTACGTTTGGCAGGGCCGTTTCAGCTACGGTTGGTCCAACGGAACCCGTCCGGGCTCGACCGCATCCTCCATTGAGAACAAACTCGTCACCTGGGAGAAGAACGGCAACCTGAACACCGGTATCGAGGCCAGCATGTTCGGCGGAAGGCTCACAAGCACCATTGAATATTATTCCCGCAGAACCCGGGATATGCTTCTTAACAACCCTCTCGCCATCTCATCCGGATTCTCCGGCTACGACGACAATGTCGGCTCGATGGTGAACAGGGGATTGGAAACTTCGTTCAGAGGAGTGATATTCGATCGTCCCAACTTCCATTGGGACGCCTCTTTGATGCTTTCGATGAACAGGAACAAGGTGACGGAACTCACTTCCTCACAGGATGTCATCAACTACGGCAGCGTAGTGATCGAGAAGGGCAAGCCGATCTACACATTCTATATGTCCAAGTCAGCCGGAGTCTCACCTTCGACCGGCCGCCAGCTCTACTACGCCTACTACCGCTACGCCGTGGACAAGACGGGTTCCATCGTGACCGAGAAGTGTGATGAATATGTCACCGACAATGTCGGTCTGGCTTCCTTGAGCAAGTACTACTACGGCAGTCGCCAGGCCTTGTTCTCGGGAAGTTTCTCATCCAACTTCACGTTCTTCAAGAACTTCGACTTCTCGTTCCTGACCACGTTCTCGGTCGGCGGAAAGATCTACGACAGTCTGTACGGCGGCGCGATGAATGTCACCTACGCCGGAAACAACTGGCACAAGAACGTGCTCAGGCGTTGGCAGAAGCCGGGCGACATCTCGGATGTCCCTCTCGTTGAGATCGGCGGCAGCCGCTCCAGCACCGGTGAGGAACTGATCGACGCTTCCTATTTTGCCATCAAGAACATCACCCTTGGCTACACCCTTCCTTCCTCATTGACAAAGAAGGCCGGGATCGGGGCCTGCAGGGTGTTCGTCACCGCTGACAATCTGGCTCTGTTCTGCAATATGAACGGAATGGACCCTCAGTACAACTTTACCGGAACAGTCTCCTACACCTACACCCCGTCAAGGGTCGTGGCAGCGGGAATTGACATAAACTTCTAACGGAATGAAAAAGATACTATCAATAATGTCTGCGGCCCTTTGCGCCGTTTCCTGCAACCTGGAGTTCCAGCCTACGGATTCCGGCTCCGGAGAGGATCTCCTGAAGTCGGCGACCACGGCCGTGACCATCGTGGACGGAATCTACAGGACAATGTGGACCGCCGGTTGGTCAACCGGTGGAAACGCCCACCAGTGCTTCGGAATATCCGCCTACAACATCGCACTTGAGTCGATGGCCGATGACTTCATTATGCAGAGCCAAGGCAACGGGTGGTTCTGGTACGACCATTGCTACAACGTGAAGTCGTTCTACACTTCGGACAGTTTCCGTCCGTATGACGTGTGGAACGCCAACTACACCTGGATCTCCAACGCCAACTATGTGATCTCCGCCGAGAAGACGATGACCGGAAGCGAGGTCGATGTGGACTATGTGCTCGGCAACGCCTATGCGATCCGTGCCCTGTCATATTTCAATCTGGCGAACTGGTTCGCCCGTCCGCCTTACAGCGCGTTGCAGGACAAGTTCCGTTGGTCAGACCCTTGCGTGCCGATCTACACCGAGCCTACCGGCAAGGATTTCGTCGGCAAGAAGCGTGAGAACCTTGAGACTGTGTTCGCACAGATCAACTCAGACCTTGACACGGCCATCGATCTGCTCGAAAAAGGTGACGCGTCTGTCCTCGGAGGCACAAAATCCCATATTTCCTATTATGTCGCCCTTGGCATCAAGGTGCGTGTGGCTTTGGCCGCGGGAAATTGGGAGACCGCTTTGGCCGCTTCGGAGAAGATCATCAAGTCCGAGGAATATTCGATCGGCGGATCTTCCGAACTGATGAACGGTATGAACTCCCTCTCCGCTTCCAACGTCATGTGGGGCGCCGGGATCGAGAACACCGAGCAGGCCGGAGGCTATGCCAGTTTCTTCGCTCACATGGACAATGTTGACGGTGCCTACGCCCAGTCGGCTCCGAAACTGATCAACTCCAGTCTTTACAAACAGATCCGCCCCGGGGACATCCGCCGGGCCTGGTGGGATCCGGACGACAAGGAGTCTCCGTACATCTCCAAGAAGTTCAAGTTCACGAATGTGGCCGCCTGGCTTGGGGACTACATCTACATGAGGGTAGAGGAGTTCTACTTTGACGCTGCCGAGGCTGCCCTCCGTCTCGGGGACAAGGACAAGGCTGTCCGCTACCTCAACGCCGTGATGCAGAAGAGGGACGCGACCTTCGACGCATCAAATCTCAGCGGAACGATGCTCGGCTCGCTCACGACATCCTGGACCGGCTCCCTGCTTGAGAATATTCTCGTGCAGAAGAGGATCGAGCTTTGGGGTGAGTTCGGCCGTCTTGTCGATGTGCGCCGTCTCGGCCAGGGCATCGACAGGAAGACCTCAGACGGATTCGCCGAGGAGTGCATCTCCACGATGTCCGGCAACGGCATCAACCTCACCAACCCTGACACCTACGACTGGGTGATGACCATCCCTCAGGATGAGATCAACAACAATCCTAACATTAACGAAGAAGATCAGAATCCATAATGGAAAAGTTTTTAAGAATATTGTTGTGCGCCTCCGCCGCGCTGCTTTCCTTGGTCGCCTGCGATCAGGAGCAGATAGGCGAGATGGCCTCTCCCAATGATTCGGACAACAAGGAGATCCATTTTGTCCAGAAAAGCCTTGTCAAAGAGTTCGAGCAGGGGACAAAGGAAGGTGAGTTCACCGTTGTGCTTGCCAGAAACGGCAACAAGGGAACCTATCGTGTTCTGCTTCAGAAAAGCGGCAAGAACGCCTCGCTCTTCTCTGTTCGTGACACTGTCGTCATTCCGGACGGGCAGTACAGTGTGGAAGTCCCTGTGACTGTGAATATGAATGCCGTGGTGCTTGGATCCAGTGTCACCGCCTCCCTCTGCATAATCGGCCGGGACGCGGAACTCGGCGATGATCCGGCCTACATCACACAGTACAGTGATTTTCTGGATCTTACAGCATCGTTCACCCTGGAGTGGGAACCGTATATGAGAACCACCGAAAGCGGCGAGCAGGTGCAGCAGACGGCGACATATTACTACTCCCAATTCTATGAAGGCTATCAGCGTGGAATGCTGGTGGAACGCGCCAAAGGCACCACCAACATATTCAGACTGCTGGATTGGGGCGCCGGGGTCAACTTTTTCTTCAAGGTGAACAGCGACAATTCCGTGGTTGTGCCGGGGCAGTCGATTGGCTACTACTACAGCGGCAGCGATGAATATGTCTATGTCTCAGACATCGCCCAGTACCTCGGTGACGAAGCCTATTATGACCGTTTCCCTTGCACGTTCGACGGCAAGCAGACTTTCACCCTTAACCTGGTCTATTATGTCACGGACGGAATGTTCGGCTACGGTCCCGAGAAGATCGTCTTCGCCGGTGACCACGACAACGATCCGGTCGTCGCGGCGACTTACGAGGGTGACGGAAAATTCTCCTTTGAGTTCAACAGCTTCACTTCTTCATGCAAAGCCGTGGTTGTGGAAGGTGACGTCACCGGAGACACCGCGGAACTGAACAAGGTTTACAAGCAGATCTGTCTTGGCCAGCGGGATGACATCCGGACATTCTCCGAAAACACACAGCAGTGGACTCCGTCGGTTCCGTCCAACACGTTGATAGCCGTGCCTTTTGATGCGGAAGGCAAGCCTGGCGAGATGATTGCCATACGCTTCACCTACGATCCGGACGGCACGATAGCTCCAGAGGTTCTGGAGTTCAGCATCAGCCCTTACAGTGTTGACCCGTATTCCACTATGGTCTGGAAAATTCGTACGAGGAACGCCGCGTCTGTGCGTTACATTATGATGGAAAAGGATGTGCTTGATTATTATGAGGAGAACTATCCTCTTGACCAGATTTTTGGAATAGGATCTAAATTAGACGCGGATAACCTTGCCGCATGTGAAGGACCGGACGGGCTTACCCTTTATTATCAGGGACTTTCGGAAGGTGGAGCCTATCGAGTCCTCGCTGAGGTTACCAACAGGTACGGAGACAAGGTCTATGTCACGGATTCAACCGTTCTGGCATCACATGCGGACAAGTTCAAAGCCGTGAGTCTGGATGATTTTGTCGGGGCCTACATCGTGAACGCTGACGTGAAGACTTCCGACAGCAATCAGGCGAGCACGGAATCCTTCCGTGTGGACATCATCAAGACTGGAGAGAACACCGTGATGATCAAGGGTTTGTGCAACTATAGCTCGTACTCTCCGGCGATCACCGGAACTTACATCCCGGAGGAGCATTGCATCCGTTTGCAGTCTCAGAATCTCGGTGAGTTCAGCTACCTGAACGTGGTCTTCGGCTTCGTCGCCAACCTTTATACCGGAATCTGGGGTCAGTCCAGCAGTATGGAATTCGGTTTCTGCGATGACGGCCTTCTGCACTGGCGCACGACCGCAGGCTCGGAGATGAGCCTGACCGGCTACAAGTTCCTACTCTTCGACGGAACCTCCTACACCGGCTACGCCGTCGGTGACAAGACCTACGAGAACATCCTGATGCAGAAACTCTGATTCAGGAATTTTGAATATTTGAAGGGAGGCGGATTGTCCGCTTCCTTTTTTTATGCAAAACGACAAAGGGTTGGAACGAAAGCGAGAAGGACAGCCGGCGAAGCCGGCAGGAAGCGCCTCCGGCGCGTGTCCCCTCTCCGCTAGGGAGAGGGGGCGGGGTGAGAACTATGCCGGCGGAAGCAATGAGATAACCGTGAAATTCGGGGAAAAACATAATCTCGGCATATATGACCCGACTACGGGAACCGATGTGGTACAGACCGTCAAAAAGTCTGACAAGATAAGTCTGACCATGACTGATAAACCATACATCATTCAGTTGAAGAAATAGCAAAACGGATTTAACACATGAACGCAATCATCCTTCTGCTGCATTGTATTGACGCTCTCTGATTGCAGTATGGTGATTTACGGGAAACAAGAAAAGGAAGAGGCTCACACCTCTTCCTTTTTTTACCATTCAGGATTCATGGTGGACGTCCTATGCAAATGCACCATGAATATTAAGAAACGTCTAGTCGATGTACCCGTCGTTCTGTGTCAGGTCTGGATTCATCTCCCTCTCTTTCTGAGGAATAGGCCATGTCGCACAGTATGTGCCCACTGACACGTGGGTGTACTTGGTTGTTCCCCATATCTCCATAAGGCCGTTGGACTGAGCCTTGTAAGGCAAACCCTGGGCGCGGAGAGTGTTGTTGAAGTACTTCTCGTTGTGCCATGTGCCCCAGCGGAGTTCGTTGAAGTACATCGAATCCTCACCTCCGAGTTCGACATACATCTCATTGCGCGCAAGATTGATGACATCTTCCTTGGTGGCCTGGGCCGTCTTGCAGGCGGGGTCGCTCAGGAGAATATGTCCGGCACGCTTGCGTACCTGGTCTATGCAATCCTTCGCCTCGGAGAGATTCCCGAGCTGGGCCTCGCATTCTGCCCGGTGGAGAAGAATTTCGGCGTAGCGGATGAGGTAGATGTTCTGCTCATAGACCCAACGGGTTGTACACTCGTCATTTTCAGGAACATATTTCCTCCAGAGGTAGTAGAACATCGAGTTGGTGTCTGTACGGATGTCGTATGGCTCTCCCGCGTCAAGGCAGTACGGCCAGCGAAGGGTCCAGACGTGATTTCCTATGCCACTGGTGTTTCCGTTGAATGTGGAATATGGAGTTATGATCGCCATCATGAGACGCGGGTCACGGTTCTCGTAAACCTTCCTGATACGCTCCTCGTTGCCTTGGTCAAGATATTTTGAGAAATCTGAACCGAACTCCACCATCTGGTTTTTCTTTGCCTGGTAGTCATACTTGCCGAACTCCCCGTTCCCTGATTCGAGCCCGTCGCGGAGAAAGTACACAGATCTCTCATTCGGTGTCATTTTGGAGTAGCCAGGAATATAGTCATCCCAGTTGAAAGGAGAACCATCTGCCTCTTCGAACCTTTCCACGTAGGCAGGGTTCGGAAGGTAGTTGTTCCAGGCGGAGCCGCCGGTGACGCGGTTGCCATAGTTGATGGCCCGAGGGTTGCCTTGATTGGTGGAACCTACGCAGGCGACCGCGAAAATAATCTCGTTGTTCTTCTCATTGGCCGGTTTGAAGAGTTGGAAGAAGTCTTTGTTGCCCTTCGCCCCATTGCTTGGGGAATAGAGGGCGGCTCCGCATTCCTCAATCGCCTTGAAGTCTGCGAGGGCTGACTTATAGTCTTTCTTGAATTCGTACACAAAACCACGGATGGCATAGGCTGTTGTCTGTGAGACAGTCTCTCCTCCGGCGATGATCTTTGGAAGAGCAGGGAGGGCTGCCGTACAGTCTTCTATGATCTGATTCCAAACCTCGTCCTTGGTGCTGCGGGGCTTTGTCGCGTCTTTTGCCTCCACATTCTCTGTGTAGATGGGAACACCTCCCCAAAGGACGTTGAGATTGTAATATCCATACGCGCGGAGAACAAGCGCCTCGGCCTTGATGCGGGCTTTCTCCTCGTCGTCCATGTCCGGAACTGATTCAATGTGGTTGATTACATCGTTGGCCCTGTACACGATTGTGTAGAAGTACTTGTAGAAGTTGGCTACCGTACCTGATGAGGAGGTGAGGTTCCCAGGACTCATGCAGTTGTTCCCTTTCCAGTTGGCATCGACATCCATCACGGAAGAATATGAGTCGAACGACATGCCGAGAGCCTGGCCGCTGAAGTTCATGGAGAAGTGTTGGTAGAGGGCGTTATAGGCTCCGTTGAGAGCGGCGCGCGCGAGGATCGGAGACTGCCATACAGTCGAGTTCGCGAAACTATATGATGGCACAGTGTCAAGATAGTCCTCCTTGCAGCCGGATGTGCCAAGAACTATGGCGGCTGACGCCACCGCTATTAAAGATTTTCTAAAAATATTTTTCATGATATTCACAATCAATTAGAATGTAATGTTCACACCTGCTGAATATTGGCGCATCGTCGAATATGCAACGGTCGCTCTCTGCTCTGGATCCTGACCGGAGAATCCGGTGATGGCGAAGAGATTCTCTCCGGATAGATAGAAACGAAGTCTCTGAACCATGAACTTCTGACTGAGTTTGGCAGGAAGCGTGTAACCTATCTGAAGGTTGCGGAGCTTCAGGAAATTGCCTTTCTCAAGATGAAGAGACGAATTCGCGGAAGAAGGCGCGCTGCTGTTGTAGGCGAGGCGAGGGTTCTTCGAGGTGAGATTGGTCCTTGGATCACTTGGGTTTGAAGGATCGTAGAAATAATGGTCGTTCGCTATCTTTTCAGGAATAGCGTAACCATAGATTGTGGTGGAAGCGTTACGTCCTGTGTCGTAGTAGTAGATGGCGAATCCGGCGGAACCGCCCCAGGACATCGCGAAATCAAGGTTCTTCCAGTTGAGGGATGCCTCAAGCCCGAAATTGTACTTAGGGGTTGTGGAGATGTTCTGGAACTCGGAGTCGCCGGCGTTGCCATAGACACCGTCGTTGTTCGTGTCCGCGTAGATATATTCCCCGTACCATAGAGTGTTCTGTCCGATATTGTTGGTCGGCTGGAACGAATATCCGTTCTCCTGCATGGCCTTAAGCCACTCCATGTCAGTCTCCGTGCGGATCATGCCATCGACAGGGCCTCCGTTTATTCCGTCGGCGGCATATCCGTTGCCTGTACCCTTGTAAACATTTGGAAGGTACCATTCGTTGATCATGTGGCCTTCGAGGACACGTGTTGTGCTTCCTGTAGAGACATCTCCGATATTGGATTTGTCATCATTGAGTTTGCCTTTGTATTTGCTTACCCAGTTCTTGTTGTAGGAGAAGTTGCCTTTCACGCTGTAGCTGAAGTCTCCGATGTTGTCTCTCCATCCGAGCTCTAGTTCGATACCACGGTTGGTGACCTCCGCGATGTTCTGCTTGGGAGCGGAAGCGTTACCCATGGCCATGAACATGTCCGGGGTATAGAGGATGCCGCTTGTGAGCTTGTTATAGGCATCTATCGTACCCGTGAGCCTGTCGTTGAGGAAAGCATAGTCGAGACCGATGTTGGCCACGGCCGTGGACTCCCAGCGTAGGGCGTTGTTTGCGATGGAGGTGATGGCGATTCCTGACAGAAGATCGCTTCCGCCCGCATAGTTGGCCGAAGAGTAGATAGACTGCCAATCGTAGTTGCCGATGGAGTTGTTTCCGAGCTCACCATACGACACACGAAGTTTGAGGTCGGAGAGTGCCGGAATGCTCTTCATGAAAGGCTCCTCGCTGACACGCCATGCGGCTGAGGCTGATGGGAAGAATCCCCAGCGATAGCCTGGTGCGAAGCGTGAGGAACCATCATAACGGAAGTTCGCTTCGAAGAGATATTTCCCGGCGAAAGCGTAGTTGACACGGCCGAAATATGACTGTGAGGTCCATTCCGTGCCGTAACCTTTTGTTGAATATGGTGTGACGGCTGCGTTGAAGTCATTGACGTTGGCGTCGGTGAGGCCGAGCTTGCTCATGTCTGACTCGCGATATTCATAGTGCTGCTGCTCGTAGCCGAGCATAGCCGAGATGTCGTGTCTGCCGAAAGACTGGCTGTAGTTGAGCAGGTGGTTGAGTTTGTATGTATTGTCGCGGGTATAATACATATAAGTATAGAGGGTGGCCGGGTCTGCGGCGCCTGTGGTGAACGCGCCCTGAGAGAATGAGTATTTGCCTATGGCGGTGTCAACTGTCTTCTTCTCGCGCCTGAGGTCGTTGTAGTAATAGTCAAAACTGTAAGTGAAGTGTTTTAGGAACTTGACTTGCGCGTACCAGTCTGTGTAAAGTTGTGTGCGCTTGTCGTGTCCGGTGGAGCTTGCGAAGTCCCAAAGCGGGTTGTGAGACTGAGGGTCGTCCGCGCTGTTCTCAGGGGCTCCGTACTTGCCGTCGTAGTAAGGGTACGTGCAGGCCAGCATCTTGGTGGTGGTAAGACCTCCGAGATCTAGGCTGAGGACATCCTGGTTTGTGACATTTCCCCAGATGCGCGCGCCTACGCGAAGCCACTTGGTGACATCGGAGTAAAGGTTGATACGTCCTTGGTAGCGGTTGTAGCCGGAGTTGTCTATGATGCCTGGATTATCAACATAGCCAAAGCTCATGGTGTAGCCGGACTTCTTCTCCTTTCCGCTGATGGAGACGTTGTAGGTCTGCTGGAGTGACTTGTTGTAGATTTCTGACCACCAGTCAGTGTTAGGATAAGCCACATAGTTAGGATAGCCTGACGCTGACAGACCATCAGGATCCTTCGCGGCCTCTCTCCAAGTGGTGATGATGCTCGGGGCGAACTGCGGGCTGTTGCCGATGTTGGTTTGGGACTCGTTGAAGAGTTCCATATATCTCGCATAGTCGGAAACCGTGTGTATGATCTTGAACGGTTCGCTGTAGGCGAGTGACGCGTCTACATTCACAGTGATGTTTCCGTCGTTCGAGCCGCTCTTGGTGGTGATGAGAATGACACCGTTGGCACCTCTGTTACCGTATATGGCGCATGACGCCGCATCCTTGAGGATCGACACGGACGCGATGTCAGCGGGGTTCACCATCGAGATGCTTTGCTCCATGCCATCGACAAGCACCAGAGGGGATGACGAGTTGAGGGTGCCGGTACCACGGATTGTCATTCCGAAGCTTTCGTTGTTCGGTTGGCCTGATGACTGCATTACCTGAAGACCAGGTGTCACGTTTGTCAGGGCCTGGGCCGCATTGGTGATCGGGCGTGATTTCGCCGCCACGGTCTGGAAATCAACCGCTGAGACGGAACCGGTCATGTTCACTTTCTTCTGCACGCCGTATCCGACGACGACTGTCTCCTCAAGCATCTCGGTGTCGTCGGCAAGGGAAATATTGTACTGGTCACTTGTCCCGAGGGTGATTGTCTGAGTCTTGTAACCGATGCAGGACACCTCAATGGTGGTGGTCCCTGATGGAACCTCAAGGAAGTATCTTCCGTCAACATCGGTCATGATGCCGATAGTGGACTTGGGAATCATTACAGACGCTCCGACCACTGGCCCTCCGGTCTTGTCTGTAACAACACCTGAAATCTGTTTTTTACTGTCTTGCTGGAGAGCGGAGCTTGCCGCGGAAGCAGTCCATGACTGTACTCCAGACACAAAGACCATGGCGACTGTAAGCGCCAATGCGATTAACCGTTTCATGCTGTTTTTTTGTTAAACGTTAGATTTTGTGAATTTTATCTGAGAATAAAGGTGCGTGTTTTCGTGGCCGAATCACCTGCATAGAAGTCCAAGGTTATGTGCTTGGGCCCCACATTGAGTTTGAATGATCCAGCTGTGTTTGAGTGGATGTACCGTGTGAGCCCCGGTCTGTATTCCTCAAACAGGGCACTCTCATCCACAATCGGCGAGCCGTTAGGCATAGTCTTCATATTCATTCTCATCATGCCGTAGTCTCCCGTTTTGTCCGTGATGATTTTGTATGTTCCCCTCTCCTCATTTGACCATACGCTGTTCATCTCCATCTGAGTGATGATGCCGCCATCGCCTTTCCATTCAGTCAGTGTCGTGCAATGGGAGTGTCCACAGAGGACGATCGCATCGCGTCTTGCGAATTCCTCCCGGAAGTGCCTTCTGGCTTCCGTGTCTTTCTTGTTGCCATGGAAGAACCATCGGCAGCTTTGGTCGTCCATAGGAAACACAGGTCCATGCGTGATGATGAAAGTGTGCCTCGCATCTTTTGTCTCAATAAGCATTTTCTCGATCTCGGCGTCATCCGGTCTGTTGAAATCAAGAACCAGAAACGCATCGGGGCCGATTGTGAAATAAAATGTGGTCTTCTGAATATCCTTGCCGAGTTCCTGTGACATACGTTTCGGCATATATTCATGATAAACTTTCTCGGCGTCAACGCCACGTATGTCATGATTGCCGACAACAGTGACGAAAGGCAGTCCCTTGAACTCTTTCTTGAATGCATCCATGACATCATTCAGCATTTTCTGATGGACCTCGCCTTTACCACAGTCCCCTTGTATGAGGTCGCCCATTTGGAATGCCATCATTGTGCTGTCATCCACCAGAGCGGCGCATCGTTTCAAAAGTCTTGGGCACCTGTCACGCCACATCTCCCCATTTCTGGCGAACTCCGCGCGCTGTACTCTGTTGAGCCATTCAACAGGTTCGTTGTAGAATGAATGATAGACACTTGCCGGCTCTGTGTCAAAATGGGTGTCACCGAGTATCACGACAGAGTATTTCCGCGGATTCTTTGACGATGTCCTCGCAAAGGCTGAATCCGGAATACCAAATAAAGCAAATCCCGCCAATGAAGCGGCCGAGACTGAAAGAAATTCTCTTCTGTCCATGACAATTATATGGTTATCAATATTACTTAAACTTGAAAAGCCAAGTGGCTTATCATTACGACAAGCATTGCCCTGGTTTTGTTATTGCGAGCTAATGTTAGTTCAGGCACAAATATATTCGATTTTTATCGTTTTACCAAATCTAACGTTTAACAATATCGAAAACAATCGTAGTGATGATGTCCACTCTTTTATGATGTTGTCACGGCGGACTGCTTTAAGTATAAGTAACATAACATGTTAGGTTTACACTTTAATAACCAATCATATTACTAATTAAAACCAATTACACATGAAACGTGTCTTATCAATGTTTCTCGTCTTGGTTATGGCCGCACCAATCGCTGCCATAGCCGAAACGGCTGTCACTCCTGCCAAGTCTCAGCAGAGCCAGAAAAAGCAGGTCTCAGGTGTCGTCACTGACAAATCCGGCGTTCCTGTCATCGGAGCTGCCATCGCAGTTCCTGGAACCTCTACAGGTACCGTTACCGATGCCAACGGACGTTATTCACTTGTCGTACCTAATGGAACAAAAGTCCTTGAGGTATCATGTATCGGCTACACGACACAAAACATCTCTGTTGGATCCTCCAGCAAATATGATGTTGTTCTTTCAGAGGATACCCTCATGCTTACCGAGACAGTTGTTGTCGGTTACGGCACAATGAAGAAAGGTGAGGTCGCGAGTGCGATCTCAACGGTCAAGAGCGGAGATTTCCTGAAGACTCCGGGGGCGAACGCGGCCGAGCTTATCAAGGGCAAGGTTCCTGGACTTATCGTGAACACACCTGACGGAAACCCTGTCTCAAGCACTCAAATCTCCCTGCGAGGAGCCACTACCCTCAAGGCCGGGACGGCGCCTCTTGTGCTCATCGACGGTGTGCCTGGCTCGCTTTCCCAGGTTTCTCCGGATGATATCGAGCAGATTGATGTGCTTAAGGACGGCTCTGCCGCGGCCATTTATGGTACTCGTGGAACAAATGGCGTCATCATCATCACCACTAAGAACACTCAAGGTGAAGCGCCGACATCCGTAGATTTCAACGCTTACGTTTCCACCCAGCAGATCACCAAGACACTCGACTATCTGACCGCTGACGAGTATCGGCAGCTGGCGAAAGGCCATGTCGGTTTCCACGATGACGGAGCTTCGGTAAACTGGCTTGACGAGATCACCAGAACGCCTCTCTCACAGATCTATAACATCAGTCTGCGCGGCGGTTCCAAGCAGACCAACTACGTGGCGTCATTCGAATACAGAGGCCTGCAGGGTGTGATGAAGCTCTCCAACAACAATATGATGTTCCCCCGCATCGACATTACCCACCGGATGTTCGACAGCAAAGTAAAGCTTCATGGATCCATAAACGGCTTCACAATGAAGTACCACAATGGATCTGACGGAGGACCTTTCAACTCTGCGGTTTGGAATGGCCTCAATTACAACCCTACGACTCCTGTCCGCCAACCTGATGGGTCTTATTCAGAGAACACTGGTATTACGGATTACTACAACCCGGTGTCGTTGCTCAATGAGACCAAGGGCGGTACTGACGCCACCATGCTGCGTATGCTCGGTGATGTCACCTATACCCCTGTCGTCGGTCTTGATTTCAAGGCTGTTGTCTCCAGGAATATATACAACCAGACTCAGGGACACTATGAAACCCATAATCATTCTTACGAGGCAAGAACGCCGAAGAATGGCTTCGCGTCGCGTGGCACTTATAGAAGCCAGCAGGACATGCTCGAACTTACCGCCCAATGGAAGAGCACATTCCTTCAGGACCACAACTACACCCTCCTCGCCGGATATTCATACCTTAACAATGTCAGTGAAAACTACTGGATGCAGAATTCCGGTTTTGCGGTTGATGACTACGAGTACAACAATATAGGAGCCGGTACTCAGAAAAACGATGGCTACAAAGGCGGTCAGATGGATCTCTCGTCAGACAAGGGGGAAGATTCTCTCATAGGTTTCTTTGCTCGTGTGAATTATAATTACAAGGGCAGATACATGTTCGCGGCCTCGATTCGCCGTGAGGGATCCACGAAGTTTGGAGAGAACAATAAATGGGGAAACTTTTATTCTGTTTCCGCTGCGTGGAACATCAAGGATGAGTCCTTCCTCAAGAACATTGACGCAGTCTCTACCCTGAAGCTGCGCGCAGGTTATGGTGAGACCGGTACAGAGCCTTCTTCCCGCTATATGTCATTGAACACGCTGTCATTCAGTTCAAACGCCTACTACAACGGATCTTACATCCAAACCCTGAAGCCTTCAAAGAACGCCAACCCTAACCTCCGTTGGGAACGCAAACATGAATGGAACGTTGGTGTTGACTATGGTTTCCTCGGGGAGCGTATCTATGGTACAATCGACTGGTATCATCGTAAGACAATCGACCTTCTTTGGGACTATTCAGTACCGTGTCCTCCTTACATCTATTCCTCAATGACCGCCAACGCGGGATCCATCAAGAATACAGGTATCGAGATCGGGATCACAGGTGTTGTCTTTGACAAAAAAGACTTCGGATGGACGACTTCCATCAATTACTCTCACAACAAGAACGTTCTCCTCAGCCTGTCAAATGATCAGTTCATGGCCGCGGACTATTCGGATCAGGGCAGCACTGGCGAGCCTATGCAGCAAAGTACCCATCGTCTTCAGGTCGGACAACCTCTCGGCAATTTCTACGGTTTCAAAAGTATTGACATCGACGAGACCGGTCACTGGATCATTGAAGGCGAGGACGGCAATCCTAAGCCATGCCTTGACCAGCAGCCTACCGACAAGCAGATTCTGGGTAACGGTATTCCGTCACACTATCTGAACTGGAACAACAATCTCCGTTGGAAAGGATTCGACCTTGGAATCCAGATCAGAGGAGCGTTCGGATTTGAAATACTCAACCTCACCGCCGCGAAATGGGGAACTCCGACAATGCTGACGCGTGGCAATGTGCTTAAGAGCGCGTTTGACAAGGTTTACGGAAAAGCGGTTCTCGCTGATGACCAACCTTGCCAGTATGTAAGCTATTATGTTGAGAAGGGCGACTATGTCAAGATTGACAACATCACCCTTGGCTATACATTTGATTTCAACAAGCCTTGTTTCAAGAGCCTCAGGCTCTTTACGACCATCCGCAACGCCGCTACATTTACCGGATATTCGGGAATAGACCCGGAGCTGTCGGTCACCGGTCTTGCCCCTGGAGTGGACAGTTACACACGTTATCCGGCCACAAGGTCTTACACAATCGGCGTATCTTTAAAGTTTTAATTGATCAGACAACATGAAACGAATCATATCAGCGCTTACAGTTTGCGCGCTTGTCTTCTCCGCTTGTACGGATTTGACCGAGCAGGTTTACAGTTCGTTGACATCTTCCTCCTATAAATACTCTCAGGACGATGTCCGCAAGGTTATTGGTGCATGCTATACACCAATGAGAAGTTATATCGGCCATGGACAGCTTTGGGCCATGGACTGTACGACTTCCGATGAGATCGTGATGCCGCCTAACTCCACTGGTTGGGACGACGGAGGCATCTATCGCCGAATGCATTACCACAAGTGGAATTCCGAGCAGAGCCACGTAGCCGCGGCTTGGAACACCACATGGCAGGGCATCGGGCTTTGCAACAACCTCCTTGCCCAGCTCAACAACAATGACCTCAATCTTGAGTCTGACGCCAACAATGCCGCTATCGCTGAGGTACGCGCGATCCGCGCATATTACTACTCGATCATCATTGACAATTGGGGAGACGCCCCTCTCGTGACCCGGCCGACTCAGGAACTTCCGTCAAACAGCAAACGGACAGACATCTACAACTTCGTGATCAAGGAGCTTCTGGAATCTATCCCTAATCTCTCCGAGGATGTCGGAGGGGCGGAATACGGTCTTTTCAATAAGTGGGCGGCCACAACCCTTCTCGCCAAGATGTACCTCAACGCCGGCGTGTACACCGGCACTCCTGACTGGCAGGCCGCGCTTGATGCTTGCAACACGGTCATAAACAGCAAGAAGTTCGACCTCTCGGCGAACTACAAGGACAATTTTGTGGATGATGACGCATTCGCGGCATCAAACAAAGAGATAATTCTCAATATTCCGTTCGACTCCAATCTTGGCTCATACTACATGTACTACTTCTCGTGGGGAGCCCCATTGAAGGAAGCTTTCAACACTAAAGACAGCCCTTGGGGGGCAGGTTCGGCCATGGGTGTTCCTCAATTCATCGAGACCTATGACAAGGACGACTCCCGTCTTGACGACACTTGGGTTCATGGCACTCAGTATGAGTATGGTACAACAAATCCGATCAAGTGCATCTATGACACCAAAGACGGAGCCTATCCGGACTTATGTTACGTCAATGATATACAAAGCGGCAACTTTACCCTTGAATGGGAAGGCTATCGTATGAAAAAATTTGAGGTTAAGCCAGGAACCAGCGCGATGGGAACCGACTTCCCGGTTTTCAGATATTCCGAAATCCTCCTCATGAAGGCGGAATGTCTCCTCAGGCTTGGCCAGCCAGGCGCCGGCGCTCTTGTCTCCCAGGTGCGCGAGCGCGCTTTCAAGTCCAACCCTGCAAAAGCGACTGTCACGGATGAGCAGCTTAAGGAGAATTCATGCTACAACTATTACTATTACGCTGACGATTATGCTCTCAGCAAACCGGCCAACAGAAAGTACGGCACGCATGATAAAGACAAGGTGGAATTCGGCCGCCTGTACGATGAGTACGGCTGGGAGTTCGCCTGGGAATTGGGCACACGTACCAGAATGATACGTTTCGGAACCTACACGACCAGAGACTGGCTCTCACATGAGGCTCTTGGTGGCTACACGGCTCTTTTCCCGATTCCGTTCTCTGCCATCACGGCGAATCCGAACCTCGTCCAGAATCCTGACTACGAATAATCGTTCAATAAACCAGACATCGAGGGCATCGGCTCAGGCGATGCCCTCATAGTAATAATGAATATGAAAAAGACAACTATTATAGCTATGACGGCTGTCGTGGTCGCGGCTGTATCATGTGCTGGCGAAAAAAAGGCCGGTACAATGAAAAAAATAACCCCTGTCAACTTCTCCGAAGTTAAGATCATTGACAATTTTTGGTCCCCAAGGCTTAAAAACCATAAGGATGTCACCCTCGGGGTCTGCATCGATCAGATTGAGAACCAGACTGGACGAATCAGAAATTTCGAGAACGCGGCATTGAAGCAGGGCACGCATTCCGGTATCTATTTCGATGATTCCGATGTTTATAAGGCCCTTGAAGGCATGGCATATTCTCTTCAGAACAATCCGGATCCTGTACTTGAGGCAAAATGTGACGAGTGGATCGCCAAGTTTGCCGCGGCGCAGGAAAAAGATGGGTATATCAACACCTATTACACTCTCACAGGACTTGACAAACGCTGGACCGAGATGGACAAGCACGAAATGTACTGCGCGGGTCACATGATAGAAGCGGGTGTGGCATATTACAATGTGACCGGCAAGCGCAATCTTCTCGATGTCTGCATAAAGATGGCCGACCACATGATGACTCAGTTCGGCCCTGGCAAGCGCGACTGGGTCCCTGGCCATGAAGAGATTGAACTCGCTCTTGTGAAACTTTATCAGGCCACCGGTGAAAAGAAATATCTTGACTTCTCCGAATGGCTTCTTGACGAGCGCGGCAAGGGACTCGGTGCCAATAACGGAGAACCTTGGGACGCGGCATATTATCAGGATGACAAGCCTGTCCGTGAAATGACAGACATCGCAGGTCATGCCGTGCGGGCGATGTATCTATACTGCGGTATGGCGGATGTTGCCGCATACATCGGCGACCAGGGGTATATTGATGCACTCAACCGCCTTTGGGATGATGTCGTTCTTAGAAATATGTACATCACCGGAGGCATAGGGCAATCAGCCCACAATGAGGGATTCACAGAGGACTACAGCCTGCCTAACCTTACGGCATACTGCGAGACCTGTGCGTCTGTGGGTATGGTTTACTGGAATTGGCGCATGAACCAGTTTACCGGCGACGGCAAGTATGTCGATGTGATGGAACGCTCAATGTACAACGGGGCCTTGGCCGGAATCTCTCTCAATGGAGACCGATTCTTCTATGTCAATCCTCTTGAGTCCATTGGTGACCACCATAGGAAGGCATGGTACGGTTGCGCGTGCTGTCCTAGCCAGATCTGCCGTTTCCTCCCATCCATCGGGAACTACATCTACGGGGTTTCCAATGATGCGGTCTGGGTCAACCTATATATCGGTAACCAGGCATCTGTCAAGTATGGGAAGAAAGATTTGACATTGACCCAAGAGACAAACTATCCGTGGGAAGGTGCGGTCAAGATCACTATCGGCGCCAAATCTCCGGTCAATGCCGAAATGCGCCTCCGCATACCAGGTTGGTGCAAGTCATACACAGTAAAGGTTAACGGAGCGGAGGTGAAGCCTCTGGTCGAGTCCGGTTACGCCGTACTTCCTGGCAAGTGGAGTGATGGTGACGCGATCGAACTCAATATGGATATGCCGGTTGAAGTCGTCGCCGCGGATCCTCGCACCAAGGAGGATGAGGGCATGAGGGCTATCCAAAGAGGTCCGATCGTGTATTGCATCGAAGAAGCCGACAACAAGGATGGTTTTGATGATCTGAAAATCTCTGAAAACGCTGATTTTACAACAGCCTTCGAGAAAGACCTTCTTAATGGTGTCGTCACTATTGACGCCAAGGTCGGCGATCAGACGCTCAAATATATTCCTTACTACTCCTGGGATAACAGGGAGGCGGGCAAAATGAAAGTATGGGTTCCACTCACACAGTAAAAAATGAAAAAGTTCATTCTCACGTCAATAGCGGTCTTGATGGTTTCTGTCTCACTTGAAGCTCAAGACTACATAGCCAATAGAGCGCCTCTTACAGAGAGTCGTTTCATGGAGCTTCCGATAGGCGCCGTCAAGGCGGACGGTTGGCTCCGGCAACAGTTGGTATTGCAGAAGGAAGGTCTGACGGGACATCTGGACGAGCTGTATCGGAATGTGGTAGGTCCAAGAAACGCCTGGCTCGGAGGTGACGGTGACGCATGGGAAAGAGGCCCGTACTGGATAGACGGGCTTCTTCCACTCGCATATCTTCTGGACGACAAGGACCTGAAGGACAAGGCTCAGGTCTGGGTAGAAGCCATCCTTGGTTCCCAAAAAGAAAATGGATACTTCGGCCCGGACACTGACCGTGGACCGGAGCCAGGACTGCAAAGGGACAATTCCCATGATTGGTGGCCCAAGATGGTGGCTCTTAAGATTGTCAAGCAATATTATATGGCCACAGGTGATGAAAGGGTGATTCCATTCCTTGACCGGTATTTCAGATATCAGTTTGCCAATCTTCCGCAAACCCCTCTTGACAACTGGACATTCTGGGGAGCCCAGAGAGGCGGCGACAACCTTGAGATTGTCTATTGGCTTTACAACATTACCGGTGAACGGTATCTTCTTGACCTTGGTGAGATCATCCACAGGCAAAGCACTCCGTGGACCGACATATTCCTGGATGGATCAATGCTCTATACTCAGAACAGCATGCATTGTGTCAATCTGGGGCAAGGTTTCAAAGAACCTGTCATCTACTGGCAGCGGTCCGGCCGGCAGAAGCAGATTGACGCCGTCAAAAATGCGGAGAAGGTGATCAGAAAGACCATCGGCTTTCCGACCGGTCTCTGGGCCGGTGATGAACTCATCAACTACGGAGATCCTATCCGTGGATCCGAGCTCTGCACCGCGGTCGAAATGATGTTCTCTCTTGAGGAAATGCTTAGGATCACCGGTGACTCACATTGGGCGGACTGGCTTGAGAGAATCGCATATAACGCTCTTCCGACTCAGGCTGATGACAAATACGAGACACGTCAGTATTTTCAGCAGACAAACCAGATAGAGTGCACGCGTAACACCACACGTAATTTCTCCACTCCGCACGATGACACGGATCAAGTGTTCGGCCTTCTGAATGGTTATCCATGCTGCCTTGCTAATATGCATCAAGGCTGGCCGAAATTCACTCAGAACCTGTGGTACGCCACAGATGACGCCGGCCTTGCCGCGCTTGTCTATGCTCCGTCCAAAGTGACGGCCAAAGTCGCTGACGGGGTCGAGGTCAATCTGTCGGAGGAGACATTCTATCCTTTCGACGAGGATGTCAAGGTTTCTGTGAACTTCACCGGCAAGAAAGTCCGCTCGTCATTCTTTCCAATAAAGTTCCGTATCCCGGAATGGTGCGAAGGCGCAGAGATCGCCGTCAACGGTTCAAGGATCAAGGCACCATGCGGCGCGGGAGAGATTGTCACCCTAAGACGCACATGGTCAAATGGTGATGTCATCACCCTTCACTTTCCTATGAGCGTGACCTGCGGCAGATGGTATGACAATTCCGCTGTGATAGAGCGCGGACCGCTTCTCTATGCTCTCAAGATGAACGAGAAATGGACAAGGAAGGAGACTGACGCTTCGGAAAAAGTCAAATATGGAGACTGGTATTATGAGGTCACTTCCGATTCGCCGTGGAACTATTGTCTCTCCAGCAAAACCATCAGCGAAAAGGGACTTGCCGAGAGTTGTGTCATAATAAGGAACGATGTCGATCCGACTCTCTATCCATGGACCCTTGAAAACGCTCCGTTGAGCATCAAGATCCCGGCCAGGACTATGCCTGACTGGACAGTCTACAGAGGCTCTGCCGGACATGTTCAGTACTTTACGCAACAAGGCGGAGTTTTGGGGGAAGAGCGGATGATAGAACTCATACCTTATGGCTGTACAACCTTGAGAATCACTGAATTCCCTGTAAGGAGGTGATTCTGTTATGACGGAGAACGTCTTTCTTCAATCCATCGGCGGGCCTGTGCGCAAGTGGCTAATGGAACATTGGCTCAAAAATTAAGACAAATTCAACCACTATGACACTCAAACATGTTTTCAGACTGCAGTCACTTATGGCTGTGCTTACCGTTTCCTTCATGCTTTCATGTTGCAAGACAAGAAACCATCATGGACAAGGCCCGTCAGCCTATTCCGTCATTGACGGGGACTCCATCATCGCCTCGTATGTCATGGAGTTCAATGCCGACGATGAAGAGATTTATGGACAGACTTTCAGGAATATTGTCGCGGGAAAGTTCCTTTGCGACAATATTCCCGCTTTTGACTGTCCTGACAAGGAATTGGAGAAGACCTATTATTTCCGTTGGTGGACTTTCAGAAAGCATATAAAGACTACCCCTGATGGTTACATCATAACGGAATTTCTTCCGGATGTCCCTTGGGCCGGAAAATATAATTCAATCAACTGCCCGGCGTGTCATCACTATGCCGAAGGACGTTGGCTGAGGAACAAGGAATATCTCAACGACTATGCGCGTTTCTGGCTTGGCCACGACGCCGAGCCAAGAAAATATAGTTTCCCAATAGCTGACGCCACATTGAGACTATACAAGGTTCACGGAGATTTTCAACTGATAAAAGATACTTACAAAGGGCTCAAGGAGATTTACGCCGCATGGGAGTCAGACCACAGGGATCCCAACGGTCTCTTTTGGCAGATGGACGGAAGAGATGGCATGGAAGTCTCAATCTCCGGGGCGATGAGCGATGATGCCACAGGCTACAGGGCCACCATCAACAGTTATATGTATGCTGATGCCATGGCACTTTCCTCGATGGCGGAAATGCTTGGAAAATCCCTTGAGGCCACTGTTTACAAAGAAAAAGCCGCCGAGATAAAGGTCCTGATGGATAGATATTTGTGGGATGAGGACGCGAGATTCTACAAGGTAATCCCAAGAAACGGAAAGATGATGATGTCCCCGGCCAGGGAAGAACATGGATACGTGCCTTGGATCTATGACATTCCGGATGAATCCAAGAGCGAGGCATGGCTTCAACTCGTTGACGAACAAGGGTTCAAGGCCCCGTACGGGCCTACTACAGCCGAGCGGCGCGCCGATGGATTCAAAGTTGTCTATGAAGGTCATGAGTGCCAGTGGAATGGTCCAAGCTGGCCTTTTGCCACAGCGCAGACTCTGACCGGACTTGCCGCTTTCATCCACCGTTACGGTGAGGGTGTGATGACAAAAAACGACTATTACGAGACACTGACCGCATTCAGCAACAGTCATAGACGTGTAAACGACAAAGGCAAGAAGATATGCTGGATTGACGAGAATTTAGACCCTTTCACAGGAGAATGGATATCAAGAAAGATGCTTATCGCCGCCGGAAGCCAGATTAAGGAAAGGGGAAAGGACTATAATCATTCCTCTTTCTGCGACCTCGTCATCTCAGGACTTCTCGGTCTTCAGCCTCAGGTGGACGGAAGTCTTGTGATCGAGCCGCTGATTCCGGAAGGGAAGTGGGATTATTTTTGCCTTGACGGCATCGTATGTGCCGGCAGAAATGTCGTTGTCCTGTATGACAAGGACGGATCCCGTTATGGCAAGGGAACGGGCTTCCGTGTCTTTGTTGGCGGGAAAGAGGCTTTCAAGGCCGATACATATACAACGAAGGCGATTGTGTAAAAAAACACATAATTTCTAATATACGACAAAGGGTTGGAACGAAAGTTCCAACCCTTTGTCGGGATGATCCGACTCGAACGGACGACCCCTACGTCCCGAACGTAGTGCGCTACCAACTGCGCTACATCCCGATAAATTCTTTGACTTGAAAGGCAGCCTCGGGAGACTGCCTTTCGGATGCTTCTTTATGCGAGCTTATTGATATAAACCGCGATACCACTCTTAAGGTTGGCAGCCTTGTTCTGGTGAATGACCCCAATCTTTGCGAGTTTGTCAATCATTGCATAGACCTTCGGAGCACCATCCTCGGCAGTCTTCTTGTCTGTGGTGTTACGAATCGCGCGGATCGCGTTCCTCGTCGTCTTTGCATAATACTTATTATGCAATCTGCGCCTCTCGCTTTGGCGATTGGCCTTTTTTGCTGATGCGTGATTTGCCATCGTTTTTATTTTTTAATATTTGTAGTGGGTAGGAGAATCGAACTCCTATTGCGGGAATGAAAATCCCGAGTACTAACCGTTATACGAACCCACCAGCTCGTCCAAACAGGCTTTTCGCCATAAATGGAGTGCAAATATATGGATAATTTTCGACCTTACAAAATAATTCGGCCGTTATTTGCCCGATTTGTCATCATTTCCCTCCTTGTCCCATTCAAACGAGTACAGGAGCGATTCTGTCTGCCTTAGATATTGACGCTTATCATATTTCGGCGCATATACCCACGCTTCCAGGACGATGATGTCCTTCCCATCCTTGCTGTAGAACGAGTGTGACACGAACGGGCCGCCCATAAAATCATTGTACACTTCCCAAAGACCTTTGGTCTCCACGAAATCCAGATCGTGGTACTTCAGGAACTTGATTCCCGGCTTGACGAACACGCTGGTTGTCATATATGTGTTGTCCAGCATCCCCGGGACATATTTCTTAAGGAACGCGTTGCGTCTGGCGATGATGTTCTCCTCTGAGAACGGCTCCTCATCGGTCGCAGGGTACTTGTAGATGAATATTCCTTGTGTCGTGTACTGCTTCTCGTCCGCTATCCAGATGAAGTCGTCGGTGGCTTTTTTCAGTGTGTAGCCGACCGGGAAGTGAACCTTGCCACCGATCATATTGTCCACTACATCAGCCAGTTTCGATTCCTCGTAAAGCAACGTGTTGGCGATTACCCTGTTCCTTTCGGCCTGCTCGATGGCTCCGGTGATGTTCTCGCCGTTCCTGTCAAGGACAACCACGGCCGAATCCGCGCATGAGGCGTTGACCTGGATCACGCACTGAGGATGGGCCCAGACATCCGTCCTATAGACCACGCCCTGTTTCGTGACTGTGGAGTCGATGTTGAAGATCACGATGTTCCTGTGGAGTTTGAACATATCGGTGAACGCGGCAGGGGAGAGGTTCACCAAAGAGTAAAGCGGCTCCCTTTGCGGAAGGTACTCGCAATCCCTGGCGAGCAGGCTTCCAATCTCGTTGCCGAGGTTCCCTTCCCAGTTGTCCTTGCCTATGATCACGATGACTTCTCCTGCCTTTCCTGAAACGTTAGGCAGAAGAGGCTTAGTGTTGTTCCTGCACGAGAACGCGCTGACCAGCGCCGCGATGCAGATGACGGTCTTGATTATCTTTTTCATCTCTTTGTTGTTTTTCTGGTTGCAAAGTTACGCCAAACTTCCAAGAACTTCAAATTATCGTCAATCTAAATGCTCTCGTTACGGCTGCGCAAATAATTGATAATCAATTGCACTTGTACTTGCGTTATCTCACGTCGCTTCGATAGGCCCAACGACCGAAATTACCGTATCAACCGTGCGATGTCGTTCCCGAAAGCCAGGACCATCAGCAACAGCAGCAGGAACATCCCGACAATCTGCGCCGCCGTGAGGAACCTGTCGCTCGGCTTGCGTCCGGTGATCATCTCGTAGAGGCAGAACACGATGTGCCCGCCGTCAAGCGCCGGAATCGGCAGAAGGTTCATCACCCCGAGCATAATCGAAAGCAGTGCGAGAATATTCAAGAACCTGTACCAGTCCCACGTCGCCGGGAAAACCTGCCCGATGGCGATGAAGCTGCCAACAGATTTGTAGGCCTCCGTGCTCGGAGACGCGACAAGTTTCAAATCCCGAAGATATCCCCCGATGGTGTCGAAGGTCAGTTTGACACCAGCCGGAATGGCGCTGATTAATGAATATTCCTTCGTCATCACTCCGGGAATCTGCATAAATACCCCGATCCTGCCGGCCGTGTCCACCTGAAGCGGCACGGAAAGCGTGTCTGAACCACGTAGGATCGTGGCTGTGACGGTTCCGCCGCTGACTTCAGAAAGATATTTCCTTGAATCCTGCACGAAAGGTGTGCTTACGCTGTCTATGGCGATGATCCTGTCATCGTGCAAAAGCCCGGCGGTGGAGTTCGCCGACGCGCTCATCACCGAATCAATCACGAACGGCACCGCGAGATCGAACACACCTGGAGTGTTGAGCACCGCCCCTATCTTCGAACGGTCGATGTAAAGGTCCACGGTGTCATTGTCTCTCAGGACCGTGACCTTGCTGACATTCCTGCGCGCCAGATCCGCCTGTAGCATCCCGAAATTCTCGGGAACATATTCATCCATTCTGATGATGTGGTCGCCGTTGCGGAAGCCGAGCTCGACACCTAACTCATTGGTATAGATCTGACTGCCCTCGTTGCTGATGTAGGCGCTGCCCCAGATGGCCATAATCCCGATGTAGGCGATGATCGCGAATATGAAGTTGTAAAGCACGCCTCCGCCCATCACCAGAAGCCTCTGCCAAGCCTTCTTGGTGCGGAACTCCCACGGCTGCGGATCCTTTTTCATCGAATCAAGATCCATCGACTCGTCGATCATCCCGCAGATCTTGCAGTAACCACCCAGCGGCAGCCAGCCGATGCCATATTCAGTCTCCCAATCCTTCGCTTTCGGGAATATCCTTGTGAACCATTTCCCCTTGGTGCTGAACAGTTTGGTGCCGCCGGCGTCGAAGAAAAGAAAGAATTTATCCACCCTGATTCCGAACAGCTTAGCGAATGTGAAGTGCCCGAACTCGTGGATGACAATAAGTATCGAAAGCGCAAGGATTACTTGCAGAATCTTCATCAGAACAACCATCATCAACCTTTCTTAGCTATGCCCTCAATCTTCCTTTGGGCCAATGAATATATTTCCTCGTTTGTCTTGAATATGTCCTCTACGGACGGTTCTTTTATGAACGGTGTGCATTCGATGCACTCTCCGACAATGTCCGTGATCCCGTAGAAAGAGATCCTGTCGTGAAGGTACGCCGCCACGGCGGCCTCGTTCGCCGCGTTCAGGGCGCAAGGAATATTCCCGCCCCGCTCCATCGCCTTGTAGGCCAGAGCCAGCGCCGGAAATTTCTCAGTGTCAGGCTTGAAGAACGTGATCCCGCCGAGTTCCGCGAAGTCCAGTTTCTTGTTGGCGAGCGGAAGCCGCTCCGGGAATCCGATGGCGAACTGGATAGGCTCCCTCATATCCGGGCAGGCGAGCTGAGCGATGACGGAACCGTCCTCATATTCAATCATAGAATGGATGATGGACTCCGGGTGGACGACGACGTTGATCCTGTCGCAAGGGGTGTCGAAGAGCCACCTCGCCTCGATCACCTCGAAGCCTTTGTTCATCATTGTGGCTGAGTCGATTGTGATCTTCGCGCCCATATTCCAGTTCGGATGCTTGAGCGCCATATCCTTTGTCGCCGCGCTGATCCGCTCCTTGTCCCAGGTCCTGAAAGGTCCGCCAGAGGCGGTCAGGTGGATCTTGTGGATGGCGTTTCCCTGTGCCGACAGCAGGCATTGGAATATCGCCGAGTGCTCGGAGTCCACCGGAAGGATAGGCGCGTGGTATTTCTTTGACATATCCATCACGATCGAGCCGGCGGCCACGAGAGTCTCCTTGTTGGCAAGGGCGATGACTTTTCCGGCACCGATGGCGGCCATTGTCGGGGCGAGTCCGCTGAAACCGACCATCGCAGCTACCACTATGTCCACCCTGTCGCTTGTCACCAGATCGCAGACCGACTTCATCCCGGCGAACACCTTCGTGTCTGTGCCGTCCAACGCGTCCGCAAGGTCCTTGTACTTGGTCTCGTCGCAGATGACGGCGTTGTTGGCGTCAAATTCCTTGGCCTGGCTGGCCATCAGCTCCCAGCTGCCCTTGCAGGTAAGCAGCTCAACCTCAAAAAGATCCCTGTGCTCCCTGATCACGTCAAGGGTCTGCCTGCCGATTGAACCGGTCGAGCCGAGTATCGCTATTCTTCTTTTCTCCATCAGAAACTTATGTATTTGGTTGGATCCACGGCCTCTCCCTTGTGCCAGAGCTCGAAATGAAGATGGTCCCCGTCGGAAAGTGATCCGGAACCTCCGAGAACGGCGATCGGCATACCGGCCGTCACCTTGTCTCCGGTCTTCTTCATCAGTTTCTGGTTATGCTTGTAAACCGAGATGATGTCTCCCTCGTGCTGGATCCTTATCGTGTAGCCTTCAGTGTCTGTCCATCCGTCCGAGATGACCGTGCCGTCAAGAACCGACATCACCACTGAGTTGCCAGGCGCCGTGATGTCGATGTAAGGGTGCAGGGCCTTGTCGTAACCCTGCGACACAACGCCTTTAAGCGGTGTGAAGAAATGCATTCCCTCGATCGGAAGCGATCTTGAGGAATTGGACTTGATATCAAACTTGTCCTCGTTCGCGACTTCCTTCCGGAGCAACGAATCCTTTTCCGCAAGCTTCTTAGGATCAGCGGTTTCGGTGACGTTCTTCCTAACTTCCATAAGACTGTCGATCTTGAGCGGCTCCTGACCGTCCACAACCCTTCTGAGGTTCTCGGAATACAGCTCCCATTTTGTGATCACATTCCTCAGTGAGTCAACCCGGATGGCGTTCTGGATCGCGTCGTGTTTCGTCCTCGCGTCCGGATAGCCCGGAATGAAGGTCCGGATCGGGGTGAAGGCTATGAGACAGAAAATCACCGTGACAGTGACGACCACCGTGGTGATCACCGTCACGAGAGCCCCCATCCTTGTGAATTTTCTGGACCACAGTTTGTCGTGGGTGTCGTCATCAACCAGAGTGAGCCTGAAATTATTTATGATGCCGCCTTTTTTCTGTTTGGACATAAGATTTTGACTTGAAAGCCTTTTTCGTTAACTTTGCGGATTACAATGGACAGGATTATCGGCATAGATTACGGACGCAAGCGCGTTGGAGTCGCGGTCAGCGACCCGCTGGGTATATTTGCCTCAGCCCTGGACACGGTTCCAGCTGCAAAGATAATAGAATATATCAAAAATTATGCTCAAAAAGAGGTCATAACCCGCTTTGTGGTCGGCTATCCGATGAATATGAACAACAAACCGTCCGAGGCCGCCGCCGACGTGGAGATATTCCTCAAACAGCTCGCCAAGGCTTTCCCGTCCATTCCGGTGACCCTTGAGGATGAGAGGTTCACGTCCGTGCTCGCGCACCGGGCTATGATCGACGGCGGGATGAAGGCGAAGGATCGCAGGGACAAGACATCCGTGGACAAGATCAGCGCCGCCATCATCCTGCAAAGCTATCTGGACAGGACAAACAGAAATTAAAAAGGTTAGAGTTATGATATTACCTATTTATTTATATGGGTCTGAGGTTCTCAGGCAGAAGGCTGCCCCGGTTGACCTCTCGGAGAAGGAAAAGATCACCAAACTGGTGTCTGATATGGAGGAAACCCTCGCTAAATCAGAAGGTTGCGGACTGGCCGCCCCTCAGGTGGGGGAGAGCGTGAGGATCCTTATCGTCGATGGCACAGGGATGACAGATGTCTATCCTTATCTGGCCGGCTTCAAGAGGGTGATGATCAACCCCGTCATCCTTGAGGAGAGCGAGAAGAAATGTGAATATTCCGAAGGCTGTCTCAGCATCCCTGGCATCTACTGCGATGTGACGAGGCCGCAGAGTATGACTGTTGAATATTACAACGGTGACTTCGAGAAGGTTACGGAGACTTTCGACAAGTTCGGATGCCGTATGGTGCAGCACGAGATGTCCCATCTGGACGGAGATTTGTTCGTGGATCACGTCGCTCCGATAAGGAAGAAGATAATTTCGAAAAAGTTGATGAACATCGCGAAAGGAAAGGTTTTTGCAAGGTACGCCACAAAAATTAAATAAACATTACGACTATGGGTGCATTTCACGCGTATGACATACGCGGAGTCTATAACGTTGACTTCGATCGTAACACCGCCTACAAGGTGGGCTATTTCCTTCCGGAACTCCTTGGCGCTGACAAGGT
>CAKVCK010000003.1 GCA_934725575.1 uncultured Bacteroidales bacterium
ATTATTATAGTAGTGAAGATGTCTTCACCGCATTGCCGTATGCAAAAGGAAGGAGGTATTTTGATGCGGTTGCCCTGCCCTGTCAGATGGCGCGATGCTTGAGAATGATGTCTTCGATTTCTCAATGGACGAGGAGACCACGGAGAAGACACAGATCCTCAGGATCAAGAACCACAACCGCTACAAGGACTACTTTATCCGTGTCAGGAAGAAGGTCCCTGTGTTTGGCGCTGATTGGGAGAAGGTGAAGACCTACGGCTTCTGCGCCGCCACCAACAACACCTACGAGCACTTCAACTCAGGAACTACCCGCTGGGCCGGATTTGATGGTGAATATGTTCTTGTGGTCTCCAGAAAGGGTGGCACGAACCCTCATCTTCTGAAGGTCTCCGACCTGAAGGAAGGCAAGATCGAACCGATTATGCTGAACAACGAAGGTGTGACAGGCGGAACATTCCCGATTCATAGCGGAGCCGTGATCAAGGGCCACACTTATGTGAGCAACCTTTCAGGTGGCGGCAAATGGTCCCCGTTGAAGATCTACTACTACGAGACTCCGGCTTCCGCTCCGGAAGTGATTCTGAATGTGACTCTTGACACAATCGACGGCGCCAACTCAAGGCACGGTGACAACGCCTCGTTCAATCTTGACGAGAACGGTAACGGTTATGTATTCTTCGGCAACAACGGTTCCACGGATGTCCTGAGGTTCACCATCAGAAACTGGAAGGAGATCGATCCTGCCAGCGCCACGGTTCTTGGCTCGGACTCCAAGGCTAACTCCTACATTACTGTCAACAGGATTTGGGGAACCGACAGCTACATTTTCGGCGGAATCTATATGGCTCCAAAGATTGTGGACGAATCGATGTCCGTACAGTATTCTCTGAAGTCCACCAGTGTCCCTGCGCAGTCAACCGCTTGCCAGATAATCAGTTTCAATGACGAACGCTATCTGGTCACAATGACTGCCGGCAGAACCGAGGACGTGACTCCGACGATGAACGTCTATGACATCACGAAGGGAGGGGACACCTTGACTGACTGCCTTGCCAAATTTGAGGAAGGTGACCGCAAGCCGGTATATTCATTCATCCTTGGCGGCGGCAAGAGCATCTCTCCGGGAACTAATCTCAACTACTACATTGAGAAGGACGCGGCCGGAAAGGACAGCAAGCTTTACCTGTTCGCTGCCCGCTGCGACTCTGGATTCGCGATCTGCGAGTTCCCGATAAAGGTGGCTCTTGACGACTGATCGGTGCGGAAATGAAAAGATTAGCAAGAATATTTTTGTACACGCTTCTGAGTGTGGCCTTCTTCGCCTGCGGAAAGGAAGAACAACCTTTTAAGCCTGGCGGCTCCACTGGCGGAGGAGGCACCGGAGGCGGTGGCACGACTGATCCGGTCAAGGTCGAATTTCCGAGGAAGGAACTCAGAGGTGTCTGGGTGGCCACTGTCTGGGAACTGGACTGGCCGATGGGTGCGCATGACGAGGCCTCACAGAAGAAGAAGTACACGGACTACCTTGACTTGTTCCAGGAGTGCGGCATCAACGCTGTGTTCTTTCAGATCCGGTCCAAGGCTGATGCTTACTATGAGTCTCAGTATGAGCCTTGGAGCAAGACCATAACAGGCACGGTCGGCAAGAATCCTGGCTACGATGTCCTCAAGTTCCTGATTGACGAGACCCACGCCCGCGGGATGCAGTTCCATGCTTGGATCAATCCTTACCGTGTCGAGACGAGAGGTTCCGCCTCGGCTGAGTTTCCAGCATTGGATCCTAAGATTCCAGCCTCGATGGTCAAGGACTACAACAAGATCCGTGTCTATAATCCGGCTCTGCCGGAGGTTCAGGACAGGATCGCCGCTATTGTCAAGGAAATCATCACAAAATACGATGTGGACGGCCTTCACATGGATGATTATTTCTATCCGTCATTGGAAAAAGGAGAGTCTCTGAATGATGCTGCTGAATATGCCAAATATGGTTCTGGATATTCAAAGATCGAGGATTTCAGGCGCGCCAATGTCACCAAGGCGATCGAAAAGATCCATAATGTGATTGTCCAGACCCGTCCGGAAGTGATTTTCTCCGTAAGCCCTCAAGGCAACTATGACAACAACTACAACGCTTTGTTCGCCGATGTCGCCACTTGGACCCGCAACGGATTGATTGATGTGATTATCCCTCAGCTGTACTATAGTGTCACAACATTCCAGACAAGGATCAAGTGGTTCGTCGACAATGCGTTCAAGAGCCATCTGATGGCAGGCTACGGGATCTACAACTTCGCTTCGGACGCGTCCAACACGGATTTCCGGACAACGTCCTCGTTCTACAGCCAGTACAACTACGCCGCCCAGATCAAACGGGTTGAGGGTGCTCTCTTGTACAGTGCCAAGAGTCTGACGGAAAATAAGATCGGGATAACGGACGCTGTCAAGGGAGCGTTCGGGACAAAGACTCTGATTCCGTACCTTCTTGCCGCTGACGAGAAGAAACCGGACGCTCCGACAGAGGTAAAGGTAAACGGCTCGTCACTTTCCTGGAACGGTGCGGGACCTATGTTCGCGGTTTACAAGTTGGATGCTTCCAAGAAAAAGGCGACATTGGCAGGCACGACCAAAGACCGGAAATATGACTTGCCATCCAAAGGGACATATTTGGTGACAGCCATCAGCGAGCTCAATTCCGAGAGTGAGGCGTCGGAGCAGGTGACTTATTGATCTGGTCAGAAATATTCATAAAGAACGGTTTAATCCGTGAGGGAAAGTAAGAATGCTTCACCTCACGGATTTTTCTTTTGTCCCAAGGCGAATAATTCGCTATATTTGTACTTTAGTCCGCGAAAGGAATATGTTTTCAAAGGAACTTAAAGAAGAATGCGGGGTGTTCGGTGTCTGGGGCGTTCCCCACGCCGCCGAGGTGACCTACTACGGTCTCCATTCCCTTCAGCATCGCGGCCAGGAAGGCTGCGGAATCGTCTCGGTCAACGATAATGGAGAACTTCACCGGGTCAAGGGGCTCGGGCTCGTGACCGAAGTCTTCAACAGCGAGAATCTCGGATCTCTCCACGGAAATATGGCGGTCGGCCACGTGCGCTACTCCACCCACGGCGGTGGCGGCATCGAGAATGTCCAGCCATTTCTCTTCAGACACAACAGCGGTGACTTCGCTCTCGTCCACAACGGTAACGTGGTGAATTCCGCGCAGTTGAGGAAATATCTGGAGGACCGTGGCAGCCTTTTCCAGTCCACATCCGACAGCGAGATTCTGGCTCACCTCATCAAGAAGGAGCCTGTCGAGAGGAACAGTCCAAGAATATACCCGATAATGGAGGCCCTGAATATGATCGAAGGGGCTTTCGCGTTTCTGGTGATGACCAACCATCGGATCTATGCGATGCGGGACAAGTACGGTCTGAGGCCTCTGTCCATCGGACGGATCGGCAACGGCTATGTCATCAGCAGCGAGACCTGCGCCTTCAGCGTTGTGGGAGCGGAGTTCATCCGCGACATCGAGCCGGGCGAAGTGGTGACGATCGACCATCACGGCATCCGGAGTATGAAATATTCAGACTACCAGCGCCACGCGATGTGCGCTATGGAATATATCTACTTCTCCCGTCCGGACAGTGACATCGAAGGGTGTAACGTGCACGCTTTCAGGAAAGAGAGCGGCAAGATCCTCTACCGTGAGTCGCACGTGGACGCGGACATCGTGGTCGGTGTTCCGGACTCCAGTCTCAGCGCCGCGTCCGGTTACGCCGAGGCCAGCGGACTTCCTAACGAGATGGGGCTCATCAAGAATCGCTATATCGGCAGGACTTTCATCCAGCCTTCGCAGGAAATGAGGGACAAGGGGGTGAAGATGAAACTGTCACCGGTTCGGAGCATCGTGAAGGACAAGAGGATAATCCTGGTGGACGACTCGATCGTCAGAGGGACCACGTCACTCAGGATCGTGCGGATGCTGCGCGAGGCCGGGGCGAAGGAGGTCCATATGAGGATAGCCAGTCCGATGATCAAGAATCCGTGCTTCTACGGTGTGGATATGTCCACGCACAAGGAACTCCTTTGCTATTCCAGAAACCTGGAGCAGGCCCGTCAGGCGATCGAGGCCGACTCGTTGGCGTTCCTTTCCGAGGAGGGCCTTTTCGAGGCCGGTCACCGCACCGACCTCTGCCTTGCCTGCTTCAACGGCAACTACCCGACCGCCCTCTACTCCAGCATCGAGGAGGTCAACGAGGAACACAAGTTCTGATTGATGGGTGATTGGATTGCCTTGATATTCGGGAATATATTTAATGAGATTATAATTAATTAAGGAAATTTATAACTACTATGGCAGTTGATTACGAGAAGGCGGGCGTGAGCCTTGAGGCAGGCTACGATGTTGTCCGCAGGATCAAGAAACACGTGGCATCGACCGACAGGCTCGGCGTGATGGGAAACATCGGATCGTTCGGAGGAATGTTCGATCTCTCAAAACTGAACATCAAGGAACCGGTCCTGGTCAGCGGAACTGACGGAGTCGGCACTAAGCTCAAGTTGGCGTTCGCGATGGACAAGCACGACACCATCGGCATTGATGCCGTGGCGATGTGTGTGAACGACGTTCTGGCCCAGGGTGCGGAACCCCTTGTGTTCCTTGACTATGTGGCTCAGGGAAAGACCCGTCCGGAGGTCGTCGAGGCTATCGTTGCCGGAGTCGCTGACGGCTGCCGCCAGGCCGGTTGCGCCCTCGTGGGCGGAGAGACCGCCGAGATGCCTGGAATGTACGAGGACGGTGAATATGACATAGCGGGCTACACCACAGGTGTCGTGGAGAAATCCAAACTAATCGATGGAATGAAGGTCAAGGCCGGGGACGTCCTTGTGGGAATAGCCTCCACCGGAGTCCACAGCAACGGCTTCAGCCTTGTGCGCAAGATTTTCTCCGACAACAATCTGGACTTGTTCAAGGTTTATCCTGAACTGGAGTCCGACCAGCCGCTCGGCCTTGTCGCCCTGACTCCTACCAGAATCTACGTGAAGCAGGTTCTTGACGTGATCCGCAACTGCGATGTGCACGGAGTCGCCCACATCACCGGCGGCGGCTTCGACGAGAACATTCCGAGAATCCTCCGTGAGGGTCAGGGAATCGAGGTGAATGAAGGCACCTGGACGATTCTCCCGATCTTCCGCTTTCTGGAGAAGTACGGCAACATCCCTCACAGAGAGATGTTCAACATATTCAATATGGGTGTCGGAATGGTTTTGGCATTGGATGAGTCCGAGGCTCAGAAAGCCATTGGCATCCTTGCCGGCTACGGGGACAAGGCGACAGTCATCGGCCGCGTGACCGACAAGCCGGGAGTGGATATTCATTTGCTTTAGCCGGTCGTGTCGGATTTTTGTGATTTTGGAAGCAAGAATTTGAAATAGCAGGATTTGGTTGAAATGATTAAAGCTTCAGAATTATGAAAAAATCATTTGCTAGACTAACCGCGGCCATCGGCCCGGCGCTGCTCACAATGCTCGGGTTTTCCGGCTGTGAAGACGTTAATGGGCGTTGCGAGTACGGAACCCCTAACTGTGATTTTAAGGTTGATCTGACAGTTGTTGATGAAAACGGAAAGGGAATCAAAGGCATCCGTGTCGTTCCTTCTGAACGGCTGACCTATGACAAGGATACCCTTTACACAGACGAGACCGGCAAGGCTGTCGGCAACTATGATCAAGTTAGGCCGTGCGATGAAGTCAAGTTCTATTTCGATGACGTTGACGGAGAGACCAACGGTTCCTTCAAGCGGGACAGTCTGACAGTCAAGGCTGAGAAACTGAAAGAGGGCAGTGGCAATTGGTACGAGGGTGAGTTCGCCCTTAAAGGCACAAAGACTTTGAAGAAGGAAGAATAGCGGATGGACGGACTTTCGCTCAGAAGAAGAATCGCGCTTGACATCGCAAGGTCGATGCGCAAGTCTCAGGAGGAGGAACATCCTCTGAGGCAGCTCTTCTGGGAATGTACGCTCCGATGCAACCTCCGTTGCCAGCATTGCGGAAGCGACTGCAGGCAGGTTGCCGCCACTCCGGATATGCCGAAGGAGGACTTCTTCAAGGTGCTGGACTCCATCGCCGCCAAGACGGATTCCCACAAGGTTTTCGTCATCATCTCCGGCGGAGAGCCGACGATGCGCGCGGACTTGGAGGAATGCGGCAAAGGAATATATTCCCGTGGATTTCCGTGGGGAATGGTTACGAACGGCTTCGGGATGACGGCGGAAAGATTTTCCCGTCTCCTCGGAGCCGGTCTTCATTCGATGACTGTCAGTCTGGACGGTCTGGAGGAGAACCACGATTGGCTTCGTGGGCGTGAGGGCAGTTTCACACGTGCCGTTGAGACGATCAGGATGGCTGTTCAGTCAGGAATAGCCTTTGATGTCGTGACGTGCGTGAATCGTAGAAACTATCCGCAACTTTCTCAGCTAAAGGAATTTTTGATTGGACTCGGGCTGAAGGAATGGAGACTCTTCTCCATATTCCCGCAAGGCCGCGCCGCCCAGAATCCGGATCTTCAGCTTCCGCCGGAAATGTTCCGTGGGATGCTGGATTTCATCAAGGAGACCAGAAAGGAGGGGAAGATCAAGGCCAGTTATGGCTGCGAAGGTTTCCTTGGACCTTATGAGGGTGATGTGAGGGATCATTTCTATTCCTGCCAGGCCGGTGTGACTGTCGGTTCCGTGCTGGTTGACGGTTCGATCTCCGCCTGCACGAGCATCCGTTCGGATTACCACCAGGGCAACATCTACAAGGACGACTTTATGGATGTCTGGGAGCATCGCTTCCAGCCTTACCGTGACCGGAGCTGGATGCGGAAAGACGACTGCGCCTACTGCAAGTACTGGAAATGGTGCGAGGGCAATGGAATGCACCTCCGCGACTCGGACGGCAAGCTGATGCTCTGCCATCTGAAAAGAATATTAGACAAATAATTTATTAACGTATATTATGCGAGCTTTAATCAGTGTAAGTGACAAGACGGGTGTCGTTGATTTCGCCCGGGAACTCGTGTCGCTTGGATGGGAAATCCTTTCCACCAGCGGCACAATGAAGATGTTGAAAGAGGCAGGTCTGCCTGTGACCAGCGTAAGTGATGTTACGGGATTCCCTGAGATCTGCGACGGCCGTGTGAAGACGCTTCACCCGAAGATCCACGGGGCCCTTCTCGCCCGCAGGGATATTCCCGATCATCTGAAACAATTAGAGGACAACGGAATCGAGAAGATCGACCTTGTCTGCGTCAACCTTTATCCGTTCCGCGAGACCATCGCCAAGCCGGATGTCACGATGGAAGATGCCGTTGAGCACATCGACATCGGTGGCCCGTCAATGCTTCGCAGTGCCGCTAAGAACTGGGCTTCGGTCACGGTGGTTGTCAACCCGGAGGACTATGCGACCGTCATCTCCGAGATCAAGGCCACTGGTGACACAACCCCGGAGACCCGGCTCAAACTCTCGGCCAAGGCCTATACCCACACCGCTGAATATGACAGCGCGATCGCGACCTATATGCGCGCCCAGGCCGGTCTTCCAGAGAAACTTTTCCTTGAATATGACATCTGCCAGAATCTCCGTTACGGTGAGAACCCTCATCAGCAGGCCAAGTTCTACAAGACCTTGAAGCCGGTGCCATATTCATTGGCCACCGCCGAGCAGTTGAACGGCAAGGAACTGTCTTACAATAATATTCAGGATGCCAACGCCGCCCTCAATATCGTCCGTGAGTTCGACGAGCCTTTCGCGGTGGGCCTCAAGCATATGAATCCGTGCGGAGCTGGTCTCGGAACCGATGTGGTTGACGCTTGGAAGAAGGTCTATGAAGGAGACAAGACATCTATCTTCGGAGGCATCGTGGCATTCAACCGTGAGGTCACCCTTGAGGCGGCCCAGCTGCTGAAGCCGATATTCCTTGAGATCGTGATGGCTCCGTCCTTCACCCCTGAAGCCCTTGAGCTGCTGCGTACCAAAAAGAACCTGCGTGTCCTTAAAGTGAATATGGAAGGCTCAGTCAAGGAGCAGATGCAGTGTGTCAGCGTCAACGGTGGCCTTCTGGTTCAGAATCAGGACCTTTCGATCGTGCCGGTGACCGCTTCGCAGACTGTGACCGAGGCTGTGCCGACAGAGGAGCAGATTGTCGATCTGAACTTCACTTGGAGGATTGTAAAGCACGTGAAGTCCAACGCCATCACCGTCGGCAAGGCCGGAATGATCTACGGCGTCGGCGCCGGCCAGATGAACCGTGTGGGTTCCGCCGAGCTGGCCCTGAAACAGGCCGCCGCCACTTTGGCCGAGGAGGAAACCGCCAGGACAGGCGTTGCCGTTGACCCTAAGGAGGCCGCCCGCAAGGCCGGTCTCGTGCTGGCTTCAGACGCTTTCTTCCCGTTCGATGACTGCGTTACTTTGGCCGCAAAGTACGGCGTGAAAGCCATCGTGCAGCCAGGCGGATCCGTCCGCGACGAGGATTCCGTCAAGAAGTGCAACGAGCTTGGCATCGCTATGGTCTTCACTGGAGAACGTCATTTCAAACATTAGTCTTCTATGCGAGTATTTCATTTCGAGACAACGAACAAGAGTGACGGCAAGACGATAATGCTGGACTCTTTCCTGACCAAGAACGTGCTGGTTGTCGGCAGTGGTGGCCGGGAGCACGCCATCGTGGACGCATTGAGCCGTTCCAGACGTGTCGGCAAGATATTCTGCGCTCCAGGGAACGCCGGGATCGCCGCACAGGCCGAGTGCGTTCCTCTTAAGGAGACACAGATCCCTGAGCTTGTGGAGTTCGCCAAGGAACACGGTGTTGACCTGACGGTTGTGGGGCCGGAAGTCCCTCTCTCCGCCGGAATCGCCGATGCCTTCGAAAAGGCTGGATTGAGGATATTCGGACCTTCCGCCGCAGCTGCCCGCATCGAGTCCAGCAAGGATTTCGCCAAGCGGCTGATGGAAAAGTACGACATCCCGACCGCAGCCTTCAAGACCTTCGACAACTACGATGATGCACTTGAATATGTCAGCAGGCACACTTTCCCGATTGTTCTGAAATATGACGGGCTGGCCGCTGGCAAGGGAGTCGTCATTCCGGAGACCTTTTCTGATGCCCAGGCGGCCCTTAAGGATATGCTCCTTGACGACAAGTTCGGCAAAGGCAAAGTCGTGGTCGAGGAATATCTCACCGGCCCGGAGTTCTCTTTTATGTGCTTTGTGAACGGCAAGGAGGTCTTCCCTCTGGCCATCGCCCAGGACCACAAGAGAGCGTTCGAGGGAGACAAAGGACCTAACACGGGAGGTATGGGAGCATATTCACCGGTCCCTGTCATCACCGCCGGGGATGAGGAATATGCCCTTGAGAATATTATGAAGAAGACAGCGGCCGCGATGGTCGCCGAGGGTTGTCCGTTCAAGGGACTGCTTTATGGTGGCCTAATGAAGACTCCGTCCGGCATCAAGGTGATTGAGTTCAACTGCCGTTTCGGAGACCCTGAGACAGAGGTGGTTCTGCCACGTCTGGCGTCTGACATCTACGACATATTCTCGGCCATCGCAGATGGCGGGATGTGTGTGAACGCTCCGGAGGGGACTGATTCCGTGGAGGGTGCAAGGCTCTCGTCCGCCGAGCTTATGCCGGAGATCAAGTGGTCTTCCGAGCAGACTCTTGGCTTTGTGATGGCTTCGAAAGGCTATCCTGGCTCTTACGAGAAAGGCTTTGCGATCACCGGTTTGGATGAGGCTTTGGCTGATCCGTCGGTCAGGATCTATCAGATGGGAACCAAGGAGATTACCGATCCTCAGACTGGCGAGAAGTCCCTTGTGACTTCCGGTGGCCGTGTCCTGATGGTGGTCGCCTCCGGCGAGACTCTCAGACAGGCCCGTGACAAAGCCCTCGCCGCCGTCCGTAAGATCCACTGTGACAACCTCTTCTACCGGTCCGACATCGGACATCTTGTCTTGTAATTTATTATATTATGACAATATCAGGAAAAGATTTAGCGGCCAGGTTAAAGGCCCGAATGGCCGAGCAGGTGGCCACATTCCCTGCAAAATATGGCCGTGTTCCTCATTTGGTCGTTATCCTTGTCGGAGACGACCCTGGCAGCCAGACCTACGTCAAGAACAAGGCCAAGGCCTGTGACGTGGTTGGAATCAGGAACACCACCGTCAGGATGCCTGGCGACACCCCGGAGCAGGAACTCCTTGACAAAATCGCCGAACTCAACGCTGACGACACCGTTGACGGCATCCTTGTCCAGCTTCCTCTTCCGAAGCAGATCAGCGAGCCGAAGGTTATCGAAGCCATATCCCAGTCCAAGGATGTGGATGGCTTCCATCCGCTCAACACAGCAGCCCTCTGGCAGAAAAGACCGAACTCCTCCTGCGTGGTCCCTTGCACCCCGATGGGAATCATAAGGCTTCTTGAGGATGCCAACTACGAGATCGCCGGCAAGAACGCCGTGGTTATCGGCCGCAGCCAGATCGTCGGCCTCCCGATCTCCAAACTCCTTCTTGACAGGAACGCCACAGTAACCATCTGCCATTCAAGGACAAAGAATCTTGCCGAGATTACAAGGCAGGCTGATATTCTTGTAGTTGCCATAGGCCGTGCCAAATTCGTGACCGGCGATATGGTCAAAGACGGAGCCGCCGTGATCGATGTCGGAATGGACCGTGACGAAAACGGCAACCTCTGCGGTGACGTGGACTTCGCATCCGTAGAGCCGAAAGCCTCGGTCATCACCCCAGTCCCTGGCGGAGTAGGCCCGATGACCATCTGCTGCCTGATGGAGAACACCATCCAGTGCTTCCTTGACAAGGTTGTGGCTCGTTAAGGTCTCTGTCTGAGAATTTTGCGTAAGAAGAGTTGTTGATTGAATCAGGACCGTTAACGGATATTCAATCCATCTATATTCATTGAGAGCCAGGACTGACGCGACAGACTTGGCTCGCTTTGTGTATATTACTGAAATTTTAAGGAATAAGCGGGTGATGGTTCGCTGAGTTCTTTTCAAGGAGATATTTGGCGAAAAGAATTATAGGCATTAAGAACGAAATGATATCGCTGGTTGCTTATTCTTGGATATGTTTTATAAGAGTTTTAATATGAAGAGGTTAGGTTTATTTGTCTTGGCTATGATGGCTTTTGCCATAGTCGGAGTCAACGCGAACGCCCAGGAGAACACAGCCACGGACGAAACAAAAACGGAACGGAGAATATATATGCCGACGGGAGTGTCTTGCATAGACGGGCCACGGTTCGAGATTGTCATCCCGAGAAACAACAACACACCGTATCTGAGGCTTGACAAGGAAACCGGCGATGTTTTGCAGCTCAGACAAAGTCTGGGATCGAAGAACTATGCGAAGGCAATCGAACGCGAACCGTCTGAATATGATATCCGGAAGGAGGGGCAGAACAACTATCAGATCGTGGCCGAATCTCCATTCCACATCTACCTTATGAATATTAACACCGGCTTGATCTGGGAATATAGCGACGAATCCATCTTCAGCAATAAGACGGCAATATTCCGGCTTCTGGAAATCCGGTGAGGTCGTTTTGTCCGGGGAAATCCGATTTTACCGGATGAAAAGACTTTATGACGCATTCTCTCCGGTGGAATCCCGTTTTACCGGACATATAAAAAAGACCCGGCGGAATCCGTCAGGTCTTCATTTGTGCGGTAGGTGAGAGTCGAACTCACACGGGCTTGCGCCCACTACCCCCTCAAAGTAGCGTGTATACCATTTCACCACTACCGCAAGTATGTCTTCCCAATTGTTTGGGATTGCAAAGATAGATAATATTCCTGAAATACCAAATTTTTTGAAGAAATATTTGTATCTTTGCACGCTTTCACGAGTTGGAAGCGAAGGTAAAATAAAATATTAACAATTTAAAACAGATTCACAATGGCTGTTAAAATCAGACTTCAGCGCCACGGTAAGAAGAATTTCGCATTCTTCCACATTGTTGTGGCTGACTCACGCGCGCCTCGCGATGGTCGTTTCATCGAGCAGCTCGGCTCTTACAACCCTAACACCAATCCTGCCACCATCATCCTTGATGGCGAGAAGGCTCTCAAATGGCTCAATGTCGGCGCACAGCCTACACTCGTAGCCCGCAGAATCCTCTCTTACGAGGGAGTTCTCCTCAGAAAGCACCTCGATGGCGGAATTGCCAAGGGTGCTCTCACACAGGAGCAGGCCGATGCCAAATGGAACGCTTGGAAGGCCGAGAGAGACGCGAAGATCGCCGCCAAGAAGGCTGGCCTCGTAAAGGATGCCGCCGACAAGGCGAAGGTCGCTTTTGAGGCTGAGAAGAAGGTTAACGAGGAAAGGGCCGAGGCTCTCGCAAAGAAGGCAGAGGAACTCGCTGAGGCTCAGCGCAAGGCTGCTGAAGAGGCTGCTGCAGCAAAGGCTGCTGAGGAAGCCGCCGCAGCTGCTGAGGCCGCTCCGGAGACTCCAGCGGAGGCCTAATCCGATGTCCAGGGCAAAGTTAGAACGTCTGCGTGTTGCCCGGGTACTGAAGTCCAACGGTACCGAAGGCGAGATCCTCATTGGATTCCGCGAGATAAGTCCCGAGGACCTGAACCAAAAGGAACCGGTGTTCATCACATTCGATGGACTGCCGGTTCCGTTTTTTATTGAATCATTCTCAAGAAAAGGCACGAACCGCGCGCTGGCCCGTCTGACAGGGGTAAAGAACCTTCAGGACGCGGAAGAGCTGGTCGGTAAGGACATATTCGCCAAGCCTGACGGCATCAATGAATATGAAAATACGGACGACGGCCTTACCGTCGAGGATCTGATCGGCTGGACCTTGAAGGACGCGGACGGCAATGCCGTCGGTGAAATCACTGACTATGAGGATATCCCTGGCAATACCTGTCTCTATGTGGAGACGAAAGACGGACAGGTGATGGTTCCTCTGCACGAAGATCTCATCCTGTCCGTCGATGAAGATTCTGAATCTATTTCTGTCAGCATACCGGAGGGCCTGATCTGAAAGACCCTCTGATTGCTTCCGCGATAAAAGTCCTAATACTCAACCGAGATGCTTGCAATCAGGAAATCCATACAGAAATTCTGAGGCAATGAGGCGGAATTTGTGGAAACATCGAATTTTATGGCATCCACATCAAAACTCTTGGCTTCTTTCATCTCCCAAGCCGTCCAATCCTTGACAATCTTATGCTCGGCACCTGTGTAGTCAACCAGATCGAACTCCTCTGTGCAGACCTGGATGTCATTCTTGAAGAACATAGCCTTCACCTTAAGGTAATCACCGTCCGCGATCGAACCTTCCTCGGCAAGTTTTTCAACATATTTTGTGTTGTTGATCCAAAGGCCAGACACATAGCAGCTTGATTTTGTGAAGGCGTCCTTGTACTTGAACACAATGTCATAAGTTGACATCGAAGGAGCATAGACCGCGTAAGACTTATGGCCTTGCCTGCTCTCGGAGCTATACAATCCCGCATACTTTCCGGCTGAGGAAAACACCTGAAGGTCATAAGAGTCTTCCATCGAGCCCTTTTTCAAAGATACTTTCCATCCTCCGACGAAACCACTGTTGACATCATCGCAGTTTGTGCACAGGGCGGAGTAATTGTCCAGCATTATGTGCTTGTTGTAATAGAGGCTGTCAACAACAGGGAATTCCTGCGGGTACTCGCTTACATAGTCGAATTGTCCGGCCAGGGTGTAGCTTACCGTTGAAGGCTTGTTCTCACAGGAGACAGCGGCGAGCAGAATGGCCGCCAAGGTGAAAAGTTTGATCGAGTTTTTCATAAAAAAAATTTTACTTTATCGTTTAATTTGCCAAAGTTACAACATAATTTCGATAGTCGCAACAAAATCAGTCACACCTGATGACAGCCCTGCCGGCAGTCGTGTGACACAAAAAATCCGACCCTCCCGATAAGAGAGGATCGGAATCTTCAAATCCTGACAGGATACTATTTCACATATATTCCGGTGGCGCAGGCTGACTCGGAATCGCCGTATCTGATCGCACCGGCCACCCCGTTCTCCCAAACGACTATCTGTCCTCCGATGAATCCGGAGATATAGATGTTGCCGTTCTTGACGAAAACGTCCCAAGCCTGCGAGTCCTTTTTGATTTCGGTAAGGGACTGTGCCACGCCATCGACCCAGAGTGTGGCCACGGCGCACTCTCCCTTCTCGTAAGTCTTGACCACATATCCTACCACATAAACGTGACCGTCAGCGACTGTTACTGAATATGCGTAAGACTTCCCGTTGTCGAGGAGCTTCACCGCCTCGTCATTCTTCCAAAGCATAGCGGAGCGGTTCTCTCCGTTGTCACCGTAACCTACCATATAGACATCATTGCCTGAAACGCACACCCCTTCGGCATACGCGTGCTTCGCCACCCCGCCGAACGTCTTGGTCTGGAATGTATTCATCCCATCAGTGCTGGTCCACAATGTAGGCATAGCGAAACCGTCAGAATTCGTGGTGAATCCACACGCATACACCTTGCTTCCTTCCGCGCATACCTCGAACGCCTGGGCATAGCTTGTGTTTGCGAGTTCTATTCGCGATCCGTTTTTCCAAACAACAGCGGCATCCCTTTTAAAAGATGTGGTGGGGCTTTTGTTGACACGATACCATCCTGCCGCATAGACATCATTCCCGGAGACACTGACTGACTGGACATCTCCGTCAATAGGCTGCGACGCATCCATAAGCGTCTGAGCCTGTCCGTTCTTCCAAAGTGTCGGAATAAAATAGCCGTCCTCATTCGTGGCACATCCTCCGATATAGACATCATCTCCACTGAGGGTTATGTCATAAGCTTTTGTGGCCTGGTTAGGGTCTGTGCTGAGATCCGTCGCGCTGTAGTCTCCGCGCGTCCATCTGAATGCCGTGCCAAGCTTGTCGTCATAGCCTGTGACATAAATGATGGCGGCCTTGACCACAGTCACCTTGCAGGAGGCGGCTTTGTCACCGGCTTTCGCAGTGATGGTGGCGGTTCCTTCAGCCACAGAAGTGACCATTCCCTCCGCGTCAACCGTCGCCACTGATGCGTTGTCAGTTTTCCAAGTGATTTCTGAATATTCAGCATCCTCTGGCAGAACCGTCGCCGTAAGGGTCTGTGTCTTTCCGATCTCTAAAGTAACTTCGGTATGGCTCAACTTGAGCTCGGCCACACTGGTCTTGACCGTCACCTTGCAAGTGGCGGACTTGCCTTCCGCTGTGGCGGTAATTGTCGCTGTACCCTTAGAGACAGCCGTCACGGTGCCATTCTCAACGGTCGCGACATCAATATTGTCAGAAACCCAGGATATTCCATCATAGTCGGCGTTTTCCGGAGCGACCGCAGCCTTAAGCACAGTTGTGTTTCCCGGTTCAAGAGTCAGTTCCGTCGGGTCAAGGGTGATTGATGAGACCTCGATCTTTTCAGGATCTTTCTGGCAGCTTGCGAACACAAGGCCGGTAACGTACACGGCGGCAAGCAGTCTGTTGAAATGAAGCATAAATTATAAAGTTAAAAAGTTTATGATTGATCCGGAAGATCGATTTTCAAATGAGGATTACGGCGTGAATACACGCTTAGCGAGAGCGCCAGAAGCAGTGCTACGACACAGACGGCCACGAACATCACTTCCACCCAGACCGCACCGGTCTCGCTTACACCTTTGTCGAGGTTGGTGTCCGCAAGAATTTTCCCTGCGAACATTTTGAACGACATAAGTCCAAGATTCTGAACCCAGTATATTAACGAATATGCGGTGCCAAGCACTTTGTTCGGTACGATCTTCGGCACGGAAGGCCACATAGCCGCCGGGACCAAAGAATAGCCGAAGCCCAGGAAGACCATACTGAGGTAGCCATAGAACGGAATTCCGGACGGGGCGAAGGCAAGCATCAGGTGCGCGATAAGAGCCAGCACGGCTCCGGTGAGCATCCAGCGGGTGCCGTGACCGATCTTGTCCACCAACAATCCGAAAATAGGGGCGAAGACAACTGTGGCGAACGGAAGCATCGACACCATCCAGCTGGCGGCCTCGACCGGCACGTCAAACCGTGGAATCAGAATGGCCGAGGCGAATTTCTTGAATGAGACCACGCTGCTGTAGAAGAACACGCACAGCAGGGCGATCACGATGAAATGCCTGTTTTTCAGCAGCTTCACCACATCCGAGAAACGGAACTTATCCTCTTCGGCAGTCTCTACGGTGTCCTTCAGGCCCGCCTGGTGGTCAAACCTTGCGTCCATCGCCACGAATATCGCCCACAGAATCATTCCCACAAGCATCAGTCCAAGCCCAAGAAATGCCGGTTCCGCTGTCTCCATCAATGAATATGTCTGCCCGGCGGCCTTCTCGGCCACAAGTTTCGGAGATATCACAAGGGCGAACGCGGTTCCGAGCCTGGCGATCGCCAGCTGAAGTCCCATAGCGAAGGCCATATTCCTTTCCTTGAACCATTTGGCTATCGATCTCGTGACCGCGACTCCGGCGATCTCGCTGCCGAGACCGAAGAACATACATCCGATGTAAGCTATTGTAAGTGATGTCTTTGGCGGCAGTCCGGATGTCAGCGCATATGTGACGAGTGCGGCGCCTCCTGCCATCATCGTGACGAATATCGATCCTGTGACACGCACGCCCCATTTGTCCAGCAGCATTCCGCAGACCACAAGGCCGCCGAACACGCATAGAACCGAGTAACCGCTGGTGTAGAGGCCGTAGTCGGCCGAGTTCCAGCCGAGCTGAAGCATCGATGGGTTCTCGAACAGGTGGGACAGCGTGGAGAACATATCGTCAAAGTAGTACGACGCGAACATCGGCACCACAAGACACGCCAACGCTATCCAGCACGAATATTTCCTTAATGTTTTTGCCACAATATTATAAGTTCGTTTTCATTGATTTAAGCTCAAATCATCCATATCCCACTTCCTTTCACAATCGATCGACCACTCATATTCCTGCACCTTGCGGCAGGGAGGGGCTTGACTCAGCGGGCGTGGCCGCCCGTGGCCACGTGAACGGGAGGGGCCCTGAGCGAAGCGAAGGGAGGGATTTACCCGTCGGAGTCAAGCCCCTCCCTGCCGCAAAAAGGCCTTGGATATTCAAAAAACTATTTCTGAATATTCGGGAGCTCAAGGCCGAGGTGGCGCTTGCCGTCAAGGACCTTGAGGTAAAGGGCGATCAGAAGTGCTGCCACGCCGAATCCGGCGAAGATGACGAGCGGAATCGTGTAGTTGTAAGGGATGAACTCCGCTCCGGCGGCCTTGGCGGCGATGACGGCGGGATTGTCGGCGTTGACACTTGTCAAGACGCTTCCGATCAGCTTAGGGACAAAGCAGAGGCCGATGTTCTGCACCCAGAAGATAAGGCAGTAGGCCGAGCCGAGAATCTTCTCGTCGATGATCTTCGGGACAGATGGCCAAAGGGCGGCCGGAACGAGCGAGAAGCTGATTCCGAGCACCACGATGGTCGCGAGGGCGAGGAACTTGCTGTGTGTGGCCGGCAGCGCGAAAGCGAAGACCAGATGGCAGACAATCAGAAGCAAGGCGCCCCAGATGAGCATCGTCGCACCTTTGCCCTTCGTGTCAAGGAACCTGCCGAGGAACGGAGTGATGAGGGCCGCGCCGATCGGGAACCATCTGAATATGTCAGAGGCTGTCCTTGCGGAGATTCCGTCAAGATTGCACTGGAGCATATTCGCGCCATATCTTTGGAACGGGAAGATCGCTGAATAATAGAGGACGCACAGAAGAGCCACAACCCAGAAACTCTGCGAAGAGAAGATCTTGCCGAGGTCGCTGAGCTTGAACTCCTCGTCGGAAGACGCCTCCTCTGATTTGATACCGGCCTCCACCAGCTGGCCATCGAACTTCTTGTCCATCACACTGAACACAAGGAAGTTGATGAGACCAATGAGAAGCAGCACCGTGCAGAATCCGACAGGTCCCTGCACTCCGCCAAGCTTGGAGGCGAGTATAGGACTGATCGAGAACACGGAGAACACTCCCACACGCGCGATTGCCATCTCGATGCCCATCGCCATAGCCATCTCCTTGCCCTTGAACCATTTGGCGATGGCCTTTGAGACCGTCGTTCCGGCCATCTCGCAGCCGCAGCCAAAGATCATAAAGCCGAGGGCTGCCATCTTGGCGCTGCCAGGCATAGAGACCCACCAGGTTCCGAGCCACTCGCAGAAAGCCGTGGTCTGGAACCAGTCTGTTATACCTATATATTTAATGGAGGCTCCGATGAACATCATCGAGGCGGAGAGGATTCCGGTGAAACGGACTCCCATCTTGTCCAGGATGATACCGGCGAGGATCAGGAAACCGCAGACATTGAGGATGTACTCAGCGCTGGCGTAGGTTCCGAACACGTCCGGGCTCCAGCCCCTCTGCTGCTCGATCAGGGCCTGCAATGGAGACATCACGTCCACGAACATGTAGCCGAAGAACATCATCAGCGCGATAAGAATGAGGGCGGTCCACCTTGCGGCCGGCGAGTCATTCATCAGTTTTTGGATCTTTTCTGACATTTGATTATTTCTTTAAAATATATTCGTAATGAATGTAAAAATATTCAAACAACTTGCGAATATAAGAAAAATGTCGGAATAAAGTCGTACCTTCGTCCTTATGATTCTAGATAAGATCAATTCTCCTGAAGACCTCAGGAGACTGGATATAGAGGAACTGCGACCGCTCTGCGGCGAGATCCGGGACTACATCGTCAGGTGCTGCGCGGACAATCCGGGGCATCTGGCGTCCAGTCTTGGCGCCGTGGAACTGATTGTGGGTCTGCACTATGTGTTTGACACGCCGAAGGACAAACTGGTCTTTGACGTGGGGCATCAGGCATACGCGCACAAGATTCTGACCGGCCGGAAAGAGGCCTTCAAAAAGAACAGGATGCCGGACGGAATCAGCGGATTCCCGAACAGGGACGAGAGCGAATATGACGCGTTCGGGGCCGGACACGCCTCCACCTCGATCTCCGCCGCTCTTGGAATGGCCGAGGCCGCCAAGCTGTCGGGCACAGGCGAGAAGGTTGTGGCGATGATCGGTGACGGGGCTATGACCGGAGGGCTGGCACTTGAGGGACTCAACAACGCCGGATGGGAAGATACGGATCTGCTTGTCGTGCTGAACGACAACGATATGGCCATCGACGGCAACAAGGGAGCCCTGCATTCATATCTGCTGAAACTGACGACTGATCCGGCCTACAACCGCATCAAGACACGCATCTGGGAAAAGCTCGGAGCTGGCAAGTTCCGCAACCGGATCCAGCGGCTCGTGCGGAAAACCAAGTCCGGACTGGTCACCACCTCCGGGGGAGACCTCTTTGAGGCGTTCGGGTTCAGGTACTTCGGCCCTATCGACGGGAATGATGTCGTGGAGGTCGTCAAGACCCTTCGCCGCCTGAAGGACATAAAGGGGCCGAAAATCCTGCACACCTGCACCGTCAAGGGGAAAGGCTACGCTCCTGCGGAATCAGACCCTACAACGTGGCACGCCCCGGGGAAATTCAATGCCGAGACGGGAGAAAGGCCGGCCAAGGAATATCCCGCAGCGCGTTATCAGGATGTGTTCGGCCAGGTTCTGTGCGAGCTTGCGGAGAACGATCCGAGAATTGTAGGGATAACCCCGGCTATGGCCACAGGCAGCGGAATGAGCGATTTCGCGGCCCGGTTCCCTGACAGGTTCTTTGATGTCGGGATCGCGGAGGAGCACGCCGTGACTTTCGCGGCCGGACTCGCGGCCGGAGGAATGAAGCCGTACTGCGTCATCTACTCGTCGTTCGCGCAAAGGGCCTACGATGAAATAATCCACGACATAGCGCTCCAGAGGCTGAACGTGGTGCTCTGCCTTGACAGGGCCGGACTTGTGGGCGAGGACGGCGCGACCCATCAAGGAGCGTTCGACCTCGCGTACCTGCGCTGCGTCCCGAACACCATCATAGCCGCTCCGAAGGACGAGACTCAGCTCAAAAGACTCCTCTACACAGGAATGAATATAAAGGAGGGACCTTTTGTCATCCGGTACCCGAGAGGCCTTGGGGAAGGAACGGACTGGATGAAGGCCGGACCTGAGCCAATGGAAATCGGCAAAGGGGAGAGACTGATGGACGGGGAGAAGGTCGCGGTCCTGGCTCTCGGTCCGGTGGCGAACAGGGCTGTCGAGGCGGCCGAAAGGCTAAGGGAAGAGACCGGGACCGGGCCGGCCATATTCAACGCCATATTCCTGAAGCCGTTTGACGCGGCTCTGCTTGAGGAGGCAAGTCATTTTAAGAGGATCGTGACCTTGGAGGACGGCAGTCTCAAAGGCGGCCTTTTCAGTGAGGTCAGTGAATATGTCGCATCGCGCGGGCTTGACATCGAGGTGAGCGGAATCGGGATTCCGGACAGGTTCATCACACAGGCCTCGGTGGCGCGGCAGAGAGAGGATTGCGGACTGACTACAGACCGGATATATTCAGAACTTGTGGAGCTTTTTCAAAAATAATCGAAAAAGTTTTGGAGAATCAGAATTATTACCTATCTTTGCAATCCCTTTGTGAAAGGGACGTTCTTTAAAATATCGCCGATATAGCTCAGTTGGCCAGAGCACGTGATTTGTAATCTCGGGGTCGTGGGTTCGAATCCCTCTATCGGCTCAAACGGCCAAAAGCTGTGTCACAGACATATTGGGAGGATCGCATAGCGGCAATTGCGGCGGACTGTAAATCCGCTCCTTCGGGTTCGGTGGTTCGAGTCCACCTCCTCCCACAACATTCGCGGAAGTAGCTCAGTTGGTAGAGCATCAGCCTTCCAAGCTGAGGGTCGCGAGTTCGAACCTCGTCTTCCGCTCTAACAAAAGCCGGTGTAGCTCAGGGGTAGAGCGCATCCTTGGTAAGGATGAGGTCATGAGTTCAAATCCCATCACCGGCTCAAACTGCATTATTTAGTTTACTCATTTAAATCATAATATTATGGCAAAAGAAACTTTCCAAAGAACGAAGCCGCACGTCAACATCGGTACAATTGGCCATGTTGACCACGGTAAGACGACTTTGACTGCCGCAATCACCAAGGTTCTCGCCGAGAGAGTCTCTGGTAACGCCGACAAGGTAAAGTCTTTCGATCAGATCGACAATGCTCCTGAGGAGAAGGAGCGTGGTATCACCATCAACTCCGCTCACGTAGAGTACGAGACAGAGAAGCGCCACTATGCTCACGTAGACTGCCCAGGCCACGCTGACTACGTTAAGAATATGGTTACCGGTGCCGCTCAGATGGATGGTGCCATCCTCGTTGTAGCCGCCACTGACGGTCCTATGCCTCAGACCCGTGAGCACATCCTGCTCGCCCGTCAGGTGAACGTACCTAAGATCCTCGTCTTTATGAACAAGGTTGACCTTGTTGACGACGCCGAGATGCTCGACCTCGTTGAGATGGAGATCCGCGACCTCCTCGGATTCTATAAGTTCGATGAGAACTGCCCTATCATCCGTGGATCCGCTCTTGGTGCCCTCAACGGAGAGAAAGTATGGGAAGACAAGGTTATGGAGCTTATGAACGCTGTTGACGAGTACATCCCTCAGCCAGTTCGTCAGAACGAGAAGCCATTCCTTATGCCTATCGAGGACATCTTCTCAATCACCGGTCGTGGTACCGTTGTTACAGGTCGTATCGAGACTGGTACAATCCACGTCAATGATCCGGTTGAACTCGTAGGTTTCGGTGACGCTCCAAGAAGCACTGTTGTAACAGGTGTCGAGATGTTCCGCAAGCTCCTCGATCAGGGTGAGGCCGGAGACAATGTAGGTCTTCTCCTCCGTGGTATCGACAAGAAGGAAGTAAAGAGAGGCGAGGTTGTCGCCAAGCCAGGCTCTATCACTCCTCACAAGCACTTCAAGGCTCAGATCTACGTCCTCAAGAAGGAAGAGGGTGGACGTCACACTCCATTCCACAACCACTATCGTCCTCAGTTCTTCATCCGTACTCTTGACGTTACCGGTGAGATCACCCTTCCAGAAGGAGTCGAGATGGTTATGCCAGGCGATAACGTTGAGATCGACGTTCAGCTCATCACTCCTGTAGCCCTCAACGAAGGTCTCCAGTTCGCTATCCGTGAAGGTGGCCGTACCGTTGGTGCCGGACAGGTTATCAAGATCGAAGAGTAATTCTTCAACATAAGGGACGGATGTCCAAGGATGTCCGTCCTTACCACAGGGGAATAGAACAAGGGTAGTTCAGCGGTCTCCAAAACCGTCGATGTGGGTTCGAATCCTGCTTCCCCTGCTAAAAATATCAAAGGTTACGATTTGGTAATTGTTTAACAGACATCGTAGACGCTTCCAAATTACGAGGTCCATTAAATGCAAAGATGAGAAAGTTCATTAACTATTGCAAAGAGTCCTACGTGGAACTCACCAAGAAGGTCACTTGGCCGACCTGGGACAAGCTTCAGAGCTCTGCCCTTCTGGTTATGGTCGCAACGGTGATCCTCGCTTTGGTTCTCTTCGTGGTTGACTTCGCTTTCGAGCATCTGATGACGGCAATTTACACATTGTAATTTTTCCGATTACTATGGGTGAAATGAAATGGTATGTCCTTCGGACAGCGGGAAGCAAGGAAAAGAAGGCCAAGGAATATCTTGAGAAAGAGATTGAAAGGTTTGGCCTCCAGGATCAGGTCGCACAAGTACTTGTTCCGGTTAAGCGTGAGATAGTAACCAAGAATGGCAAGAGAAGAGTGGTTGAGAAGCCGCTCTATCCTAGTTATGTCTTGATTCAGGCTCAGCTTAGCCCGGAATTGGAGTATATTATCCGCAACGATATTCCTGGAATGTCCGGTTTCCTGACAGAGAAGAAGGTGACAGGCGCCAACACCGAAAGAGTCCCGGTGCCGATCAGGGATGAGGAGGCACAGCTGATTCTCGGAAATCAGGATCAGAATGTGGACAATCCGGTTGAGACCGAGGTCAACTTTGAAGTCGGGGAGTCAGTCAAGATCACCGACGGGCCGTTCAGCGGTTTCAGCGGAACAGTCGATGCTATCGAGGAAGACAGAAGCAAACTCAAAGTGGTAGTTGTGATTTTCGGCAGAAAGACTCTGCTGGAACTCAGCTTTACTCAAGTAACAAAAGAATAACAAACAATTATGGCAAAAGAAGTTACCGGATTCATCAAGCTCCAGATCAAAGCAGGGGCCGCCAATCCAGCGCCTCCGGTAGGACCGGCTCTCGGTTCCAAAGGCTTGAACATTATGGACTTCTGCAAGCAGTTCAATGCGGCGACACAGCAGAACGCCGGAAAGATCGTGCCTGTAGTCATTACGGTCTATTCAGACAAGTCCTTCACGTTCGAGGTAAAGCAGCCACCTGTAGCCATTTCGCTCAAGGAAGCCGCTAAGCTTCAGAAAGGCTCTGGTGAGCCTAACAGAAGAAAGGTTGCCTCCATCACCTGGGATCAGGTAAAGGCAATCGCGGAAGGCAAGATGCCTGACCTCAATGCTTTCACCATCGCGGCCGCTATGAAGATGGTTGCAGGAACAGCAAGGAGTATGGGTATCAAGGTCACCGGAAAATTTCCTGAGAACCTTTAATTTTCACACGCGAAATGAGTAGAATTACAAAAAACCAGAAAGCTGTCGTCGCAAAGTACGACGCTTCAAAGCAGTACACTCTTGCCCAGGCTTGTGAAATGCTGAAGGACATCACCTTCACAAAGTTCGACGCTTCTGTCGAGCTTTCGGCCAACCTTGGTGTTGACCCTCGTAAGGCGAACCAGATGATCCGTGGTGTGGTAAGTCTCCCTCACGGAACAGGAAAGGTTGTCAGAGTCCTTGTTCTTTGTACTCCTGACAAGGAGAACGAGGCAAAGGAAGCTGGTGCGGATTATGTTGGTCTCGATGAGTACGTAGAGAAGATCAAAGGCGGCTGGACTGATGTAGATGTCATCATCTGCACCCCTTCGGTTATGGCAAAGGTCGGTGTTCTTGGTCGTATTCTCGGTCCAAGAGGACTTATGCCTAACCCTAAGACCGGCACCGTTACAATGGAAGTCGGTAACGCCGTTAAGGATGTCAAGGGCGGTAAGATTGATTTCAAGGTCGACAAGACCGGTATCATACACGCGGCCATCGGCAAGGTTTCATTCACTCCTGCGCAGATCTGCGAGAACGCGTCAGCTTTGCTGAACGAGATTCTGAAACTCAAGCCTCAGGCTCTCAAGGGCACATATCTCAAGAGTGCGTCCATCTGCACTACTATGAGCCCTGGTATCAAGTTAGATGTCAAAGCATTCACAAGCGGCAGCGCTGCTGAGTAAAAAAGGATTTCATTATGAAGAAGGAATTAAAAGACCAGATTATTGAAAGCATCTCAGCGCTCCTTAAGCAGTACCCTAACTTCTATGTCGCTGACATCGAGGGTCTGAATGCTGAGAACACAGTAAAGCTCCGCCGCGCCTGCTTTGAGCAGGGGATTAAGCTGACAGTCGTAAAGAACACACTTTTCGCTCACGTTCTCAAAACTTTGGAGAACGAGGAAATGAACCAGCTCCTCCCTGTCCTCAAAGGTAACACGGCAATTATGTACACCGAGACTCCTAACGGACCTGCGAAACTCATCAAGAAGTTCCAGAAGGATATGGGCAAGCCTGAGCTTAAGGGCGCCTACGTACAGGAGTGTGCGTTTGTCGGAGCGGAAAAACTCGACGAACTCTGCGCTATCAAGTCCAAAGAGGAACTCATCGGAGACATCGTATCTCTCCTCCAGGCTCCTATGCGCAATGTCATCTCCGCTCTTCAGAACGGTGGTGGCAGCACAATCGCCGGACTCGTCAAGACACTCTCGGAAAAAGAAGAAAAATAATAACAAACAATTTAATAATTATCAATTATGGCAGATGTAAAAGCACTTGCAGAAGAGTTGGTTAACCTTTCTGTAAAAGACGTTCAGGAACTTGCAAAGGTTCTCAAGGAAGAATATGGTATTGAGCCAGCAGCCGCTGCTGTTGCAGTAGCTGGTCCTGCGGCGACCGCTGACGCGGCTCCGGCAGAGCAGACTGAGTTCGATGTAGTCCTCAAGTCAGCCGGCGCAGCCAAGCTTCAGGTTATCAAGGCCGTTAAGGAGGCTCTTGGTCTCGGTCTGAAGGAAGCTAAGGATCTCGTTGACGGCGCTCCTAAGACTGTTAAGGAGAAGGCCTCTAAGGCTGAAGCTGAGCAACTGAAGGCTGCCCTTGAAGAGGCAGGCGCCGAAGTTGAGGTTAAATAACCCAGCTTCCCCTGGCGGGAAAATCATCAGGTTTAGAGCCTAGGAAAGGCTCTAAACCTTTTTGTCGTATTAAGTTTTTCTCCATTTCCTAAAGGCAGATCAATGTCAAAAAAGACTAACAACAAGCGAATAATGTTCGCTACATCGAAGATACTGGAATATCCTGACCTTCTGGAAGTTCAGCTGAAATCATTCAGGGATTTCTTCCAGCTGGAAACGACACCGGAGAACAGGAAAAACGAAGGTCTCTTCCAGGTGTTTCAGGAAATATTCCCGATCGAAGACACGAGGAACAACTACAAGTTGGATTTCATTGACTATTTCATCGATCCTCCTCAGTATTCGATCGAAGAGTGTCTTGAGAGAGGACTGACATACAATGTTCCTCTGAAGGCAAAACTCCGCCTTTCGTGCACTGATCCTGAGCACGAGGACTTTGACACAAGAGTCCAGGATGTGTATCTCGGCAACATCCCGTATATGACGCCTGCCGGCACATTCGTAATCAACGGATCTGAAAGAATCATAGTGTCCCAGCTGCACCGCTCTCCAGGCGTATTCTTCGACCAGAGTATGCACGCTAACGGAACGAAGTTGTATTCAGCCAGAATCATCCCGTTCAAGGGATCCTGGATTGAGTTCGCGACAGACATCAACAATGTGATGTATGCCTACATTGACCGTAAGAAGAAATTGCCGGTGACAACCCTTCTTCGTGCGATCGGCTTCAATTCCGACAAGGACATCATAGACATATTCGGTCTTGCCGACGAGGTTGAGGCCACAGAAGAGAACCTGAACGAGAACAAGGGCAGAAAGCTCGCCGCCAAGGTTCTGAAAACCTGGACAGAGGACTTCGAGGACGAGGACACCGGTGAGGTCATCCCGATCGAGAGAACCATCCCTATCGTAGAAAGAGGGGAGATCCTTGACGATGACACCATCGCCAAAATAGCCGACACCGATGTCAAGACTATCCTTCTCCAGAAAGACGAGGCTAACTCGAATGAATATGCGATCATATTCAACACCCTCCAGAAGGACCCGACAAACACCGAAATCGAGGCTGTAAACTACATCTACAAACAGCTGCGTAATTCTGAACCACCTGACGAGGCGACCGCAAGGGACGTCATCGACAAGCTCTTCTTCTCTGAGAAGAGGTACGATCTCGGCAATGTCGGAAGGTTCCGTCTGAACAAGAAACTTGGACTCACGACAGATCCTGAGACAAGGGTTCTGACTAATACGGACATCATCGAGATCATCAAGTATCTCATCCAGCTGATAAACTCAAAGGCGACTGTCGATGACATCGACCACTTGAGCAACAGACGTGTGCGCACTGTTGGCGAACAGCTCGCCAACCAGTTCAGCGTCGGCCTTTCAAGAATGGCGAGAACCATCCGTGAAAGAATGAACGTGCGTGACAGCGAGCAGTTCAGCCCGATCGACCTGATCAACGCGAAGACTTTGTCATCCGTGATCAACTCGTTCTTCGGAACCAGCCAGCTCTCACAGTTTATGGACCAGACCAACCCTCTGGCCGAGATCACGCACAAGCGCCGTCTCTCAGCCCTTGGTCCTGGCGGTCTTTCAAGAGACAGGGCAGGATTCGAGGTCAGGGACGTGCACTACACGCACTACGGAAGGCTTTGCCCTATCGAGTCTCCTGAAGGCCCGAACATCGGACTTATCTCATCACTCTGCGTCTATGCGAGAATCAACCAGCTCGGTTTCATCGAGACCCCTTACCGTGAGGTTCACGAAGGAAAGGTTGACCTTACCGACAAGGGATGGCACTATATGACCGCCGAGGAGGAGGAAAACAAGCTCGTTTCCCTCGCCAAGGTCAATATGGAGGATGACGGAACGATCAAGGATGACAGGATCCAGTGCCGTCTTGAGGCTGACTTCCCGGTTGTCTCCAAGGAAGAGGTTGACTATATGGATGTCGCTCCGAACCAGATGGCCTCTGTCGCCGCATCGCTCATTCCGTTCCTGGAGCACGATGATGCCCACCGCGCGTTGATGGGTGCGAATATGATGCGTCAGGCTGTTCCGCTTCTTCGTCCTGAGTCCCCTATTGTGGGTACCGGACTTGAGGAGAGGGTCTGCCTGGATTCAAGGACACAGTTCGTGGCCGAGCGCAAGGGCGAGGTGACCTACGTTGACGCTAAGGAGATCCGTATCAGGTACGACAGGACTGACGATGAGAAGTTCGTCTCATTCGCTCCTGACGAGACCGTTTACACTCTTCCTATATATAGAAGGACGAACCAGAGCACGACCGTGACCCTTAAGCCTATCGTGCACAAGGGTGACAAGGTGGAGGCCGGACAGGTGCTTACCGAAGGCTACGCCACACAAAACGGCGAGCTCGCCCTCGGACGTAACCTGAAAGTGGCGTTTATGCCTTGGAAGGGTTACAACTACGAGGATGCCATCGTTCTTTCTGAGGAGATGGTGAAGTGGGATATCCTAACGTCAGTGCACGTTGATGAATATCTTACCGAGGTCCGCGACACCAAGCGCGGTATGGAAGAGCTCACTTCTGATATTCCTAACGTCAGCGAGGACGCTACAAAGGATCTCGACAAGCAGGGTATCATCAGAATCGGCGCGCACATCGAGCCGGGTGACATTATGATCGGTAAGATCACTCCTAAGGGAGAGAGCGATCCGTCACCTGAAGAGAAGCTCCTCAAGGCCATCTTCGGCGACAAGGCCGGTGACGTGAAGGACGCCTCGCTGAAGGCCAATCCTTCGCTCAGCGGAACCGTCATAAAGACAGCGCTTTACACCAAGGCCGCCAAGGAAAGCAACAGAAGGGCGGCGAAGACCGACCAGAAGGCCCGTCTTGACCTCATCCAGGAGGACTTTGACAAGAAAGCGGCCAAGCTCTACGCGGACTTCTTCAAGCGTCTGACAGTGTTGGCGAAGGGCAAGAAGAGCGACGGAATCTACGACCTCTACGATGCCGAGATCATCGCCAAGGGCAAGGAGATCAGCGTCGAGAAGCTGAAGACCATTGACTTCCAGAACATCAACTCCAGCAACTGGACCACCGATGAGAACACCAACCTGCTCATCCAGGAACTCATCAACAACTACTGCCTGACCTACAAGGTGGCCGAGGCCGAGTGCAAGAGACAGATGGACAAGATAAAGGTCGGTGACGAGCTTCCTAACGGCGTTATGCAGATCGCCAAGGTCTATATCGCCAAGAAGAGGAAGATCACTGTCGGTGACAAGATGGCCGGACGTCACGGTAACAAAGGTATCGTGGCCAAGATCGTACGTCAGGAGGATATGCCGTTCCTTGAGGACGGTACTCCGGTGGACATCGTTCTGAACCCTCTGGGCGTGCCTTCACGTATGAACCTCGGTCAGATCTACGAGACTGTTCTCGGATGGGCCGGAGCAAGGCTCGGACTGAAGTTCAGCACACCTATCTTCGATGGCGCCACCATTGACGAGATCTGCGCCTACACTGACAAGGCCGGTGTTCCAAGATACGGCAAGACCCACCTCAGGGACGGCGGCACAGGAGACTGGTTCGACCAGCCTGCCACGGTCGGAGTGATCTATATGATCAAGCTGGGGCATATGGTTGACGACAAGATGCACGCCCGTTCCATCGGACCATATTCACTCATCACCCAGCAGCCTCTCGGCGGTAAGGCTCAGTTCGGAGGCCAGAGGTTCGGAGAGATGGAGGTCTGGGCCCTTGAGGCGTTCGGCGCCGCCAACGCCCTTCAGGAGATCCTGACCGTCAAGTCAGATGACGTGACCGGACGTTCAAAGACTTACGAGGCCATCGTCAAGGGCGACCCTATGCCGACACCAGGCATACCGGAGTCCCTCAACGTTCTGCTTCACGAGCTCAGAGGACTTGGTCTCAAGGTTACTTTGGATTAATTTTCAAGAATATTGACATTCAAGAATATGCCTACTTTCAATAATAAAGAAAACAAGGTAAAGAGCAACTTCTCGACGATCAGCATCTCGCTGGCTTCCCCTGAGGACATCTCGGCGAGATCCTGCGGCGAGGTCCTGAAACCGGAGACTGTCAACTACAGAACCTACAAACCGGAAAGGGACGGACTCTTCTGCGAAAAGATATTCGGACCGACAAAGGACTATGAGTGCTATTGCGGAAAGTATAAGAGAATCCGTTACCGTGGAATCGTCTGCGACAGGTGCGGTGTCGAGGTGACAGAGAAGAAAGTCCGCAGGGAAAGGATGGGCCATATCGCCCTTACGGTTCCTGTGGCTCACATCTGGTACTTCAAATCAGCCCCTAACAAGATATCCGCACTTCTCGGCCTTCCTGCCAAGAAGCTTGAGTCAGTGATCTACTATGAGAAATACGTAGTGGTCAACCCTGGCGACAGCGGGCTCGCGAAGATGGATCTTCTCTCCGAGGACGAGTACCTTGATGTTCTCGCAAGACTTCCTGAGAATGACAACCTGCCATTCGACGATCCGAGGAAGTTCGTCGCCAAGATGGGCGCCGAGGGAATCTACGACCTCCTTAGGGAGACCGACGTGGAAAGCCTTTCAAAGGAACTGCGCCAGAAGATGCTGAGCGAGACATCCCAGCAGAGAAAGGCGGAGCATCTCAAGAGGCTGAGCGTGGTTAAATGGTTCCTTGAGTCAAGGAACATCAACCGTCCGGAATGGATGATTATGAAGGTGATCCCGGTCATTCCGCCGGATCTCCGTCCGCTCGTTCCGCTTGACGGAGGACGTTTCGCGACCACGGACCTGAACGACCTCTACAGAAGGGTCATCATCAGGAACAACCGACTCAAGAAGCTCATCGAGATCAAGGCTCCGGAGGTCATCTTGAGAAACGAGAAGCGTATGCTTCAGGAGGCCGTTGACTCACTGTTCGACAACTCCAAGAAGTCAAGCGCCGTGAAGAGCGAGTCCAACAGGGCTCTCAAATCACTTTCCGACTCACTGAAGGGTAAGCAGGGACGTTTCCGTCAGAACCTCCTCGGTAAGCGTGTGGACTATTCAGCCCGTTCGGTTATCGTCGTAGGTCCAGAACTGAATATGCACGAGTGCGGTCTGCCTAAGTTTATGGCGGCCGAGCTCTACAAGCCATTCATCATCCGCAAGCTCATCGAAAGGGGAATCGTCAAGACCGTGAAGTCCGCGAAGAAGATCGTGGACAGAAAGGATCCTGTCATCTGGGACATCCTTGAGAACGTGATGAAGGGACATCCGGTTCTCCTTAACCGTGCCCCTACCCTCCATAGACTTGGTATCCAGGCATTCCAGCCAAGGATGATCGAAGGCAAAGCCATCCAGCTCCACCCTCTCGCCTGTACGGCATTCAACGCCGACTTCGATGGTGACCAGATGGCCGTCCATCTTCCGCTCGGCAACGCCGCCGTTATGGAGGCGCAGCTCCTGATGCTCGGATCCCAGAATATTCTTAACCCGGCGAACGGAACCCCTATCACCGTGCCTTCGCAGGATATGGTGCTCGGTCTGTACTACATCACGAAGATCAGGCCTGGCGCTAAGGGTGAGAAGATGAACTTCTACGGACCTGAGGAGGTGATCGTTGCCTACAACGAGCAGGCGATCGATATGCACGCCGAGATCGGAGTAAGGCTTCCTGTTGACAAGCAGGATCTTTCAAAGGGTTACGAGATCAAGAAGACCACAGCCGGAAGAATCATTGTCAACCAATATGTTCCGGACGAGGTACCGTATGTCAACGAGGTCCTCGGCAAGAAGGCTCTGCGTAAGATCATCACAGAGGTCATCAAGAGCACTGGTGTGACAAGAACCGCGCAGTTCCTTGACGACATCAAGAACCTTGGTTACTATCAGGCGTTCAGGGCCGGTATCTCGTTCAACCTTGGAGATGTCATCATCCCTGCGGAGAAGACAAAACTCATTGACGAGGGCTACAAGGAGGTGGAGAGCATCAAGTCAAATTATGCGATGGGCTTCATCACCAACAACGAGCGTTACAACAAGGTCATCGACCTTTGGACAGCGATCGACAACAAGCTCACGAACATCGTGGAGAAGCAGATCTCGGCAGACCAGCAGGGATTCAATCCGGTTTATATGATGCTGGATTCCGGAGCCCGTGGTTCAACCCAGCAGATCAAGCAGCTTTGCGGTATGCGTGGACTTATGGCCAAGCCTCAGAAGTCCGGAGCGGCCGGAGCTGAGATCATCGAGAACCCTATCACCTCCAACCTGAAGGAGGGTATGACGGTGTTGGAGTACTTCATCTCCACGCACGGTGCGCGTAAGGGTCTTGCTGATACCGCCCTTAAGACCGCCGACGCCGGTTACCTTACCCGTCGTCTGGTCGATGTCTCCCACGATGTCATCATCACAGAGGAAGACTGCGGCACGCTCAGAGGTCTTATCGCCACAGCCATCAAGAACAAGGACGAGATCGTGGAGTCTCTCGGCGAGAGAATCCTCGGACGTACTTCCGTTCACGACATATTCAACCCTCTCACCGGGGAACTTATCATCAAGGCCGGTGAGGAGATCCGCGAGGCCACAGCCAATCTGATCGACCATCTGCCGATAGAGCAGGTAGAGATCCGTTCAGTGCTCACGTGCGAATCCCGCAAGGGTGTCTGCGCGAAGTGCTATGGACGTAACCTTGCGACCAGCAGAATGGTTGAGAAAGGCGAGGTTGTCGGTGTCATCGCCGCACAGTCCATCGGTGAGCCTGGTACTCAGCTTACCCTGCGTACCTTCCACGTCGGTGGTACGGCGTCCAGCACCGCGGCCGATTCCTCAATCGTCGCCAAATACGATGGCAAGCTCGTCTTCGAGGAGCTCAGGACCATCCAGAAGATCGGCGAGGACGGAACGGCTCAGGACATCGTCGTCAGCCGTATGACCGAGGTCAGCATCATCGACGAGAACACAGGCATAACCTATTCTCACTACGATGTGCCATACGGCTCAAGACTGTACTTCAAGGACGGAGACACCATCAAGAACGGCGACCTGCTCTGCGAGTGGGATCCATACAACGCCATCACGATTGTGGAGACCGCCGGTAAGGTTCAGTTCGACAACCTCATCGAGGGTGTCACATTCCGTGAGGAGGCCGCCGATGAGTTCGCCGTCAACAAGGACAAGGTCATCATCGAGGCCAGGGACAAGACAAAGAACCCGTCCATCCTCATCCTTGACAATGAGGGCAACCAGATCAGGCAGTACAACCTTCCTGTCGGAGCCCACCTTATAGCCAACAACGGTGACAAGGTCAATGTCGGCGACATCATCATCAAGATCCCTCGCGCTATCGGTAAGTCAAGCGATATCACCGGAGGTCTTCCGAGAGTCACCGAGCTCTTCGAGGCCAGAACTCCTTCGTCCCCTGCGATCCTCGCCGAGATCAATGGTGAGGTGCTTATGGGCAAGGTCAAGAGAGGTAACCGTGAGATCATCGTCAAGAACAAGTCCGGAATCGAGAAGCACTATCTCGTACCTCTTACCAAGCAGATCCTTGTTCAGGAGAACGACTACGTGAAGGCCGGCACAAGGCTTTCAGACGGTGGTATCTCCCCGACCGACATCCTCAACATCCTCGGACCTGTCAAGGCTCAGGACTACATCGTCAACGAGGTACAGGCGGTTTACCGTCTGCAGGGTGTGAAGATCAACGACAAGCACTTTGAGATCATCGTCCGTCAGATGATGCGCAAGGTTCAGATCACCAATCCTGGTGACACTGAGTTCCTGCAGGAAGAGTTGGTGGACAAGTGGGATTTTATGGATGCCAACGACAACATATTCGGAAAATATTATGTCATTGACGCCGGGGATTCCCAGAAGTATATGGTCGGCGACATCATCGATGCCCGTGATATGAGGAATGAGAATTCTTCACTTGAAAGGCAGAACAGGAAGATGATGGCTGTCCGTGAGGCTAAGCCTGCCACCGCGAAGCTTGTGCTTCAGGGTATCACAAGGGCCGCCCTCAGAACCAACAGCTTCATCTCGGCCGCTTCCTTCCAGGAGACGACCAAGGTGCTCAGCGAGGCCGCCATCAGGGCTCGTGTAGATCATCTCGAAGGTCTGAAGGAGAACGTCATCTGCGGTCACCTCATTCCGGCCGGTACTGGCCAGAAAGAGTTCCAGGACATTCTGGTCGGCCGCAAGGACGAGTATGAGCAGGAAATGAACGAACTCTAACAGTTCTTCAATGAATATGAAAGGCCGGCTGTGGAGCTTTCCACAACCGGTTATTTTTGTTTTCTCTATCAATCCTACGAATAATCACACGGTTGGTCACGGGGCTTGTTGAAGTGACCATATATATAAGCGGCGCAAAAAATTTCTCCCAGGCGAATTTTGCACGTTACCAAAATTCGCCTGGGAGAAATTTATTTGCTGCTGGACGGCCACTCGATCCGGTCGTTTCGGCAGGCTCAACGAACCTCGTCAGCAGCTGTCGCGGACGATTAGGGACGGGGCGATGAGACGCTGTACCGGGGGAAGATCCTGAAGCCTGTTCTCAATGATGTCGATCAGGACCTGGGATGCCAGGCGGCCGATTTCGGAGAGAGGTTGCTCGATGCGGGTGATGGCCGGGTCAAGAAAATCGAGGAAGCCGTTGTTGTCGAAAGAGATGATGCCTACTTGCTCCGGGATCCTTACACCGAGCTCACGGAAAGCCCGGATGGCGCCAAGCAGGATGGTTGATGAATATGCGAACACAGCGTCATACTTCACCCCGTCGCTGAATATTCTCTTGACCTGATCGTAACCATTCTCGACAGAGAAAGCGTCACCGACGATGGCATATTCAATGTGCTTGTCGCTGTGGGCGTTGATAGCGTCCTTGAAGCCTCTGACACGCTCCATTGAAGGTGTTGAGTCCTCCACGCCTTGGATCGACAGGATGTTGCGGCAGCCGTGGTTGATGAGATATTCAGTCGCCATATAGCCTCCTGCGTAGTTGTCGGTGCAGATGTATGGCAGGGAAGTCCCCTCGAAGTAACGGTCTATCAGGACAGTAGGGATATTGCCGGTGATCTCGTCCATCAATTCGGTCGTGTTGCCGACAGGAACGGCGATTATGCCGTCCACGCTTCTTGAGCGGAACATCATAAGGGAACTCTCGAAATCCTTCTCGTTCTCCAGAGAGTCGGCCAGAAGGGTGTGGTAGCCGGCGAGTTTCAGATTCTCGATCACAGTGCTGGCCAGGGTGGCGAAGAACGGGTTGTCAATCCCCGGCACCGTCAGGCCGATGGTGTAGGTCCGGCTGGTCCGGAGCCCCTGCGCAAGAAGATTCGGAGTGTAATTCACCCTTTTCGCCTCGGCCTGGATTATTTCGATCGCCTTCTGGCTGATCCTTGACCTCTGGGCCTTGCCGGAAAGCACTCTGGAGACTGTTGAGACTGAATAGCCGGTCTGTTCGGATATTGATTGGATAGTGTTTTTGCGCATAATTAATGTCTGTGGCCGCAAATATAGATATTTTTTAACGCTTACTTGATTTTTTTTCTAAATTTGTTTTTTGGCATATAAAATATGAACTTTCTTGAAGAAAAGATCCTCTCCGACGGAGTGATCAAGGAGGGTAACATCCTCAAGGTGGACAATTTTCTCAACCACCAGATTGACATTGACATTATGAGACAGGTGGCCTACGAGTTCAAACGCCGCTTCCGTGGCAAGACCGTGACCAAAATTCTTACAATCGAGGCGAGCGGCATAGCCATCGCGACCTTGCTCGCCGATTTGTACGATGTTCCTGTCGTGTTCGCGAAAAAGGGCGAGACAGCCAATTGCACCGATGACAAATATGTCTCACAGGCATATTCATTCACTCACAAGAGGATGAACAATGTTTTTGTGTCTAAACCTTACCTCAATGCGGGGGAGAAAGTGCTCATCGTCGATGATTTCCTCGCTGACGGACAGGCTATGCTCGCGCTGACGGACATAGTCAGGCAGGCCGGCGCAGAGGTGGTAGGACTTGGTGTCGCGATCGAGAAAGGACAGCAGAAAGGCGGCAGGATCCTCCGTGAGGCGGGCTACCACCTTGAGTCCATCGCGATCATCGAGGATATGGACTACGAAACTCAATCAATACATTTCAGAAATAACTAAAGTCTATGGCAAAGTCCAACATTTATGAGCTGGACGGACGCGTTCCGGTAGTTCAGGCCGTTCCGTTCGGTCTCCAGCACGTGCTTGCGATGTTCGTGAGCAACATCACCCCTATCATCATCCTCGCAGGTGTCGTCGGGGTTGACTCCGTGCTCGGAGGGTGCACGATAATGATGTTCGGAAGCATTCTCTTCGCCGGATTCGGAATGATGGCGAAATGCGGCTTCGGCAACCGTAATATGATCATAGCCAGCCTCTCGCTCAGCGTGGGTCTCGGCTTCACCTCCGCATCCCAGATGTTCAACATTTTCCCGGACATCATCAAGACTGTCTTCGCCGAGAACTGCGTGGCGGTGGTGTTCGTGCTCGCTGTCATCCTAAACCTCATTCTTCCTAAAGAGAAAGAAAACGCCTGATGCCAAGCGCGGTAAAAATATTAAAAGAATATGTTTAAGAGGATATTCATACTTGGCGCGCTGCTTGGCGCGGCTGCTTTGGCTTCCGGGCAGGAGACCAAAGTTCTGGAAAGAAAGACTGTTCAGCGGCAGGACGCTGAGTTTGTGGGCGAGTACATCACTCCGACACGGGTTATGCTTGCCGAAGGAGGGGTTACCGGAACGGAGAACCTTCTGAGGCCGTATTGCGGACAGGTTTCCACCAACGAGCCGAACGTCTGCATATTCAGAAACGGGAAGGACGGCAAGAGCTCCGTTCTGCTTGACTTTGGTAAGGAGATTCAGGGTGGCATCCAGATCGTGAGGGCTATGTCCGGTGACAAGGCGGCCGCGCGTTTCCGTGTCTGCTTCGGGGAGTCGGTGAGCGAGGCGCTGAGCAGCGTTGACGAGGCTGGCACGACCGCTACCAACGAACACTCAGTCAGAGACTTCGAGATTTCGGTTCCTTGGCTCGGGGCTGTTGAATATGGCAACACAGGTTTTCGGTTTGTGCGTCTGGATCTGCTCGGCGAGGACACCGAGGCCTTGCTGGTCGCTGTCCGGGCCATCTCCCGCTACCGTGACATTCCTTACATCGGGCAATTCAAATGCAGCGACGAGAGGCTGAACCAAATCTGGCAGACCGGAGCCTACACGGTTCATCTGAATATGCAGGAATATCTTTGGGACGGCATCAAGAGGGACCGCCTTGTCTGGATAGGTGATATGCACCCCGAGGTGATGGCCGTGAACACCGTGTTCGGCAACCACAAAGTCGTCCAGAAGAGCCTTGACTACGTGCGGAACAGCACCCCTCCGACAGTCTGGATGAACGGAATAAGCTCATATTCATTATGGTGGATCATCATTCAGCACCATCTTTATGAATATTACGGTGACCTTGCGTACCTCCGTGAGCAGCACGCCTATCTGACAGAACTTCTGCACACGGTGATGGCAAACTTCGACGGCTCGAAGGAGAATTTCAAGGACGGAAGGTTCATCGACTGGCCTACTTCCGAGAAGCCGGACGCCATTCACGCCGGGCTTCAGGCTCTTTCCGTAAGGGCTATGGAGGCGGGTGCCGATATGGCCGGATGGCTGGGAGACGGTAAGTTGAAAGAAGAGTGCTCGGCCACGGCCTCGAAACTGCGGGAGTATAAGCCTTCCGTCACTTCCAGCAAGCAGGCTGCCGCCCTTCTCTATCTTGAGGATATGGCCGACGCTGACGAGGTCCGTGACGTGATTCTGGCAGGAGGTGCCAACGGATTCTCATCGTTTATGGGCTACTATATGCTTGAGGCTTTGGCCAAGAGCGGGAACTACGATGAGGCTATGAAGATGATCTCGGAATATTGGGGAGCGATGCTGGATCTCGGTGCGACAACGTTCTGGGAGGATTTCGATTACTCCAAGGCTGCTGGGGCCGGCCGGATTGACGAGGTCGTTCCCGAAGGCAAATACGACATCCACGCCGATGGCGGCGCCTACTGCTATGTCGGTCTGCGCCACAGTTTCTGTCACGGCTGGGCCTCCGGGCCTACCATCTGGCTGAGTTCGTATGTGCTCGGCGTAGAGCCGGCCGAACCAGGATTCAAGAAGGTCAGGATCAATCCACATCTCGGCTCATTGGAATGGGCGGAAGGATCATATCCTACACCTTACGGCCCGATCACCGTCTCGCACAGGAAGGCCGCTGACGGTTCTGTCAAATCCCAGGTCCATCTCCCGAAAGGTGTGAAACTGGTCAAATAGATAACAAAAAAAGCCAGGCTCTCAAGGCCTGGCTTTTTTTATCTATTGAAAACTCGTGATTACTTGTAGTACTCAGCGAACTCGATGTCCTTGGTGGCTTTCTCTGCGAGAGCCTTGTCCTTCTTCGCTACAGAGTCGAGGTTTGCCTTAACCTGATCGAAGTTGCCCTGGCGGGCGGCGATGATGGCTCTGAGGTAGTCAACCTTAGCGTCCTTGCAGTGAGCTGCCTTGGAAGCCTTGTCGAGCTGGTTGGTGAGGATGTAAGCCAGAACAGTGTTGTGGCAGCATCCCTTAACGTCCTGAAGATCCTGAACGGCCTTCTCATAGTCACCTGTAAGGATGTCGATGACACCGAGGTTAGCCTTGGCGGCGTTGGTTCCGGCCTTCTTGAAGTTCTTGGCAGCGGTCTCGTAGTCACCGTTGCGGAGGGCGATTACGCCAAGAGCGTTGGTGAGGTCAGAGTCCTTGGTCTCAACAGCGGCGAAAGCCTTCTCGGCCTTCTTCACGTCACTTGCGTTGAGGTAAGCGACACCAAGGTTGAATCTTGCCTTGTCGCTGTCGTACTTGTTGATGGCCTTGTTGTAAAGCTTAACCTTGCTGTCAAGATCCTTGGTGAGGGTGGCGGCGTGCAGGAGGGCTGGCTCATCAAGGATGTCGATGTTGCTCTCAACCAACTCCATAAGCTCGTCGGCCGTGTAGTTCTTGAACTCTACGTTGGCGATGAACCTCGCGCGGCGGAGCTCAGGGAGAACACCGCTCTTAAGCTCGGTGTAAACGGATGACATATTCTTGATCTCGCTCTCACGGACAGCAGGATCGCTGTACATAGAGAGGACTCGGAGGATAAGGTCCTTGTCTTCGATGTCAGAGTTCTGGACGAGCTCCTGGAAGCCTTCCCAGTCCTGACCGATGCTCTTGACCTCAGGATCAGCGACATCCTTGCCCTTCATCACCTTGTTCCAAGCCTTGTCGGCAGATTTTGAACGCTTCTCGGAAAGGGTGTTGTTGAGCTTCTCGCCACCGTCAGGTGAAGCGTAAGCGACAACCTCTGTTCCTACGAGGGTCTTTCTCTCGTTGGCCTTGATCTCCTCAAGAGCGCTCTGGAAATCCTTGATGGACTGTCCCTTAAGCTGCTTTGACTGAACGTCGGCTGAGTTGATGTTGTAGAGGATCTGTCCCTCGGCTGTCTGCTGGAGGACTGCCTCGTAGCCGTCAGCCTTGAGCGGAACCTGGCCGGCTCCCTTCACGAGCATATAGGTGGTGTTCACACCGTCAGCCACCTTCTTGACAGGAAGCTTGTAGGACTTAGCCTTGTACTTCACGATTCCGCGGAGCTCAAGGTGAGACTGCTCCATACCCTCAACATAGTTGAAGTGAACCTTCTCGGTCACGGTGCCGCCAGCCTTGGCGACAACCTTGTAGTTGTCCTTAACCTTCTCGCCCTGGTACATAAACGGAGTCATCTTGGCCTCTCCACCGTCGTAAACGAGCACCGGGGTGACCTCAAGGATGGCCTTCGGATGGAAGTACTTGTCCGGATATGTCACTGTGACAGTCGCGTCAATGTTGCCAGCGACACACTCCAGAACCGCAGGGTCGCATTTTACGACCACATTGTCAGCGAGTTCAGCCATTTTCTCGGCTGAAGAGCAGGCGACCGCGGTCATTCCGATGACAGCGGCTGCGAAAATTTTGAGTGTCTTTTTCATATAACTAATGATTAAAGATTGCATTTCAATGCTGCTAACAAATATACAAAGATAATTATTATTTTGTTAACTTTGCCAAACTGTGAGCAAATACTATGGATTCACAAGAACTGCAAAGACTTAAAAACAAATACGACATCATCGGAAATGATGCCGCTCTCAACAGGGCGTTGGAGACAGCCGTCGCCATCGCCCCGACCGACCTGACTGTCCTCGTTACGGGTGAAAGTGGTGTCGGCAAAGAGAATATTCCAAAGATCATCCATCAAAACAGCCGTCGAAAGACAAGCAAATACTTTGCCGTAAACTGCGGAGCGATACCTGAAGGCACCATAGATTCTGAACTTTTCGGCCACGAGAAGGGTTCTTTCACCGGTGCCGTGGAGACAAGAAAGGGTTACTTCGAGGAGGCTGACGGCGGAACTCTGTTCCTTGACGAGATCGGAGAGCTGCCTCTGGCGTCCCAGGCCAAGCTTTTGAGGGTCCTTCAGAGCGGCGAGTTCATCAAGGTCGGTTCCTCGAAGGTCCAGAAGACTGATGTCAGGGTGATCGCCGCCACGAATGTGAACCTGCTCTATGCCGTCGGCAAGGGCAAGTTCAGGGAAGATCTCTATTATAGGCTCAACGCCATTCAGATCAAGATGCCGGCGCTTCGCGAGCGCAAGGAGGACATCTATCTGCTGTTCAGGAAATTCACTTCGGATTTCTCCGAAAAATACGGAATGGGGAAGGTGTCGCTTTCCAACGATGCGATCGATTTGCTGATAAACTACCGCTGGCCCGGCAACATCCGTCAACTCAAGAATATCGCCGAGACCGTCACCGCTTTGGAGTCCGAGAAGCTGACACGGGCTTCGGAAAGGTGCGTTGTTGACGCGCGGACGCTGTCTGAGTATATGCCGAAAGATGAGGCCAGTCTCCTGCCGGTCACGGCCGCCTTTGAGCCTGCCGGAGGACAGATGCCGGATTCCGACAAGCAGATGATCATAAAGGCGATCTTTGATCTCAAGCAGGAGGTTGACCGTCTCAAGGCCAGGCTTGACGCCGTTCCGGAGGGCGTGTCTCCTATAAGGCCGGCGTTGAGGCCTGCCGCGGAGCCTGAGGAGGCTGAATGGCAGGGCTCAGGCACGCCTGTCACGAACGATGATGTGGGAAAGGTCGTTGACATCAAGGCGGAATCACCGCACGCGCCGGGTCTGTCCTTGAAGGACACCAAAATCCAGATGGTCGAGAAAGCCCTTGAAAAGCACGGGGGCAACAGAAAACTGGCCGCACAGGAACTTGGAACCTCCGAAAGGACGCTTTACCGCTGGCTTGACAAATACCATATCGACGTTAAGCCGGACAAAGGCGGAGTCGGAATTTAGGAATATGCGTGGGCACGGACCCGCGCGACACAGATTTATGAATATGAAGAAGCACCTTATAGCCCTTTTCTTGCTGCTGGCTGTCGTTCTGGCCGGTTGTTCAGTCGTGAGGTACTCGTTTTCCGGCACCTCCATCCAGGCGGATGTCAAGACGGTTACCATCAATTATTTTGAATATAAGGCCCTCAAGGTCAACCCGAATCTGAGCAATGACCTGACCGAGGCTATGAAGGACAAGTTCAGGAAACTTACGAAGCTTGAACAGGTGGATATGGACGGTGACCTTGAGCTTCAGGGAGAGGTCACCGGCTACGAGGTCCGCGCGGCGGCGGTCACCGCCAACGAGGTCGCCGCGCAGAACCGCTTGACAGTCACCGTGAAGTTGAAATTCACCAACAGGCTTTATCCGGAGGACGATTTCGAGAAAAGTTTCTCGGCATATTCAGACTACGATTCCACCAACTCTTTGGATGCCGTGGAGTCGCAGTTGTGCCAGGAGATCGTGGACAAGCTGGTGGAGGATATGTTCAATGCGAGTGTAGCCCAATGGTAGTAGTGGTATGGAGGTAGGAAAGAAGACTCTCGGATCCTTGACAATGGACGAACTGACGGGGGTGATCAACCTTTACCCGTGGTTTGGAGCTGCGCGTAAGGAATTGTGTGTGAGGATGTCCAAGGTTGGAGGAAGCGAATGGGGAAAGGCACAGTATTCGGATGCGGCGATGTACGTGGCGTCCCGCACCTTGATTTCCGACATTATGCGCTCCGTCCGGAAGGACGACTATTCCGACAAGGATGTGGAACGCCTAATAAAGGAGTATATCCGGCTGGATTCCGGCGCCCTCCGACAAACTCAGGAACAGGAATCTGTTCCTCAGGGACCGGAACCGGTCGTCTCCGCAGGACAATCCTCATCTCCGGTCGCTGAGCCTGTAGAAGCGACGGAACGGGCGGAGGTAGCAGGGAGGACACAGGAATATTCGTCAGCGGAACCGGAGTACCGCCGCACCGTGCGTGTCGCCGGAGGGGATTTCTTCTCTCCGGAGCAATATGCCGCTGTGAGGAAGGCCGATGACAATGTTTTCTCCAACTTCAGGTCCGAACGCTCCGAGGAGCCGGAAGGACACCGGTGGGAGGATCCGGAGTTCGGCTTCTGCACCGAGACATTGGCCGCCATCTATGCCGATCAAGGCTATTTTGTTGAGGCAAAGAAGATTTATTCACGGCTAATCTTGCGATATCCGGAAAAAAGTGCTTACTTTGCATCCCTTATTGAAAAATTGCAACAGGAAAATTAAAATTTAAGAATATGTTTACATTCCTCACAGTTTTTATTGTCATCGCGGCGATTCTTCTGACCATCGTCGTGCTGCTTCAGAACGGCAAGGGACAGGGAATGGCCAGTAACTTTACTTCAGCCAACCAGACTCTTGGTGTAAGGCAGACCGCTGACATCCTTGAGAAGGTATCCTGGGGTCTTGTCACTTTCATTCTCGTTGTCTCCATCATCACCTCGTTCACTACCAGGACAACAGTCTCCGGTGTTGACGTGACCGAGAAGATCGAGAACACGGCCGCCCAGCCAGAGTTCCCTTCAGCACCTGTACAGCAGGCCAATCCTGCTCAGGAAGCCCCGGCCGCTGATTCTTCCGCCGAGTAACTGACATTTTGTCAGCCTTCGGGCTGTGGAACATAATTTGACTCTGAACCGTCTGGTCTTCGGACCGGACGGTCTTTTTAGTTGCCGTCACGTGAACCGGCGCGGGCCGCGAGCGGAAGTGTCCCAAGACTGAAAAGGAAAGAAATTATGGAAAACAATACAAACAACAAATCATTGGAGTTCTTGCCTAAATTCGCCATCAACCTCAACGAACAGGCCGCCAAGGGTAAGCTCGATCCTGTCATCGGCAGGGACGAGGAGATCCGTAGGGTTCTGCAGATTCTGAGCAGAAGGACCAAGAACAATCCTATCCTTGTAGGTGAGCCGGGTGTCGGTAAGACAGCCATCTCCGAGGGCATCGCCCAGAAGATAGTGGACGGCGACGTTCCGGAAAACCTTAAGAGCAAGAAGGTATATTCATTGGATATGGGTGCCTTGATCGCCGGTGCGAAGTACCAGGGTGAGTTCGAGGAGCGTCTGAAAGGAGTTGTCAAGGAAGTTGTTGACAGCGCCGGAGAAATCATCCTGTTCATCGATGAGATCCATACCCTCGTGGGGGCTGGCCGTTCTTCAGGAGCGATGGACGCCTCCAATATTCTTAAGCCTGCGCTTGCCAGAGGTGAGCTGAGGACAATCGGTTCTACGACCTTGGACGAGTACCAGAAATACTTCGAGACCGACAAGGCGCTTGAGAGACGATTCCAGATGGTTATGGTCGATGAGCCGTCACCGGCTGAGTCTATAGCCATAATGAGAGGTCTGAAGGAGAAGTACGAGAACCATCACCGTGTCAAGATCGAGGATGACGCGCTGATCGCCGCGGTCAATCTTTCACATCGGTACATCACGAACAGATTCCTGCCGGACAAGGCCATTGACCTTGTGGACGAGGCCGCGTCCAAGCTGCGTCTGGAGATGAACTCCGTTCCGGAGCCTATCGCCGAGCTCAACAGTGACATCCGTCAGCTGGAGATCGAGAAGGAGGCCATCAAGCGTGAGGGAACGTCCCTGAAGTCCGAGAAGATCCAGAAGGAACTTTCGGACAAGATGGCCGAGAGGGAGGCTCTTATGAAGAGATGGAATGACGAGAAGGGCATTCTTTCAGGCCTTCAGGAAGCCCGTCAGGAGATCGAGGATTACAGGATCCAGTCCCAGGCAGCCGAAAGGGCGGGGGACTACGGCAAGGTCGCCGAGCTCCGTTACGGTAAGATCGCCGAGGCTCAGAAGAAGATTGACGAGCTGACCAAGAAACAGGCAGAGATCAAGGATCCTATTGTCACCGAGGCGGTTACCCCGCAGGATATCGCCGAGGTCGTCGCCAAGTGGACCGGAATCCCGGTGCAGAAGATGCTTGAGAGTGAGAAGGAGAAGCTTCTGCGCATCGAGAGTGAGCTGCACAAGAGGGTGGTTGGTCAGGATCAGGCCATCCAGGCTGTCGCTGACGCCGTCCGCCGCAGCAGGGCCGGACTGTCCAACGAGAAAAGGCCGATCGGTTCGTTCCTCTTTATGGGTACGACCGGTGTCGGTAAGACCGAGCTGGCCAAGGCTCTCGCTGAGTTCCTGTTCAATGACGAGAATATGATCACAAGGATTGATATGAGTGAATATCAGGAACGTCACACCGTCAGCCGTCTGGTCGGCGCGCCTCCGGGATACGTCGGCTACGACGAGGGCGGACAGCTCACTGAGGCTGTAAGACGCAAGCCTTACTCAGTCATCCTGTTGGATGAGATCGAGAAGGCGCATCCGGATGTGTTCAATGTCCTTCTGCAGGTGCTGGACGATGGCCGTCTGACCGACAACAAGGGACGTACGGTGGACTTTAAGAACACCATCCTGATAATGACCTCCAATGTGGGCTCAGACATCATCCAAGGCTATATGGACAGGCTCCCGGCCGTCGGAAAGCCAGGCGCTGACCCAGCCGAGGAGATGAGGGCGATCGCCACAAGGCGTGAGCTTCTGGACGAGTGCAAGGAGAAGGTTATGGACGTGCTCAAGACTACGGTAAGGCCTGAGTTCCTGAACCGAATCGATGAGATCATAATGTTCGATCCGCTGACTCAGAATGACATCCGTGATATTCTTCACATCCAGATGAAGCAACTTCAGAACAGGCTCTCCGAGGAGGGTGTCACCATCGAGTTCACGAAGGCGTTCGAGGACCATATGGTCACAGGCGGCTACGATCCGGCTTATGGCGCTCGTCCTATCAAGAGATTGATGCAGAGGGAACTGGTCAACCTGCTTGCCAAGGCCATTCTTGCGGGAACCGTCCATAAGGATTCCGTCATCGAGGTCGATGTTGTTGGTGGTCAGATAGTTCTGAACGACAAAAAATAAAATCCGTATAATCTTCACTGCCGGAGTGGCCATTGTCATAGACTATGTCCAAAGATAGGCGAGTGCCCCTCTCCACCAGAATTTTGCACGTTACCAAAATTCTTGGGTGGAGAGGGGCTCTCGCCTATGGAAAGCATTCTCGGGGGAGACTGTCTTAAGGAACATGAAAAAAATAAGTTGCATCAATCGGTAAAATTGAATACATAGAATCACCCTGAACATCAATCTATTGCATATTTAAAGTGATGCAGGTTATTTTTTACATTTTACTAAAAGTATAATTATCACCTCCGAGGATTGAAAATTCGTTGTCGCCCCTGTAAGGGGTACAGACTTTTCAGCTCTCGCCGAGACTTTTAAGATAAGATAGTCTGGGGGGATTATAAATTGCTGTGGAGGGTAACATGCTTATAATAAGAACTTTAATATAGCTACCTCTAGCCCGTAACAGGTGAGAGGAGATGCCGCTAATTCGATGATAACCAGTTTGTTGTCCTCCATGCATCTCAATAATTAGCGTTAGGATATGAGCGGAATTCCGAAGCGCTACCCTGATGCGCTCCTGATGCGCTTCCATAGAAAAAAATTTGCTGATTGAATATAGAATGCTTATCTTGGCAAAAGGCCTCAAGGATTTCATCAATAGGTGGCTGATGTAACCAAAACATAGATAATGATGTTTGCTCCGCTTTGATCCGAAGGCAGAAAACATGATTAACATTGAACAACTTAAACATTAGACTATGACCACAAGGAAACGCAAGACCATCCCGAAAGGTGTGACGGTTCACGTATTTCAGAGGGCACGCCACGGTTTCGTGGTGTTCTACAACTCCAAAGACTCTTTGGTGTTTTTCACAATCTTCTCCATTTTGGCGGCACGTCACAAAGTGTGCGTGCTTGGACTGTGCGTGATGCACAACCATATTCACATCCTGATGGAGGATGCCACTTCCGCCAAGGTCATGGACTTCATGCGGGATCTTTGCTCTTGGTTTACAAAGGTTTATAATTCCAGACACGGATTGTCCGGAAATCTGTTTGGCCCTTACGGATTGTCTGTCAAGAAGGATGACAAGGCCATAAGGACGGCTCTGGCCTACGTCAACAACAATCCGGTCGAAGGCCGGATGTGCCATCGTGCGGAAGAATGGCGGTGGAACTTCATCGCCTACGCTGACTCCAAACATCCATATTCAGAAAAAATAATGCTCTCGCGTGCCTCGGCCGGACTGAGAAGAGCCATCAAGAAGGTTGAATATTTCCGTACAGCGGAGAGACCTCTGCTTTATGATAGGCTTGATGAACTTCTGGATCCGCTGACTGTCAAAGAGAAACAGCAGCTGACGGATTTCATTATCCGGAAATATTCCTGCATCGACTTCAGCCGCGTCGTCAGTTTTTACGGCAGCTATGAAAAGATGATCGGCGCGTTCTCGTTCAACACAGGCTCTGAATATGACCTCGACGAACCTTTTGATCCGAAATCCGGACAGGCCTACGGTAAGATGACACGTCATCTTGCCGCCGACAAGCGCTTCAAGGACATCGGCGAAATATTCCGTGCTCCGCTTGAGGTTCGCTTTGAATATTTCTGCGAATTGATCAACAGTTGCCTTGTCTCCCCAGCCCACGCAAAGAAATTTCTGCATATTCGTAATGCTGGCGTGGAGGATAAGTCGGTGATATTCAGTGGATAACTAAAGCATCCTCCCCTTTGGAACGGCGAGGAGGATGTTTCTTTATTGCATTGTGTGTCAATGCGTTGCCCTCCACGCCCCGTAGAGAGTCGTGTTTTTGGGGGTGGTGATTGCATCAATGTGGTGCTATGTCTGCGAAATCATCTCCCCGGAGAGTCGTGTTTTTTTGGGGGAGACTGTCTTAAAAGTAAAAGTACCCCCTCCGAGGATTGAAAATTCGTAGTCTCCCCTGTAGTGGGGTACATACTTTTCAGCTCTCGCCGGGACTTTTCAGACAGTCTGGGGGGGAGCTCGGTGGGTAAACGAGCTTGCTTTGAAGCCTAAAAAAGCCCATTCCTTGAAAAAAGTAAAAACTATTCATGGGTTTCCTATGATTATCAGTAAGTTATAAGCATAAAATGTCCGATTGGAATAGTCGGGCCGGATGCAGAATGTCCGATTAGAATAGTTTTTTGTCCGATTAGCATAGTCTCTTTCTGGCGGTTTGCCCATATCTTTGCGGATGATAACACGTAAGTATCTCTGATAACAAATCATCAATATCTAAATCAAAAGCAGTATGAACAAAAGTCTAACAAAACCTCTCATCCGGCCGCTTGACGGCCGATGGGCAAGAGTGTGTCTGACGGCGCTGCTCACCGCGGTAGTCACCGTCGGCGCACAGGCGCAGGCCACCGGCGAGAGCGGTATGCAGGCGCAGACGCAGATGCAGGTGCAGACGCAGACGCAGACGCAGGCGCGGGCGTGTGCTGCTGGCCGGGGAGGCGCACAGGATCTGACCGCGTGCGACATCGTCCTGACGCCGCCGCGGGATCTTAACAGCGAGCTGCGCCACCGCACGTGGAGCGTGTACACGCAGGGCGGTCTGTCCTGGGCCACCGGCGTGTGGTACCGTAACCTCGACGCGAAGAGGATCTACAGGCAGTCTGCGGCGGCCGGCGGCGGATTCGACCTCACCATCCGGCCATGGGTGCGCGTTGGCGCCGAGTACATCTGGTCGCGCTACCGCCGCGAGCAGCGCCCCTCGGCGCTCGACGCCGGCAGCATGCCCGTGAAGGCCTACGGCAACTACATGATGAACCTCCACAACGCCAAGCTCGGCGTGGGCCTCAACCTCATGGAGATGTGGCCGGAGCGCCGGGCGCAGTGGCTCAACATCTGGGCCGGGACGGGCGCGGGCTACACCTTCGGGCGCGGCAACGAGTACGGCATCCATTTCAGCAGCACCCAGACGCAGGGCGGCCAGACCACGCCGCTCACCGGCGGCGCGTCCATCAGCAACGACGACGCGGTGACGATCACGGGCAACGTGCGCACGACGAACCGCCACGAGAGGTTCAACACATTCTACATCCCCGCCTCTCTCCACGTCGAGGCCGACCTCGGCCGCCGCCTCACCGTCGGTCTCAAGGGGGAGGCGGACTGGCTCCTCAACCGCGGTGACATAGCCCCGAGGCGCTACGCCTTCGCCCTTGTCACCCTGCGCTACAATCTCGTGCCGAGCCGCGCCAGGGTTCAGCGCGCCTACTACGAGGGCGAGATCTCCGCGCTTGGCGGCCGCCTTGAGGCCCTGCGCCTTGAGGCCGACCGGTCAAGTGCGCGCGCCGCCGAGGCCGAGGAGGCGCTCCGCCAGGCGGAGACGCGTAACGCGGACCTCCAGGGCCGCCTCTCCGACTGCGAGGAGTGCATGGCCAGGGCCGAGGCCGAGGCATCGGCCGCCCCTCCGTCGCATTTCGTCCAGTTCGGCCACGGCAGCTCCTCGGTTGAGGGCGCCGAGGCCGACCGGCTGAGGGCCTTCGCCCGCGGCGTGCGCGGCGAGAGGCTCTCCCTTGTCGCGGAGGCCAGCACCCCTGGCGGCGAGGAGTACAACGTCAGGCTCTCCGAGCGCCGCCTCCGCCGCGTGGTCGAGATCCTCGTCAGCGAGGGCCTCGCCGCGGGCGACCTGCGTCCCGCCACCGCCATCGGTGCGCGGAACGGCAAGGACTCGGCAGAGGGGAGGAGAGTGACCATCACCGTGGTCAAGGAGTAAAGAGTAAAGAGTAAGAAGTAACACAGTAATAATATCAACGCCCACGCCCCGGCAGCGTTCCCTCCCCCTGCGGAGGGTCAAGGAGGGGCCCAAAGACTCATGAAACGTATAAAATTAATTCCGCTCGCCATCACCATGCTGCTGGCGGTACCCGCGTTCCTGACCTCATGCCAGGAGGACGCGCCTGAGATCAACTACACGATGAGCGTGTCAGTGGTCAACGACTTCACCAAGGTTGTGGAGGCCATCGACAGGGGCACCCTCAAGAACGAGGAGGCCATCGCGAAACTCGCTGACGCCATCGACAGGATGAGCTCCGACCAGCAGGCCAAGCTGCAGGCCATCCGTGACGTCCTCGGCTCGGTCAACACCACCCTCGAGACCAGGCTCGTCGCCCTCGAGGCGGCGCTCAAGGCCCAGACGCTGTCCATGGAGGGGAAGCTTGACCTGATCAGGGGCGTCCTCGCCGACCAGAACGCCACCCTCGAGACCAGGCTCGCGGCCATCGACGCCGCGATGAGGGCTCAGACGCTGTCGCTGGAGGGCAAGCTCGACCTCCTCCTCGCCGCGGTCGGCAACCAGACCCTCAAGCTGGAGGAGATGGCCGGCAGGCTGTGCACCGCCATTGACAACCTCTCCGACGGCATGGAGGGGAAGCTTGACCTGATCAGGGGCGTCCTCGCCGACCAGAACACCACCCTGGAGACCAGGCTCGCGGCCGTCGAGGCCGCGATGAGGGCTCAGACGCTGTCGCTGGAGGGCAAGCTCGACCTTCTCCTCGCCGCGGTCGGCAACCAGACCCTCAAGCTGGAGGATCTGGCGGACAGGCTGACCACCGCCATCGACAACCTCTCCTCCGACATGAAGGGCAAGCTTGACCAGATCAAGGGCGTCCTCGCCGACCAGAACACCACCCTGGAGACCAGGCTCGCTGCCGTCGAGGCCGCGATGAAGGCTCAGACGCTGTCGCTGGAGGGCAAGCTTGACCTCCTGGAGGCTGCCGTCAAGGCCCTTCCTGACTACGGCTCCCAGCTCGCCGCCATCAGCACGGCCATCGCCAACCTGCCTGACTACGGCGACAAGCTCTCCGCCATAGAGGCGGCCGTCAAGGCCCTTCCTGACTACGGCAGCAAGTTCGACCTCATCGTGGCGTCCCTCGACGCGATCAAGGGGCAGGCCGAGGCTCTCGGCACCGGCCAGACCGGCATCGCCTCGAAGATAGCCGACGTGACCGCCGCCATCAACGCCCTCGTCGACCAGGTGAAGGACGGCGACAACGACGCGGCCGCGGCCCTCGCGCAGATCATCCAGAAGCTCGAGGATCTCAAGGGCAGCATCGGCGGAGGCGGCACGACCCCGTCCACGATGGAATATGTGGACCTCGGCCTTCCGAGCGGCCTGAAGTGGGCCAAGTGCAACCTCGGCGCGTCGAAGCCGTCGGACTACGGCGACTACTACGCCTGGGGCGAGACCGCGCCGAAGGCGGTTTACGATTGGACGACCTACAAGTGGATGCAGGCCGGCAAGTCCGACTGGAATTACATCACAAAGTACACCGTCGCCGACGGCGAGACCGGGGGCATCTGGTATGACTCCTCCGGCGCCTTCATCGGAGACGGCAAGACCACCCTCGTCGCGGCCGACGACGCAGCCACCGCCAATCTCGGCTCGCCGTGGCGCATGCCGACAGAAGTCGAAATCAAGGAACTTAGAGACAACTGCACCTGGATCTGGACCACACAGGACGGCATGAACGGCTATCAGGTGGACGGCCCGAACGGCAACGCCATCTTCCTGCCTGCCTCCGGCCACGGCGACGGTTCCGTGCTCAAAGGTGCCGGCAGCATAGGTTACTACTGGTCGAGTTCGATCGACACGGACATCAGCTCCTACGCCAGCTACCTCTACTTCGATTCGGACGAGCGCAATTGGGACTACAAACACAGCCGTAAGTACGGGCAGACGATTCGGCCAGTCCGCCCATAAATTTGTCCTGCCCCACGCGGGCATGACGCAATAGAATCAATATGACTCCCTTCCCGCCAGCCCCGCCGCTGGCGGGATTTATTCATGTTCGTCCAGAACGAACACACTAAAGGGTGCAAGTCCCCAAACCGCCCTGATACGATGCGGCATAAAGCCATCTTGGGCAAGAATCTACGGCGACAGCAGCAAGGGATATCGGGCAAATGCGGAAGGTATAATGCACCATGCCGCGTCCAATGATAAACTCCGTGCCGCCGGCCATCCTTGTCTGATGGACTACTATGTCAGATTGCACGTAAGATAAGGAACCACCGTATGCGGAACCGCACGTACGGTGGTGTGAGAGGTCGGAAAACGAAAGTAGGAAGAAAACCACTTCGTTTTCCTCCTGCTCGATGCTATTTACTGAAGTTTATTTCTTTGACAATCCGCTTCAGTCCTGCGTATTTGTCAAGGACCCACATCACGTAGCGGATGTCCGTGTTGATGCATTTGTTGTAGCCCTGGGTGTAGGACGCGTCGCTGGCGAGTGATTCGAGATTGCCGTCAAAGGCCAATCCGATGAGCTCGCCTTTCGCGTTCAGCACAGGACTGCCGGAGTTTCCACCGGTGATGTCGTTGTCCGTCATGAAGTCCACGATCATCGTGCGTTTTCCGTTAACCTTGACTCCCCATCGTCCCCACCGACCTTTTTCCAGAAGGCTTTTCTGCCTTTCCGTAAGGATGTAGTCATGGTCAGCAGGATTGTATTTCTGGAGTATTCCCTTCGGAGTGGTGTACCAGTCATAGATGATTCCGTCATTCGGCTGGAGACCGCCAACGGTTCCGTAAGTGATTCTCATTGTGGAATTCGCGTCAGGGTACTGCTCGATGTCCTTATGAAGCCTCATCCAATAAAGGGCTTTCTTGTACTCCCTCTCAAGGTTGTTGGCCTTCTGCCTTTTCTCCAGATGGCCGTCTCGGTTGTTGAAAACGGTCACTGGGGTGTCTGTCAGGAAGATCCGCAGCGGGTCATTCTTGATCTCGTCCACCGAGGCCAGCGCGTCGATCCTCTTCGGAGAAGCCACGACACTCTTGTTCCAGAGATATTCAGCCATCGCTTTGTAGTCATTGCCGAAACGGTCGAGCATCTTCATCTGGTATTTCCCGAAATAGGTGATTTCCAGATTGTTGAAATATTCCTTGCAGGCATATTCAAGAAGTCCCTTTTCCACTCTTGCATCGGTCGCGGCGATTCCTTCCTTCAGTACCTCCTTGGCTTTATCAAGGGTGGAGGAATTCCCCGCGCGAAGCAGATAGCGGCTGATGTAGGTGCCGCGGAACATCGTCTCGCGGAAATAAACCTTGTCCCTTTCGATATGCTCGGTTTCTGAATATGCCGCCTCAAGGTCCGGTATCAGGTTCTCCCACATAGCCCTCCGGTTGGCCGCGGCGTTGATCCATTTCTGCATCTCCCGCTCCTGGGCGACTTTCTCGTCCTTGACCCAGAAACGTTTGTAGCACTTGGCCATTCCGGCGTTGTTCTCCTGAACGTTGCTCAGCGAGAAGAACCAGTCTGAATATTTCATCCTGACCTGCGGGTCAGCGTTCATCCATTTGCTGATTATGCCCATCTGACCGCCACGGATCTTGTTGGACACCGGCAGATTGACCTTCTCCTGGAAATTGATCTCGGCGGAGGAAGCATACCTGTCCGTCTTTCCCGGGTAGCCGATCACCATCGTGAACGAGCCTGGATTGTAGCCTTCAAGGGAAACTTTCAGGCTTTTCTCCCGTGTGACAGGAAGTCCGTTCTCATAGATTCTGTAGATGGCGAAGTCGCAGTTATGGCGTGGCCAGGTCCAGTTGTCCTTGTTGCCTCCGAAATAACCGATGCAAAGAGGCGGGGCGGCTACCAGCCGCAGGTCGGTGTAAACCTTGTAGGCTGACATATAGTACTTTTCTCCGGCCCACATACTGCTGAGGATGCACTCAAGTCCTGTGGCCTTGTTGTAGCGCTCCTCCAGCAACGCGCTGATCTTTCGGCTTCCGAACGGTTTGTGCGCCGCTCTCAGTTCCTTTGTGAGTCCCTTGACCTCCTCGGTGACATCGAATACCCTTTTGAGGAAGAAGACTTTCTCGCCCTCGATCGGGATCTCCTGGTCATTGGACATCGCCCAGAATCCGTCTTCCAGATAGTTGTGCTCAGGCGTGCTTAGCTTTGCGATGTTTGAATACGCGCAATGATGGTTCGTGATGATGAGCCCTTGGTCAGAGATCACGCTTCCCGTACAGTAGAACCCAAGCGACACAACCGCGTCGGAGACCGCTGTTCCCGGAGCCTCGTCATTATAGATCTCGTTGGCGGCCAGTCTCAGCCCGCGCGCCCTCATGTTCTTCTCCAGTGCCTCGTTGATGTCCTGGATCATCCACATCCCCTCATCGGCGAAAGCCGCGACGCCGAACATCAGCGCCGCAGCCGTCAAAATCAGTCTTCTTGCTTTCATCAAAAGTCTATTCTTCTGTGTAAATGGTGGTAAGGACGTTCTTTCCGGTCAGTTTTCCGGCCACCTTGCGTACATCCTCAGCGGTGACGCTGCCGTATGCGGCCACCCTGTCGATGTTCGGATTGATTCCGTTCCTTACATAGTTCATCACCTGAGAGTTCCTGTGAGGCATCGACATCGCTTTCTTGGCCTTGGACTCAGTCTCGTTCTTGATCAGCCATTTCCTTGCCTCCTCAAGTTCTTTCTCGGTAGGGCCGCCGGAGCAAAAACCGGAAACGATGTCGTCAAGGTCTCCGACCAGAACCTCATAGAGATCCGGCCTCGTCTTGAAAGTTATCTCGGACTCGCTTCTGCCTTTTTCCCTGACGCTTACGTAGGAGTTGAACCTGATGGTGTACGTTCCTCCACGGTTCTCACGGATTTGATTCAGAAGCCTCTGGGACAGGATGTAGTCCACAAAGTCAACGGCTGCCAGATTCTTAGGGGTCGGCTTTACCTTCGAGGAGAACATTCTGGTCACGATCGTGTAAGGGTTGATCTCTTTCTTGCCTGTCATTGAATATACCTGCGTACCCTTGAATGCCGGTATGCGTTCCCTAACTTTTGCTTTAGTGAAGGTCTTGCCGTCTGTTGGAATCGTGGCGATGTACTTGCGGACATATTCCTTGATCGTTGTCTCGTCGAGGTTGCTGGCTATAAAGAGCGTCATTCCTGCGGCGGGATTGAACTCCCTGCTGTAGATCTCTTCAGCCAAATCCATATCCACGCCATCCACGGCGGCGGAGTCAATGTCCACCGACCACGGATGGTTGCCGTAGATGATCGAGTCACAGGCTTCGCTGAACCTGACGGCATCTTTCTTCGGTTCGCTGAGGGATTCGAGTTTCTTGTCCTTCATCTGCTGCAGAACCTTGGCCTGAGGCAGGAACGGGTCTGTCACCGTAAGTGCGGCGATACGGAAGGCGTTCTCCGCCTTCTTCGCAGGAGCTGTCGTGAATATGCCCGCGAACCTGTCGCTTATCCTGAGTGAGCGGGAAATCCCACCGCATTCCGGCATCTTTCCGATCTCATCCGCGGTCGCTCCACGGAATCCGGCGTTGGCCCTGATGAACTCCCCGGCGAAAAGCGAGGATGCGAACCTGTCCTGATGGAGGGCGTTGTAGCCTGAGTCAAAGTAAACGAGCAGGGAGAGGTCCGGGGTCACTTTGGTGTCCTTCACGGCGGTCCAGTAAACCTTGGCTCCGTTGCTGAGGGTCCATTCCTTCGTCCCGTCCAGCCCTTTGACGTTGTTTTCCTTTACAATCGTTCCTTCCGGGTAGTTGACCGTGAGGTCGATCTTGTTGAATGTCAGGAAACTCGGCTTGGCCTCACGTGCCCTGACCTGATCGAGCCTGGCTTTGGTGTCCTCCAAGGACGGAACCTTGGCCAAATCCTTAGGATTGGCGAACCAGGAATATATCTTGTCGCTCTCGGAGAAAACTTTGGCAACGTATGGCTTGACATCCTCCAGAGAAATGTCCTTGAGGATTCTGTTCTGGATTCCGTGCAGGGTGGCCGGATCGGTGAGCGCGGCCCCGCTGACGAAATTGTTGTGGCATACTCCCACAAAGTCCTCGTTGCGCAAGGACTCGGCCTTCTTCGGCCTGTCGAGATGGTAGCGCTTCCTGACCAGCATCTTCGCGGCCTCGATCTCGTCTTGCGAGACACCATATTCAATCATCGATTTCTCGTTTCCAGCGTAGAAGTCGATGAGGTCCAGCAGGTTGCCGTCCTTCTTGCCAAGGATTGTGTAAAGATCCACATAGTAGTCGCTGGACTCGGCATAGTTCACCATTACCGCTGACTTGGCGTCGGCTTTCCCGGTGCGCACCTGCTCCTTCATCCTTTCGGTCATAATGTTGGCCAGAATGTCACGGATGTATAGATCCTTGTAGAACGCCTCTGTGCTTCGTACCTCACGGGCCGGGTAAGGCATCCTGTAGAAGACCTTGAGGGCGGTGAAACTGAGCGTGGAGTCGATCAGGTTCTCGAAAATCGGCCCGTCAGCCTTCGGCGCGAGATAGACCTCCTTCGGAGTCGGGTTCACAGCCTTTGGAATGTCGGAGAACCGGCTGCGGATCTTGTTCTCCATTTGTGCCGCGTCAATGTCTCCGACCACTATTATCGCCTGAAGATCAGGACGGTACCACTTGTGGTAGAAATCCAGGATCTCCTCTCTCTTGAAATTGTTGATCACGTCAAGCGAGCCGAGGACGGTTCTCTTTGTCTGTTTCGCTCCCTGATAGACAAGATTGGTCTGTGCGGTGAACAAGGTACGGCGCGAGTCGAAGCCTCGTCTCCACTCCTCTCGGATGACCCCTCTTTCGTTGTCAAGTTCGTCCTGCTCGCAGAGGATGTCGCCCGACCAGTCGTGCAGGATAAGCAGCACGGAGTCCACGAACGACTCTCTGGCGACCGGCGCTCCGTCAATGTGGTAGCAGGTCTCGCTCCTGGACGTGAAAGCGTTCACGTTGGCCCCGAAGCGGACGCCGTTTTTCCCAAGGAACTCCAGCATCTCCTTTCCCGGGTAATGCTTTATTCCGTTGAATGCCATATGCTCCAGAAAATGTGCGAGGCCGTTCTGGTTGTCATCCTCCTGAAGCGCACCGACATTGTGCACGATGTAGAAATCCGCCACTCCGGCAGGATTCGCGCTGTGTCTGACATAGTAAGTCAGTCCGTTGTCAAGTTTCCCTGTCCTGATCTGTCCGTCCACCGGCAGAGTCTGTGCGGTCAGGCTGAAAGCGCTCAACGCCAATGCGGCCGACGCGATGAAAAGAGATCTTAAAAATTGCATCCTATTGTGAATATGATTGTGTTTCTATAGTTCCCGGTGAGATATTCCGGATCCGAGGTCAGACGTCGGTAGCTGTCTGTCAGATCCATAAACACCGAATAACGCCGCTTCTGAGTCTTTCTGACCAGAGTGTAGCGTACCGAGGCTTCGCCCCCTACCGAGGAGGCGTCGAAATATTCAAAGTTCCTGTTCAGGTAGGTGTCGTTGGTACGCGGGTTCCCGGTTGCGGAGGAGTACTGTCCGTCCTCGTTCTTCAGGTCGTCCCCGGCGAACGAATAATCCCCTCCCAAGGTTATGGACAAGAAGTTGTTCCCCATCGGAAAGTTCTTTATGCCGGTCAGGTTGACCGTGTTGCGGGCGATTCTCTGTTTCCTGTAGAAAGGATATGATGTTGCGGTCTGGTTCACACCGAACCTCTCGTAACCGACAGACAAGGCCCAAGGAACAGGGCTGAATATGCCCTTGTGACCGTCGGCCTGTCTCTCGATCGAGTAGCGTGCCTTGATTCTGCCCACGGTCTTGTCTCCGACTTCCTGACTTCCGAAGTACTGGATTTCGGAACTCTGCCCAGGTTTGGTTGAGACCCTGTAGGAGTTCTCTTTGTTGAGCGAGGTCATTATGTTCCAGTTTCCGTCAATCCTGTTGTTGAATTTGCCGGTCTTGAAGGTGACCCTGACACCGAGATCGTACCTCATTCCGTCGTAGTCACAGAACTTCACGGTGCCGCTGCCTTTCTTCCCGAAGTAACCACTTCTGTAGGCCGCTCCCAGATCTATGAAGGTGTTTACCCCGCCGACGCTGAATTCGGCCTGTGCGCTTCCGCCGAAGAACTGGTTGAACATTGGGCGCTCAGAGCTGACAGACACGAACCCGTTGTCTCCCTCAACGACCTCTACCTTGCCGAAGCTGGCTCCGTAGTCGATCAGGTAGTAGTACTGCCTGTCAATCGTTCCGAAAAGCTTTTCAAGTACGGTCTCGATGGTCTTGGTGTACCTCAAACTTACTCCGAAAGCGGCCTTGTCGCCTGGCAGTGAATACTTTGCGCCTAATGACGCATCCAGATCCATCCATTGGTTATACGCCCGCGGATCCTTACGCTTGGCGTAGTCGGCGCTCTGGTAAGAGACCTTCCCGGCAAGCGTGAGCCTGTCGGTCAATGAATATGCCATCGCACCCTCAAGGGTGTATTTCTCCAGAGTCTTCGACCCGGTCGTCGTGTCGGAGTTCTCGACAAAGTTGATCGGATTGTAGTAAGGGTCCAGAAGGATAGGCCCTCCCATATCCTTCCCTTTGAAATAACTGTAGTCCACCCGGCCGTAGAAAGTGATCCTGTCGGAGACTTTCATGTAGGAGGCAGCCTCCAGGCCTGGCTTTAGGCAGTCCGGACTCTCGTGTAGGTCAATCAATCCTCCGTTCTTCTTTTCAAGCCAAGCCCTGACGGTGGAGAGCCGGCCTGTTAGGGGCGATGAGATTCCGGCAGGATTGGAAGACCGTACCCACGGGGACGAGTCTGAGAAACGGGAATATTCATCCTTCCACTCTTCTCCGGTCTGTGACCAGGCCGGAAGAGCGGAAAGGATGAACATTCCTAAAAACGATAGGATTCTTGAACCCATGATTTACTTTTTGATGGAAGAGACCTTTCTCTGGTGGAAGTCGTTCTTTGAATTGTTTGTGTCCTTGTAGATGATGTGCGCACCCTTGGCGATCGATGCCTCGGCGTCGATTCCTGAAGGGTCTGTGGAACCGCCCTCTTCGGCCTCGGTGCCGCCGGCATAATTGTAGACCAGTTTGCCATCGTTCTCTGCGAGAGCCTCGGTGGCTTCCTTGTCAACATTTCTGTAGACGGTGAAGCCTTTTTTGCCCGTGAAACATATGTAGCCGGCGTCAACGCTGTCAAGAAGCCTCTTGTTGGACTTCTGGAGATTGGCGTTGTCAAAGACCTCTACACCGTCCTTTATCCACTTCACAGGGATCTTGGCGCAGTTGAAAGCAGGCTTTCCGGTAGGGGACTCTATGTTTTCAGGATTCGTGACGAAATCCTTGGCGCTGGTTCCTTCCGGAGAGAAGATGAAGAAGGCTGGAGATGTCTTGGAGATGCCCCAGGCGGTTCCCATTCCGTAGCAGTAAGTCTTGAGATAGTTGCTTGCAGGGATGGACGCAGAAGGAGCCGGATAATTGCTGGCCATGCTGAAGACCTCAGGATCGTAGAAGACGTAGTCGGCCTTGCTCAGGTCTACCGAGTTGCGGTAGGTCTCCGTATGATTGATGGCTCCGGTGATGGAGATGACAATCTGTGAGTAAGGAGCGATTTTCACGTTCGTTTCGAACCACCAGCATGCGGTCCAAGCCGGGATGTAGTCGGAATAGGTGAGCTTGCCGTCTTTGAGGTAGTTGTTGGTGGCATTGGCATTGGCCGGATTTCCGATCGCGAACGCGAACTTGCTTGCGTCGGCCTCCACAGGAGAATTGTTGTACAGGATGACATATTTGTCAAAGGCGTAGTCCTTCGCGTCCTCGTTGTCCATACAGCCTGCAAAGTACAGCTCCTTGATGATGACCTGGCTTGTTGTGGACTCGGACAGCTCAAGCCTGAAGCTGTTGGTTCCGTTGTCGACTACCGTGACAGCAGGGTTCGTTCCGTTGAATATGCTGGACTCTTTGTAAAGTGTCGCCGAGGCTTCGTAGATTCCGGCCACAAGCTGGAATGTCGCTGTGCCGTTGACTGTTGTTGCCTTGTAGGCTGTAGAGGATGACTTGTCTGTTACGGTCACCTCAATGGCATCCGTGACAGGCTCGTTGCCGATAACGACCTGGATTGTCACATCGTTGATCTTGGCGCTTTCGTCTTTCTTGCAGGCCGTGAATGCGGCGGTCGCGGCAAGAATAATGTAGATGATTCTTTTCATTTGAATTTTGTTTTTAATTGTTGGTTTGTTATAGTTCGCCTTAGAATTTCAGCCTTAATGTCAGACCATAATAGAATGTCGGAATCAGCGTCCCGCCTGTCACAGAGAAATACTGCTGCGACTTCGTGGAGTACACTTGTCCCATGTTCCTGAAGAAGTTGTTGGCGTAGAAGGAGATAGAGGCGATGTCGCCGATTTCCTTCGTCACGCTGAAGTTCGCCGAGAAGAACGGTGAGAGGTAATCCTTCTGGAAGGCGTAGTTGTAGGATGTCCTTTCCACCAGCTTGCAGAGGTTGTCGTAGAGTTCCCTGTCGTTGTCCCTGGCCCAGATGAAATCCTTTAGGAAAGGCTTAGGAGTCGGATCCCAGTAGCTTGAGTAATACTCAGGATAGGTGACCGTCTTGACCCGCCTGTCCATGAATGACGGGTCTTCACTTGGAAGGTAGGAGGAATCATCATCGACAGCATAGGTCCTGACACCTCCGTCGGTCTCGCTGAGGGCTCTGGAGTACTTCAATAGAGAGCCTTCCAGTTTGGCTGAGATGATCATCCTGACCCGAGGAATATGGGTGGTGACAGTCACGTTCATCCTCAGCGTCCTGGACTCGCTTCCGTTGTTTGTCTTGTTGCCCCCGACATACCAACCTATGTATTTGTAAGGAGTGTTGTCGGTCATTCTGATGGTGGTTGGAGAATAAGCCAGGAGGTCCTGGTTGACCGTCCTATAGGCGTAGTAGTTGCCGTCAAGGCGGATGTCGGTGTTTATCGGATTGATCCTTTTGAAGTCGATCACCCACTCCAGTCCGTAACGATTGATAGGAGTCCCGCTGTTCGCCGCGTATGTGTGAGGTGTGAGAGACTCCCTTGTGACACCAGTTATGGTCTGTGGCCCGAATGTTCCGGTCTTGTCGGAAACAGTCACGACACCGGTTTTCCGGTCGATGCTGTAAACTCTGTCATTTACCGGAATCGTGCATGACTGAAGCGCTTTCTGATCGGTGTAGTTGTACGTGAACGCTTCGTAGGCCTTGTTCATCGAGAACGCCTTGGCGGTTTTGTTCCAGTACCCGGCCAGGGATATTCTTGTACCCGCAAGGTTTATCTCCATTCCGAGCTCCCCTTGGTGGTTGCGCTGCCAGACAAGGTCAGGGTTGTACTCGATGGTCGCCGGCATTATGTAGTAGGCATAGTAGGCGTTGCCGTCGTCAGCTGTCGGTGGATTGAAGATCTGTATGTCCCTGTAGTTCGGCTGAGGGTATAGGATTGAGAATGAAGGCTGCTTGACGGCCACGCCCCAACTTGCCCTGAAGGCGAGACTCTGCACGAACTTCCCTCTGCGGCCTTTGGCTGAAAACACTGAGTATTTCGCGTTGAATCTTGGCGACAGACTGGTCGTGGTGCCATACTCGGAACCCTTTATGAATGTGTTTTCCGCTCTGAGTCCGGCAATCAGGTTGAGATGTGACTCTTTGCCGATCGGTATGGAGACATTCTCTTCCGCGAACAAGGCGAGGTTGTTCATGAATGGAATCTCGCTATAGTCGTAGGTCCTGTACGTAGGCGCGTTGCTAAGGTCTTCCGAGTGTTCTCCCTTACCTAGGTTGGCGTCCGCATTCCAGTCTGCGCCGAGCTTGATCTTGTTGTTGACCTTCCCGAACTTCTTTGCCCAGTTGCCCTTGAGGGTGAGTTTGTAGGAGAAAGGCTTGTCGTCCAGGAACATTGTGTTGTACCAATAGCCGCGAGGAATCATGATGGCCGCCGCGTCCGGATTAGCGGAGTAGTCCTCGGCCACAAAATAGCCTTCTTCCTTTCCATGCAGGGCCACTGTCCCGGCGGCGCTGGAATACCTTTTCCTGGTCTCGCTGAGTTTGTTGGATCTGACTACCGAGCCTTTGAATTCGAGGTTGGTGATCCATGGTTTGCTCAGAAGCCAGTTCATTTCGACATTTGCCCTTAGCGTGTTGTCCTTTTGTTTCTCGTAAGTGCCGATAAGCAGATCCGGGTCGGCTTTCGTGTCGCTTCCTCCGAGGTTGCCTGTGATACCGAAGGAAAACCTTAACGGAGTTTCGCTGAACATTCCGTTGTTGAATAGGTTGGAATAGTTCAAAGAGATCTGCTTGCGGTTGTAGGACTCGTACGGCGAGCGGCTGTCTTTCACGGATCGCGTGTATTCGACATTGGCGTTCAGAACACCGCCTGAGACCCCGTTCCGGCTCTGTCCGAGACCGAAGCCTTTGCTGACGGAGAACTGTTTTGTCTTTGGGTTTGTCGTCATTGTCACCAAGTATGGGGCTAGTCCTTTCTTGGTGTTGACCTTGACGATTCCGGCGCCGATGTCACCATATTCAACGGATGGAACTCCGGAAATCACTTCCACGGACTCTACATTGCTCGATGCAATGTTGTTGATTGACGCACCCTTGATCTCTGAGAAAGAGGCGTTGTTCGAAATTCTTACACCATCTACTTCGACAGCGGTGCCGAAGGAGGAGTTGCCAGCCTCGGTCGCCTCTCCGGCCCGGAGATTGAATCTATTGGTGGAGAGAAGGCTTGGATTCGCGGTGGCTCCTCCTGGTAGTAGGCCTCCTATGTCCGAAAGGCTAACCATCTGGACGTGGTCGAGCGCTGTCCTGTCCATCGTGCGGCTGGTCGTGGCGCTGTTCTCGTTCTCCTTCGCGGTCACGACAACTCCCTCAAGGGTAAGGTTGTCCTCGCTGAGGAAAGCCCGGTAGCCGGTCAGATCCTTGCTGATGATGATGGTCTTGGTGTCGGTGACGAATCCGAGGCAGGAGACGCTGATCGTGTTTTTACCGGCCGGAACTTTTTTGATTGTGAACCGTCCTTTATCGTCGGCTACCGCCCATTGCTCACACTCCACGGCCACCACAGTCGCGAATTCCACAGGCATCTTGGTTCTCTTGTTCACCACCGTTCCAGAGATGGTGTAGGTCTGGGCAAGAGATACGGCGCAAGGCAGGAGCAGAATCAGTATCAAAAAAAGTCTCCGCATGGTCTATTGATTGATGTTCAATTATCTTTCCCTGATCACATCTCCGTGATCCTTCACCACAGCCTCTTTCCACTTCTCGGTGTATCCAGGCTGGGTAAGTCCTTCAGGAGTCCCCTCGTGCCACTTTGTATGCTTGAAGGAACCGTCCTCGTTCTGGGCCTTGACGTTGCCGTCGATGTACTTGACCAGAAGCAGTTCCTCAAGGGCGACCCAATTCTCGAACTGGGTCTGGGCGGTGCTTACTGAATATTCAGTGAGCATCTTCCTGACGGACGCGAACCAGTCCTTGCTGTCCAGGCCTTTCCTCTCGGCTTTCGGGAGTATGGCGTTATAGGCTTCCAGAGCCTTGCGGTCCATCTCGGCAAGTTTTGAGCCCATCTGCTCGTTCTCGAAACTGTCGATGGCTTCCTTAACTGTCGGAGCCATAATGTTGTAGGCCTTGTAGCAGGCGTTGGCGACACGGTTGTTGATCCAGAATGACGCGGTAGGGGAGTATTTCAGCATATTCCCGTTGCCTACCCTGAAGCACTCCGGAACCTTGTCCGTGTTTGTGTAGATCGGGGTGACGTAGGATGTCGCGGCGTCATCGGTTCCGAACCAGAGGACTCCGCCGACAACGTCCGGGAGGTCGTGCCTGGACTGGCCCACGAACCAGAATCCGGTCTGCTGGGTGGCGATGGCCCTCTCGTTGACATAGCGCCAGCCCTTGTACTCGAAGCCCATCGGCCTCCATCTGTAAGGGAGCGCGTTGCCGCCGGCTCCGATGTCGGTGGTCATGTCCAGAGGGGTTCCCTCGAAATGATCCCTCATCGCGTCGGCCACATTCTTCACGGAGATCTTCCTGGCCGGTTTCACGAACAGCGGCATCCTGTGGCTGAGATCCTTGCCGGTGATGTAGTCGTGGTAGGCCGAGGCTGGCTCGGTGATGGTCTTTCCGTCCAACTCGTAGGTGAATTGTCCGTCGCAGAGGATGTTGAAGGCGCTCCATGCCCTTGCGTCGCAGCCCCTTACGGTTCCGAAATCGGCCGGGCAGTAGGCGGCGCTGAAATCGAAGTCCTCATCCTTGCCGTCGAAGTAGCCTTTCTCTCTCGCGAAGGAAATCACGTCAGGGGCGTAGAGGCAGTTCTCCGGGTCGTTCAGCGGGAAGGTCTGGATGCGTGCCTGGTTGGCGTGCGAGCAGATGTAGCCGTCAGGAATCCTCCTGGCCACCCAGACGAAGCCTTTGCGTATGTTCTTTCCGCCCTTCATCTCGCATCCCTTTCCGATGAGGTCCATTATCCAGGCCTCGTCCTTGTCCGCTATCGAGAATGTCTCGCCTTCGGAAGCGTAGCCATATTCATTGGCCAGATCGACGATGACCTTGATCGCTTCCCTTGCGGTGCGGGCTCTTTGCAGGGTAACGTAGATGAGTGAACCATAGTCCATTATGGCGGTGGTGTCTTCCAATTCCAACCTTCCGCCCCATGTGGTTTCGGCGATGATGAGCTGATGTTCGTTCATATTCCCGACAGTCTTGTAGGTGTGCGCCACCTGCGGGATCTGTCCCATCGGCTTGTAGGAGTCCCAGTTGATGATGTCGAGCATCGAGCCGGTTTTCCAGTTCGCGGCCGGATGGAAGTACAGCTCTCCGTAGAGGACGTGTGAGTCCGCCGCGTACGAGATTATGTTCGAGTTGTCGGTGCTGGCTCCCCTTGTAACGATGATGTTGGTGCAGGCATCAGCCCTGAAGCTTGCCGTGAGCACGCCGATGGCGGTCAGGAGTGCGTAGATGGTTGAATTTTTAGCCATTTTGCGATTAACGTATTATTGATTAATTTTGTTACCTCTATTAATAAAATGTAAAGATATGAAAAATATTTTTCTTACGCTCGTATGCCTGGCCATTTCAGGGTTGACGGTCTTCGCCCAGCAGAATCCTCCGAGCCCGGAAGAGCAGGAAAAAAAGTTGGCGGAATATATCGAAAAGGAGGTTGACCGTTTGGAGATGACCCTCAAGCTGGAGGATTGGCAGGTGTTCTACGTGGACTCGATCCTGAACCACGACTATCGTGCGATGCACGAAGAGATGAACAGCCTGTCTTCCGCCAAGGTGTCCAACTATGACATATACGCAAGAGCCAGCGACAAGTGGGCGGAGAATATTTATGTCGCGTTTCGTAAGGTGTTGAATGACAGCCAGTGGGAGAAATATTTGAAGAGCGGGGCGGCGCGTGAGAAGAAGGCGCGTGAAAAAAGAAAGGCGAAGATGGAAAAGTCTTCTGCCAAACTTCCGGAAAATGATTAACTTTGCAAGAATATTTCAGGAATATTATGAAAGAAGAAATAGAAAAGCTGCTCGCGCATGTCAGCGAGCTGAATTGCAAGACCGCCAAGGAAGTCGAGGAGGCTCGTGTAAGGCTTCTCGGCAAGAAAGGAGAGATCACCAAACTGTTTGATGAGTTCAGGACGTACGGTCCGGAGCTCAAGAAGGAGTTTGGCCGCAAGATAAACGAACTCAAGCAGGCCGCGCAGGCCAAGATTGACGAAATGAAAGAGCGGACGGCTTCGGAGGGCGCGTCTGATGGCCCCAAGGAGGATCTTTCCATGCCGGGGGTTCCTTTTGAACTCGGCTCCAGGCATCCTGTGTCGATTGTCCGTCAGGAGATCGTGGACATATTCAGAAAGTTCGGCTATGATGTGGCCGAGGGCCCTGAGATTGAGGACGACTATCATGTGTTCGAGGCTCTGAATTTCCCTCTGAACCACCCAGCGAGAGACATGCAGGACACTTTCTTCGTGTCCGCAGGCCATCCTGACCCGCTGTTGCTCAGAACGCATACGTCTTCCGTCCAGGTGCGCGCGATGGAGACCATGAAGCTTCCGATCCGTGTGATCTGCCCGGGACGCGTGTTCAGGAACGAGGCGATCTCCGCCCGCGCCCACTGCATCTTCCATCAGGTCGAGGGTCTTTACATTGACGAGAACGTGACGTTCGCCGACCTCAAGCAGGCGATCCTTCTTTTTGCCCGTGAGATGTTCGGCCCGGACACCCAGATCAGGATGCGTCCTTCCTACTTCCCGTTCACCGAGCCGTCGAGCGAGATCGACGTGAGCTGCAACATCTGTCACGGCAAGGGCTGCAACATCTGCAAGGGAACAGGCTGGCTGGAGATTATGGGTTGCGGAATGGTTGACCCTAACGTCCTTGAGGCTTCCGGCATCGACAGCAAGAAGTACAGCGGATTCGCCTTCGGAATGGGTCTGGAACGTATCGCGATGCTCAAGTGGCAGGTCAACGACCTCCGTCACTACTTCGAGAACGACCTCCGTTTCCTGTCCGAGTTCAAGACTTCGATCGAGGTTTAGGGCTTTTTCGCAAACTTTTTTGAAATTATTTCAGAAAATGTTTGCGGATTAAGAAAAAAGCGCTACCTTTGTAATCCCAAAGCAATGCTACGGGGCACAAGTCTGCGGAAATAGCTCAGTTGGTAGAGCACGACCTTGCCAAGGTCGGGGTCGCGAGTTCAAGTCTCGTTTTCCGCTCCAGAGAGGTCATCAAACTGATGACCTCTTTTTTTTGTATCGCCAATCAAACACTTTTCGTTTATGACCGCATCGTCAAAGGCAAACAGGTTCAATCTTGCGTTCAACATATTCCTTGTGGCCGGAATGGTGTTGGCCGTGACTGTCACGACCATATTCAAGCTACAGCAGCCGGGTGTCCGGACGTTTATGCTGCTTCTGGCGGCTTTCGGCTCAGTGATGGGTGTGGTGAACACGGTGATGTCCGCCAACGGGAACATCCTGACATTCGTGTTCGGCTTCATCGATGTGCTGATCGGCACGATTGTCTATCTGGACAACGGGATAATGGGGAATTTCGCCCTGCACGCGTTTTATTTCCTGCCGATGCAGTTCATCGGTTTCTGGCAATGGAGCAAAAGGGGAGCGAAGGTGCGTTCCGGGGAGGACGGGTCGCATTTGAAGGCGCGGCGGCTGACAGGAAGCCAATGGGCCTGGCTGGCGGCGGGAATATTCATTGGCATTGCGGCGCTGTACCTTATATTATTATATGTGGACAGCGCTAAGCTGGCCTCTGGTAAGATTGAATATATCGACAAGCCGAAGATTCTCCTCGATGCTGTGGTGATGATTCTGAATATAGCTGGTCAGGTGCTGATGAGCCTTGCGTTTATGGAGCAATGGTACATCTGGATTCTGGTGAACATCTCCTCGATCTCGCTGTGGACCATCGCGGTTATGAGCGGAGCAGGCTCCGGGAATGCGGCTGTGATGCTGATAAAATACGTTTTCTACCTGCTTAATTCGCTGAATGGTCTGAGAATATGGCTGAGTCTCAGCCGGCGTGAAGCCTGACCCTCTGACGGTCTGTTCCGGCAAATTTGCATAATTGACTATTTTTTACTTACTTTGTGCCGCTATTTGTTTCCGGATAGCCTGGAAGCGGCTTTGATAGCGTTTTTTGGTAGGAATATACTTATTTAATTTATTCAATTATGACTGAAGAAGAAATCGTAAAGCAGGTCAAAGCGATTATCGTTGACAAGCTGGGCGTCGAGGAGTCAGAAGTGACTGAGAGCGCCAACTTCACAAATGATCTCGGAGCTGATTCACTTGACACAGTTGAGCTTCTTATGGAGTTTGAGAGAGTGTTCGGAATCAAGATTCCTGATGAGGAGACAAGCACTATCGCAACCGTTAAGGACGCGATCGACAAGGTCAAGGAGAAGCTCGCCGGCAAGGAGGAAGCATAATAATCCTTTGACTAAAAAGAATCTAGCCTCGGATTTCGGTCCGAGGCTTTTTCTTTAGATAATCACGGCCGTGACCGAAAAAATAAAATTGCGAATTTTGGTAACGTGCAAAATTCGCAATTTTCGTTTTTTTCGGTCCGCTGCCTATTTCTCTGGGTATCCCTTCGGAATGGCGAACGTCACCTTCAGCTTAGGCTTCTTTCCTTCCGCCTTAGGGCCGCGGAGAACGGCGTTGTAGTACCTATCCTTGTCCAGCTCCGTGTCAGAGGTTGTCGTTGTCGCTGACGAGGCCGCATATTGCGCCATCATCTGATAGTTATAGTAGTTGTTATAGTAACTGCCATAGCCCCCGTAGCTTCCGTATCCATAACCGCCGTAACCATAGCCGTAGCCACCGTATAACTGGTTCGCGTACGAGTAGTAGGCCAGCTGCTGATAGTAATTGGCCATTTCCTGCGCCTGCGAGTCTGTTGAGGTCGTTTTCTCGTACCACATTATCAAGAACCAGATGTCATAGCTGGAGAGGGTTTTGTCCTCCGCCGTCTTCCTTATGATCTGCTGCACGTGGTGCGTTATGTCCGGAGCATAGTTGCACAGTGAACGGTTGATGTCACCCTGGTTCTCTTCCGAAACGCTGGCGTCGGTGAGGCCGGCGAACGTCACGGTCGTGTCAGTGCTGATCTTGATGGTCGGACTAAGCACCTTCGGGTAACGGAATATTGTCGTATAGTCCTCGGGAAAGTCGAATGGTAGCTCTATCGTGGCCTTGGAGATCAATGTCGTGACCGGATTCCCGCCTTTTTTTATAATCTCCGCCTGCACCAGCCTCTGGATCTCGCTTGCCGGGACAACCGGCTTAAGTCCGCTGCCGCCTTCGATGTAGATCTTGTCGGCCGCCTTGCCGGAAAGTCCCTCTGACTCGTGGTAGTCAACGTTGAACACATACTGCGAAGGAGTCTTCGTGACATTGATCAGCGAATCCAGATCCTGCATCTCCACAGGGCTGAAGTAGAACATCAAGGTGGAGTCCTTGCGCTCGCCGTCAAACTCTCCGTTGAAATAGAGAATTGCGTAGTTGTCGGTTCTGGCGACATAAGAGCTGTAGCCGGATGTCACGACCCTGAGGATGTCCATCTCGTACATATCAAACCTTCCCCCGTTGCCGGTAGGGTCGTCAGTGCTTAAGTAGATGCCCGGGAATTTCTTTGAATATGTCGCGATGTCCTTGAGGTCCTCCTGCTTGATGTTCAGGTACTGCTTCCCGAAATCCTCCGTGAACTCGAACGTGAGGGAATCCTTGCCGTTGGCGACCGGAACGCCCTTAGTGATCCTTTTGCTTCCGTGCTTGACCTCTGCCCTGGAGAAATAGTCCTTTGAGTTCAGAGGCTCCGTAAGGGCATAGACATTGACGTTCTGCAGGATGTTGGTCTGGTTCTCGTCAGCGACGGAGACGGAGTCCACCGCGGCTTTGAACTTGAACTTCTTGAACACCGGATCCTTTCCGAAGTCAACCGTGTCCAGCACCGGAACGAGCGTCACGGCGCTTCCCCTGCGGAAAAGTCCGAAAGTCTCGTCCCTGATGGAACCGATGGTGATTCTTCTGGATGAATATGCCGTAAGGCTGTCCACTGACTTCATCCAGATCTCGTCCAGATCGAACTCCGCCGTGTAGAAATCATATTTCTGGTCGGTGGGGATGAAGTCCCCGCCGAGATTCTGATCCACTCCAACGCAGGATGCGAGGCCTGCCATCAGGATGAGGATGATTGCTGGAAGCTTTCTCATTTACTGCAACTGTTGATAAAACTCGTCGTATTCCTCGATGTAGCGTCCGCTGGCGATCGATTCCTCATTGAAAGGAAGTGTCGGTATATTCTTGTCCTGACAGAATTTGACCAGCTCTGGGTCGATGTCTTTGTCAGCGAATATAATACCGTCGGAATACAAGGCGGCCGTTTCCGCAAGATTTATGCCAGTAGGGTTGTCCAGAAGTGAGACGTCCGCCGCCTTCACCCCTCCGAACAATGTGTTGTCCTTGAACGAAGGAGAGAATCCCTCTCCGGCGATCTCGTTGTAAAGGGACGTCACGATCTTGCTCCCGCTGAATATCGGATCTCCGTTATAGACCTTTTTCAGGTACAGCGGGACGAGATGCGAGATCCAGCCTTGGCAATGGATGACATCCGGAGCCCAACGGAGCTTCTTCACGGTCTCAAGCACGCCGCGGGCGAAGAATATCGCCCTCTGCCCGTTGTCCTCGAAGAATTTGCCGTCAGTGTCGAACGTGATCTGCTTGCGGCGGAAGTAGTCATCGTTGTCGATGAAATAGACCTGGATCCTGGCCGACGAGATCGAGGCCACCTTTATGATGAGAGGCCTGTCGACATCGCCGATTATGATATTCATTCCTGAAAGCCTGATCACTTCGTGGAGTTGGTTCTTCCGTTCGTTGATGCAGCCGTAGCGTGGCATAAATGCCCTGATTTCCTTCTTGCGTTCCTGAATGCCCTGCGGCAGGTAACGTCCGATCCTGGCGATCGGGGTCTCCGGCAGGAACGGCATAATTTCCGAATTGACGAATAAGACTCTGTTTACGGGTTTTCCCATTGGTAATTTTCTTGTCTTACAAAGGTAAGAATTTTTTTTCATATTTCGATATTTCACTATCTTTGAAACCAATTTGGAGTATTGTGCGAAAATGACGTCAGGTGAAAACAAATTGATACGTCGGCGGCTCGTGGGGGCCTGGCTTTCCACGGTCATCAGCATCAGTCTGGTGCTGCTTCTTGTCGGAGTGGCCGGGCTGTTGGTGGCGAACGCCAAGAGTGTGTCGGACTATTTCAAGGAGAATATGCAGATTTCCGTGCTGATGAAGCAGGAGGTCGGCGAGGACGAGGTTATGGAATATGTCTCCGAGCTCGATGCGATGCCTTTCATAAAGAGCACCAAGCTGATATCCCGCGAGCAAGGCACAAGGGAGATGGCGGATCTTCTCGGAGAGGATTTCCTGGACGTGTTCGAGACGGCTCCGATCCCTGTCTCCGTCGATGTGACACTGAAGGCTGACTATGTGTCCTCGGACAGCCTTGAGGTGGTGAAGGGCGAGATCGGGAAGTCGGCCCTTGTGGACGAGGTGGTCTATCAGCAGTCCCTTGTGGACAGGCTGAACACGAATCTCGGGAAGATATCAGCTGTGCTCGGCGTGTTCATTGTCCTGTTGCTGTTCATCTCGTTCGTCCTGATCAACAACACGGTGAGGCTCAATGTGTTCTCCCGCCGGTTCACAATCCACACGATGAGGCTTGTCGGGGCGACAAAGTCTTTCATCCGCGCTCCGTTCCTTGTCCAGGCGGTCTTTCAGGGACTGTTCTCGGCGTTGCTCGCGACGCTTATGCTGGTCGGCATACTGTTCTTTGTCAAGAGCGAGTTCGAGCAACTGTTCGAGGTCTTCCGTCCTGACCTTCTGCTGATCGTGATCGGGGTCGTGATTCTGGCCGGCGTGGTGATCTGCACCGTCAGCACCGCGCTCGTCGTCGGGAGGCTGGTGTCGCTCTCCAAGGATGAATTGTATTGCTAATCAAAAATGTTAACGAATATGTCAGAGAATACCAAGATGCCTGTCTCCGGCAAGGGGCTGAGGCTTTTGCTAATGGGACTTGTCGTGATGGTCGCCGGTTTTATTCTTATGATCGGCGGCGGGACAGTCGAGCCGGACAAGTTCAACTGGGCTATGTTTGATTTCCGAAGGCTCGTGGCCGCTCCGCTTGTGATCATCTGCGGGATTGTCATAGAGATCGTAGCGATAATGAGAAGGCCGAAACCAGGCAAAGACGAGGAATAGGCGATGGATTGGATTCAAGCACTTCTCCTGGGACTGGTCCAAGGGCTGACCGAATTCCTTCCGGTAAGCTCCAGCGGACATCTTATGATAGTGAAGGAACTGCTCGGCGTTGACGGTGACGGGTTTCTGGATTTCACTGTCACCGTGCATCTGGCCACGGTGCTGAGCACGATCATCGTGTTCTGGAAACCGATCTGCAGGCTTCTGGCGGGATTCTTCAGGTTCAAGTACAACGACGAGACCGACTATGTGTTCAAGATCATCGTCTCGATGGTCCCCGTGGCTGTCGTCGGGCTTCTTTTCAAGGAACAGGTCGAGGCTCTTTTCGTGGACAACCTGTTCACAGTGGCCGTGTGTCTGATCGTGACGGCGATCCTGCTGTACTTGTCGGATGTCTCCGGTCGAGCGGCTTCCCGCAAGGCTGCGTCCGGAACCTCCGTGTCCGCGGCCCGCAACGGGATCTCCTATTGGCAGGCCGCCGTGGTGGGACTCAGCCAGGCTGTGGCCGTGGCTCCGGGGCTGTCCCGCTCGGGCACTACGATCGCCACCGGACTTCTGTGCGGGGTGAAGCGCGATGTGATGGCGCAGTTCTCGTTCCTTATGGTCCTTGTTCCGATCATCGGAGAGCAGTTTCTGGATATTCTCAAAGGCTTTACCGGTGAGGCCGTTCTCGGAGGCGGACTGAGCCCGCTGTGCCTCGTTGTCGGATTCCTCGCGGCTTTCCTCTCCGGACTTTTCGCCTGCAAGGTGATGATCGCCATCGTGAGGAAGGCGAAGCTGACTTGGTTCGCGCTTTACTGCCTTGTGGTCTCACTGCTTCTGCTTGTGTTCGCGTAGGCATATTCATTCGCTATGGAGGAAAGAACCCTTTCGTACTTTGTCTCGGATGTCCATCTCGGTCTGGATGTGAATGATCCCGTCGACAGGGAAGCCCGCTTCGTCAGTTTCCTGAAGTCTATACCGAAGGAACGGACGAGGGCGCTCTATATGCTCGGAGACATCTGGGATTTCTGGTACGAGTATCGGGATGTGGTCCCGAAAGGCTATGTGCGGGTGTTCGCGGCTTTGATTGATCTGATGGACTCCGGTGTCAAGGTCTATTTCTTTCAGGGGAACCACGATATCTGGTGTTTCCATTATTTCGAGGAGCTTGGGATCAGGATTCTCCAGCAGCCGTATGTGACCACAATCGGCGGAAAGACATTCTGCCTCGGCCACGGGGATGGACTCGGGCCAGGGCACAAGTGGTACAAGCTTATGCGCTGGGGATTCCGCAACAAGTTCTTCCAGAACCTGTTCAGTCTTCTGCATCCCTATCTTGCGTTCCGTTTCGGGACCGGCTGGTCGAAGAAGAGCCGTGTGGCCAAGAGTGTTGACTATGTCTTCAAGGGCGCTGACGAGCCATTGTACAAGTTCGCCGTGGACTTCTCCTCAAAGGAGCACGTGGATTATTTCATCTTCGGACACTTCCACGTAAGCGAGGACCTTGAGCTCCCGACCGGTGCCAGACTGCTGATCCTCAAGGATTGGATGAAGCCTCAGTCCTCGAACTTTATCTGCTTCGACGAGACTTCCGGATGCTTGGGCATCTCCCAGAATATTGAATAGTAGAGCGCGTCAAACTCGCCCCGCTGCCATTTCTCGACAAGATATTCAGTCACCTTGTCCTCCCCTTTAGGGTCGTAGCGGCTTTTCAGGTCGTTGCCGAATATTTTGGCGATTCCTTGCCAGAATCCTGCGGAAATGCCGCTTTTGTAGTCCTTTATTATTGAATATGATGATTTCCCGATTTCCCTGTCCACCAGCTTTATCAGCAGGCGGCCCTGGGATATGGTCATATTCTTGAGCGGCTTCTCGTATGCCTTGAAAAGTTCTTTCTGCATCTGGCTGATGTATTTCTCCCTTTTGCGGCGGCGCAGACTGTTCTTGGCGATGTGGCTGTCCACCTGGGCGGACATATCCTTGGCCAAAAGCGCGTAGGGGTACACCTTGTTGAAGTTATAGACCAGCCTGTAATATTTCTTAAGATCTCCCTTGCGCCCGCGGTAGCCTTTGGGGAATATCCACGCGGGGTCGATGCTGTCGTAATAGGCCGTGTCCCCGTGCTCGATGCGGTAGCCCAGGTATCCGGAGCGGCCTTTGCCGTCGTGCTGCGGCGGAACATCACCGACGCTTCCGGCGGAGAGCGTTGTCACCGTCAGGATCCCGGCCGCGAGGCAAAGAATATATGAGGTCAGCCTTGTCATTTACTTTTCAATCTGCAAATGTACGATTTTCCAGAAAAAACTGTGCCATTGTCGATCGTTTAGATAAGGCGTTTCGTCGTGTGTCGAAAGTGACGGGAAAAACTTTTTCTTTGTTTGTCTAAATGTTTGAGAATAAAGAATTTCTTTTTCGGAATCCGTGGTCGAAAAAGTTGAAATATTTCTTAAATAATGTTTGAAATTCGTGAATTTTTGCTAACTTTGCAGTCCCAAATTCTAGGGTGTAGTGGCGCAATGCGCTGATATTCAATAGATTTTGGAGAATTTGGAAATTATTAAAGTAGTACAGCAATGTTACAACCAAAGAAAACTAAGTTCAGAAGAGAACAAAAGAACGTGATGAAGGGTATGGCCCAGAGGGGCAACCAGCTCGCGTTCGGTTCCTTCGGTCTCAAGACCCTCGAGAACTGCTGGATCACAGCGCAGCAGATTGAGTCCGCGCGTCAGGCTATTTCACGTTGTATGAACCGTGAGGGACAGATCTGGATCAGGATCTTCCCGGTCAAGCCTTTCACCAAGAAGCCTCTCGACACCCGTATGGGTAAGGGTAAGGGTGATCCTCAGGGATTCGTGGCTCCAGTGACCCCGGGACGTATCATCTTCGAGGCTGATGGCGTCTCACTCGCCATCGCGAAAGAGGCTATGCGTCTCGCCGCCCACAAGCTTCCTATCGCAACCAAGTTCGTGGTTCGCAGGGATTATGTTGAATAATAAATGGAGAAGGAATAATGAAAACATCTGAAGTTCGCGAGATGTCCATTGCAGATCTGCAGGACCGCATCCAGGTTGAAAAGAACAGGCTTGACACGATGAAGCTCAACCACGCCATCTCTCCATTGGAGAACACATCGGAATTCAAGAAAGTCAGAAAGGATATCGCTCGTATGCTCACTATCCTCGCTGAGAAAGAAAATGAACAGAAATAATCATCAGTCTTATGGAAAGAAATCTTCGTAAGGAAAGAATCGGCGTAGTGGTCAGCAACAAGATGGACAAGACCATCATCGTTGCGGTCGAGACCAAGAAGGAGCATCCTCTCTACGGTAAGTTCATCAAGCAGACCACCAAGTTCGTCGCTCAGGATGACAAGAACGAGTGCAGCGAGGGAGATACCGTGCGCATTATGGAAACCCGTCCTCTCAGCAAGACCAAGAGGTGGAGATTAGTTGAAATCGTAGAAAAAGTTAAGTAGTATGATACAGCAGGAAACACGTTTACAGGTTGCCGACAACAGCGGTGCAAAGGAGGTCCTCTGCATCCGTGTGCTTGGCGGTACGCATCATAGATATGCGACAGTGGGCGACCAGATCGTAGTCGCGATCAAGAGCGCTCTTCCTGGCGGCGACGCTAAGAAGGGTTCGGTCTCCAAGGCTGTCGTTGTCCGTACTAAGAAAGAAATCCGCAGGCCGGACGGATCATACATCCGTTTCGACGACAACGCGTGCGTTCTTCTGAACAACGCGGGTGAGCTTCGCGGAACACGTATCTTCGGCCCTGTGGCCAGGGAGCTGCGTGAGAACTATATGAAGATTGTTTCACTGGCGCCGGAGGTCCTTTAATCATTGAGAATTATGAAAAAGTTACACATTAAGAAGGGTGACACCGTGTATGTGAATGCCGGTAACGACAAGGGCAAGACCGGAAAGGTCCTGACCGTCATCCCAGCCAAGGATCGCGTCATCGTTGAAGGCGTCAACGTTGTCAGCAAGCACACAAAGCCAAACGCTAAGCAGCCTCAGGGCGGCATCGTAAAGCAGGAAGCGGGCATCCACGTTTCAAACGTCCAGCTCATTGACCCTGCCCAGAACAAGCCGACAAGAGTGGGCTACAAGTTCGTGGACGGAAAGAAGATCCGCTACGCAAAGAAATCAGGAGAGGAGATTAAGTAACTATGGCAAAGAAAGCTACAAACAAACCGGCTGAAGCGCAGGCGCTTCCTGCAGGATATGTTCCTTCCCTCAAGAAGGTTTACAAAGAGGAGATCGTGGAGAAGCTGATGAAGCAGTTCTCATACACGACTGTTATGCAGGTTCCTAAGCTCGTCAAGATCACCATCAACGAGGGTATCGGCGAAGCCACTAATGACAAGAAACTCGTAGAGGAGGCCGCCGAGGAGCTCGGTAAGATCGTAGGTCAGAAGGCTCTTCTCACCACTTCAAGAAAGGACGTTTCCAACTTCCGTCTCCGTAAGGGTATGCCTATCGGAGTGAAGGTCACCCTCCGCGACGTGAAGATGTACGAGTTCCTTGAGAGGCTTATCCGCATCTCCCTCCCTCGAATCAGAGACTTCAACGGAATCGCCGAGAAGATGGACGGCAGAGGAAACTACACCCTCGGACTCAAGGAGCAGATCATCTTCCCTGAGGTTGACATCGACAAGAACCCGAGGATCCACGGTATGGAAATCACTTTCGTCACAACAGCGAAGACCGACGAAGAGGCTCACGCTCTCCTCGCCGCGTTCGGTCTGCCTTTCAAGAAACATAATAACTAAGGAATATGGCAAAAGAATCAATGAAGGCCCGCGAGGTAAAGCGCGCGAAACTGGTTGCCAAATATGCCGCTAAAAGGCAGGCACTTAAGGAAGCCGGCGATTGGGCCGCTCTTGACAAGCTCCCAAAGAACGCTTCTCCTGTACGTCTGCACAACCGCTGCTCTCTTACCGGCCGTCCAAAGGGCTATATGAGAGCTTTCGGTCTCAGCAGAATCCAGTTCCGTGAGATGGCAAGCAACGGTCTCATCCCGGGAGTAAAGAAAGCTAGCTGGTAACAGTAACATATTATTTATTAACAATCGGATATCGGGCGTCCCCTCAGGGGCGTCGATCTTAAAAAACAAAAAACAATGACTGATCCAATTGCAGATTATCTTACAAGGATCCGCAACGCCTATCTGGCAGGAAAGAAGATCGTTGAGATTCCTTCCTCCAAGATGAAGGCCGCCATCACAAAGATCCTTTGTGAGAAGGGCTACATCCTCAGCTACAAGATTGTTGAGGGTACCCCTTACAACACCATCAAGATCGCTCTTAAGTATCATCCTCAGACAAAGATGGCCGCGATCAAGAAAATCAAGCGAGTTTCAACTCCGGGTATGCGTGTCTACGCTGACGTAGAGAATATGCCAAGGGTTCTTAACGGACTCGGCATCGCCATCCTTTCCACCTCAAAGGGCGTCATCACCGACAAGGAGGCCAAGAACCTGAACGTCGGCGGTGAGGTTGTTTGCTATGTTTATTAACGATTAAAGAAAAGAATAATGTCAAGAATCGGTAAATTGCCTGTAAGCCTTCCGGACAAGGTGAGCGTTGAAGTTCTCCCTGGCAACGTTGTGAAGGTTAAAGGACCTCTTGGTGAGTTGAGCCAGAAAGTTGATCCGGACATCAAGGTCACCGTTGAGGATAATGAAATCAAATTCACCCGCCCTACCGACCAGCCAAGACACCGTTCGATGCACGGTCTCTACCGCGCTCTCGTACACAATATGGTTGTAGGTGTCTCCACAGGGTATCAGACAAAGCAGGAATTCGTCGGTGTAGGTTACCGTGTAGCCGCTCAGGGCCAGCTCCTGACAATGTCACTCGGTTACTCTCACGATGTGCAGCTTCTGCTTGCTCCGGAGATCCAGGCTGAGGTTCCTAATGTAAAGAAGGGCGAGAACCCTGTTCTCATTCTCAAGAGTGTTGACAAGCAGCTCATCGGACAGGTGGCCGCCAAGATCCGTTCACTCCGCAAGCCTGAACCTTACAAGGGCAAGGGTATCAAGTTCGCCGGCGAGCAGCTTCGTCGCAAGGCCGGCAAGACCGCTGGAGCTAAATAATAGGAGGACATAGATATGGCATTGAATAGAATTGAAAGAAGAAGAAGAATCCATTACCGTATCCGTAAGCACGTCAACGGAACCGCCGAGAGGCCAAGAATGGTTGTCTTCAGAAGCAACAAGCAGATCTACGTCCAGGTTGTGGACGATCAGAAAGGCGTGACGCTCGTCGCCGCCGCTTCCAATGACAAGGTTCTTGCCGCTGAGTGCAAGGGCAAGAATGGAATCGAGGCAGCAGCCATTGTCGGAAAGGCGATCGCAGAGCGTGCCAAGGAGAAGGGAATCACCACCATCTCTTTTGACCGTGGAGGTTACCTCTATCACGGTAGGGTTAAAAGTTTGGCTGACGCTGCCCGTGAAGGTGGCCTTATATTCTAATTGAAAGACTATGGCAAATACAAATGTTAAAAGAGTAAAGACTTCTGATCTTGAATTGAAAGACAGACTGGTCGCCATCCAGAGAGTAACCAAGGTTACTAAGGGTGGTCGTCACTTCCGCTTTGCCGCCATCGTGGTAGTGGGTGACGAGAACGGCGTTGTTGGTTATGGTCTTGGAAAAGCCAATGAGGTAACAGCAGCCATCGCGAAGGGTGTCGAGGACGCTAAGAAGAACCTTGTGAAGATCCCTGTGATCAACACGACCATTCCTCACGAGCAGGAATCCAAGTTCGGAGGTTCTGTAGTGTTTATGAAGCCTGCGGCTCCTGGTACCGGTGTGAAGGCCGGTGGCGCTATGCGTGCTGTGTTTGAGTCTGCCGGTATCCAGAATGTGCTTGCAAAGTCCAAGGGTTCATCCAACCCTCACAACCTTGTCAAGGCTACGGTTGCCGCTCTTACCCAGATGAGGGATGCCTACACAGTGGCCGGTCTCCGTGGAATTCCTATGAGCAAAGTATTTAACGGTTAGGAGGACACACAGTTATGGCAAAACTTAAGATAACACAGGTAAGAAGCAAAAACGGATGCACCAAGAGGCAGATCGCTAATCTGACCACACTTGGAATCCGCAGGATGCACCAGACCGTGGAGGTCGAGAAGACTCCGGTGACAGAAGGCCAGCTCGCCAAGATCCGTCACCTCGTTGAAGTTGAAGAAATTAATTAAGAGGACGAAGAGATGAAACTGGAAAATTTGAAGCCTGCAAAAGGTGCGACTCATAACAGCAAGCGTCTTGGCCGCGGTCAGGGTTCCGGTAAGGGTGGTACTTCCACCCGTGGTACTAAGGGAGCACAGGCCCGCGCCGGCTATGAACACAAGATCGGTTTCGAGGGTGGTCAGATGCCTATTCAGAGACGTGTTCCTAAGTTCGGATTCAAGAACCCGACCAGAATTGAGTACAAGGCGGTCAATGTGGCTGCCATCCAGGCCCTTTCCGAGCAGCTTGGCAAGGTGGAGATCGGACTTGAGGACATCAAGGCCGCAGGACTTGCCGACGCTAAGGAACTCGTTAAGGTTCTTGGCAACGGTGAGATCACCGCTGCTGTCACTGTAACCGCTGACGCTTTCTCCGCTTCAGCTGTCTCAAAGATCGAAGCCGCCGGTGGTAAGACAATCGTAATCGGCAAATAACGATGAAGAAGTTTATTGAGACAATAAAGAACATTTTCAAGATTGAGGAACTCCGTACGAGACTCGGCTACACGTTCCTTCTCATCCTGGTCTACAGGTTGGGTTGCTTCATCGTGCTGCCGGGTATCGACACGACCCTGCTCGCTTCCCTTCAGGACAGCACCCAGCAGGGCCTCGTCGGTCTGTTGAATATGTTCTCCGGAGGTGCCTTCGGCAACGCTTCCATCTTCGCGTTGGGAGTTATGCCTTACATCTCCGCTTCAATCGTGATTCAGCTTCTCGGTATGTTCGTCCCTTACTTCAGGAAACTCCAGATGGAGGGCGAAAGCGGCCGTAGGAAGATGAATCAGCTCACCAGGTACCTTACCATCCTCATCCTCTGCATCCAGGGCCCTGCGTACATAGCTTCCATCCACAGCCAGATCCCGGGAGCCGCGTTCCTCGCGGAGACCCAGCTCGGCTGGAGCAGGTTTATGTACAACCTTGTGGCGACCATCATTTTGATGTCCGGCTCAATGTTCGTGATGTGGCTTGGTGAGAGGATCACAGACAGAGGCATCGGCAACGGTATCTCCCTGATCATTATGATCGGTATCGTGGCCCGTCTGCCTTTCGCTCTTGTCAGCGAGGTTGGTACCAAGCTCAGCACAACGACCGGTGGCGGTCCTATCGCCCTGATCGTCGAGCTTATCATCTGGTTCCTTGTCATCGTGGCGACAATCGCCCTTGTACAGGGTGTCAGAAGGGTTCCTGTCCAGTATGCAAAGAGAGTTGTCGGTAACAGACAGTATGGTGGTGTGCGTCAGTACATCCCTCTGAAGATCAATGCCGCCGGCGTTATGCCTATCATCTTCGCCCAGGCGTTGATGCTGTTCCCGCTTCTGTTCTCCCGCTTCGACGCGACCAGAGGCCTCGCCGCCACTCTCGGCAACTACACCGGATTCTGGTATAACCTGATTTTCGGATTCCTCGTTGTCATCTTCACATACTTCTACACAGCCGTTACGGTAAACCCTACTATGATGGCAGAAGATATGAAGAAGAACGGTGGATTCATCCCTGGCGTGAAGCCTGGAAAGGCCACGGTCAACTACCTTGACTCCATTATGTCAAAGGTGACTCTCCCTGGCTCCATATTCCTCGCCATCATCGCCATTCTCCCAGCATTCGCCAGGATTATGGGTGTTCAGGATCAGTTCGCAAGCTTCTATGGTGGTACCTCACTGTTGATCCTCGTGGGCGTTGTCCTTGACACACTTCAGCAGATAGAGAGTTATCTTCTGATGCGTCACTATGACGGTCTGATGAAGACCGGACGTATCAGCGGACGCTCAGGAATGTAATTTTGATAATCAACAGGATTGATGGTTAAGCCTAAGACAGAAGAGGAAATCGAGCTCTTGCGCGAGAATGCCATACTTGTCTCAAAGACATTGGCGGAAGTCGGTAAGGTGGTCGCCCCGGGTGTGACAACCGCGAGGTTGAATGAGGTGGCCGAGACTTTTATCCGTGACAACGGAGCCATTCCTAGTTTTCTTGGATTCGAGGGTTTTCCCGCCGCGATATGTACATCAGTCAATGATGTCGTTGTCCACGGTTTCCCGTCGGACTATGTCCTTAAGGAGGGCGACATCGTGACTGCCGACATAGGCACCCTGTACAAAGGCTATAACGGTGATTCGGCTTACACTTTCCCTGTCGGGGAAGTGGACGCCGAGACCCGGAAGCTTATGGATGTGACCAAGGCTTCGCTCTACAAGGGCATCGAGGCTGCGGTCGCCGGCAACAGGACTGGTGACATCGGACACGCGGTGCAATCGTACGCCGAGTCATTCGGCTTCTCGGTGGTCCGTGAACTTGAAGGACACGGTCTCGGGAAGGAGATGCACGAGGCTCCGGGCGTTCCGAACTACGGACGTCAGGGTCACGGGTGCAGGCTTGTGGATGGAATGGTCATCTGCATCGAACCAATGATCAATGCAGGCGGCAGAGGAGTGTATGTGGCCAGAAATGGTTGGGCTGTACACACTTCCGACCACAGGAACGCGGCTCACTATGAGCTTACGGTTGTTGTTCGTAAAGGCAAGGCGGAACAACTGTCAACATTTGATTATATTGAAAGTACTGGTAAATTTTAAAGTGTTTTTTCAATGTCGAAACAAGTAGCGATAGAACAAGACGGAAAAGTGATCGAGACTCTTCCTAACGCGATGTTCAAGGTGGAGCTTGAGAACGGTCACGTCCTTCTCTGCAACATCTCCGGCAAGATGAGAATGAATTTCATCCACATCCTCCTTGGAGACAAGGTGCGGGTTGAAATTTCACCTTATGATTTGACAAAGGGAAGAATATCCTTCAGGTACAAATAAAAATATTCACGATATGAAAGTCAAAACATCCATCAAGAAGCGCAGCGAAGATTGCAAGATCGTCAGACGCAAAGGCCGTCTTTATGTCATCTGCAAGAAGAACCCTAAGTTCAAGATGCGCCAGGGATAACAGTAGTTTGTAAAACAAATAAAGTCAAAGATAAATTATGGCAAGAATAGCCGGTGTTGATTTACCGAACAACAAAAGAGGTGAGATAGGTCTTACCTACATCTACGGTATCGGCCGCAGCTCCGCGAGAGAGATTCTCCAGAAGTGCGGAATCGATTACGACATCAAGGTCGGTGAATGGAACGACGAGCAGGTCGCCGCTATCCGTACCCTCATCACCGAGGAGTACAAGATCGAGGGTGAGCTTCGTTCCTCCGTCCAGATGAACATCAAACGACTGATGGATATCGGTTGCTACAGAGGAATCCGTCATCGTATCGGTCTCCCTGTACGTGGTCAGAGCACAAAGAACAATGCCCGTACAAGAAAGGGTAAGAAGAAGACCGTTGCCAACAAGAAGAAGGCGACCAAGTAAAACTAGATGAATTATGGCAAAGAAAACAACATCATCAAAGAGAGTTGTCAAGGTTGAGGCTACGGGCCAGGCCCATATTTCATCAACCTTCAATAATGTGATCATTTCCCTGACCAACAATCAGGGTCAGGTGATCAGTTGGTCCTCAGCCGGTAAGAGCGGCTTCAGAGGTTCCAAGAAGAACACCCCGTACGCTGCCCAGGTGGCTGCCGAGGATGCCGCGAAGACCGCTTTCGACGCTGGTCTCCGTAAGGTGAAAGTCTTCGTCAAGGGTCCTGGCGCAGGCCGTGAGTCCGCCATCAGAACCATCAACAACGCGGGAATCGTTGTCACTGAGATCGTCGATGTGACCCCGATGCCTCACAACGGATGTAGACCAAAAGGCCGTCGTAAAGTCTAATCAATGAATTAAAACAAAAATTACTATGGCAAGATACATTGGTCCAAGTACAAAGATCGCCCGTAAATTCGGCGAACCGATATTCGGAAGTGACAAGGATTTCGAGAAGAGAAACTATCCTCCGGGACAGCACGGTCTGGCGGCGAAGCGCAAGAAGCAGCGTGAATATGGAATGCAGCTCAAAGAGAAACAGAAGGTCAGATATATGTACGGCCTTCTTGAGCGTCAGTTCCACAATACCTACCTCAAGGCTTCCAAGATGGCTGGTCTGAGAGGTGAGAACCTTCTCCTCCTCCTTGAGTCAAGACTCGACAACGTTGTTTACAGAATGGGCATCGCTCCTACAAGAGCTGCTGCCAGACAGCTTGTCAGCCACGCTCACATCACCCTTAACGGTGGAGTTTGCAACATCCCTTCAGTTCAGGTAAAGCCAGGTGACGTTGTCGCTGTAAGAGAGCGCTCAAAGAGCCTTGAAGTCATTCAGAAGAGTGTGGCTTCCGCTTCAAAATATTCGTGGATTGAGTTTGACCCTAAGGCGCTTTCAGGTAAGTTCCTGAATCTCCCTGCAAGGGCCGACATCCCTGAGAACATCAACGAGCAGCTCATCGTAGACCTGTACTCTAAGTAAAATTAACACCCAAAAAGAATTAATATGGCAATCTTGGCATTTCAGAAACCGGACAAGGTGATAATGCTCGAAGGCACCGATACCGTCGGCCGCTTCGAATTCAGGCCTCTTGAGCCTGGATACGGCCAGACCATCGGCAACGCCCTGCGACGCATCCTTCTCGCCTCTCTGGAAGGTTTTGCTATCAGTCAGATCAAGATCTCCGGCGTGGACCAGGAGTTCGCGACGATTCCTGGTGTGATCGAGGGAATGCAGGACATCATCCTCAACCTCAAGCAAGTGAGGTTCAAGAGAATGGTTGAGACTGTTGACTCAGAGGTAGCAAACATCGTAATTAGCGGTAAGAACGAGTTTACCGCAGAGGATATTTCTAAAGGATTGTCTTCTTTCAAGGTGTTGAACCCAGAGCAGCACATCTGCTCACTCGAACCGTCTGTCACACTTGAGATTTCATTGACCATCACCAAAGGCCGCGGATTCGTTCCGGCCGAGGAGATGAGGGAGGAGAACACCCCGATAGGAACCATTCTTGTCGATGCTGTCTACACTCCTATCAGGAAGGTCAACTGGACTGTCGAGAACTGGCGTGTCGAGCAGAAGACCGACTACGAGAAGCTCAATCTTGAGATAATCACCGATGGATCTATCTCTCCTAATTTGGCGCTTCAAGAGGCGGCGAATATCCTGATCTATCACTTCAAGCTTTTCACGGATGACAAGAAGATCTCCCTTGAGACCGCTGTCGAGTCAGATTCCAAGGAACTTGACGAGGAGAGCCTCAGGATGAGACACCTTCTTCTCACCAAACTTTCGGATATGGGACTCTCTGTCAGAGCCTATAACTGCTTGAAAGCGGCTGATATCGACACATTCGCGGATCTTGTTTCCTATTCCAGGAACGAACTGATGAAGTTCAGGAACTTCGGAAAGAAATCCCTCAATGAGATCGACCAGCTCGTGGAGAAGATGAAGCTCCAGTTCGGGATGGATGTAAGAAAATATAATATTGAACCCAAGAAAAAGAACGCATAGAAATGAGGCACAATAAAGCAATCAATCATCTTGGCCGCAAGTCTGGCCACCGTAAGGCTCTGTTGGCCAATCTGGCGAATTCTTTGATTTTGCAGAAGAGGATCACTACAACTGTGGCTAAGGCCAAGGCTCTCAAGTCATACGTTGAACCTCTCATCACCAAGTCAAAGGAAGACACGACTCATTCCCGCAGAACCGTTTTCAGCTACCTTAAGAACAAGGAGGCTGTCAAGGAACTCTTCGGAGTCGTTTCAGCGAAGATCGCTGACCGTCCAGGTGGCTACACCCGCGTGCTCCACTTAGGTTTCCGTCAGGGTGACGGAGCTGATATGGCGCTTATCGAGCTTGTTGATTTCAACGAGGCCGCTCTTACCGCCAAGAAGGAGGAGAAGAAGTCAACCCGTCGTAGCCGCGCCAAGAAGGCGGACGCTCCAAAGGTTGAGGAGGCACCAGCTGAGGCCCCTGCACAGGAGGAGGCTCCTAAGGCTGAATAACAGTCTCTAATGGCACAATCAGAATGGCGACCGGTTTCCGGCCGCCATTTTTTTAATCTTTTTTGTCGTTAATATGTCAATATAACTACATTTTTCTTATATTTGCGGTCAGAAAGGGTGCTGTAAGCCTTTTTTTTTAGGAATATTATCTAAATCGTTATAACTAATCAATTTATGAATTATCTGTTCTATTTCGTACCAGTGGCTTCAGTGATAGCCCTCTTCTTTGCGTGGCTCTTCTACTACCAGATGAAGAAAGAGAATGAAGGTACACCGACAATGAAGGAAATCGCCCAGTATGTCCGTGAGGGCGCGATGGCATACCTCAAGCAACAGTACAAGGTTGTTGGAATCGTGTTTGTTGTTCTGGCCGTGTTGTTCAGCATCCTTGCCTTTGGCTTCGGGGTGCAGAACAAGTGGGTCCCTTTCGCCTTCCTGACAGGAGGCTTCTTCTCGGCTCTCGCCGGCTATATCGGTATGAGGACCGCGACATACGCTTCCGCCCGAACCGCCAACGCTGTCAGCAAGTCTCTTAACTCCGGCCTTAAGCTTGCTTTCCGTTCCGGTGCCGTTATGGGTCTTACCGTTGTCGGCCTCGGCCTCCTTGACATTTCGATCTGGTGGGTGATCCTGAACGCTTTCGTGCAGGAGGCCAGTGAGTCACAGACTCTTGTGGTGATCACCACGACAATGCTTACTTTCGGAATGGGAGCTTCCACCCAGGCCTTGTTCGCAAGGGTCGGTGGCGGAATCTACACCAAGGCCGCTGATGTCGGCGCGGATATTGTCGGAAAAGTTGAACAGGATATTCCTGAGGATGATCCAAGGAATCCTGCCACAATCGCTGACAACGTAGGAGACAATGTAGGTGACGTCGCCGGAATGGGCGCGGACCTTTATGAGTCATACTGCGGCTCGGTCCTTGCGACTATGGCCCTTGGAGCCTCGGCTTTCTTTGGAGACGTTGACGCGCAGATGCGGGCTATCATCGCTCCTATGATGATCGCCGCTATAGGTGTAATCCTTTCAATTATAGGAATATATGCCGTCAAGACGAGAGAAGGCGCCGGACTCCAGCAGCTCCTTAAATCCTTAAGCGTAGGCACAAATCTCAGCGCCTGCCTTATCGCTGTTCTGACATTCGTCGTGTTTTATGTGCTCGGCTTTGCCAATTGGTGGCAGCTCAGCCTTTCTGTGATCGCCGGACTTCTTGCCGGAGTCATCATCGGAAAGGCTACCGAGTACTACACCTCGCACTCCTACAAGCCTACACAGGATCTTGCCGAGAGCTCCCAGACCGGCCCGGCAACGGTGATCATCAACGGTATCGGCCTCGGTATGATCTCTACGTGCATTCCTGTCGTGACCATTGTGGTCGCCATCCTGATATCTTACCTTTGCGCCACGGGATTCTCTTTTGATCCGGCTTATATCAGCAATGGACTTTACGGGATCAGCATCGCGGCTGTCGGTATGCTCTCAACCCTTGGAATCACCCTTGCGACCGACGCTTACGGCCCTATCGCCGACAACGCCGGCGGTAACGCGCAGATGAGCGAGCTGGATCCTGAGGTGCGTCGCCGCACAGACACCCTGGACGCTCTCGGTAACACCACCGCGGCTACAGGAAAGGGATTCGCGATCGGTTCCGCGGCTCTTACCGCCCTCGCCCTCCTTGCCTCCTACATCGAGGAGATCAAGATCGGCCTCCAGCACGTCGGCACGGCTGTGCTCCAGATCGGTGACAAGGTTGTCAATGTGGCAGAGGCCACGATCCCTGAGATTGTAAGCTACTATCAGGTCAACTTGATGAACCCACGTGTACTTGCCGGAGTATTCATCGGAGCGATGATGGCATTCCTGTTCTGTGGTATGACAATGAACGCTGTCGGACGCGCCGCACAAAAAATGGTGGTTGAGGTACGCCGCCAGTTCAAGGAGATAAAAGGCATACTTGAAGGCAAGCAACGTCCTGACTACAAGCGCTGTGTGGAGATCTCCACGAAGGCCGCCCAGCACGAGATGGTAGCACCTGCGCTCACGGCTATCATAGTTCCTGTCGTTGTTGGTATCATTCTTGGAGAGGCAGGTGTTATGGGACTTCTCATAGGTGGTCTTGGCGCGGGATTCATTCTTGCCATATTCCTTGCCAACTCGGGCGGCGCCTGGGACAATGCCAAGAAATATGTCGAGGACGGTCACTTCGGTGGCAAGAACTCTGTCAACCACCACGCCACCGTTGTTGGAGACACAGTCGGTGATCCTTTCAAGGACACGTCAGGACCATCGCTGAACATCCTCATCAAGCTTATGAGTATGGTCTCGATTGTGATGGCCGGACTGATCGTGATGATCCACGGCTAATGAAGTGAAGAACTTACAGTTATATAATACGAATGAAAAAAGTTACCATTAGAGATGTGGCGAGAGAGGCCGGGGTGTCAGTCACCCTGGTTTCTTTCGTGATGAATGCCAAGATGGGAAAGGACGGACGATTGGATTGTCCTGTTAACCCCGATACGGCGGAAAGAGTCCTGCAGGTGGCCAAGAGACTCGGCTACAGGCGTAACAATGCGGCGGCGTCGCTGCGAAGCGGCCGTTCCCACTCAATCGCGGTGATTGTCTCGGACATCGCCAATCCTTTCTTCGCGGAGATTTGCAGAAACATAGAGAACATAGCCTACAAGGCCGGCTATACGGTGATATTCGCAAGCTCCGAGGAGAATCCTCAGAAATTGGCTCATCTTGTGGAGACGATGGTGGGCTACAATGTCGAGGGACTTATCGTGGCTCCTTGCCTTGGCGGAGAGCCGGCGCTCGCCAGAGCCCTGAGCATCGGAATACCTACCGTGCTCATCGACAGGAATATGCAGGGAGAGGAATTCGGACGTGTCCTTGTCGATAATGTGGATGCCGGAAAGATGGCCACAAAGTACTTGATCCATCAGGGATTCGGCAAGATCGAGATGTTCACCTACAAGTCCGGAGTGACCAGCCTTACCGACAGGGAGTCCGGTTATACTATGGCTATGGAGGAGGCAGGCCTGAAGGACGATGTCAGGATCCATAAGATTGAATATGAGACCGAGGCTGCCAAGAAGGATGTTATCGAAGTGTTCCGTGACGCTGTGAAGCGTGGCACGGAGGCGTTCATCCTTCCGACGAAAAGGATAGCAATGTACGGCTTCAATGCCCTTAATGTGCTGGGACTCAATATGCCTAAGGACTTCTCTTTTGTCTGCTTCGATGAGAGTGACGTCTATGAACTGAACAAGCCGGTCGTTCCTCACATTATCCAGCCGCTTGCCGAGATCGCCACCAAGTCCTTCGATCTGCTTCAGAAGATGATTGACGGGAAGGCCACGGAAGAAGAAAAGACCTCCCTGCTCAATGTCAATCTTGTGCTGGGAGGACGTTTTGGTGGAGAATCGACTAAGGCGTCGTTCTAGATAGTCGTATTGTAGATTTTTTCAGCCTGAGCCTTGCGGTAGGCATCCAGTTTCTCCGAGACCGCTGTGTCTTGGAGGGCGAGGATCTCTGCCGCAAGGATTGCTGCGTTCTTGGCTCCTCCGATGGCTACGGTGGCCACCGGAATTCCGGTCGGCATCTGTACCATCGACAGAAGAGAATCAAGCCCGCCAAGGTTCTTGGTCGGCATCGGCACGGCGATCACCGGTAATGTCGTAAGTCCAGCGGCCACACCGGCCAGGTGGGCGGCTCCGCCCGCTCCGGCGATGACCACTCCGAATCCACGGCCTTTGAGGCCCTTTGTGTACTCAAACATCAGTTCCGGGGTCCTGTGGGCGCTGATCACCCTTTTCTCGAACTCGATCCCGAAATCTGAAAGAATCTGCTCGGCTCCTGACATCGTGTCATAATCACTCGTGGAGCCCATAATAATCGCTACTTTTAGCATAAAATTTATTGAATATAATTGTTGTTTACACCTCCGTCCAGTGGATTCTGATTCCGTCTTTTTCCATCCCTCTGAACCAGGTCATCTGCCGTTTGGCGAACTGGTGGATGGCGTTGGCAAGAAGTGTCCGCATCTCTTCGAACGTCAGGATTCCAAGAACGTACTGGGTGACGAATTTGTACTCAAGGCCGTAATAGACAAGGTCTTCAGCCCTGATTCCGCTGTCCAGAAGGCCTTTGACCTCCTCAATCATCCCACCGGCCAACCTCTCGTCAAGCCGCCTGTCAATCCTTGCGACCCTCTCCTCGCGGCTCACCAAAGTTCCGATGTAATACGGGTTCTTCGGCATAAATCCGGTCCGTTTCACTGGATGCTCCCGTTCGTACATAGCGACTTCCAAAGCCCGGATTATCCGTCTCTTGGATTGCAGGACTCCCTGGTCGGGAAGCGGCCCGTAACCGCTCAGCTTGGCGATCAGGATCTCCGTGTCGTACTGCTCAAGCTCCTCCCTTAACTCTTCATTCGGCGGAACCTGAGGCAGGGTGTAGCCACAAGTTGCGGCCTGGATGTATAGTCCGGTACCGCCGCACAGAATCGGTGTCTTGCCCCTGTCACGTATGTCTTTGTAGGCATATTCAAAAGCCTGCTGCCACTGGTAGAGATCGAATCTTGTCCCGGCCGGGACTATGTCTATAAGATGGTAGGGGACATCGACATATTCATTCAAGTCTTTTCCGGTGCCGATGTCCATTCCGCGATAGACCTGACGGGAATCGGCGGAGAGAATCTCCCCGTTCCCGCACTTGTGCGCCAGATCCACTGCATATCGGGTTTTTCCGGAGGCGGTCGGCCCAAGCACGACGATCAGATCAATGGCTCCGGAGACATATTCATTGAATATGCTCCCGAAGTCAATGTGTTCTGGTTCTGGCAGTGGAGCCAGGGGAGGGATGGGGATCGCCTCCCGTAGCTTGTTCTGTGGCTTTCTGCTCATCCGTTAGTAGCCGAAGATTTCCTCAAGGGTGAGGTCAGTGACAGGACCGAGCGAGCCGACGAAATCCATATCGAAGCCTTCTTTCTTGCCGAGGAATCCATAGACGTACCTGCGGTCCTTGATCCACTTCTCCTGGAAGGCCTTGACATCGGCGAGGGTCATATTCTGAACCTTCTCGAACACGGCCTTCTCACGGTCTTCGGTGAGGCCATAGTCCTGGAGGTCAAGATATTTGTAGAGAACGTTGATGCCGGTTGTCCTGTTTGTGCGGATGCCGGTGAGCAGGGCGGTCTTGGCCACCTCGAACGCTTTCTCGGACTCAGGCATATCGTTGATGATGCTGTCGAACGCCTCCACAGCCTCCTTTGCCTTGTCATTCTGCGAGGCGATGAAGGCGTAGAAGATGTAGTCGCAGTCCTTGTAGCCAAGGTCGCCGAGGTAGGCGGACGCTGAATATGCAAGTCCTCTGGCCTCTCGCATCTCCTGGAAGACGATCGCGCCCATTCCGTTGCCGAAGTATGAGTTGTACATCCTCGCCTCAGGATCGTTGGCGGCGTTGAACCTCTCGCCTCTGTTGGAATATTGCAGATAGTAGAACTGGTTGGCGTCGTAAGGGGCGATGAACACCTCGCTGGAGGCCACCTGCCTTGCCTGAGGGTGGATTCTCTCAAGAGGCTCAGGATTCTCGCTGATCTTGTGATGTTCGGCGATCATCTTCTTGGCCATCGCCTCGTCTGACGGACCGTAGTAGAGTACGTCGTGCTTCTTGGCGTACAGGTCTCTGACCGCCTGGAGAAGTTCATCGGAGGTCAGTGCAGCGATCTGCTCGTTGGTGAGGGTGGTCTTCTGGATGAACTCCGGACCGTAGAAGATGAACTTCTGGAGTGCGCTGAAGCAGGCTCTTTGGTTCAACTTGTTGTCAGAGCGGCTTTTGAATATGTCTGATTTCAGCTCCGCAAGGATCGCAGTGTCAGGCTGCGCGTTGAAGATCAGATCCTCCACTATGTCCATCGCCTTGCCGACATTCTCGTCAAGTCCGCTCACACCGATGTAGGATTGGGTCGGGCCGCAGGAAAGTCTCTGTGAGCAAGCGAGTTCGTACAGCTCCTTCTTTATCTGCTCCGCTGTTCTGGTCGGAGTGCCGAGGTATCCAAGATAGTCGAACGCCAAATCGAGGCGAGGGTCGCTTTGGGTTCCGCGGTCAAACACGCTGGTCAGTGTCGTGATGTCATTGATTTCGTTCTTCTTGTAGAGCAGCTCAATGCCTTCCGCGACGCTGCCCTTTGACATGTCCTTGGAGAAGTCCACGAACACCGGCTCGATAGGGGTGACCTCGGTGTTCTGGATCTCGGTCAGGAACTCGCTCTGCTTGTCACGGTTGGTCTCTATCGGAGTGATGGCCGGAGCGGCGATCTTCTCGATGTCCTTGTCCTCTCCTATGCGCTTATAAACAGCTACATAACTGTTTGCCCCGAGATGCTCGTTGGCCCAGTCCACGATCTGCTGCTTGGTGACTTTCTCCAGCCTTTGCATCTGGAGGGCGTCATCCTTCCAGTTGTGTCCGTTGATGAATGACTCCACAAAACTCATCGCCCTGTCCTCGTTGCTTTCAAGCTGACGCATATTCGAGAGTTTGTAGTTGTTGAGCGTGGACTGGATCAGGCTCTCGTCGAAGTCTCCGCTGCGGAGCTTCGCCACCTGCTCAAGGATAAGGTCTCGTACCTGCTCAAGAGTCTGTCCCTCACGAGGATAGCCCACAAGAAGGAACTCGCCATAGTCAGGACGTGTGTAGTTGAAACCATAGAATCCGTTGACTTTCTGCGCCTGGATAAGGTTCAGGTCTCCGAGGCCGGCCTTTCCGTTGTAGAGGATGTCACCGACGATGTCCCCGACCTCGCTTCTGAGGTAGTCGTTGGATCCCGGGACTCTCCAGCCCATCATCACGAACTCCGCATCGAGGCCGTAAACGTCTTTCTGCACAGGAGCGGTGATGGCCTGTTCAGGCTCATATTCAAGGTACTTGATGTCTGGATTAGGCTTCCATTCTCCGAAATATTTCTCGATAGTGGCGACGAAGGTGTCAGGGTCGAAGTCTCCGGACACGCAGATGGCCACGTTGTTAGGCACGTAGAAGTTCGCGCGGTAGTTCTCGATGTTGACGATCGAAGGGTTCTTCAGGTGCTCCTGGGTTCCGAGGGTCGTCTGGAGTCCGTAAGGATGGTGAGGGAAGAGAGCCAGGTCGATGGCTTCCATAGCCTTGCGGTTGTCCTGCGTGAGGCTCATATTCTTCTCCTCATAAACCGCCTCAAGCTCGGTGTGGAATCCACGGATCACCGGATGGATGAACCTGTCGGCCTCGATCTTCGCCCAATTGTCGATCTCGTTGGAAGGAATATCCTCCTGATAGACCGTCATATCATTGGAAGTAAAGGCGTTGGTGTTGTCGGCTCCGATGATGGACATCAATTTGTCATATTCATTAGGGATCGCGATCTTGGACGCCTCGTAGCTGATTGAGTCGATCTGGTGGTAGATAGCCTTGCGCTCCTCCGGGTCGGTCTTGGTTCGGTAAACCTCGAAGAGTGCCTTGATGGAGTCGAGCATCGGCTTCTCGGCTGCATAGTCGGAGGTCCCGAAGCTCTCCGTGCCTTTGAACATCAGGTGCTCAAGGTAGTGGGCGAGTCCAGTAGTCTCCTTCGGGTCGTTCTTGCTGCCGACCTTGACCGCGATGTAGGTCTGCACGCGCGGGGTCTCCTTGTTGACGGTCATATAAACCTTCAACCCGTTGTCAAGGGTGTAGATCTTGGTCTTCATAGGATCACCCTTGACCGTTTCATACTTGTACTTCGCGCACGATCCTGCAAGGAACATCGCGATGACGGCCGTCGCCGCCAGAATAAGTCGTCTTTTCATAATATTGAATGTTTAATAATCTTCAAACTCGCGGCAAGCTGTTTTTCCGCTTTGTTAATACAAAAGCTCTGATTGGCTGTAATTGACAAACTTAAGCATTTTTGGCCGCAACACCAAGAAAAGTGATTATCTTTGTGGCCTATGAATATTACCCTCGCCTCGGAGTGCGCCTGAAAATGTTGTGAAGTGGTTCACCGTCGCGGAGGTAATCCGCTGAAGATTAATCTTGAATATTATGGCAAAGCAGAAAGAGCATAAAGTTGAGATTCGTAACCGCAGGGCCTCGTTCGACTACGAGTTCCTGGAAACCTATGTGGCGGGAATATCCTTGGTCAGCACGGAGATCAAGTCAATCCGTATGGGCAAGGCCTCGCTGGTGGATTCGTTCTGTTATTTCGTGGGTAACGAGCTGTTCGTCAAGGGTATGAATGTGGCCCAGTACTTCTGGGGCTCCTGGGGGCAGCACGAGCCGATGCGGGACCGCAAACTCCTGCTGACCAAGCGTGAGCTCCGTCACCTACGTCAGGCCGTCAAGGAGAAAGGCCTCACAATTGTAGCCACCAAGCTCTTCATCAACGACAACGGCCTCGCCAAGCTCGTCATCGCCCTAGCCAAAGGCAAGAAGATCTACGACAAGCGCGCCACCATCAAAGAGAAAGACCTCCGCCGCGAGCTTGACCGCGGGGAGTAGCCATTAGCCATCACCGCCTGCTGCTTTCCTGTCGCCGAACCAGCCGTAGTGCCGCTTTACTAACCTTGGGTCGCCCTTTCCGGTCGCCGGACTCGCCGTAGTGCCGCCTACTATCCCCTAACCATGAGCCGCCTTCCCGCTTTACGATCTTCAGCGTGGGCGATCGAAGCTACCTTCTACGAAACACGTTCAGCCTAAAGGGCTTGTGGTGATGCTGGAACTGTGATTGTGCTGAAAAAGTCTAAGAAGAAAGAGAGAGTTTTTCAGCATATTCATTGACAGGTGGCGTTCTATGGCATTTTGCCATGAACGAGTTTTGTAAAAAAAAGGTGGCGTTATCCGTCTGGACAGCTCTTGTAAGAAGACCAATGCGGAAAACAATGCGCATCAATGAAGAATTCCTACCGAGACTCCGATCAGATTTCTTCCCGACCCCTCGAATCCCGGGACGAAGCACATGCTTGCCGACAAGGAGGTAAAGCCGGAAAGCCTTCTTCCCGCGCTTGTTGCCGGCAGAGGAAAGACATAGCGGAAAGTGGCCGACACCTTCAAGAAATCCGAAGTCATTATCTCACGGTCAGGACTGATTACATTGTCCAGTATCACCTTATCACGAAGTTCGTCACTGATCGAATAGTTGTCTGAGAGGTTCACCCGGTAGGCAAATTCTCCGTCTATCATCAGAATGTGTCCTTTTGTCGCCAGAACGGTACCGCCACCATAAAAGTAAGGGATGATGTTGTCGCGGGCAAAAGATGACGCTGGAGAGTAATAGACGTACTCATCATTGTCCGAATTAAACCTGACCTTGCATCCGGCGTTCCATTTGCTTCCCCAAGGAAGTTCGGTGTCTTTGACCACGTATGACAACCCGGTCTCCGCTGACAGTTTTTCAGCAGTGTAGGACTTTATGGAAAAGATGGTCTCATAGCGAGTGGATGTGACTCCGCTTGACGGATCGGTGACAGTGACCGACTTCTGAGTTATCTTCTCGGCGGAACCGGTTTTGAAACTGAAGGAACTCTCTGCCCTCCAGTTCCCGGAGCGGAATGCCAGAAAAAACCGGCCTCCCACCTCTTTATAGTTTCCGGGAGTGGCTCCATAGGCATCCTCGACTGAGTCTTTGCGATAAAAAGGAGACAATTCGCCCAGCAGGACAGAATTACTGCCGAAAGAATGCTCGTACTGAAGAGCCGCGCCGGCTTTCCACGACTCTATTCTTCTATCGTAGGCGTTTGACACAAGGATGGAATACACCCCCAGACCTTCCTGAAGATAAAGGAGATACTCTTTCGAGTCCTTTGATTTGGAGACATACGAGCCGATTTTCTCTTTGGAGTAGCCATAGGATAGATTAAGTCCTATCTTTTCCTTTCCAAAACGGAAAGCAACTCCTGGTTTTATGGTATAAACGATCTCTTGTGTTCTGGAGCGAGGATCCTGTAGCCTTGAAAAGTCGCCGAGAGAATAATCGAGACCAATTCCGGTCCACATGAAATCAAACAATTGTTTTGAGGACATCCTTACGGAGAAGTCAAACAATTGATAGGAATAATTTCCCTTTACGGAAGACCCTGTCAGGTATGGATTTCCATTGTAAGGACGTATGTTGTCAGACCAGCACCTGTCCTGGTGGCGTTCTTGACTAAAATTGAATCTGCCCCATAGATTCAAAGGTTTAAGTGACTTGCTGCCATAGGAGTCAAAGCCCCAAGCGTTGACCCTACCGCTTTCCATAGCCTTGTGGAAGTCTCCGGACAAGGTTTTCGCATTGAGACTGGTCTGTCCCGCGTTCGGCATGGTGGTTATTCCTAATGAAACGGGGTTGTCCGTCTTAAGCCAGGTATTGAAGTCCTTGTCCCTAAAGTATGGAGTGGTCTGAGCCGGCAGGCTTATGGAAAAGCCTACCGACACAATGACCGTCAAAGCCGCGAGCAGCGGCAGTTTTCTATTTAGCGTTCTTGTAACCAGGTTGGATTTCCGGCGCATCATAGTTCTTGATTACTAGGTGTGACCCGTCATAATTGTCAGGATCGCTGGAGCCTACGGCGACAAAATCATTCGAGGAATTGTTGGTGTCCTGAAGAACCTTGCGTCCGTCAGCCGCGATGTATTGGATTTTCCTGTTGAAAATGATCCCCATGTTTTGCAGTGACTCCACCGGTTTGGCGTCCAGGGCGTCCGGAATTCTCTTCTGCTGCGCTACTCCTGTCTTCGCGGTTTCCACGGCATCAATAATAATCTCATTAGGAACTCTCTTGGCTTTCCAGTTTTGTTGGCTGGCGGTTGTGTAGCTCGTCGCATCAGTTCCTGTCTCCCATCCGTCGATTTCCTCCTCTGTGGCGAAGAAAATATACACCGCCTGTATCATCTGAAGGAAGCCGGCGTTCGGCATACAGTCATAAACGGCCTTGAGATTAGGAACATTGGCGTTGTCTCCGAACTTGTTCCAGAAGAAAGCGGTGGATTCTATCTCGTAATCCGCATTGGAAAGATCCACGTTCATGGTGCATTTATCCTTCGCGCCCTCTGTGTCCTCAGGGACGATGAAATTATGTGCGTTCCAAGCGATTACTATGCTCTTGCCTCCTTCAAGCGGGATGTTCTTGGTGACACCGTGTGTGCCTTCAAGGCGCGCGATGCGGGAGGCATACGTGGCTTCCTTCTGGTATTTGGTGTAGAGTTCACAAGGTGTCTTTGATGTCGAATTGCCATGAGCCTGGGCGATGCAGAGTCCGTCGAGGTAGATGGTGCCGTCGGTGTTGTTGTAGATCTCCCAATATTTAGGATAGTTCACGCTGGAACCGGCATTGTTTTTCGTGCCGTTCGTGTACATCCTGCTCAGGAGAAGATCGCTTTTCACAGACCAGGTCAGCTGAATCTCGGCGACGTTGGCATTGTCTCCTTTCACGACTTGGATGTTGGATGCGTTGCCGTTCAGGAGAATATCATAGCCACTTGCCAGTTCCGGGGCAGCTGTCTTGAACTCATCCGCTGTCATGGCGTCAGACACAAGTATGTCATACACGCCCTGATACACCTTGCTGAACTTGGCCACTCCATTCACGGCCTTGGTTGTGTATGATTTGTCCATTGTAGTGTTTGTGATCGTCACATCGCCTGAGAATGTCGGGGAGGAGACGGGGAAATCCGCCGGCATCTTGACATTGACAGTCATAGACACCTGATTGTCTTCACTTTTCTCGCATGCGGCGAAAGAAAGGATGGCCGCGGCCACAGCGGCCGCAAATTTGATTGCTTTGTTCATTTTACTTTTCTTTTGGTTATACTGATCTACTAACTAAAAATTCAGGAATATCTCAAGTCCGTATGAGAACAGGTTCCCGTTGCGTTCCACCTTGTTCACACTCACTGAATTCGATTGCCATGGTTGATTGAAAAGAACATTGTTGGCATAAAAGGAGAAGCCGGCCTTGTCACCAAGTTCTTTCGTTACCCTCAGATCCAGACACCAGACCGCCGGCCATCTCACCGGAACGTTGGAGATGGATGTGTCGAAGATCTGATCCTTGAGCATGTAGCCTTGGAATCTGAATTCGGGATCGCTCAACTGACTGTCCGTAAATGGGATGTAGTTGTCCTCGTAAAGATACCCACAGGGTTTTGTTCCTGAGCTTATCTTATGCTCATATTCATATAGCAAGCATTGCGCCGAAGCAGAGACGATGAATCGGATTGCAGGGATGTGCTGGACAACCCGCAATGTGGTGGAGAACTGCCGGTTTTCCGAGAGAGAGCCGGCTCCCTCAGGGTACACGACGTAGACCGGGCCGTAATTTCTGGCCTCTCCGACAGGAAGTCTATAGCCGAGGTTCGAGGAAGACGATTTCGTCTCAGTCCATGCACCGTTAAGATAGAAAGATGTGTTCGTGGCTTTTATCTTTCCGAAATTGAAATCGAACTCTATTCCCCGGTTCCTTCTTGAAGCGGTGTTACCCGGACGGATTACATTATACAGGACGGTGTCCGTCTGGGTCGGATGCATAGGATCATACACAGGTTTCTGGTCGGCGAATGTGACATCCCCTGCCTTCCAGACATCAAAAGTCAAAGACTTCCATTCCGAATTGTCCGAAGCGAAGCCACGTGAGATGTCCTCATTGTACCCTACCACGGAGAAACTCATTCCGTTGTCCAGCCTGATGTCGAATCCGAGCTCGTATTTTGTGCCGCGCATTGTCCTCAGCCTTACCGGTGTCTTGTCGAACACTCTTGTCGAGTACAGATAGTAGCTTCTCTGTCCGTCGGAGACGGTCATGTTATAGAAGTCGTAGTAATCCGGAGCCGGGTACATGTCCAGAAGCGACGGAGCCTTTTCCGAAATACCATAGCCGAATCTTATGGATAGATGTCGCTCCGGGTTCACCGCAAGGTTCACGCGAGGCGAGACGGCCATGATCTGTTCCTTCTTTCCTGGCTGGACCACTGTCCAGCGGACTCCTGCCTGCCCGGTGATGTTAGGGAACCGGGAATCACCGAAAGTCAGCACAATGTTATCCTCCGCATATGCAGAGACCTGATTCAGGAACGGGATGTCGCGGAATCGACGCATCCTGGACTGTGCGAACGCCTTGTATTTCGGAGTCTTGTCATATTGCCCGATTCCAAGATTACCCTCCATTTTCCACTCGGCTCCCACGTTGAACCTATTGGACATATTCCCAAGATTCAGGTAGAACTGGTCTGACGCTTTGGCCCAGTACATCATCGGCTTGCTTTTGACTCCTGTCAAGGTCTCGTAGGAGGAAGGATACGGGGTCCCTTCATAAATACCATCCTTGATAGCGTCCGTGATCGCCCCTTGACCTACCGACACAAGTTGATCTCTGAATATGTTGTCCGAGGTCCACGACAAGGCAACGTCGTACTTGAGGGTTCTTGCCAGAGCTTTGTCCGGCTTCAGCACCCCGCCGTGCGAGAACCTCAATGAGAACGCATCCCTGCTGGAGAAGAATTTCCGTAAGGCTTCGGGCTCGTCCGGATCCGCACCTTTCCATTCTCCGGTGTAGGACATATCCAGGTTTGTGGTGATAGTCCAGGAGTTGTCCATAAAGATCTTCCGGTGCGCGACGGATAGTAGACCTCTGTTATACTTGTCGGTCAGGAACCTTGGGTCGGAAGTCCCACGCGCATAGTCGGCGCTGATGTTCAGAGAACCTGCCGATTTGATATCAAACCCTTTGCCGGCATGAAACTGCATGATTCCGGGCATGATCTTGGACTTAAGGTTCAAGTCGCTGACTCCGATTCTCTTGTTGACGATCATGACACCGGACGAGACATCTCCATATTCAGCGGAAGCCACTCCTCTAATGACTTCGACCGACTCGATGTCATCGGTACCGATGCTTCGAAGATCCACGCCAGTATTTCCTTGGGAGAGGGTTGACAGTCCTAGTCCGGCGCTTATGTTCGCATTGGTGGAGACCGGCGCTCCGTTCACGATGACCGCGGCTCCGAACGTGGCATTGTTGTCCGATGCAAGTGTCCTTACTTTCAGCTGCCCCGGATTTGTCAACGAAGGATTCTTCATGGAGACCCCTCCTGGAAGCAACTGCATGACATCTTTCAGACTTGTTGCCTGAAGATGATCCAGCGCCTGCCTTCCGATGGTTGAAGAGGTGGATTCTCCGCTATGGCTGCCTTGGGCGACCACGACAACCTCTTTCATCATAAGAGTCTCCTCTTCAATGAATATCCTGACAGAGGTCTTCCCGTCCGCTCCGATTTCTCCTTCGGCATCCTTGTAGCCAAGCATCGACACCTTGTATGCCTCTGGAAGTTTCGGCACGTTTTTGATCTCGATGTCGCCGTTTTTGTCCGAGATCCCCCAAAGACCGGACTGGAGCAACAGGAGGGTCGCTCCAGGCACGGGCTTCCCTGACTTGTCCAGAATGGACACCGTAACTGTATATGGTGTGCCACTCCGGCCATACATTGTTCCGCAAAGGAGCAACATGGCGGCAAGTAAGGATATCATCAGAAAGCGATTCATCAATGTCTATTCATTTTTTGTGTCTTGGGCTTTCAGCATGGAGTCGATCTTTGTCAGGCATTCCGCATAGTGCTGCCTTAAAATGGGATCCTTTGTCTTCTTGGCTCCGATATCAGAGCGTAGCCTGTGAAGATCAGCGCGTATGATGGTCTTGTAACCATAGTCCGCCATGTCAAGCATCGAAATGGATCCACCTCTGGTGTGCCATTCCAGCAGCCTCTTACAGTCGGTAAGGTAGGCGCGTTCGAGAACACGGACGTGGATGTTGCTTTCCACGTTGCTGTAGATGTCTTTCCAAACAGCCTTACGAACATCCTCGATATACTCGGAAGGATTGTAGACCTTCGCCGGGTCAGCAGCAAAACCGTCGTCCAAACGCATCAGAACTCCGATATTCAACAATCTGTACAGAATCGTGGCCTGCATTTCCTGAACTTTGCGTGTGTTCGTGAGCGACATGTCAAATTTGCTGATGTAAGGTTGGGCGATGAGCCATTCAGGCATATTGAAAGCATTGTCTGAAATGAAGGCAATGGCCTCTTTCTGCTGTGCTGGCTCCGTCAGGTAGAAGACCGGGCCTGGTTGGTCGGTGGTCTTGTAATCCTCATATATTCCTGTCACGACAGAGGCGACATGCCCCAAATACTTCAGCCATTGCTTCTGTATTTTCTTGTAGAGGTCGGCAAGGTCGCCATATCCTCTGGCTTCCTGATAAGTCCATCTCTCAAGGCTGTCGGTCACAATCTTCAGATTAGACAAACCATATCCGGCGGACTTTACAGGATCGTCGCCAAGATCCTCGGTCTGTCCTCTAGGGTCGGACTGGAGAATAAACTGCCGGATGTACCTGCATTCAGGATCATCAGCATGGCTTTTTACAAAATCGTTGAGTACAAACCGCTCATCCTCCGGTGTTTTCATCCCAGGGAAAAGCCTGTAGCCCCATTCGATCGCGAATTTGTCATATTCACCGATTATCGGGAAAAGCGAGACTCCTTTGTCCTCTGGCTGGGCTATATAGTTGAAACGGGCGTAGTCCATAATTGATGCGGTCGTTCCATGCTCGGCGGTGAATGACGCGCTCCGGAGCGAGTCGGTCGGGAATGCGCTGCTGGCTCCGAAATTATGCATGAGCCCAAGGGTGTGTCCGACTTCATGGCATACCAGATACCTGATGAGCCTTCCCATCAGAGCCTCATCGTACACCATCTTTCTTGCTTCAGGATCAACTTGGCCGCATTGGATCATGTACCAGTCATGCAGCAGTTTCATCGCATTGTGGTATATGCAGACATGGCTGTTGATGATTTCTCCCGAACGAGGATCCACGACTGCCGGTCCATAGGAGTTCTCCAAATAGGAAGGGAAATACTCTATCATGGAATAACGGGCGTCAAGCTGGTCGAAATCGGGATCCTCTTCCTCTGTCGGGACAGGCTTTGCGAATATGGCGTTGCTGAATCCCGCGGCGGAGAACGCTTTCTGCCAGTCCTCAACACCCTCCTTGAAGTATTTTGTCCATTTTTTCGGGATGGATGGAGACAGATAGTAAACAATAGGTTTTACAGGATCAACGGTCTTTCCCGCGAAATAGGCTTCCGGGTCGGATGGCTCCAACTTCCATCTGTTGATGTAATAAGTCTTAACGGCCCTTTGCGCATCATCAAGACCGTAGTCGTACTGGCCGCGGCTGAAATAGCCGACCCTGCTGTCCGAGTAGCGTGGAGTCATAGGAGTCCGCGAAAGCAGGAGCAGGGAGTTGTGGATCTGGATGGTGGCTGTTCTGAGTCCTTCATCCTCGATGACATCGCTGTTGCCGCTCAAGGAGTAGGTCTTGGTGGAAAGGATGTCGATGTTCGACGGGAAACTCTTGATGTAGTTAATGTAACTGCTCTTGTCCTCAAGGTTCCCTATAGCATATTTTTTCTTGAGGCGATAGTCTAATCCAAAGGCGAGCAAGTCTTTGCGGAAAAGATCCGACACCTCGACCATCGCATTCCCGTCATCCGACTTTCCGGTGACATCGAATGTCGCGATGATCGTCGGAAGCATGCAGTCTTTAACCGCTTCAGACAACTCGCTTCCGTCCGCCGCTATCTTTCGGAAAGACCTGGCACGCAGTTCTATCTTGTCTTCTCCACGCCGTTCCCAAACAAAGATCCTTTCATCTATGCTCTCGCTACGGAATCCCATGTCCATAGATGTTCTGGCGCGACGTGTCACAAGAAGCATGTCTCTTCCCAAAAGAGAATCGGGAATCTCGAACCAGTAACGTCCCTGGTAGTTCCAGACATTGAAAAAACCCTCGTCGCAAATACCCTCCGATTTGACTTTGACGAGAATGTCTGACTCCGCTGCGTTGGAATCAACAGAGGCGACCAATGCCAAAAAAAGCACGATGGCGCCTGTTAGCGCATGAATTAATCTTTTCATCACCATTTAATTAGACTTTCGCAGACTCCTGGCGAACCCAAATAATAGGAAAAAGGTAAAAGTGTGGAGCCTTGTCTGTCTGAGCAGAAGAGCAGCGGAGTATTTGAATGGGGAACAACTCTGCACCAACGATTGATAGCGGCGTGGAGGCACTGGAATCCATATTGGTGAGGAGGGGCTTCCTGTCTCATCCTTGGATTATTGCTGACCTCTATTCAAGAACAGGCAACACCTTTATGTTACACCGGCAAACAGCCGACTTAACAAATGTAGATTTTATTATTTGAATATACAAGGCCTTGTACGATACATGGCGAAAAAAAATACGGCTGCCGAACTGCCCTTTCAGATCGCCGAACCAGCCGTAGTGTCGCTTACTAACCCTGGGCCGCCCTTTCAGGTCGCCGGACTCGCCGTAGTGCCGCCTACTATCCCCTAACCCGGAGCCGCCTTTCCGCTTTACGATCTTCAGCGTGGGCGATCGAAGCTACATTCTACGAAACACGTTCAGCCTAAAGGGCTTGTGGTGATGGTGGAACTGTGATTGTGCTGAAAAAGTCTAAGAAGAAAGTGAGAGTTTTTCAGCATATTCATTGACAGTTCCTGCGTGGGCTTCGGATGCAAATCTGTCTTGGAGCTAAGGCCGGGAAACGGCGTTGGCGGCGCTGCGGTAGGGGTCGGCTGGAATGGCCGGAAACAGAATTGCGCGTGGTATGCTGCCCGGAGCCTTCCTGTGCTGGTTCCGGGCGCAATTCTGTTTGTCTTGGGATAAGGGCGTTGAAAAATAAGTCGGTAAAGATTTCGGCAGTATTTTCAAGGATGGCTGTCTTTTGGAAGAAGTTGTGTGCCGGTGACACATGACTGATTTGAAAAGACAGCTAAATCGAAAGACAATCAAAGATTACCAAGTATTCTTTAAGGATTGCTAATAAGCGCCGCTATATTCCGAACGCCTTTTTGATTTCCTCCACCGCGTCGAGCTTTTCCCAGCCGAAGAACTGGACGAGCTTGTCGGTCTGGTGGCCTGGTTTGCCGACCTTCACGGCCTTGGTGTACGGCTTGCGGCCGAAGTGACCGTAGGCGGCGGTCGGCTCGTAGATCGGGTTCTTGAGCTCGAACTTGCGGATGATGGCCGCCGGGCGGAGGTCGAAGAGCTCCTCGATCTTGCGGGCGATCTCGGCGTCAGGCACGATGCCGGTTCCATAAGTGTCCACGAATATGCTTACAGGCCTTGCCACACCGATGGCGTAGGCGACCTGAACCAGCATCTCCTGGGCGACACCGGCCGCGACCATATTCTTTGCTATGTGCCTTGCCGCGTAGGCCGCCGAGCGGTCCACCTTGCTCGGATCCTTGCCTGAGAACGCTCCGCCGCCGTGAGCGCCCTTGCCGCCGTAGGTGTCCACGATGATCTTCCTGCCGGTGAGACCGGTGTCTCCCGCGGGGCCGCCGATCACGAACTTACCGGTCGGATTGACGTGCAGGATGAAGTTGTCCTTGAACAGGGCTGCGGTCTGAGGATTCAAGGCTGCCTTCAGTTTTGGCAGAAGAATATTCCTGACATCCGCCTCGATCTTGTCGTGCATCGCCTGATCGACCTTGTCCTGACCGAACTGACGGACCGCCTCTGAATATGTGATATTCCCGAGTCCTTTGGCCACAAAGTCGTCGTGCTGGGTGGAGATGACGATCGTGTGGACCCGCACCGGGTGGTGGGACTCGTCATATTCAATAGTGAACTGTGACTTTGAGTCCGGGCGCAGGTAAGGCATCAGCTCCGGAGTGTTGTGACGGATGTCCGCCAGCACCTGGAGGGCGATCTGCGAGAGGTAGAGCGGGAGCGGCATATAGTCCTCCGTGTCCTTGCAGGCGTAGCCGAACATCATTCCCTGGTCGCCGGCTCCCTGGTCATCAGGGTTCTCGCGGACCACGCCACGGTTGATGTCCTGGCTTTGCTCGTGAATTTCGGAAAGCACTCCGCAGGAGTTGCCGTCGAACATATATTCAGCCTTGTTGTAACCGATTCGGTTGATCACGCCGCGCACAACCTTCTGAACATCAACGTACGCCTCGTCCGAGCGCACCTCGCCGCCGATTACCACCAGACCTGTCGAGCAGAATGTCTCGCAGGCTACCTTTGACTCCGGATCCTGGCTGAGGAACTCGTCCAGAATCGCGTCCGAGATCTGATCCGCGACCTTGTCAGGATGTCCCTCGGAAACTGATTCACTTGTAAATAAATAATTCATAATGCGTTATGTTTAAATTCTCTTTTGTCGCCCTCTTTCGGGCGATGGGATAATAAAAAAACTCCAGCGTATGCGGAATACGTGGAGATACACCAAAAACACAATATGAAATTTTTAGCATTTTTTAGTGTGGTTGCAAGCAGGCAAATCTCTCCACATTTCCGGATGCAAAGGTATCACTTTTTCGGAAATATTCAAAAAATCCGCCAAGATAGTTTTTTGCGTAAACGGTTATAGTTTTCAACTGTAATTGATTTGTAACTGAATTAAATTTTCTGAACCGAAGAAAAAGTGTTAATTTCGCAAGTTGAATGGTTTGGACTGAAAAAGATTAATTCAATACTTTATTTTATTAACAAATCTATGGTTCAATTACTCAAAAAGGGATTTGCCGCATTAGTTGCAGTCCTTGTCGGAATCACGGCTTTCGCGCAGGTGACCACGTCCTCACTGAACGGTAAGGTTACAGACGCCAACGGAGCCCCGGTTCCTGGTGCCGCAGTGGTTGCGGTTCACACTCCATCGGGTACACAGTATTATGCTGTTGTCAACGCCGAAGGTCGTTATGCGATCAATGGTATGCGTTCAGGTGGCCCTTACAAGGTTGAGGTAAGCTGCCTTGGCTATCAGACCGTGACCTTCACTGATGTCACCCTCCAGCTCGCCGAGGCCTACAATCTTAACGCCTGGCTGAACGATGACACCCAGATGCTTTCCGAGGCTGTTGTTGTCTCCACCGCGAACTCCAAGTTCGCCGTAGAGAAGACCGGTGCCGCCACCAACATCAACAACGCCCAGATCACCGCTCTGCCTACTGTAAGCAGAAGCATCACCGATGTGACCAGACTTTCCCCTTACGGTGGAAACGGAATGAGCTTCGCCGGAGCTGACGGCCGTACAGCCAACTTCACCGTGGACGGCGCCAACTTCAACAACAACTTCGGCCTTAACGAGAAGCTTCCTGGAGGCGGTTCTCCTATCTCTATTGATGCGATTGAAGAACTCCAGGTTGTCATCTCTCCTTATGATGTCCGTCAGACCGACTTCATCGGAGGTGGCGTGAACGCCATCACCAAGTCCGGTACCAACACCTTCAAGGGATCCGCATACGTTTATCACCGCAACGAGAATATGCGTGGTAACACTGTTGACGGAACCGAGATCCCAGGCGCCCGTGACAAGGACCGTAACACAACATACGGTTTCACTCTCGGCGGACCTATCATCAAGAACAAACTCTTCTTCTTCGTGAACGCTGAATATTCACAGACTCCATCTGTCGCAGTGCGTTGGAGAGCTTCCGAGAATGGCGTTGGGAATGCTTCCAAGTACCTTTCTTACGCTTCTGTGGCTGATATGGAGAGAGTTTCATCTCACGTGAAAGACAAGTATGGCTACGACACTGGTTCCTACACAGATTTCCCTTCAGACGAGAGCAACTCCAAGATTCTTGCACGTCTCGACTGGAACATCAACGACGCGAACCATCTCGCTGTCCGCTACAACTACACCAACAACACATCGTGGATGAGGCCTAACGACTCCTCGATGGACGGAGGCACACGTTCACCTTACTATCGTACCTCTCTTTACTCTATGGCTTTCGCCAACTCGATGTACTCTATGAACAACCTTGTTCATTCTGTCTCAGTTGACCTCAACAGCCGTATCAGCGACAACCTTTCCAACCAGTTCCTCGCCACGTTCTCAAAGCTTGACGACGTGCGCGGAACCAACTCAAGCGAGTTCCCGTTCATTGACATCCAGGACGGTACCGGCACCAACACCCAGTATATGTCCCTTGGCTATGAGCTCTTCACTTGGAACAACGCTGTCCACAACACCATCGCCAACATCAAGGACGACATCACATACTATGTAGGCAGCCACAAGGTCACCGCCGGTCTCAGCTATGAGTATCAGATGGCCGACAACGCCTATATGAGAAACGGTACAGGTTACTACCGTTATTCAAGTGTTGATGACTTCATCAACGGCGAGGCTCCGGAAGTTGTCTGCCTTACCTACGGTTATGACGGTGAGAAGAACCCTGCCGCCCGTGTTCAGTTCAGCAAGGTTGGCCTTTACGCCCAGGACGACTGGAATCCTACAGAGAACTTCAAGTTGACCTATGGTGTCCGTCTTGACGGTCTGTTCTTCAATAACAGCGACCTGATGACCAACAACGCCATCCTCGACCTTGACTACTACGACAGCAACAATGAGGTTCGTCACATTGACACTGGCAAGTGGCCTTCTGCCGGAATCACGGTTTCTCCTCGTGTCGGCTTCAAGTGGGATATCCTTAAGGACAAGAGCCTCATCCTCCGTGGTGGTACCGGTCTCTTTATGGGACGTCTCCCTCTCGTGTTCTTCACGAATATGCCTACCAACTCCGGTATGGTTCAGTATCAGGCCCAGATCAACGGAAATACCCTCGCCTCAAAGGTTAAGGGATATTCCGGACCGACTGTTGAGAGAGGCGGCAAGACTTACATTGATATGAGCCAGTTCGCAGGTGGTCTTAAGACTCAGAATGGCAAGGCTACGACTCAGGCCCTTTATGACTACCTCGTTTCGATTGGTTACCCTTCAACCATCTCTCCTGAGGATGGTACTGTTCCTTCATCAATCTCCGCTGTTGACTCCAAGTTCAAGATGCCTCAGGTCTGGAAGACTTCCCTCGCTGTTGACTACCAGCTTCCTGTCTCATTCCCGTTCACGATCACCGCTGAAGGAATATTCAACAAGACCGTCAATGGTGTGATGATGTCTGACTGGAGTATGCTTCCTGCCGAGGGCTTCGCAAGATGGAACGGCGCTGACAACCGCCCTATCTTCCCTGCGACATTCAGGAACGCCACCAAGGCCTTTGTTCTTGAGAACACAAGCAAGGGCTACGGTTACTCAGCCAACGTGACTGTGAATATGCGTCCTGTCGAGAGCCTCAGCCTTATGGCCGCCTACACCCGTGTGGCTTCCAAGGAAATCACCGGTATGCCTGGCTCAAACGCCGAGTCCGCGTTCACTTATGTTCCTACGGTCGCCGGTCCTAACAACATCCAGCTCCACAACTCCCAGTACGTTACCCCTGATCGTTTCGTCGCTTCCGCCACGCATCACGACAAGAGCGGCAACCACTACAGCTTGATCTACGAGGCTTGGAGAGGTGGTTACAACTACTCTTATATGCTCGCCAATGATATGAATGGTGACGGCTACAGCTACGACGCCCTTTATATTCCTACTGATGAGCAGGTTGCCGACAATCAGTTCCGCTTCGCCTCTGAGGGTGACCGTGACCGCTTTATGGAATATGTCCACAACGACAAATATCTCAGCAAGCATCAGGGTGAATATGCCGAGGCTTACAGCGTTTACTCTCCTTGGGTTCACAGACTTGACGTAAGCTACAAGCACGATTTCAAACTCAACATCGGCAAGACCACCAACACTCTTCAGCTCAGCGTTGACATCAAGAACATCCTGAATCTCTTCAACTCAAGCTGGGGTGTTATGAAGTATATGAATCCTGATCTGAACTCAGGCCGTATCCTCAAGTATGAGACGACTGACAACCAGGGTTATCCTGTATTCTCCACTCCGAGTGCGGTCACTTCAGGCGTGAAGACATTCGTTCCTTACACTGCCATCGGACAGTGCTGGTACGCTTCAGTGGGAATAAAGTATATGTTTAACTAATATTTATTGAGATAATTATGAAACTTAGATATTTATTCTCAGCTATTCTTGCTTCCGCTCTCCTTGTTGGATGCAACGAAGAGGAGCTTGGAACGTTGGGCAACATCACGCTTGACGAGTCCTATCTTTCCATTCCGAATGCCGGCGGTTCAACTGTTTTGACCGTGTCTGCCACTGATGCTTGGGAATTTGTCACGAATGACACTTGGCCGGAGGTCATCAAGAGGAATAATGATGGCAGCATCAAGTCCCAGACTCCGTCTTGGCTTGCTGCTGACAAGATGTCCGGCGCCGCCGGTGAGACGAAGGTCACCTTCTCCGCAGAGGCTTTCGAGGGTGGCCGTGAGCTTGAGCTTACAATCAAGGTTGGTGAAAACTCACAGTTCGTCAGGGTTCGTCAGGGCTCTATGACCGCTGTAACTGTTACTTGCGCCGAGGCTAACGTCAGCCCGGAAGGCAAGAACGTTAGGGTTAAGGGTGTCTGCACATCAATCGCCAACACCACTTATGGCAACTGGTATCTTGAGGATGAGACCGGATCTGTTTACATCTATGGTACTCTTGACAAGAAAGGTGCTGAGAAGAACTTCACCAGCCTCGGAATCGAGCTTGGTGACGTTGTCACCGTCGAGGGACCAGTCGGCTCCTACAAGGGCAGCCCTCAGCTTGTGAATGTGACTGTGATCAGCATCAAGAAGTCCCTTATCAAGATTGTCAACCCTTCCGCTACCGTTTCCAAGGATGGAGGAGAGGTGTCTGTCAAGGTGGCCTACAAGGGCAACGGTGTCTTCCCTTCTGTTCCTGAGGATTGCGATTGGGTGAAGTATGTCGGCATGAGCTACGTGAAGGGCGTTCCTACTAAGATAGAGCCTTCTCCTGCGGACACGGCTGTTGTTAAGTTCACTGTCGCTCCTAACAGCGATGACGCCCGCAACTGCGAGGTCAAACTCGCTTCCTACAAGGGTAAGGATTCTTCTGACGGTACGTTTACCATCAATCAGGATTCCGGACTTCTTCTCTTCACCTTGCCTTTTGAGGAGTCTTTCAAGAATGGTAAGGGCTCATTCACGATCGAGAATGTTCTTCTGCCGACAGGAAGTACCTATGTTTGGTCAGAAGACACCAACTACGGTTGCATGAAGGCGTCGTCTTTCGTGAACAAGACCAATCTCGAGTCCGAGTCTTGGTTAATTTCTCCGATAATCGATCTGGCAGGAAAGAGTGCAAAACTGTCCTTCAAGCATGCCCTTAATTTTGTGAATAAGGACAAGCCAGAAGACCATATCTCCGTTTGGGCCAAGTCTTATGGCAGTGAGTGGAAAGAATTGACCGGTTACACTTATCCGAAAGGCAAAGATTGGAATTTTGTGGAGTCCGGTGACATAGATCTTAAGGCTTACGTTGGTTCTAAGATGCAGATCGCTTTCAAGTATGTAAGCACGACCTCTGTAGCTCCAACTTGGGAGGTAAAGAATGTCTTGATCAAGTAAACTCTTGAATATATTATAAAAGGGCGACTGCAGATCAGCAGCCGCCTTTTTTTGTGTGAGCATAGTCTCACCTGAATGCAGTCTGATGGGGACCCTCGTCAATGTGAAGCTATGACTTATGTGCCCTGGCTGTATGCGGGTGTTTGAATGATTCCTATATTCAGAGACTTAACCAGTGATTGTCTCGTTAAAAGAACGTCTCTTCTCGTTAAAGGAACGCGATTTTTTGATGAGCTCCACGTCAAAGGAACAAAAGGTAGAGCGAAACGTTTGGCAAATGCGTGGATTGACCTTATATTTGTACGATTAGAATTTTTCACTGATGGTGGGCTCCATCGGCAGTGAGCCAAACTCCTAAAATCTTGTAAGTCTGATGAAACGATCCCTCATTTGCAGCTGTGTGATGCTGGCAATGTCTTTTTTAACGGTTTCCGCTCAGAATGTCCCTAAGTCCTCTATGGGACAGGAATGGTTTGCCGGAATCAGTGGTGAGATCCCGTTTGGTCTCGACACATTCTCGTCATTCGGCTCCGATAAGACCAGGGCTGGATGGGGCGTGGGCGTGTATGCCGGACGGAGATTCGGGAATGTGGTCTCCGCTGAGATCGCGCTGACTGCTGGCCGGATAAACCTCTCCGCCAGGGAATGCTGTGTGGAGCGTGGCTATTGGCTTGGTTCTGACGGCATCCGCTATGAGGCTCCGGTTGTCGATATTCTTGGCTGGAACTATTCAGAACTCAAAAGTTCTGTCTCTCTTGCAAGGATGGACGCCAGAGTGAACGTGAATGTACTTGGTTTCTTCAGTGGAACAAAGGATGGCCCTTGGGCTGTGGAATTATCTCCGGCTCTTTCCGCGGTGTTCTCCAAGGCCGAAATCGGTGTGATCGCCACAGGCGAGAACGTTGCGAAGAAAGACCCGTGCTGGAATTTAGGGGCCGGCGGTCGTGTTCAGGTCAGGAGATCTTTGGGCGGGAATCTTGAAGTCTCTGCGTATTCCGGACTTACTTGCCTTGCGGGGAAGAGGTTCGACGCTATGCCGGAGCACCAGCACAATCGTGGTCTCCTTTGGGAGAACGGCATCAGGTTCGGTGTCAGATTCGGTACGGGAAGACAGACTGGTCGGTCAGTAGTAACAGAATAACTTTACGGATAAAAAGATGGCAATCAGGAAAAACATATTCATAGTGTCCTTGTTCTTTATGGCCGCGTTCTCTCTTCAGTCCTGTGGAAAGTTCCACACTGAGGAGAACGGTAGCGTCAGTGTGGCTTTGAGTTTTATTGATAAAGATGACAGGGACGAAGTGACAATTGACGACGCCAAACTTTGGATATTCAATGGCGATGGTGGTCTGGTGTGCGACCGTTCCTATCACTCAGCATCGGAACTTGCCCTCCAACGCTACTTTCTGGAGCCTGGCCGCTATCTCTTTGTCACTGCCGTGAATCTTGTGGACCCCTTCACGTGGACGGATCCGACTGTGAACGGCCAGGACCTTGTTTTCGGGCTGAAGGATCCTATCGCGTCTCCGTCTCACGCCCTGTACGGAGTGAACGAGGTCCTTGTTGAAAACGACAAAAGCTTGGTGGTCAATTCTGAAATCCGCCGGGTCCTGTCCGAACTCTCTGTCACGATATCCGGTGCTCCTGCCGGTTCAAGTGTCAAGGCGACAGTACGGTCCAACGCCTCAGGAGTATATCCTGGCAGAAAGGATGCAGATGGTCATTATGGCTTGGCTACAAACGATGAGGTCCGATCCATTATGTTCCCGGAGGTCCGTGAGGAGGGTGGTGTCATAGCCACACCGACCTTGCGCCTGATGCCTACAATCGGAAGAAGCGAATCAACGATAATATACCTTATCATAACCCTTGCCGGCGGCAATGAACTCGAATGCGCCATTCTTGCTCCGCCAATGCGTCCGTCGGGAAAGTACATACTTACGCTGAAGTACGACGAGATGCGGGCGACTATGATCGTTGATCCTTACAAGATCAACGAATGGACCGAGGGGTGGGTGGTCAATGGTGAAATCCTCGACCCGGACGATTAATGAATATGCTTACTGACGATTAATGAATATGCTTGCGCACATCACCATGCGTTTAACAAACAGAAAATATTAACAAATAATTCTAAAAAAATGAAAAAGACAATTCTTTTTGTCCTTGTCGGAGCTGCGGCTATGGCGTTGATCGGATGCAATAAGGCGCAGGATCAGACTCAGCAGCCCAAGTACATCACTGTCGCGACAAATATCGGTGGAATGACCCGTGTTGCGACATCCGCTGACGGCAGCCAGAGCTTTGAGATGAACGATGAGATCAGCATCTATGCCTGGACTGGCTCCAAGGATGTCGCGCCATCCATCGCGGATAGGGTGGTTGACAATGCGATCAACAAGCTTGGCTCCGACAAGAAATGGGTGGCCACACCTCAGATGCTGTGGAAAAATATGAAAGATGAGCACTATTTCATCGGCGTTTACCCTAAGAATGCTGTATCGGTGGCTGATCTTTCCGCGGCGGACTACACTTTGAATGTGGGTGACCAAGAGGCCAGTGACCTTCTCCTTGCGACAGAACTCGACGGAAAGGTCGCTGAGAACAATCCTGTGTCGCTTACGTTCGATCATATGATGGCCAAGGTGATCATCAAGCTTTCTTTCCGCAACCAGTGGGATGAGACCGGAAAGACTGTGGAGAAAGTCGAACTCAGGAATGTGGCTACTGAGGCCAAGGTCAACTATCTTACCAAGGTTGTCACCTTCGGCTCGAACCGCGAGGCTGCACTTGCTCTTCCTGAGATCGTGACCGACACAAGATACGAATCCATCATCATCCCTCAGAGCGGAGTCAACACCATTGTGGTTACCGTGAAGAGCGAGGGTAACAGCAAAGACTACACCTACACCAACACTACGGACTTCAACTTCGAGTCCGGCAAAGTGACAACCATCAACCTCATTGTTGGCCGTAATCAAATCGATCTTGGCGATGTGATGATCAATAACTGGTTGCAGGGTGATGTCATTGATGACGGTGAGGCTCTTGACTAATCAACGACAAGACTTGCGATAATGAGGAACAACGGCTCGATATTCATTCTGGCGGTGTTTGCTGCGTTCGCCATCGGATGCAGCAAGGCTTCCGCTCCCGAGGCACAGTTCGACCCTGTGGTCCGCGTCGCCCCGGAGGTGGCCCCGCAGACCAGAGGTTCCTACTCTACGGAGACTCTCAAGGAGTTTGACCTTTTCATCCATAGCGAGAACAGCAAGTACTCCTACACCAACACCAAGTTCACCAGGAACGGGTCGGGTGAATGGGAGCCTGCCAGACAGATGCTTTGGGAGGGAAAGAACAGAAAATTCAAATTCCTTGCTGTGGCACCTCCGCTTGCGACATCCGGACATTCTCTCACGGATGACCCTGTCTTCGAGTTTACTGTGGAGTCAGTTCAGACTGCCGGGAGCAAAGCCTCCGACCTTCTTTGGGCGGGTCAAGGAAAAGATGGTATTACCCCGGCTGATGAAGAATATTTCAATGACGGGAAATTCTGTTTTAAATTTGAACATACCCTTTCTCTTCTGAAAGTTAAGCTTACCCTCGGTACGGAGTTCAACCATAGCGGCGTTCCGGAGAACAATCCTGTCAGTGAGCTGAAGATAAACGGATTCAAACCGACAGTCAAGGTGGGTTATGCGACTCTGATGCCATCGGGCAATCCAACCGAAATCCAGGCTTACCAGACCGCTGATGGCTGGAAGAAAGCTGATGACAAGACCAAGAACTGCGAGGTCACTTTTGAGTGCATCGTAGTGCCGCAGAGTATGGATGAGTTCACGGTGAATTTCGTCTGTGGCGGCAAACCTTACACATACACTGCCGATCTGAAAGACGCGGATGGGAAATCGTTCATATTCAAGCCAAGCAATTCCTACACCCTCCCTCTCACTGTCGGCAAGGATGAGGTCATCTTGGACGATGAGATCACAGTGACTGAATGGGGCGATGGTGGAACTTCAAGCGTTGAAACAGACTAATTTATGAAGAGATTATATTCATTGGCGGCTGTTGCGCTCCTGACCCTCGCCGCTTGCAATAAGGCAGAAATGCCGGGCTACCTCTCCGATCCCGATGCCGTGCGCATCGAGGCCGCTGTGGGTGTCATTACAAGAAGCAATCCTCTCGGCAATGTTGACGAGCAGAGGAAATTCAACGAAGGCGACCGCATTGCCGTCACCAACGCCGGCAAGACCGTGGTCTACAAACTCCAGAACGGCACTTGGGCCCCCGAGAACTCCAGTGAGTACCTCAAGTGGGACAAGAGTAACCTCTATTTTACCGCAAAATATCCTGCGGGTTACACCACGCTTCCTGCTGACCAGTCCACTTTAGCCAAACTGGCCTTAGCGGATGATATGTATGTTCATTCGAGCAGGAGTGAAATTCCGGAGGATCGCATCTTGTCCGTCAAGTTGGGCCGTCAAAACGCCCTCGTGAAGATCAAGATCGCCGGGTACCTGGACCAGTATGACAAGGATGTCAACAAGATCAATTTTGTCACAATAGGCCAAGGCAGTACTTGGGGCGGAACAGATAGGTTGTATATGGTAGAAAAACCACTTGTTCAGGATGCTGACGGGAAAATAATTGAGGATGAGACCTTCAGTGCAGGTACTGTTGGCTACACTTATTCCGGAATTGTTTGTCCGAATGAAAGCCGGAATGACAATTTGAGGTTTATTTATCTTCAAGTATCAGATAAAACAAAACCGGAACAACTTGAGGTCAAAGGTGTCCCGGAACTCAAGGCTCGCCACGCCTACACCTTCGAGCTCTATGTCGGCAAGGAGTCCGTCAAGATCGGCAACGTCTCTGTGAATGAGTGGACAACCGGTGACCCACTGTCTGATGGCGAGACTGACGCGGTTGACACCTGGGACGGCCAGACCACCGAGGCCTTCGCTGTCAAAGATGCTGCCGGCAATGATCTCGGCAAAGCCGAGACCAACCCTATCCTCATCAACAACTGCGCCCAGCTCGCCTACCTCGCCCAGAAGGTAAACGCTGGCGAAAGGTTCAGCGGCAAGTTCTTCAAACTTATGGACGACATCAATCTTGCGGGATATTCATGGACTCCTATCGGAGTGGGGAATTTGGCGGAATCCTCGCATTTCAGCGGTGATTTCGATGGCGATGGCCACGAGATAATGGGATTGAAAGTGGATAATCAGAGGTCTCCTTTTTTGGGATTGTTTGGAACCATCAGCGGAGCAACCGTAAAGAATCTCAAGATTTCTTCCGCGGAAATCAGCTCACAAGGAGATTATGGTGCAATTCTTTGCGGAATCGCGTCTGGCTCGACCTTCTCTGGCTGCACTGTCAGCGGCAATGTCAAAAACATAGAAAAGTATGCGGGCGGTGTTGTGGGCCAGCTTATTGGAAAATCAGTCATGGAGAATTGCACTGCTGATGTCAAGTTGAACGGTAAATTGTACGTCGGCGGTCTCAGCGGCTACATTTACGAGAGTGATATCTCGGAATGCACTGTTATGGCGGGAAGCACTATGGGAGTGAGTGTTGATGGGAATACAACTGAGTATCCGTGTGTGGGTGGACTTGTAGGATTTATTCAAGGTTCAAATTCTACTATCAAAAAATGCATCACCTATGCCACCGTTTCTGGACTTGGTAAAGTTGGAGGGGCGTTCGGTCATGTTGAAGCTGCTGGTGGTCATAAAATCTCCGACTGCACTGTGCTTGGCGATGTCGCCGTCTCTGTGGTGCCCGATTTTATCACTGATGCTTATCAAGGAATAGGAGGATTTGCCGGTTGTCTTGCCGGCGGAAATGTGGCAGAAAGTAAATTCAGCAATTGTGGAGTCAACGGAACAGTCGGCAAGGTTAACGGTGAATCTTTCACCAAAGGCAGCATCTACGGTGCTTTCATCGGACACGACGGCAGCATTGCAACCTTCACCGACTGCTGGTACAACGCCGACAAGACAGGTGAACTCGATGCCATAGGTGATAATCAGACAAAGACTGGAATCACAGCAAAGAATTTAGGAAAATGATACGTAATATAAAGAATATAGGATCCTTCTCCACTTTTGTGGCCCTTGCGCTGGCGTTAGCCGGGTGCAACAAGATGGTGGCTCCGGAGACGGTGACCGGCTTCCCGGAGGACGGGGTGGTGCGCATAGCCGCCACGGCCGGTGAGCCGCAGACCCGCGCGGATGGCCGCGAATATGACGGATCCACACTTGGGCTGTTCATCGATTATGGGTCCGGAACCGAAAACGCCAGGTACACCCATTCCAATGTGAAATGGACCAATGGCACAGATGGTTGGACTCCGGAGAAGCAGATGCTTTGGAAAAACTCCAAGACCTCTGCCGACATTTATGCCTATGCCCCTTATATTGACGGAGCGGCTGATGCAAAGAATCTGGTGTTCTCCATTCCTGCCGATCAGTCTGCCGGGATAACGGCTGCGGATCTGGTAAGTTGGGGACAGGCCGGTTTCGCCCCGAACAGTGAAAATCAAAACTTTGTTGATGGGAAAATCATTATTTCCTTCTCCCACCGCCTTGTTAAGATGATCTTCAATTTCGGGATGGGTAATCAATTCGGCTCGGATGTTACAGTCAAGGAGGTTGTGCTTCTCGGCACGGCTTCCAAAGTGCTCTGCGATGCCACCATTGATAGGAATCCGGCAGTGACCGCTTCCCCTGATGCTTCCAGCCTGGACATAATTCTCCACAAACTGGACGACCTTAAGTACGAAGCGGTTTTCTTCCCTGGCAAGGGGCAGGAAAAGGGCGCCAAGATGTTAAAAGTCACTATGTCCGACGGCACTGTCCTCTTCTACACCGTGCCGGGCGGAGGACTTGTTTCCAGTGGCCTTATGCCTGGCTCCGCCTACACGATGACGATGCGTTTGGGCAAGGACAAGGTCGAGCTTGCCAAGGACGGCATCACCGTGGGTGAGTGGGGTAATTCAGGTTCTCTTACGGGCAGTGAAGCGGATGTCGATCCTAAAGCTGATGTCTGGGACGGGAAGACCGTTACGCCTTTCAGTACAGGTGACTCGGAGAATCCACTCGGAGATTCGGAGGCCACGCCTATACTCATAGAAAACGCCGCCCAGCTGGCCTACCTCGCAGAGCAGGTGAACGGCGGAAATACTTATCAAGGGAAATATTTCAAACTCGCAAAGGACATAGCCCTTGCCAACAAGCCGTGGACCCCGATAGGAGCAGAAGTTTTTCAGAAAGAGTTCAAGGGCAATTTTGACGGTGGCGGTCACACGATATACGGACTGAAAGTTAAAGGAGCTGGACTTTTTGGCTATGTCAACGGGCCTTTCTCGGGTGGCACTAAAAGGACTTATATCAAGGATGTGAAGATTTCAGGCGCCGATGTCACGAGCGAAACCGCTCACTCTGGAATCCTGTGCGGAGCAGTGGGGAATGTGAAGATCTCCGGCGTTGATGTCAGCGGTACTATAATCGGAGAGAAAGATAATTGTGGTGGTATTGTCGGTTACATTACCAATTCGGAAATCAGCAATTGCAATGCGAGAGCCAAAGTGACGGGCGTAAAGTATGTCGGTGGGCTTTGCGGATATTTATATGAAAGTGAGGTGTCTTCCTGTTCTGTCTCTTCCGGAGAAATTGCGGGTGAAAGTTATAATATAGGGGGGCTTTTCGGAAGAATTCATAGCAAATGTACTGTGCAGGAATGCACAGTGGATGCCACAGTAAAGGGTAAGCGAGTTGGTGGTCTGTTCGGATCTGTCTACATCCCTATGGATGAGAATATCCACATTCTCAAAAATTGTATTATGACAGGGACAATCACTGTAATGAAGGATGAAAAAGGGCAAGAACAAGGCGGAGGTCTTGTAGGCGCACTGGAAGGCAAAAGCCAGTTCGAGAATTGCGGCTTCGACGGGACCATCGTGAAAGAAGAGGGTGTGGATGCCAATAAAGTAAAAGTAGGTGCAGCGATCGGCATTGACGACAGCGGCGAATGTACATTCACCGGCTGCTGGTACAACGCCGACAAGACCACTGGACTTTACAAACTCGGAAGTACAAAGAATCCGAATGCGGACTATTCTGGCATCCAGCCAAAATATTAAGGGAAATGACAAACAATTCAACAATATTCTCAGCCTATGCCGCGGCCCTGCTGATCCTCTTGGGAGGATGCGGCAAGCACGAGGTGGCTCCGGGCCCGTCATCGGACAATCTGGTCATCCGTGTCAGCCCTGAGGTGACAGCTATGACCAGAGGCTATCACGAAGAGGTAGGGACAATCAATGATTTCGACTTGTGGATTCATAACCGTTCCAACAGCAGATACTCCTACCCTAACACTCGCTTTACCCTTAATGGAACCGAGTGGACTCCGGAGTCAATGATGCTTTGGGAAAGCAAGAGCGCGGTCGTGGATTTCCTTGCGGTTTCTCCTTCACTTCCGACAAGGAATCTTTCTCTTGACACATCCAAGGACAACTCCATCTTTGAATTCGAGGTGGAATCCGTGCAGACCGAGGACAGCCGGAAGTCTGACCTGTTGACTTACAGCGGGTACGGCTACAGCCTGTCCGGTGACAGTAACGGTGAGAAGAAAATACCGGTGGACGATGCCGGGAAGATGATAATCAACTTCTCCCACGCCCTCACCCTTTTTCAGGTAGAATTGACTTTCGGCACGGAATTCAACCACAACGGAGTCCCGAAGGAATGTCCGATCTCCAAACTGACTGTCAGCGGAACCGTTCTGGAAGGAGAATATGTTTGGGTTAGAGAAAGTGATACGTTTGAGGTGAAGAAAAAAAGCGGAGTCGCACCTTCCGCAATCACGGCCTATCGGAAATTATGGACACCTGCCGAAAGCACGACCGGAAGATGCCAGTCCGTGTACGAGTGCATATTCATTCCACAGGAGGTGGTTAATATGAAGATTGATTTTATGTTGAACGGGAAACCTTACACATACACTCATAATGGTCGTATTACCCCTAGTGGCGGCGGCCAATCGATGGTCCTTCCGCTAATAGTCGGCAAGGACGAGGTCCTCTTGGGCGGTGAGATCACCGCGAAGCCTTGGGTGGCCGGTAACGGTGAAAATGGTGAAGATATTGAAACTGACTAATATATGAAAAAACTATATTTATTGACGACTGTAGCGCTCTTGGCGCTCTCGGCCTGCGACAAGGATAGGATGCGGCAGCCGGAGATTCCGGCGGTAGGTTTCCCTGAGGACGGAGTGGTGCGAATCAGTGCGAATGACGATGCACCTCAAACCCGCGCGGACGGAACCGATGAATATGCCGGGACAACTTTGGGCCTTTTCTTGGATTACGGCTCTGGAGACCGGCTTACTATGGACAATGTCCGTTGGACTAAAGATTCCGGCTGGAAAGCGGACAGGCAGATGCTCTGGAAGGACTCCAAGACTGCGGTGAAACTCTACGCCTACGCTCCGTATGTGTCTGGACAGGATGACCCGGCCAAAATCGAGTTCTCCATCCCTGCTGACCAGAGCGAAGGTACGACCTGGGCAGACCTTGTGACCTGGGCGAATGATAGTTTCACTCCGGACAACAACGTGAACGAAAACTTCACTACTGACGGGAAGGTGTTGATCACTTTCTCGCACCGCCTCGTGAAGTTGACATTCAATTTCGAGAAAGGCAGCCAGTTCGACTCTGATGTGACTGTTGAAAAGGCCGTGCTTTTCGGGACGACATCAAAGGTGCTTTGTGATGCGACTGCCGCATCTAAAGTTTCTGCCGCTGCTGATGCGGCCAGCCAGAACATCACGCTGCACAAGCTTGCCGACCTTAAGTACGAGGCCGTGTTCTGCCCCGGTGACGGTCAGAAACCTGGCGCGACAATGTTGGAGGTCAAGATGTCCGACAATAAGGTTCTTAGCTACACCGTTCCAAGTGGAGGGCTGGTGGAAGGCGGCTTGAAATTTGGCTATGCATACGAGATGAAAATGCGTCTCGGCAAGGACAAGATTGAGGTCGGAAAGATCACGCTCAATCCTTGGAAGGATCCTGGCCGCCTAGTGGGTGGTGAGGCGACACCGACGGAATAGATGTCTCAAACACAGAACGATTTTGAAATTAAGAATAGATGAGATTCAGAACAACATATTCAATTTCAATTGCCTTGTTGCTTCTTGCGGCGGGTTGTTCCAAGCAGGAAGCCGTGCGGGAGCAGGGCAATTTCCCTGCTGATCATATCATCCGTGTGAGCACTGAGGTGGCTCCGGCGACCAAGGGTTCGTACACCACGGACAACATCACTGAGTTCGACCTGATGGTGACTGATTGGACAAAGTCAGCATATACATACACGAACACGAGGTTCTCGAAATCCGCTTCTGGTGAATGGGGCCCTGAAAAGACTCTGTTGTGGGGCGGCGCGAAAGACATAGTGACGGTATATGCTGTGGCTCCTTGCTTCAAAACTCGCAACTTTAAGACTAATAGCTTTCAGAGGGTTCCTGATAACCCCGATGATATGTGTGAGGTTGAGGCTGAACAGAGCGAAGAAAGCAAAAAATCCGATTACCTTTATTGGGTGGGTGCCTCCAACGATAATAAGGTAATGGTGGAAGATTGTCTGGCTGAAGATGGTAAACTGAATATCAAGTTCACGCACCTGCTCAGCCTTGTGCGGATTACGTTCAAACTCGGTACGGAGTTCAACAATGGGGGAGTTCCACAGTCGAATATCATAAGTGATGTTGTTATTTCAGGAACCAGACGTTCGTTTTGGATCAGTTCTACTATGTATTATGGCGCTTTGGCTGCGAGAGCGTGGACAGAAGCTGCTGTCTCTGATGTGAAGCCATATAACCTCGACTGGACTTCCGCTGTGAACAAAACCGGCAACTGCACTTCTGTCTATGAGTGCATCCTCGTGCCGCAGACTATGGCGGAGGGCGACCTCAAGATCAGCTTCAAGGCTGGTGGCAAGGCCTACGAGTGGGTAGCCCCGGAATTGACTTTCAGTCCTAACGCAGCCCACACCCTCACCCTCAAGGTGGGCAAGGATGCCGTGATCGCAGGTGAATTCACCGCGACCGAATGGGTGAACGAGGATTCTGCCATATTGGAAACTGAATAAGGAGAAAAGAATATGAACGTGAATATATTAAAGCTATTGGTTCCTCTCGCGCTCCTCGCCGGATGCGCGAAGACCACTGCCCCTGAATATTCCTGGGCCACAGACCCGAATGCGGTGATTGTCAATGCCTCGGTGGGTACGCTTACCAGAAGCAATCCGCTTGGTGGTGAGGATGAGCAGAAGAAATTCAATCCAGGAGACGTGATCTCGATATGGCAACTCAGCCGTGGTGACTCATTTGACTATAGACTTGAGGAAGGAGGCAATTGGGTTCCGGTTGACAATAGCAAGTATATGGTCTGGCCGAGCAGTAAGAAAGATAAATTTGGTGCCTGTTACCAACCACGTGCTTGCCTTGAACTTGTTACTGATCAGAGCACTTTGGCGGGGCTTGCCTCTGCGGATTTTATGATGACAACTGGCATAGAGGGCGATAATACTTCTGGTGATAATAAACTGAGTTTCACGCTAGACCGTCAATTCTCCCTTGTCACTGTCAAGATTGCCGGTTATAATGATCAGTACGATCCTGAGACTGACAAGATTTCGGACTTGAAAATATACTTGACCAATGCTGCCTATGTGGATGCTAAGGCGGTCACTCCTTATGTCCGGAATGCGAGCGGGCAGAACGTTGCCAACTCGGATGGCACGAAGGGTTGGACATATTCAGCCATCGGAACATCACCGTTTAATAATGCGGATAAAGCTGTGTTCATCGAATTCAAGATGGCCGGCAAGACGGAGACTTTCACCGGAATCCCGACTCTTGAGGCTGGGAAAAGCTACATCTTCAACCTCACTGTCGGCAAGAATAAGATCGAACCTGGTGATGTCACCGTCCTTGATTGGGACGAAAATGTTGACCTTGGCGGTGACAATGATGAATACGAAGCCGAGAAAAAGTGATAATCGAGATTTATGATTCGAGCAAGACATATGAATGGCGTCAGTGGAAGCCCATCTTCCGCTGTCACGTTTGAAGTCCAGCAAGAACAGTCAGAGGACGGTTATAGCTCTGACTTGCTGTTTTTATATCGTAATTATGTGACTTCCAAAGATCTACTTGTTGACGGCAAGCTTCCGATTGTCTTTCACTACCTGAACCTGAGAGTCGGCAAGTATGCCGCGGTTCAGGACGGGGTCTCGACTACGAAATGGGAAGACGTTGAAGGTGGAACAATTGAGACTGACTAACGCGCGATTTGCTTATGAGAAATAGAACAATATATGCAGCGGTGCTGCTTGCAATCCTTTCTATGTCTGCCGCTTGCGACAAGACTCCTCAGTTGCCATCTGAATATTCTACCGACCCGGACACCGTGCTTATAGACGCTTATGTCGGAGCACTCACCAGGAGCAACCCGCTTGGCGAGAATCAGACTAGGTTCAATGCAGGTGACAGGATTTCTGTCGTCCATACTTCCGCCAACAAACAAGTTGACTACACGTATGACGGGACTTCCTGGATTCCGGTGGGTGATGATTACCTTGTCTGGCAGACAGATAAAAAGAACACTTTCCGTATTCAATATCCTTTTATTGGTTATGAGAGCGTGTTCGGAGAGTATTTTAAGAATCAATCGACTCTTGAGGAGATGAGCAAGTCTGACCTTATGGAGGCGGTTGTGGATGTTGATCCGATCCCGTCTGACAGGCGGCTTGTCGCTGAACTTAAAAGACAGAGGTCCCTTGTCACCGTGAAGATTGTCGGCTTCAATGATGAATTCAGTAATGACCGGAAGATCATGGACTTGAAGCTGCATTTATGGGATGGGGGACAAGGCGGTGAGATTATTTCTGTGACTCCTTATATTCAGGACGAGAAAGGTGTCGCCCAGCCGGCAGGTACTGTGGGGCGGACCGGGTATTCTTATACGGCAATCGGGCGGAACGACTGCGACTACCGCGGTAATGCTTTTATCACGCTGACAGTCGCAGGCAAGGATCTTACAGTCGCGAATCCTGCTCCGATGGAGATCGGCAAGCGCTACACCTACGAACTGACGGTCGGCAAAGGAGCCGTGAGAATCACCGGTGTCACAGTGGAGGACTGGACAACGGGCGTCACCTTGGATGGCAAATTCGAGGCTGAAGTCGATAACTACAGCGAATGGGACGGGAAGAAGGTAACCTACACCCATTACTTCTACGGAGAAGGTACCTCGGAGAGCCCGTACCTCATCAAGTCCGCCGCCGACCTCGCCGGGCTCGCCGCCAACGTCAATGGAGGTGAAGCTTACTCCAACAAATATTTCCGTCTGGAGACCAACATCGACCTTATGGGTCACGAATGGACACCGATAGGGGATAATGATAAGAACGGTTTCTCCGGCATTTTTGACGGACAGAAATATTCTATTATTAACTTGAATATCAGTAAGTCATATACATATTCCGGGCTTTTCGGAGTTTTGGATGGAGGAGAAATCAAGAATCTGGATCTCAAAAACTGTCATATCGGGTCAAAAGGTTGTTTCAGTGGCTTGCTGGTGGCTTATATGCGTTCCGCAAAAGTGGACAATTGCAATGCTCAAGGTGAGATAATAGTGACTGCGGCTACGGTTTGGGATTATTATTGTGGAGGTATAGTTGGAAAGGTTGTTTATTTTGGAGGAAGTGATGAAAAGTGTGTGATTTCTGACTGCGAGGCCGAAGTGAATATTTCTCCTGCATCGGAAATATTAACTCTATTTAGTGGCGGCATTGTTGGCCAGTTTGACGCGGGTACGATTGAGGACTGTAAGACACGAGGAAAGATAGCAGGGATTCATATTGGTGGTATTGCGGGGAGTACTTATGCCGATGACAGCATTAAAGATAGGAATAGGTCCATCATAAAACGCTGTGATTCCTATGCAGTTGTTATCGGGAATGAGGATTCTTCTGTTTTAGGAGGTTTTATCGGACATGCCGCCTATTGCACAATAAGCAGTTGCTTCGTTTATGGTACAATTGATGCATCTGAGTTTAAGGTATTTATGAAGAATCTTGGAGGAAGTTTTGGAGTTTGTAAGGATAATGTAAGCGTTACCGATTTCCATTTCCATGGGAATATCATTCTTCCTATTGAAAAGGGAGATTACTATGGTGCATTCATAGGTTGGTTATCAGGTGGCAGTCTCCAGACGAAGAACTGTACTTATGATGAATCTGGTGTAGGTGGCTTGAAGCTAATAGGAAAAATAGACAGCGGCATAGAATTAGGCGAACAAGACATCAAAGGAATCTGATGAATATGAAATATTCCAATTTATACATTATCCCGGTGTTGGTGGCGGCCATCGCGTCCTGCACCAAGGCTGAAGGGCCGGATGGCGGCGTTTCCCTGGAGGGGAGGGCTGTGAGCATCAGCGTCAGCGTTGACGCGGCTGGCGTCTCGGGAGCTGGGACCATGGCTTTCAAGAGCAATGCGGCCGGTTCACCCGTGACCCGGGCAGAAGGCTCGATCCCGTATGCTGGCAGCACTCTCGGGCTGTTCCTCGATTACGGGAAGGATTCTTCCGAAGATCCAGCCCCATACACTCAGTCCAACATTCTCTGGAACAATGACGGCTCCAACAACTGGACCGCTGCGGCCCCGATGCTTTGGGGCAAGGCTTCGGACAATGTCGGGGTCTATGCCTATGCGCCTTATCTTGAGGGACAAACAGATGCTTCCGGCGTGGAGTTCACCATCCCGACCGACCAGTCGGAAGGGCTTGGGGCGGCTGACCTGCTGTGGTGGTACCCGGGAATAGAAAACAACAAGAGAACAGAAGTCACTGCCGGCAGCTTCACAGACGGCAAGATTGACATCGCCTTCAGGCACGCGCTCATCAAACTCACGGTGAACTTCGAACTAGCATCCCAGTTCAAGGGGCAGAACATTTCCATCAAGGAGGCGTGGTTCCACAGGTCGGGCAACAAGGTGAAGATTGATTTCGGTGGATCGTACAACGGAAACGTCCCAAGTGTTATGGGTGATTTTAACAACCCGGATTACACTGTTTGCAGCATCAAGATGCACGACTGCTCGGCTGAAGGGAAACTTTCCTGCGAGGTTCTGTTCTTCCCAGGTCCATCGCGCTCCGATAACAAGCTTCTCACCGTCACCCTTTCCGACGGTCGCGACTATATCCTGACTCTTGATAAGAATCTTGAGCTACAGACATATGAGAGTGGTTTCTATGTCACAGGCATCGCCTACGAGATGAATGTCAAGGTCGGCAAGGACAAACTGGAGGGAGGCACCGTTACCGTTGCTCCGTGGACCGACAAGGGCAGCCTTGGTGATAATTTTGGCACTGACGCCACCGAGTACAGCGAGTGGGGAGGTCCTGAAGACATCGCCACGGCTTATGCCGGTGGTGACGGTTCGCAGAACAACCCGTACCTGATAGAGACAGCCGCGCAGCTGGCTTTCCTGGCGCAGGAGGCTAACAGTAAAGAAGAATATACGTGGCCGGAGTCTCCCAAGTATTTCAAACTCACGGCAAACATCAATCTCAAGGGCTATGAATGGACTCCAATAGGGACGGTATATAAGAGGTTCGTAGGTTCGTTTGACGGGGACGGTCACGTGATTGTCAACCTCAATGTCAAGGATGCCTGGTATGCCGGGCTTTTCGGATGGATACAGAACGGGGCAACGGTCAAGAACCTTGTCATCCGCAACGCCTCTGTCTCTTCGGTGTCTCAGGATAGCGAAAGCGTCTCTCCTCACAACCCACAGGCGTATTCCGGAATCGTGGCTGCCTACTGTTCAGCCGGTTGCACCATTTCCAACTGCAAGGTAGACGGTACTGTGACCAGCGACTACTGCGCCGGTGGCGTCGTGGGATATACGGACAACAGCTCCAAAGATTATGACGGATCCATAAAATCCTGTACCGCTGATGTCATCTGCTCTGTCGCGAACTCGGCAAAGGATGCTTATTGCGGTGGGATTGCCGGGATTCTGTCTGTCAAGTTGGATGCCTGCACTGTCCGTGGCAAGGTAGACGGTACTGTCTCTGCCGGAGGATTGGTTGGCTGGTTGAGCAGTGGTGGAGTAATCGGTTCTGATTACGGTCACGTCAATTATGTCTATGCAGATGTAAGTTTGTCTTCGGTTTGTATCCCGAATATGGCTTATTACGATGTCGGCGGGCTGGTCGGAAGTGCTTCTTACGGCACTAAAATCAGCAGCTGCTATATGTATGGCCGTGTCTGGTGCGCAGAGGGTCTTGAACTTACAGATGTCGCTCCGATTTATGTCGGTGGCGTAATCGGATATACTGATGGCGTGGAGTTGCTTGCTTGTCATTCTTTTGCCAGCGTCACTGCGGGCAAGCCTGCCAATGGCAAACTCGGTGCTGGAGCATTCATAGGCTATCTTGGTGCCGGGGTCAAGGCTTCTCGTTGTTCCTATCGGATTGACGGGGCGGCCGGCCTGCCTGTGTATGGGTACAAAAAAGATGGAACCGATGACTCCGGGATTGATGTAGAGGTTAGAGAATAATCGATTGGATATGAGAAAGTTATTATATGTTGTTGCGCTTGCCTTCACGGCTGTGGCCTGCTCGAAGTCTGACCAGCCGGCAGGTGGGGGATACCCTGCGGACGGGGTTGTCCGGATCCGTCCCGCTGTGGCTGCACCTATGGCCAGAGTGGAGGGGAGTACTGAATTCAGTGGTTCCCGGCTAAGGCTGGGTCTGTATTATGGGGAGAATGACCGGTACAACAAGACCGCCCTGTGGAAGAAGGGTGCCGACGGTAATTGGAACTCCAGCTCTCCAGTGCTTTGGAGGAATGCTGAAGATGAGGTGGTGGTCTATGCTTTTGTGCCGGATGACAGCAGTTCCGGTTACAATTATGGTTATATAGCCCATAGTGAGGGAGTCCCTTCCGATCAGTCTAACGGGCTTGAGAGAGCCGACTGGCTCTGGTATTCGGAGAAAGTGAAGCCTGGGGAGGCTCTGGATGATAGCGGCAAACTCAAAGTCGAGATGAATCACGCTCTGCTCAAGCTTACTGTCAATCTGAGTTTCGGAGATGAGTTCGGGGGCACGGCACCTGCCATCAAGGAGGTCTGGCTCAACGGGACGATGCAGAAGGTTTATGTCTATTATAAATATGAGTCCAGAGGGCAAATCATATTCCCTACTACTCAGCTGCCTATGGACATCAAGATGCACAAGGCTTCTGACAACTGCTACGAGGCGATTTTCTACCCGTCCTCCGGACAGATGAAAGGCGGGAAGATGCTGACGGTGGTGCTTGCTGACGGTCGGGAGTTCTGTCTTACGCTTGCGAAGGATCTGAATCTTGAGAAGTCGTCTGACGGCAATTATTATCTCGGCGGCTGCGCCTACTCGATGTCAGTCAAGATTGGCAAGGACAAGATTGGCAAGGACAAGATTGAGATGGGTAATATCGGTATCTATTCGTGGCAAAATGGGTCTGAGGGTAATCTCGAAGCCGAAGAAAAGAATTGATTATGAAGAGGAAATATTATTATATAGGGCTGGCCCTGTCTATTGTGGGCCTTTCCGCCTGCTCCCAAAAGGAGGATGTTGCTCCGTAACTGGTCGGGCAGGCGATCAATGCATCTTTCAGCGTCGGAGGTGCTCTGACCCGCGTCAACACTTTGGATGAACACGCCGATGAATGGGAAGACGGTGACGAGATAAAGGCTGTTGTCAAAGGATGAGGGAAAACTTCTGAAAGCGTCCTTAAGGCTTCGGTTTCCGAGAACGGCTCCGTGATCTGGTCGCATCACAAGAACTTCGTGTGGCAGGATATGGGGGCGCACAAGATTTATGTCTCGTATCCGCAGCATCGAAAAAAAATGAAAATGGAGAATTTTGCACGTTACCAAAATTCTCCATTCTATTTTTCCGATGCCCACCGTTACATCACTGCCATCTGCCTCTCAACCTCTTCGCCCATTCATTCACCCCGTCCACTGCCCTCCTGCTTCTGTTGCTCACTGCCCATTACCCTCGGTCGCTGAACTCGTCGAAGCGACCGCACAAATCTCCTACCCCATCCACTTCGACGAGCTCAGTGACCGCATAATATTCCAGTCTTACAAACTATGGCCGCGAACTATGCCCCAGACGTCATTTAAAACCTTCTCACAGGGCCAACCCTGTTTTTAAGATGGGACCGGCCCTGAAACGAGCCTCCTACCCATCTCTGAAGCCTCCTCTTCGGCCGTGCTTTGCAAACTCTTATTCCGTTAGATCGCTATGCTAATGCTCCGGCAATCTCCTGCTGACATAAAGCACTCCTAACGCTTTGCACAGAAGATCGATTCAAGCACGCTTTTCGGGACAAGTGTAACCCGACTCAATGCCGAAAGGGAATAGGTGCACCTGTCTCCCCACGCCCTTTGCGCGACCGCAATCCGTTCTTCCAGACTTGCGCGGGACAGAGTCGCTTTCCCGAACATATTCAGACACATTTTCTTGCAGGTAGCTCTCAACTCCTTTTCGCTGACGGTCCGGACATATTCCTTGGAACATTCCAGGTCAATCGCTGACTCAATGTTCTTGCTCTGATGCAGGAAAGCCAGAAACACTTTGGGCGACCGGAACAACATTTCCACTCTTCCCCAATCGACGTAGCTGTGCGGAAGAACCAGACCCTCGTCATTGTGCAGCCACCCTTCAGGAGGAATCTTCTTGCTGTGCAGCATTTCCCTCCTTTCGGTTTTGGACAACTCGCTTACTGGCTTCCCATTGACTTGATTATGGTCGATGAAGAATATATTCCCTGGCCCTCCCACATATTCCCACGGCATCTCTGGGTAGCCTGCCGCTATCGCGTTCCTATAGACATACATAAATTTGTTCATCAACTCGCGCTCAGTCCTTATCTCATCGTTCCCTACCAAGATTCCTGAATGGACACTGTGTTTCTTCCAAGATGCCCAGAGCATCAATCTTCTCTTTAGTTCTCTCGCGAATCCTTCACGTTCCACTGCCTCTCCGCTCACGATCAGATGCACGTGCGTTGTCATAACTTGCTGCACCAGAATCCTGACATTGAATGAATATGCCAGAATGGCTATAATGTTCATCGCCGCTATCTTCTCCTCTCGCGTGTCAAACAGGCTGTTGACAGCGTTTCCGTCAGAGTACACGTGTGAGCAGTCCCGAACCGGTTTGTCAGCCCAGCTATTTTTGCCTCCTACCGGCTCTGCCAAGGGACCTTTTTCTGTTGCTTGCTGTGGAGGCCCCTTGTGAAATCCCTGACAGGAATCTTGATGCCTAAAAGCTTCATTGTGATTGGTTTGAGTTGGAGGACCAATCCCTGTATCTTCACAGTTCCTTGAACCATCATTCTCCAAAGTCCCGATCCTTTGCCTTGACACCGTGCCGTCACATCTTCCTGATCCATTCCATTCAAATAAGTCTTTCATAATTTAAAAACACATTCTCTCACGTCCGAAGGTGATTGCCTACCCTCATATATTCACTTTATTCCTACCCTGAATCACATTCCGCAGAGGGGATGTTTAGCGCGTACTTCATAGGGCCTTTACTTTACCACTGCCTAAACCCTCTCCTCGGTACTTGCTTCTTTCCCTCCCCCCTTGTCTTACTCTCACTCCCTACCTTTTGTGGAGGGCCTTGCTTTCTCCGTAGGCAGTGAAGAAGGTAGGTTGTTTGACTGTTTTGTGCAAAGATTGAAAAACCTAACCGTTGACACAAATATTCAACGGTTAATTAACTGAAAGTGCGTCTGGCATAATTCTATGCCGTGTTTTCACTTTCCGAAAGATAACATTTTTGTGAATATTCCATTACTTTGAAGGATATTCTCGTTGATAGTTAGTGGATTATGACCATTATCCGTCTATCCCGATATTGTTTGTTCAGGTAGAATATCCCTCTTGCCGGAAAGATAAACTGGAACATCTACCTCATTGTCATTGAATGAAAACCGAACTATATACTTTAGGTTTAGGCTTGCGCCTAATTACATTTCCTTACTATGACTTGCAAACCTAAAGTGATAAGTTCAAATGGAAATATGTATCAGAGTCATTAGTGGGGGGACGTGTGAGTAAGACTTATGCAAACCATAGCCGTGAGAAGTGCTCCAGACTTTATCCTGCGCACTATTTCAAGGCCGGTCCCGGTTTTAAAGTGGGAGCGGCCTCGTTACCTTGCGCCGCAGGGCGTGCAGGGCATAGTGTTCGGCTGTGGTTTGAAAGTGCTGGCGCTTCGATAAGCTTAGCGGCCGACCCTGTGAATAGGCGGTCACCTGGACAAAAAGTAGGATGACATATCCTTGAATGGGCCTTGTTTAGGGAAGAGGAAAACAAAAAACGGACAGATCATTCGAAACTGTCCGGTTAGTGTACGAAAAGGGTATGACCCCAAAAAACAGCCATACCCTCATAATCTTTCTGATGTGTGATAACCTTACACCCTCTGGCCGTAGGAACGGTCGGTGGTGTTGACGGTGATCTTGTCGCCCTGGTTGATGAAGAGCGGAACCATGATCTTGGCGCCGGTCTCAAGGGTGCACTCCTTCAAAGCGCTGGTGGAGGCGGTGTTGCCCTTCACGGCAGGCTCTGTGTAGGTCACCTCAAGGGTAACGTAGGTCGGGAGCTCGCAGGTGAGGCACTTCTCCTCAGGCTCAACGACGAACATCATCTCGACGTGCTGACCTTCCTTCATCAGGTCGGCGTTCTCGACAACATCGTGAGGCAGGTGGATCTGCTCGTAGGTCTCCTCGTGCATAAAGTTGAATCCGTCCTCGTCAGAGTAAAGGAACTGGTAAGGACGTCTCTCGACGTTGATGACATCGATCTTCATACCTGCTGTGAAGGTGTTCTCAAGGATCCTTCCGTTCTCAAGGTTGCGAAGCTTTGTCTTTACGAAAGCCGGACCCTTTCCAGGCTTAACGTGCTGGAAATAGACTACCTGGCAAGGCTTGCCGTTGTAGCTGATATAAAGGCCGTTCTTAAAATCTGCTGTTGTTGCCATAAAAATATGTAATGAATTTGTTAACCGTTAAAACCTTGCCTCAACTTATGTAATCTTCCTGACTTAGATTTCAAAAGATTGATGCGCAATCATTTCGACCGCAAATTTAACTATTTGTGAATATTCCTGCAAAAAATTCTTTCAGCGACCTGTTCCAGCAGCCATCCTGGCGTGGAGGTCGCTCCGCAGACACCGACCTTGTCTCCGTCCGAAAACCAATCCGACTCCAATTCCGAAGGTTCGGAAATATGATAGGTGTCCGGATTCCTGGACTTGCACAGGTCGAAAAGCACCTTCCCGTTGGAACTGGAAGCCCCTGACACAAAGACGATAACGTCGTGCCTAAGAGCGAACTCCGCCAGCTCATCGTGACGTGACGCCACCTGTGAACAAATTGTGTTATGAATCGTCAGACCGGCAGGGGATGATGTCGTGTCCGTCTCGTCCACTTTCATCGGTCGCTGAGCTTGTCGAAGCGCCTCCGAAAGCACCTTGCAGATCTCGGAATATTCCACCGGGCTTTTTGTGGTCTGCGAGAAAATCTCCAGTGGCCTGTCAGTCCGGATGGAACCGTCCCCAATGGCTGAAAGCAGCATCTGCATATTCTCGATCACCACCGCGTCGCCACCGACCTGTCCAAGCAAGCCAAGCACCTCGGCGTGCCCGATTTTCCCGAATATGACGATCTGTCCTCCGGCGGGCTTGACCCTCTCGTAGGCCTCCCTGATGCTCTTTTGCAGTTTCAGCACTACCGGACAGGTGCAGTCTATGACCGTCAAACCAAGTTTTTGAGCCAATGAATATGTCTGCGGCGGCTCGCCGTGCGCCCTTATGAGAAGCGTCTCCGAAGAAGGATCGGGAATATTCATAAGTCCGTCTTTGTCGACTGTGACCAGTCCTTTCTCTCCGAGCCTCCGGAGTTCCGCCTCGTTGTGGACAATGTCCCCGAGGGAGTATAGTGTCCTGCCGGGAGACTCCTCAAGGAACTTCTCGGCTCGGCCGATCGCCCTGATCACTCCTCCGCAGAAGCCGGAATGCTTCTCGATCTCAACCTGAATAGCCATGACCCTCTATTCAAGGATTCCGAAACGGCCTTGCGCAAGTCCTTGGAACCAAACCAGTTCCTCGTGCAGGTTCATGTCCGAATTGTCCAGCACGAAAGCGTCGGCGGCCCTGGAAAGAGGGGAAACCTCACGATGGGAGTCGATATAGTCCCTCTCCCGAAGGTTTTTCATCACGTCCTCCAGTTTCGGGTCCTGTCCCTTGGCCTTCATCTCGTCGAAACGCCTTTGTGCCCGGACCTCATCGCTGGCTGTCATGAATATCTTGACCTCGGCGTCCGGGAACACCGTCGTGCCGATGTCCCTGCCGTCCATCACGATTCTTTTCCTCTGTCCGAAAGCGTGCAGACGCTCATCGACATATTCCCTGACAAACGGGATCGCCGAGATCGGACTGACGTGGCCGGACACCTCCAGCGTGCGGATCTCCTTTTCTATGCATCTGTCTCCGATGAATGTTCCCTCGGCCTTGAAATCCAGCCCCAAATCCGGTAGTGCAGCCTTGAGGGCGGCTTCGTCAATGGCTCCGTCCTTCCCGATGAACCCTTTCTCAAGGGCGTACAAGGTAACTCCGCGGTAGAGAGCCCCGGAGTCCAGATAAAGGAATCCGAAGTGTTCCGCTATCAGTCTGGCAAGCGTGCTCTTGCCTGTCGATGAGTAGCCGTCGATGGCTATGATGATGTCAGGTAATTTCATACGGCAAAATTATCAATTTTTATCTAAAGAATAAAGTTATCCTTTTCATTTCCCAAAGAAAGAAATTTGTCCGATATTTGTATTACGGAATATCATTCCAGAACAAGTAATATTACCGTTATCCGGAGGAGTGGGTTCCGCGGAAACGGGATGTGCGATTTATAGGTAAGAACAAAGACGAATTTCTATGAAGATATTGATTGTTGATGACGAGAGGTCCATCAGGAATTCCCTTAAGGAGATTCTGAGTGACGAGGGCTACGATGTGGATGTGGCCGAGGACGGTGCGACCGCCCTTGCGATGGTGGACAAGGAAAGGTACAATGTGATTTTCTGTGACATCAAGATGCCGGGAATGGACGGAACCGAGGTGCTGGACAAGATGGTCGCCGAGGGCATAGATTCGGCGATCGTGATGATCTCCGGCCATGGAGACATCGACACAGCCGTGGAATGCATCAAGAAAGGCGCTTTCGACTTCATCCAGAAGCCTCTGGACCTGAACAGGATTCTGATCACGATCAAGAACGCCTCCGAGAAGGCTACGATAATCTCCGAGAACAAGACTCTGAAAAAGAAGGTTTACGGCCAACGGATGATAGGGGAGTCAGAGCCTATCCGGCATGAGCGCGACATCATTGCGAAGGTCGCCCCGACTGACGCCCGTGTGCTGATCGTCGGCCCCAACGGTTCGGGCAAGGAGCTGGTTGCGCGGAGTCTCCACGAGCAGAGTGCCAGAAGCGCGATGCCGTACATCGAGGTGAACTGTGCGGCCATCCCGTCGGAACTGATTGAAAGTGAATTGTTCGGCCACGAGAAAGGCGCTTTCACCTCGGCCATCAAGCAGCACAAAGGTAAGTTCGAGCAGGCTGACGGCGGGACTCTTTTCCTGGACGAGATCGGGGACATGAGCCTTGCCGCTCAGGCCAAGGTGCTGCGTGTGCTGCAGGAGCGCAAGCTCTCCAGGGTCGGCAGTGACAAGGACATAACTGTTGACGTGAGGGTGGTGGCGGCCACGAACAAGAATCTTCAGGATGAGATAGCCAAGGGCAATTTCAGGGAAGACCTGTACCACCGCCTGAGCGTCATCGTCATCAAGGTGCCGTCGCTGGACGAAAGGAAAGATGACATCCCTCTGCTTATTGACTATTTTGTAAATCAGATCAGCACGGAGTCCGGGATGCCGGTGAAAACATTTTCTCCCGAAGCGGTCAGGCTGCTCCAGGAGAAATCTTGGACGGGAAACATCAGGGAACTCCGCAATGTCGTGGAGCGCCTGATGATACTTGGAGGGAATCCTGTCAGCGGGCAGGATGTAAAAGATTACGTGAGTCCGATTCAATAGCCTTCTTCAGCGTGACATCCACGTTGAGGTACATCTTGTAGAAGGCGTTCTCACCGAGTTTGGAATACCGCCCGACAAGGGCACGGAGTTGTGGGAGGAGATATTCAGAAGTCTCTTCCCATTCTTTTTGCGTGCAGGTGATGCCGTCCTTCGAGGAGGCATATTCACGGAATGCGGACGGGATATTCATTCTGTCCAGGAATATTCCAAGTTCGGCGTCACTGTCGATTTCGGAGAGCCGCGATTTGTATTTGTCGAACATCGCCGAGGCGAACCTCATCTGCGTCGCTTTCTTGTTGCAGGCGATGAAGAACTTAGTGGCCCTGGTGGTGTCCACCGGCACGAACACGTCCGGGATGATGCCGCCACCGCCATAGACCGTCCTTCCGGCCACTGTCTTGTAGGCGGCCGTGGAGTCAACCTTGATGCTGTCAGCGTCGTACATCTCTCCGTCGGCGTAGCGCTTGTAGATGTCGTATTGGTAGTCTTCTGAATATGGCTTCTGGATGCAACGGCCGGATGGCGTGTAGAATCTTGCGACCGTCAGACGCACTCCGGACCCATCGCTGAAATAGACTGGCTCCTGCACGAGACCCTTGCCGAACGAGCGCCTTCCGATGATGAGGCCTCTGTCGTTGTCCTGGATGGCGCCTGCGAATATCTCGCTGGACGAAGCCGTGGACTCGTTGATCAATACTGTCAGGTCAATGTCCTGAAGGATTCCCTTGCCGTCGGCCTTGTAGTCGTCCTTCTTGCGGTGAAGTCCCTGCATATAGACGATCTCGTCACCTTTCTTGAGGAACATATCGCAGAGCAGCAGTGCCTGGTCGAAATACCCTCCTGTGTTGTCACGCAGGTCGAAGATCAGTTTCTTCATTCCTTTCCCGAGCAGTGTGGCGCTGGCCTGTGAGAACTCCGTGAATGTCGTTCTGGAGAACTTGGAGAGCTTGATGTAGCCGGTGGTGTCGTTGATCATAAACGAAGCGTCCACGCAGTGCATCGGAATCTTCCCTCTGGTGATCTCGAACGGAATCGTCTCGTTGCCTCTGCCGACTGTTACCGTGACCTTTGTCCCGGCCGGGCCTTTCATCCTGCGGACCATGCTGTCCTGAGGAAATTTCACTCCGGCGATGTCCTTGTCCCCGACCTTGAGGATCCTGTCACCTTTCTGCAGTCCGACCTTCTCGGACGGGCCTCCGGGGATGACTTCCAGCACGATCGCCGTGTCGTTCGGGACGTTGAACTGGATGCCGATTCCATCGAAATTGCCGGCCAGATCGGTCTCCGCCTCGGTCAGCTCTACAGGTGGCATATAGACTGAATGAGGGTCAAGCTCCGCCAATGCGGCGGTGATGGCAGCGTCCGTGACTTTCCCGACATTGATAGTGTCAACGTAGTTCTTGTCGATCTGGTCAAGGATCAGATTCAGTTTGCGCCAGTCTTGATTCTGAACGCGGAGCATATTCCTTTTCTGCGAATATGCATTGTAGGCCAGCACCATAAGCGCCCCCACGATTATTCCGAGCACAGCAATCCAGATGGAAGATATTCGTTTCATCCTAATCTATCTTTTCAACTTTGATTCCAGCCTTGCGGAGCAGGTCAACTCCGTCCGTGAGGCGATATTCATCTTTATAGACGACTCTTTTTATGCCGGCCTGAATGATCAGCTTCGAGCATTCTATGCACGGGGATGCCGTTACGTAGAGGGTCGCACCGAGGCTGCTGTTGCCTGACTTCGCGACCTTGGTGATGGCGTTGGCCTCGGCGTGGAGGACGTATGGCTTTGTGGCTCCGTTCTCGTCCTCGCAGACGTTCTCGAATCCGGACGGCGTCCCGTTGTAGCCATCGGAGATGATCATCCTGTCCTTGACCAGGATCGCTCCGACCTGCCGTCTCTTGCAGTAGGAGTTCCTGGCCCAGATCTCGGCCATCTCAAGGTATCGCTGGTCAAACTTTTCCATTACTTGTTTCTCTGGTAGAGGTATCTCTTGATGCTCTTCTTCGGGGTTCTCTCGAAATCTTCCGGCATAAACTCGATCTTCTTGATCTTGGCGTAGTTAGGAATCTCCCTGTTGATCTCCGGAAGCTGTGATGTCAGAGTCTTCTCCAGATCCTCGCGGTTCATTCCGTCCAGTTCGCCCTGATGGTAGTCAGGGTAAACCAGAGCGGTCAAGCCGCCGTTGTCTTCGATGACAAGCGAGTCAACGACGTAGGCGAACGAGTTGATCACAGACTCAAGCTCCTCAGGGTAGATGTTCTGGCCGTTCGGTCCGAGGAACATACACTTGTAACGTCCTCTGATGTAGAGATAACCGTCCTTGTCGATGACACCCATATCTCCGGTCCTGAGCCATCCGTCCTCAGTGAAGAGATCCTTCGTGGCCTCCTCGTTCTTGTAGTAGCCAAGGGCGATGTTCGGGCCGTAGGCCTGGATCTCTCCCTCGATGTTCTCCGGGTCAGGGGAGTCGATGCGGATGGACATATTCAACGCCGCCTTTCCGCAGGAGTAGAGCCTCTTGTCGTCGTAGTGCGCATAGGTGATGATCGGGGCGCATTCCGTCATTCCGTAGCCGACGGTGTAAGGGAACGCGATGTCCCAGAAGAACTTCTCGATCTCCTTGTTGAACGCCGCTCCACCCATAATGACTTCAATGAAGTTGCCTCCGAAAGCGCTCACGAGCTCGCCGCAGATCTTCTTCTGGATCATCTTGTCGATCACCGGAACCTTGAGCAGGGTCTTGATTCCGCCTTTTTCCACAATCTTCTGGATCTTGGACTTATAGACTTTCTCGATGATCAGCGGCACGGCGATGATGATGTTCGGCTTGACCTCGGAAAGCGCCTGCATAATGATCTTCGGGCTCGGTACCCTCGTAAGGAAGTGCACGTGGGCTCCGATCGTCATCTCGAAGAGGAACTCGAACATCATTCCGTACATATGTGCGGACGGGAGCATCGCCACCACGTTCGTCTGGTTGTTCAGCTCCGGAAGCACGTGCTGCGCGAACTGGATGTTGGAGCACAGGGCCCTGTAAGGGATCATCACACCCTTTGAGAAACCGGACGTGCCGGATGTGTAGTTGATCATCGCCAGTTCGTTAGGGGAGTCCTTGTAGTAGTTGAGGTCCTCCGGCTCGAAACTGTTCGGGTGGCGTTTGCCGAAATATTCATTCATATGCTCCCGAGCCTCGGTGATGCGAGGAACCTTTGAATACAGAAGCTGGAAAGTGTTGATTCTCACCACCGCGAACAGCCCTGGCATCTCATCGGCGCTCAGCCCCTCCCAGATGACATCGTCCACAAAGAGAACCTTTGCTTCAGAGTGATTGACCAAGTAATGAATATTTCCGGGCTTGAACTCGTGGAGGATAGGCACAGGCACCGCTCCGTAGGTCATCGTGGCCAGAAAACTTACCGCCCAGTTGACCTGGTTGCGGGCGCAGATGGCCACCTTGTCTCCTTTGTGCAGAAAGCATTTCTCGAATGCGATGTGCAGTTTCTCGATGCGTCTTGCCACGTCCCTGTAGCATAGGCTCACTCCCTGATAGTTGGAAAGCGCAAGCCTGTCCCAATTTTTTCTGAAGCTCTCTTCAAGGAGCTTGTTCACAGATTCGAATCTGAATTCGTTCATAATGTTCGTTTTTATTTGCCGGGCTTGAAGGTTCTTTCCTTGCCATCGTAACAAACCGCGCTGAACCCTTTGTCCGTGATCTCGATCTTGCTGTCCGGCCGGATCATCTTGTTGCCCTCGCCCTTTATCAAAGGCTCTCCGCCGCTGAACGGGAAAACCATGCTTTGGGCTGATGTCCTGACCACCCAGTATTTTTTACCATTGCCTTCCAGAAGCTCGGGAAGGCTCTTTATAGTCTCATCGGCCGTTATTCCTTTCCAGGAAGGAACCTGCTTCCCGTGCAGGTCGTAATAGCCTACGGTGTTGTCTGTGTGCAGGAGCATCGCAGTATAGCCTTTAGCTCCCGTGAAATCGTACACGGCAGGCCCTGCCGCAATTTTCTTGCCTGTCTCGGAAGGGAATCCTGTGACGAAGCGTCCGAGCCTGTCAATCAGGTACATCTGTGATCCGGCCGCGAACAGGTACTGGATCTTTCCGTTGTTGTAGTAATCGACTTCTTGGACGTAGCCGCGGATCTTCGACTTGAACGGCACGCCCCAGACATCCTTCCCGTTCTCGTCCCGCAGACATATTGAAAGATGGCTGTTCTGGTAAATCGTGTTGATCTTGCCTGTGGCGCAGTTCCGTACCTTGAAAGGTCCTTCCGGCACATTGATGGTTGTGTCTCTTCCGGAAACTGATGTAGGGACGCTTCCCTTGCTCACAAGTACCCTGTCCAGATTGAAATCCAGACCGACTTTTCCACCTTCAGTTCCTGCCGAGATGACGATAGGAACGTATGACGCTCCCTTCAGGATATTCCTGCATCCTTTGGCCATCATCGGGCTGAATGTGGCGTCAAGCAGGTTTGGATCCTCGCTGAGAGAGTGGTACATCCAGGCTCCGCAGTTTTTCTGCGGAATCCGGTCGAGGCCTTCCGTCCCGAGGCGGGCGGCCAAAGTCTCTTTGATGAAATCTGACTTTGAATATTCAGAAACGCAATCCGCCGCTCCTATCACTATCCAGTCTCCAACCAGAGCGCAGGCGTTTTCCTCTTCCGCCTTGAATATATTCCCGAATATGGCCGAGGCGAATCCCGGACACTTCATTCCGCTGACGTTGTCCGCTTTCAGCCTGTTTCCAGGGCGCAGCATCAGGACCTGGCGGAGTTTTTCGCCAAGGTGCAGATTTATGATGGATATCTCCTTGATGTCCAAGGATTTCGCCCATTCCTCGGCGTTTTGGCCGAATTCTTTTTTCTGTGTCGCCAGCGTCGCCTCGAACTTGTCCAGCCGGCTTCTGGAGTCAAGGTGATTTCTGTAGGCCTTTATGTAGGAAGAGATGTTCCCTATCGGAAGGTCAAGGATGAAATCAACATTCGACGGGACTGCGTCAGCGATTCTCACCTCGGAAGATCCGGAGTGTGTGAGTATATTCAAGTAATATGACGGATCGTTCGAGTAGAGCAGGGCACCACGCATAGTGACTCCGCTGTCGGAATGTCTGGTTATGCTGAAAGCCGTCCACTCGGACAGTTCTTTGAAGAAGTTTCTGGATTTCCGGTGCTTCTTTGCGAAGTATGCGCCGATGATGTTGTCTGTGTAGGCGTTGGAGAAGAAGATGACATCGTCTCCTGATGTGGCAGATGTGATTTCCGCGAATCCGTTCGCCTCAAGGATGCTGTGCCCTTCCTCCAGATGCCTTATCGAGGAGTTTATGATTGTCTCGGAAGAGGAGATCAGAAGCAGGTCGCCATTGGTCCTTGCGATGAGCCTTGAGGAATCCGCGTCAGCCATCAGCCGGCGGAAGTCCTCGGTTGTGTCAGCAATGGCTTTCCCCGCGTCTATGATCATAAGTGGTGGAAGATCCTTGCTGTAATGCACGGAGACTATGGCTTGGGCTTTCTTGAGACTGTTGTACCTGTTTGATGCGATCCTGCTGAATCTGCCCGATGTCAATTCCCCGAAAACGGACACTGAGTCGCCGAGATATTCGCAAAGTCTTCCGAAGTTTTTGGCGCAGAAGACGATGGCGGCATCGGACGGCACCGCTTTGACCAGCTGGTGTGTCTCCAGAAAACGGGAATCTCCACCAAGGTCACTGTCTGGGGAACCTGAATATAATTTCACGACAGCAAAGGCGATTCCTCCTATGAGGATCACCGCAGCAGCGATCAGTATGGTCAGTGTCTTTCTGTTCATCGGCTATATTGGCAAATATACGCAATATTATTGAGCAACGAACAAATATACGATATTTCCGGTCTGTCTTGCCGGTGCCGTTCCGGATGCGGAGAACCGTGAAAGCCTCGCCGCCCTTATCGCAAAGTCCCTCAGACACTTGTCGTCCGATGACACCCCGTCCTGGACTTTAGCGTTCAAAACCTTGCCGGAAGGATCCACGGTGATGATGACTGTGACGTGTCCGGCTCCCAGACATCTATAGGCCGGAATCGACAGTTTGCTGGCTTTCCGGCCATCAAGCTCGTAGGACACGACGGAAGGTCCTTGGTAGGATGACTTCTTCTGCTCCTCTTTGGGTTGGCTCGGTTTGCTGACAGCGGCGTAATCCTCGTCCGGCTCGTCGAGCTTCGGGCCGTTCTTAAGATCCTGTGCCAATTTCTCGGCATCCTTGTAGAGTTCCTCGGCGTTGGTGTTGCGGTCATCCTTGAGCGCGCCCCTGTCCACGGCCACATTCCTTATTGGAACGCCGGAAGCCGCCGCAAGCATCCTGTCGAGCCTCTCGCTGACCTCTTCCTTGAGGTTGCGCTCCGCCTGCTCTTTCTCAACCTTCTCCTGCTTGGAGAAATCCAGCACGAAGGTGTTCTCTCTTTTCAACGCGGATGAGATCTGGCAGACAAGCAGCACAATCACCACCGCCAGATGGAATATGACGGTAATATACAACCCTGCCTTGTCGTCGCTCTTCATAGCATTGATTTTCTTTGGAATATTCCCGGATCACCGTCCGCGCGCCTATTCGGCGTTCGCCAGTTCCTTCTCTCTGAGGGATTTTTCGATCGTCGCGGAGATGATGTCGATGGCCACCTTGTTGTGTCCTCCCTGCGGGATGATGATGTCCGCATAGCGCTTGCTCGGCTCTATGAACTGGAGGTACATCGGCTTGACGGTTTTGGTGTACCGCTCGATGACGGTCTCCACAGTCTTACCCCTCTCAAGAATATCTCTGGCCATCACCCTCATCAGGCGGTCATCGTCATCAGCGTCAACGAATATCTTGATGTCCATCTGCTCTCTTAACTCCTTGCAGGTGAACACGAGAATCCCTTCGATGATTATGACTTCCGCCGGCTCGACCGTGACGGTCTCGGTCTTTGACCGGGAGCAAGTGATGTAGGAATATACCGGCTGTTCGATCGCCTTGCCGTTCTTAAGCTCTTTCAGCTGTTCGCAAAGGAGCTTGAAGTCGATGGCGTCCGGATGGTCGAAGTTGATCTGTTGCCTCTCTTCCAGCGGAAGATGGCTGGAGTCCTTATAGTAGGAATCCTGAGGAATGACGACCACTTTTTCCTTAAGCTTCTCGGTTATGGCGTTGACAACCGTTGTCTTTCCGGAGCCGGAGCCGCCGGCTATTCCAATCACTAGCATATTCGTTTGTATTTTAGAATTCGGCGTTCTTTGGAGTCCTTGGGAACGGGATCACGTCGCGGATGTTGGCCATACCGGTGACGAAAAGCAGCAGTCTCTCGAATCCGAGACCGAATCCGCTGTGAGGCACGGTTCCGTACCGGCGGGTGTCGATGTACCATTCGAGGTTCTTGCGGCTCATCTTGAGCTCGTCGATCCTCTGCTCAAGTTTCTCAAGGGATGCCTCTCTTTCGGAACCGCCGATGATCTCCCCGATCTTCGGGAAGAGCACGTCCATTCCGCGCACGGTCTTTCCGTCCTCGTTCTGTTTCATATAGAAAGCCTTGATGTCCTTAGGGAAGTCAGTGAGAATCACCGGTTTGCCGAAGTGCTTCTCCACGAGGAACCGCTCGTGCTCGCTCTGGAAGTCCGTTCCCCAGTGAACCGGATACTCGAACTGCTGGCCGTTTCTGACAGCCTCTTCGAGAATCTCCACGGCCTCCGTGTAGGTGACTCTCTGGAACGGAATTCCGAGGACACTCTTGAGTCTCTCGATAAGTCCGTCATCGTACTTGTCGTTGAGGAACTTGAGGTCGTCCGCGCAGTTGTCAAGAGCGTACTGCACAAGGTATTTCACGAACTCCTCGGCCAGCACCATATTGTCGTTGATGTCGTAGAAGGCCATCTCCGGCTCGATCATCCAGAACTCCGCGAGATGCCTCGGAGTGTTGGAGTTCTCGGCCCTGAATGTGGGTCCGAAAGTGTAGATCTCTCCCACGCCGGTCGCTCCAAGCTCGCCCTCCAGCTGGCCGCTCACGGTAAGGCACGTCTTCTTTCCGAAGAAATCCTTGCTGAAGTCAACCTTGCCGTTCTCTTTCTTAGGCACATTCTCAAGGTTGAGTGTGGTCACCTGGAACATATCTCCGGCGCCCTCGGCGTCAGATTCTGTGATAAGAGGTGTGTTGAGGTAAACGAATCCCTTGTCGTTGAAGAACTTATGAATGGCGAATGCCATCGCGTGACGGATTCTCAGCACGGCTCCGAACGTGTTTGTCCTCGGACGAAGGTGAGCGACTGTGCGAAGATATTCAAGAGAAGTGTTCTTCTTCTGGAGAGGGTACCTTACAGGGTCGCATTCGCCGAGCACCTCGATCTGTTTCGCCTGGATCTCGACCGCCTGTCCGCTTCCGACTGATTCGATCAGGTCGCCGGTCACGCTGATGCTCGCTCCGGTTGTGATCTTAGCGATAAGGGTCTCGTCAAAGTTGGCCATATCAACCACAACCTGAATGTTATTCACTGTCGAGCCATCGTTGAGTGCGATGAACTTGATCTGCTTGTTTCCTCTTTTGGTCCTGACCCAGCCTTTGGCAAGGACTTCCTGTCCAGGTGCCGCCTTCAGCAGGGCCTTAACTTTACTCCTCGTTACCATATTTTTATGACATTTGATTCAATCTCACAAAGATAGTATAAAATTTACGCTGGTCAAAGACCTTTTTGAATATTCGGTCACTGAGCCTATCGAAGTGACCAATCGATAAAAAGAGAGGGACTGGCCTGTCGGCCAATCCCTCTCTAAATGTATTTCAAGAATGTTACTTGTTCTCTGTCTTTCTGGCAGCGTACATAATCTTGAGGGCGGAGCAGCGCCTAAGCTCCTGCTTCACGTCCGTCACGATACCCATTCTTGCGTCTTCGTCTGCCTTGATTGAGACCTGCATCAACTGGCGGTCAGCCTCGCTCATCGCGTCGCGCTCGGCGGCGATGAAGTCACGGATGTCGTTCGTTGTCTTGAAAGAGTCATTCAGCTGGATACGCGCCTCGGTACCGTACTGGCTCTGATACTGAGCGGTAGGGGAACCGATGTAGATGTATGAGGCCAAATCCTTCCTTTCAAGCTTTGCGACCTCCGTCGCTTCCGGGAGTCTAACCCTTACCTTCACCTCCGTGGATCGGAGCTGTGAGGTCACCATAAAGAAGAACAGGAACATAAACACGATGTCTGAGCTGGTTCCCAACTCCGGCATTTCTTTTTTACCACTTCTTTTAAAATTAGGCATTGTCTGATCCTCCTGTTTTACTTTTTGGTGACGTCCTTAGGCTCTGCCTCGGAAATGTTCTGTGGAATCGCTTCCCTGACAATCTTCTGCTGATCTTCTGTGAGGAAGGTGTAGGCCTTTCCATAGTTTTGCTTGCAGAAGTCGTCACGGACTTCATTGATTGCCTTCACGAGTTCGTTCTGAACAGCTATGTAGGCCCTGTAGCTGGTTCCACGGTCATTCTGAAGAGAGATGACTCCTTTTGATACGGGATATTCACCGTAGCCCTCGATGTTCTTCATCTCCCTTTCAGGAAGGTTCGGGTCGTTGTTAGGGTTTGTGATGAACTCCTTGATCTTGTCCTTGAGCTGGCTAACATCCAAAAGCTGGTCACCGGCAAACAGTCTGTCGGAAGAGTTGATCTTCACGATGATGATGTTACGCTTGTTGACCTTCGTGTCTTCCGTTTTCTGATTCTGGTCAGGCATAGGAGGGAGACGGCGCTGCAAACCTGACTGCTGGTCCATAGTGGAGGTCATCAGGAAGTAGCAGAGCAGAAGGAACGCGATATCGGCTGTCGATTGTGTGTTCAGTCCCGGTGTTTTTCTTGCCATAGCTTACTTAGATGTTATTTGTTGTTGATCGCGTCTCTGACAGCGCCTACGATGATGGCTACGATAGCGGCTCCACCGAGGACGTAGGTCAGAAGAAGCATTGTGTCGGTCAGCTTGAGCCACTGGGTGGTCGGCTGTGACTTGACATTGAGTGCAGGCGCGCCCGATGAGAGCACGTATGCCAGGATAACCAGAGCGGCTACTCCGACCACCACGCCGGCGGCCTTGAGCAGGTTCTTCGGGTTGTTCCTGCCGGAGATGAATATTGATAGTCCGATCCAGATAACCACGGCTGCGATGAACAGCACGTAGGTGTACCTGAGGAGAAGGTCAATGGCAGAACCTCCGTTCACGAAGGCCAGGATGCCAAAGACGATTCCCAAAAGACCCAATACCCATCCGGTTATTTTGAATATCTTATTCATTATAATCAGATTCTAAAATTGTTGCTACAAATTATTTCTTCTGGTTCTTTGCAAGAACGTCAACGAGATCGATGGAAGCGTTCTCCATATCAATTGAGAGAGCGTCGATTCTGGAAAGAATATAGTTGTAGAACACCTGGAGAATCATAGCGACGATAAGACCACCTACGGTAGTGATAAGGGCGACCTTCATACCTCCGGCGACGATGTTAGGGGAGATGTCACCTGCGGCCTCGATGGCGTCGAACGCCTGAACCATACCGATAACTGTTCCCAAGAATCCGAGTGAAGGTGCAAGGGCGATGAACAGGGCGATCCAAGAAAGGTTGTTCTCCATAAGGCTCATCTGGACACCACCGGCTGAGGTGATTCTCTTTTCAACTACATCAAGACCTTCGTCATAGTGGTTGAGACCATCGTAGAAGATGCTGGCAACCGGGCCTTTGGTGTTGCGGCAAACTTCCTTTGCCTTCTCAACGCCACCCTGTGCGAGAGCAGCCTCGACGTTCTTGAGGAGCTTCTTGGTGTTGGTCTTTGAGAATGAGAGATAAAGGATTCTCTCGATCGCGAGGGCAAGACCAATGATGAGGCAGAGGAGGATCATTGACATAAAGCCTGGACCTCCCTGGATGAAATAGGTCTTGATCTGCTGGTGCATAGGAACGTCCTCTCCGGTACCCTTGAGGAGATCCTCAGCGGACATTGGCTGGGCTGCGGCGGCAGTCTCAACTTGCTCTGTTGCGGCTGCGTTGTCAGCGGCTGGCTGATCCTGAGCGGATGCGATGTTTGCAGTGAAGGTGAGAACACCGGCTACTGCCAAAAACATGAAAAACTTTTTCATAACTGTTTTTGTGTGTTTAATTTTAATTGATAATGTATTAAATAGTTATCTTTCCCTGTGGCTTCCCGAAAGCGTAAAACCTTCTAAAAAACCGTTGCAATTTACTAAATTATTTCCAATTGGCAATATTTATAAGGAAATTTCTCCACGCAGATTTTCTCCAAGTCTTGACTTCACCCATTCGTTGTCCTGACAACTGCCCATAAGGTAGAACAGTTTGGCGAGCGCGCTTTCGGTTGTGATGTCAGCTCCGGAGACGACTCCGGCCTTTTCGAGAGCCTTTCCGGTGGCGTAGATGTCCATATTTACAGTGCCTGACAGGCATTGTGTAACGTTCATCAGGACCTTGCCCATCCCGGCCGCCTCCTTGACTGTATCCAGAAACCATTGCCTTGACGGGGCGTTTCCGGAACCATAGGTCTCGATGATGGCGGCGCGGACATCGGGGCCGCAAAGGAAATACCTCATCACCTGCGGAGTGATTCCCGGATGCACCTTGAGGATAGAGACCCTTGTGTCCAGCCCGGTGCTGATCCTGAGCGGCTCGTCCCATCTGGCGGGACGACGTATGATGCCGTCATTGTATTTGATGCTGATGCCGGCCTCTGCCAGCGGAGGGCAGTTCGGCGAGCGGAAAGCACTGAAATCCTCCGAACTGATCTTGACCGAGCGGTTGCCTCTCAACAGCTTGGAATTGAAGAATATGCTGACCTCGGGCACCCTCGGATGACCTCCGGAGTCCTTGGCCGAGGCGATCTCGACCGCGGAGATCAGATTCTCCTTGCCGTCGGTGCGCGGCACTCCGATAGGGAGCTGGCTTCCGGTGAAAACGACCGGCTTCGCCAGATTCTCAAGCATAAAGCTCAGGGCGGATGCTGAATATGCCATCGTGTCCGTTCCGTGAAGGACCACAAATCCGTCATATTCATCATAACGTTCCTGGATCAGCGAGGCGAGTGACTGCCAGAATGATGGCTCGACATCCGAGGAGTCGATCAGCGGGTCGAAAGTGTACGCGTCGATGCGCAATGCGAATTTCTGCAGCTCAGGAACCTCGTCCAGGATCTGGCGGAAGTCGAACGGCTTGAGGGTCAGGTCCTGCGGATCCTGCTTCATTCCTATCGTTCCTCCTGTGTAAATCATCAGAATTGAAGATCGTTTCATATTCCGAAAAGAGTTTTGGCGTTATTTGTGGTTGTCTCCGCAACCTCCTCGACCGGGATGCCTTTGAGTTCGGCGATTTTCGCGGCGATCAGCGGAATGTATGAGCTTTCGTTGCGTTTTCCTCGGTAAGGCACAGGTGTCAGGTATGGCGCGTCAGTCTCAAGCACTATCCTGTCAAGCGGGACGTTACGGACGACTTCGGCGAGTCCGGCGTTCTTGAATGTGACCACACCGCCTACTCCGATGTACCAGTCCCCAAGCCGTTGAAGCTCCTGAAAAGACTCAAGGCTGCCGCTGTAGGCGTGCATATTCCCTCTCAATCCTTTATGCCTTCTTATGATCTTAAGGAAGTCTCCCATAGCGTCCCGCAGGTGGATGTTGACCGGAAGGGAACGTTCGGCCGCGAAGTCGAGCTGCCATTCCAAGGCCTCTTTCTGCTCTTCGGCGGAATCCTTGCCTTCGTGATAGTCAAGTCCTATCTCTCCTACCGCCACCACCTTGCGATCCCCTCTGGCTTCCCATCCTTCCAGAAAGCGGAGCATTTTGTCAATCTCTGTCCGCCAGTCCTTGCCGACCGACCCGGGGTAGAGTCCGATCATCGGACGCAGCGCGTCTGGATGGCGGTCCACAAGCGAGAACATCGCCTCGCGCTCGGAGCTGTCGATGTCCGGCTGTAGCATAAGGCTTACCCCCGCCTCTTTCGCCCTACGGATGTAGTATTCCTCTTCACCGGAAAAGGCTTCATCGGAAATATGACAATGTGTGTCGATATAAATCATAAGGTCAAAGATAGCCATTTTTTCGACATTGATCCATCGTCCGTCCTGAGCGCTCTGATAAAAAACATAAATATTCATAAGAAACGTAAATTATTATGTCTTTTACCCCCTTGGATTGAGAGTGAAGTCTCTAATTTGCGTCGCCGGCGATCGTGCCGGGAAATTTATATGAAGTAAGCTATGATTGTTTCTTTTGAGGAAAGGGTGGGGCTGTGTGCCTTGAACCGTATATTCGGTTTCGAGCCGAAGGTCGGATTGAGACTGATCGAGGAATTCGGAGGCGCCGAGGCTGTGTTCAGGGACGCGGAGGAGGCCGGAAAGGTTTTGGGGGCATATTCAAAGACAAGGTTCGCGACGCTTGTGACAGAAAGCGCGTTTGAGTCGGCGGCGATGGAACTTGAGGACCTGGAAAGCAAGGGATGCCGTTTTGTCGGAATAGGCGAAAAAGACTATCCCGGTCTTCTGATGGAATGTGACGACCCTCCGATCGGCCTATATTATAAAGGTGTGTCTTCGCCGGAGATTGTGTTTGAGGGACTTCCGCAGATTGCCGTTGTCGGGACCAGAGGTCTGACCCACTATGGGAAGGATTGGTGCCGGAGGATAGTCGGGGCGATGGCTCGTTCCGGTGTCAAGCCTTTGGTTGTCAGCGGACTCGCCCTCGGGGTTGATGTCACGGCCCATAGGGCGGCGATCGAGGCGGGGCTCCCTACTGTGGCTGTGATGGCGACCGGCATAGACGATCTGTACCCGTCAAGGAACAGGGACGTGGGAGAACTGATCGCTTCGACTCCCGGCTGCGCGCTGGTCACGGACTACCCGCCAGGAACACAGGCCGTCAGGATAAATTTCCTGAGGCGCAACCGGATTATAGCGGGAATATGCAGGGCCACGATTCTTGTGGAGTCGAAGATACGTGGCGGCGGGATGATGACGGCTCGTCTCGCAGCATCGTACGGCAGGGATGTGTTTGCCTTGCCCGGCAGAATCGATGATCCGGTCTCGCAGGGATGCAACCTCTTGATAAGAGAGAACATAGCCGAACAGATAGGCGATCTTGGAGAACTTGTCGCAAGGCTCGGATTAGGCAAGGCGGATCTTCGACGGAAGGAAGATTTCAAGGAAGAAATAGAAAACTATTACAAAGGACAACTTCCGGATAATGAATATGATGACATCCTCAGACTGGCGTTGGCGGTGAAAAGTCGTCGCGGAGTGTCGATTGATGAGTTGTGCGAGAGGCTGAAGTGGACCTACGGCAAGGTCAGCGGACTGGTCACAACCTTGGAATGTGACGGCTTCATCACAGTCGATCTCCTTCAGCATTGCTACCCTGCAACGCAAAAGCCTTCATCCGGATGATGGGTTAAAGAGGCCGAGGCGCTATGCCGGTCTATACGACCAGCATAGCGTCTCCGTAAGGGCCGAAGCGATAGCCTTCGTCCAAGGCGACCTTGTAGGCGTTCATAACGTTGTTGAAGCCCCCGAACGCGGCAACGGCCATCAGCATAGTCGATTCCGGAAGATGGAATCCTGAGACCACAGCGTCAGGTACGGAAAACTCGTAAGGAGGGAATATGAACTTGTTCGTCCATCCGTCGTAAGGCTTCACCTCGTGGGTGGTGGTGACGTATGTCTCAAGGCCTCTGAGCACGGTAGTACCAACGGCCAGCACCTTGTGCCCGCCGTTCTTGGCCTTGTTGATGATCTCGCACGCCTCCGGAGTGATGATCAGCCTTTCGGAATCCATCCTGTGCTTGGACAAATCCTCCACGTCAACCCTGCGGAACTGTCCGATGCCCATATGCTCTGTGATGAAGGCTTTGTCGATGTCCTTGAGAATCATTCTGTTGAACAACTCGCGGCTGAAATGCGTGCCGGCGGCCGGAACCGCCACCGCTCCTTCGTTCTTTGCGAAGATGGTCTGGTAGTTCTCGTTGTCCTCAGGGGTGATCTTCGACTTCACCCATTTCGGAACCGGAATCTCGCCAAGGCTGAACAATGACCTCTTGAAGTCCTCGTAAGGCCCGTCGTAGAGGAATCGCAGTGTACGCCCCCTGGAAGTGGTGTTGTCAATGACTTCTGCCACAAGACTTTGATCGTCACCGAAATAGAGCTTGTTGCCGATTCGGATCTTCCTGGCCGGATCCACGATCACATCCCAGAGGTGCTGCTCGCGGTTGAGCTCCCTCAGCAGGAAGACCATAATGTCCGCGCCGGTCTTCTCTTTCTTGCCGTAAAGGCGCGCCGGGAACACCTTTGTGTCGTTGAACACGAACGTGTCTCCTTTGCCGAAATAGTCGATGATGTCCTTGAATATCCTGTGCTCGATCTCGCCGGTATCCTTATGCACGACCATAAGCCGGCATTCGTCGCGCCATCTGGTCGGCTCCTGGGCCACACGTTCCTTCGGAAGAAGGAATTGGAATTGTGAAAGTTTCATATTCGATAACAATCGTTATAGTCAATCCTTTAATATACGGCATTGGCTGATGAAAAGTTTCACAATTAATGAATATCTTAGATTTTGGCTTCCCGGAACACCTCCACGATGGACGGATAAGTGTTCTTGAGGTACGGTGAAAGGCCGGATCGGGCCACCCAGGCGGCCTTTGTGATGTCCTCGTCCCGTTGAGGCGTGAGGTTCACAGGATCTGTGTAGAGCATATCGTACCACCACGTGTGCTTGAGGTGCCATATTCCGTCGCGCCGGTAGCAGTGGTCGGTGACGCAGATCAGACCCCTCAGTTCCAGATCTCCCACTCCGGTCTCTTCCTGGACTTCACGAAGGGCTGTGACGCTGATGTCCTCGCCGGCTTCCTGATGCCCCTTCGGCAGGTCCCAGAGGCCGTTTCTGCTGATAAGGAGCACATCCTCCCTGCGGTTCGACACCAGCCCGCCGGCGGCGTTTACCTCCTTGAACCTGGAACAGAACTCTTTGTACGTCGTCTCAATGTCTGCTGTCGGGATGTAGATCCGCGCGAGGGTGTCCGATGTCTCGAACATCGTCACCAATGCGGTGATGTCCGGGTTGCAGCCGAGGTGCAGCTCGATCGAATTCGGGTCGGACAGAGCCTGTTCCTGCGGAGAACAGATGATCATACATCTCTTTTCAAGGTAAATCTTGTGCATCCCGTGAGTAAGATATTGACGTAAAACTATTATATTTGTATGCTGTGTGCAAAGTTAATAATCATTTTCAATGAATATGGAAAACATCGACAGAAAACTTGCTTCCGAGCTTCTTCGCATAAAAGCCGTTCTGCTCAGGCCTGACGAGCCTTTCACCTGGGCCTCAGGCTGGCATTCACCGATTTACTGTGACAACCGCCGGATTCTTTCCGATCCGGAGCTGCGCTCAAAGGTCGCCGGTTGGCTGGCCGAGACCGCCGCGAAAGAGTGTCCGGAGGCCGAGATTGTGGCCGGAGTGGCCACTGGAGCGATCGCTCACGGGGTTCTGGCCGCTGACAGGATGGAGAAACCGTTCGTCTATGTACGCCCGAAACCGAAGGATCACGGAACCGGATCGCAGATCGAGGGCGTTTTGCCTAAGGGCTCGAAAGTCGTTGTGGTTGAGGATCTTATCTCGACGGGAATGAGCAGCCTCGCCGCTGTGAAGGCTCTGCGTGACGCCGGAGCCGAGGTGCTGGGAATGGTCGCCATATTCACGTACGGGTTTGACCTTGCCGCCAGGCGTTTCGAGGAAGAAGGTGTGAGGCTGAAGACTCTTTCCTGCTATGACGCTCTGATCGAGGAGGCTACGGAGACCGGATATGTCCGTGAGTCGGATGTCGAGGTTCTGCGCCAGTGGAGGAGGAACCCTTCCGAATGGAATAAGTAATATTCCTTGACCGACGTTGAGGAAGTATAATTTATATTATTATGGCTACAGAGATAACAAGCAAACACGGATTGGTCTCCAAGCAGCCGTTTGAGCTGTATATGGCCTTTGTGGATATGCGTAATTTCCTTCAGTTCCTCCCTGAGGAGCGGAAGGCGAATGTGGAGGCGGATTATGACACGATCTCCGCGACGGTGCAGGGCTTTAAGATCGGGGTGATGGTCAAGAACAGGACTCCGTATTCGAGCATCGAGTTCATCGACAACGGTGCTCCGTTCCAGTTCGGCGGCACGCTGCATTTTGACGCGGTGCCGAGCGACCCTTCCAAGACAGATTTCCACATCGATTTCCACGCTGACTTGAATCTGATGATGAAGATGATGCTTGGCGGGAAGATCCGTGAGGCTATGAACAAGATGGTGGACGGTCTTGTGGCGATGTCCGAGGGCAGAATGCCGGACGGAATCGATGAGGAGACCCTCCGCAAGATGAAAGAGAAACTCGACGGAAATCAGTAGATGCAAGGTTTGGACGACATTCAGCTTCGGGACATCCTGACCAGGGCGATCGGGCCGGAAAGAGCCGGTGTCGCCTTGGAGGCTTTCCATCAGCCGGCTTCGGTGTCTGTCCGGATCAATCCTTTCAAAGTGGATGAGCCGGAAAGGTTCGCCAGGGCACATTTTAAGACGGAAATCCGGAATGTCCCTTGGAGTCCCTGCGGATTTATGCTCGGCGAAAGGCCTGATTTCACATTGGATCCGTTGTTCCACTGCGGGTGCTACTACGTCCAGGACTCTTCAGCAATGGTCGTCGGCAGCATATTCAGAGATATGCTCCAAAAAATTGAGGATTGTTTCCGGCCGCTGAGAGTCCTGGATTTGTGCGCCGCGCCGGGGGGAAAGAGCACGGATCTGGCCGCTTCGCTCCGTTCCACGTTCGGGGATGATTTTCTGCTTGTCTCGAATGAGGTTATGCGTTCCAGAGCTTCTGTGCTGGCGGACAACATCGCTTTGTGGGGCGATCCCAATGTGGTCGTGACGAGCGTGGATCCAAAAGCGTTCGCAAGGCTGGAGGGCTTTTTCGACATCATCGTGACCGATGTCCCTTGCTCGGGCGAGGGAATGTTCCGCAAGGACTCAAAGGCGGTCGAGGACTGGTCGGAGAATGTTGTGAACCTTTGCTCGGCAAGACAGAGAAGGATCTTGGCCGATGTCTGGCCGGCGCTCCGCAGAGGCGGAAGCCTGATATATTCAACCTGCACCTTTGAGGAAGCGGAGAATGACGCTGTGATGGAATGGGTCGCCGGCGATCTTGGAGGGAGTTTTTATGAATATGACTACTCATCTCTCGAAGGGGTGGTTCCAACACGTACCGGCGGACTGCTTGTCCCTGGATTCGTGAAAGGGGAGGGGCAGTTTGTCTCCGCTTTGGAGAAAAACACCGGTGTGGACGGTTTCAGGCTTTCCGGAAAACCTGCCGTCGGCGCGGCCGAGAAGCGGAAAGGGAATCTGCTCCTACATATTCCTGAAGCCATAGTCCGTGAGGTCGGCGCGCTTGAACCGTTGCGTCCGATCCAGACCGGGGTGGCAAAAGGTGAGTTGAAGGGGCGGGATCTGGTGCCATCGGCGGACTGGGCTTTGAGCCTCGCGCTTCCGGAAGGGGACTATCCGGTGGCGGATTTGGACCGTGAGACAGCCCTAAGGTTCCTGCACCGCGACACTATATTCCTGAAAGACGCTCCGAAGGGGTTTGTACTGGTGCGTTTTGAAGGGCGCCCGCTCGGCTTTGTGAAGAACCTTGGAACCAGATGCAACAACCTTCACCCTCAGGGGCGGAAAATTAAAATGGATGTGTAAATAATTGAATATGAAAAAAATATTATTGACTATTCTTGCCGTTGTTACACTTCTGCCGCTTTCGGCTCAGACCAAGCCGACACAGAAGGAATATCTTGACCGCTACCAGCTGCTGGTCTCCAAACTCGGAGCCGACGGGGTGGGCATTGAGACCCTTCTGCAACGTTGGGGGAATGATTATCCGGAAGATACAGATATGTTGCTGGGCAGGTTCTCGTACTACCTGACCAAGAGCCAGTCCTCCTCCATCGAGAAAAAGGATGCCGCCAAGTACCTTGGCAACGCTCCGGCTTTGACTTTGAAGGACTCGCTCGGCAGGGACGTGAACTATTTTCAGGTCGTCACATACGATGACGAGCTTTTCGGCAAGGCCACGCAGGCTATCGAGAAGGCCATTGAGTTGAATCCTGATCGTTTGGATCTGCGTTTGTTCAAGATTTCCTCCCTGATCGGTTACGAGAAGGACAGTCCGGATATGGCTCTCGCCGGCTTGAAGGCACTGATTGACTACAACGGCCACAGCCACCCGAAATGGGAATATCCCGGTGTAGAGCGGAGCGATGACCTTTTCCCATCCGTGATGCAGGAATATTGCTACGCTTTCTTCAAGATTGGCACTCCACATTGCTTTGAGGCATTCAAGGAGTTGTCCGAGAAGATGTTGGCCTATTATCCAGGCAATACTGTCTATATGACCAACATAGGCTCGTATTATCTTGTTTACAAGCACGACAGCAAGGCTGCCCTCAAGATGTACAACAAGGTTCTGAAGAAGAGTCCGGACGACTACACCGCCATCAAGAACTGTGTCCTGCTCGCCCGCAGCGACAAGAACCTCAAGCTGGAGAAGAAATACCTCCCGATGCTCGTCCGCGTCACCCCGGACGAGGCCGAGAAGGCTTCCGCCCAGGCGCGGCTGGATGCAATGAAGTAGAACACGTTTTTTTTGCGGGATAAGTTATAAATAATGAGGAGGACACTCCAATGAGTGCCCTCCTCTGTTTTTGATGGTCGCTGAGCTTATCGAAGCATCAAGGAACCCTTGGAATGCTATTTGAGTGACCGCACTATGCGGAAGCCCATAATGTCATAGACTACAGGACCGCTGCCCATACTGTCATTTGTCTTGCAGTTTCCGTTCTGTATACGCCAGGTCTTGACCGCGCAGTTGTGGGAGTAGGTTCTGTAGCACCCACCTCTGGTGATGACGTACTGTTCGACCATATCACGAGGTCTCTCAGGTCCCCAAGGGTCTGTCTCCTCGGCGTCAGAGGTGTAGTCCAAAGTCATATACCATTCTCCGGTCATTTCCTCGATGTTGCCACTGAGGTCATACAGGCCAAGGGCGTTAGGTTTCTTGAGGCCGACCACATGGACGTGCTCCTCCTCTCCTATCTTTGAATTATCCTCGAACCATCCAACCTCGTCAAGATCGTCGCTTCCCGCATAGTAGAAAGGATACTTCTCGTTTTCAGGCCCGCCTTTGGCCGCGTACTCGTACTCGGCGTTGGTAGGAAGGCGGTAGCCGTTGGCCTCCTTGTTCCTTGTGACCGTGGCTTCAAGCAATTCCTTGCCGGTCTCCTTGTCCCACTTCGTGTTGGAGAACGTGTAGACCGGAGTGTAGCCTTTCTGTTCACTAAGCTTGTTGCAGTAGTTCATCGCCTCGTAAAGTGTCACTTTTGAGACAGGATAGAGATCGTTGCTCTTGTCGTTGGACGGGTTGTAGCCCATCACCTGGAGGAACTCCCTCTGTGTGACCTCGTAACGTCCGATCTCGAAAGCCGAGATGTTGACCTTGTGGGAGTTTTTCTCGTCTTTGATGTTCTTGACGGTCAAATAGTACTCGCTTGGCTGCTTGCCGAGGATGAACGAGCCGGCTCCGACGGTCACCATGTCAAACGACTTGAAGTTAGGGTTGGTCTCCTTTCCGGTTCCAGGTGTAGTGCCGCCACCGCCTGTGGAGTTGGTGGTCACGACGGCGAAGTAGGTCTTGCTGTCATTCGCCTTCTCGTTGATGACCTGGTAGCGGACTGCATCCGTGAAGTCTGCCGCGACACCGCTGCCTGGGGTCACCGTCGAGCCTTCCGTGACGACGATCACCGGCTTCAGAGCGGTGACATCCGTGCCTTCGGGCATCGTGATGGTGATTGTCGGGTAGTTGATCACACTTGAGATTTGTCCGGGGATGAGGAACTGCGTGATGGCCGCACCGGTTTCGGTGCCTGGCGTGGGATCCACGGTACCTCCGCCGCTCTCTCCGTTCTGCATGACGGTGATCGTGTAGGTGTCCACCTCGGTGTCGTTAAGGTAGGCTGTCACATCGATTGTGGTCTGGCGAGGGTTCGCTGTGGTGTTCTTCGCCACGGAGAGGGACAGGCGTGCCTTGCTGCATGACGCCAGGCACCACATCTTGTCCGCTGCCGGGACATTCGTCTTGAACTTGTAGTCACCCAGGTCGCCGCCTTTGTCGTCGACAAATGAGATGGCGCTGGTCATGACTCCGGACTTGTCAACCGTGAGGATGCCGTTCTCCTGATCAAAGGAGATGATGCCCTCGGGAATCTGTGAGATCGTCGTGGAGAGCTCTACTTTGGCCACCGGATCATCGCCGCTTCCTTCGCATGAGGCGAAGGAGAAGGCGACGGTGAGAGCCGACAAAAAACATGCTATCTTTCCTAATTTCATAATCTTTTCACTTACTGTTACTTAATGCTTCTTACGACACGGAATCCGGTAGTGTTTCTGGTCTCGGCTCCGGCCTGATAGTTGGAATCCCAGAGCTTGCCTTTGTAATCCGATCCGGAGTAGTAGCCTCCTCTGATGATCTTGCCTCCGTTCCTGCTTTCAGGAGCCCCGACAGGGTCTGTCTCAGGATCGGTGGTCTGGAGTTCATCCTTGTACTTGTAGGCCCAGTCAAAGCACCACTCGGAGACGTTGCCGCTCATGTCGTACAATCCAAGTCCGTTCGGCTTTTTCTGCGCTACCTCGTGAAGAGCCGGGGAGCTGCCTACTTTGGAGTTGTTCTCGAACCAGCCGATCTCGTCGGCCACATCGGAGCCGGAGAAGATTGTCGGATTCTTGCATCCCTCCTCACCGCCTTTGGCAGCGAACTCCCATTCGGCCTCGGTAGGAAGCCTGTAGCCGTTGCCGGCAGTGGCATGATCGTATTTGTAGTCCTGCATCTTCATGTAGCTCCAGCCGTCGGACACGGTGATGATCTCGCCAGGGGTGTAGACAGGGGTGAGTCCTTCTTTCTCGCTGAGCTTGTTGCAGAATTCGCAAGCTTCTGACCAAGTCATTTTGTTGACAGGATAGTTGTCTCCTACAAATTTTGAGTATGAAGGGTTCTTTCCCATAATCTCCTCATAAAGCTTCTGGGTGACGACGGTCGTAGCGATGTAGTAGCCTTTCGTGAGGGTCACATCGTGTGCATAGTCCTGTGCGTACATCGTTCCGTCTACCTTGTTCTTGCCCTCGCCGAACCTGAATGTGCCAGGTTTTACGATGACCATGTCGAGGACAGAAGAGAATGCGTTCTGGTTTACGGTCAAAGTCAGCGGAGTGAGCTCCGCGGTCTCATCGCTGCAGACGACAGCGAGATCGACGGTTCCGGTCTTTTCTGTTTTCTCGGCGGTCGGCTCGACGGACAGGGTGAGCACATTGTCATTGACGCTGGCGACGCACCAGTCGGCGTTGGATTTCACTGAATATGTATAGACAACATCGGCTTCAGGAGCGTTTGTCACCATAGTCAGCGGCAGGGCGATCTCTCCGCCGGAATATTCAAAAGTCACTTCAGTTCCATTCACAGATGCTCCTTCGGCGGTCTGTGGCTCAGAGACGGTGAGGTTCCCGTTGATGATCAGCTTGTCATCCTTGCAGGAAGAGAACGCTGTGCATAAGAGCGCGAATGCGCAGCCCAATGCAAAAAATCTACTTGTTTTCATTCGTTTTTTTGATTTGTTAGTTAATAAAAGAGTATTCTTAATTGCTTAATGGATAGTATTGGGTCGCCCTATAGACGGTGAAATAGTTCGCCTTGTCATCATCGTCCGTGAACTTTATCCATTGAGGATTCCTTATGTCATCGACCGTAAGGGTGAAAGTCCGTTTCCGGTCGTTCCCGAGCGGTGTCAGAAGGTAGTTGAAATAATAGTTGACGTAGTAGTCCTTGCCGGTCTGGCTTCCCTCCTGGCTGAACTTGAGCGAGATTTTGTCCTCACCTTTGATTTCGTAGTCAAACGCCAGGTAGCCGCGTCCTCCGGACTTTGTGCAGAAGAAGTTGAAGGCATAGAAATCACCATAGTAATTGCTGATGTTCCCGAGGTAGCAGTAGGTGATGTCATCCCCGTCAGCCTTGAGGGCTTCCGCCGCCTTGTCCCAGAGCTTCTTGCCGTAGTCGCTGAATCCGCTGTAGGTGAAGAACCAGTTCTTGTCCATAAGATAGTCGGTGATGGTCGGATAGGTCGGCACGAAATAGCCTTCAGCCCCGTCGTTGACAGGGATGAACGCTCCGTCATCACCCATATCCGGGCTATAGACAAGGCCCTCGATCCTGTCTTCGCCTAACTGTACCGGCTCGTAAAAGGTGACACCCATCAGATTGACAATGAACGGATAGGTTGTGGTCACCTGCTCACCGTCAACTTCGCTGAACACGTCTAATGAGCGTCTGTTCAGGCGTCCGTCGAATTTCGCGTCCGCCGTCTGGTACCTTACACGGCTGTATCTCGCGAGCGCCTGTTCCTCCTCCTTGACCGCGGTGATGTAATCGTCCCACGACATTGACACCGGCATCGGGGTCATAGTCATTTTGGATCCGGTCTTCCTGCCTTTGAGGGTGATCCTGTCATCCTGAAGGTCCAGGACATTGAACTCGAAGTCTCCTTCGTAACCATAGCCCGCACCCTGTCCCGCGCTTGATTCAGGGTCGGCGAAATAGTGCATAACCTCGTTGTACGTGTCGAGCGAAAGCACGCATCCCGCACTTTGATAGATGGTGTAGGTGCTGGTGGCGGTCTTCCCTGTTCCGGCTATCTCGCTGCCGACCTTCACCTTGTTGCCTTCGCTGAACGAAAGGAACACGTTGAAGCCGCCGTAGTACTGTCCGGAGGATGGGTAATATTCAAGCAGCCATCCGTTCGGGGAACTTGTCAGGGTCTCGTTCAGCCTTTCGGCCATCGCCTCGGCCCGGTTGGCGGAGGAGTCGTCGAAGATAGGGTCGATCTTGGAGACGCAGGACTGCGCCGTCAGGACGGCCACAGCCACTGCCAGTAGATATTCAGAAATATGCTTGATCATAATGTCTGTCGGCTAAAATGTTGTCAAATCGAGTTGGGAGAGGTTGCCGGAGCGTTTCTGGACAATGTCCCGGAGTTTGTCGATGTCGATGCCCCAGCTTTCCTGAAGGTAGTTCCTGACGATCTCGAATTTTTTTGTGAGTTTCTCTCCGCCCTCTGTTCCGGCGTTGGCGAGTATGCCTTCCCAGTAACCTTTGGCGTGGGTGACGTAGTTGGAGATGATCTCGACGAAATCCTCGTCAGGGCTGTAGCTGGCGTAACGGGTGACGTAGCCCATCGAGTTGGCCTCGGCATCGCTTTCCAGATTCAGCCAGCTTGGACCTTGATAGTCTGTGGAGATCAGATTGAAATCCGTGGAGTAGTTCTTGGTCTGATGCAGGATGTGGGCGAACTCGTGGTGCATCGTCTTGAAGAACCACTCGTTGAGGAAATCAATGCTTAGGCTGGCCGGATTGAGCTCGTTGACGTTGTACAGCGTGATCTTCAATCCTCCCTCGGCGGTTCCCAGCACGACCGATCCTTGGCTGTTGAAAGCCTTGGAGCCTATGAGCTGGATCATCCTCGGGCAGTAGGTTTTGATGAACTTGTCGCCGAGGAGCTCGTTGTAGGAGTCTATCCAGAGGTATTTCGTCAGCTTGGCCATAGCGACAGCCTTGTCGTACTCGGCCGGAATCAGGTTGTAGCTGTTGTCCGACTCGCGGTCGATGTACTTGTAGTTGAACTGAATGTTATAGGGTTCCACATAGTTCAGCAGCAGCCACGTGTCGAACGCACCCCTTTCCGGAGCATCTGTGTCGAAGATGCTCTTGTCGTCAAGCCTCTCTTCGGAACAAGAGGCAAGGGTGGCCGCCAGAATGAAAAATGAATATATTAACTTTCTCATCGTTTCTCTTCTTTTAGTTGTTTCTCGGATTAGCCTCAAGACCGGCCGCAATGACTTCCTGCGGGATCTGGACGGCTCTTCTTGGGTCATCCACAAGAAGCTCGTCATCGGATTTGCCGCTCCGAGGGTGGGCGAGCTCTATTCCGAATCTCTTGATGTCATTCCATCTCAGACCTTCGTGCACCGTGATCACCCTCCTGAGATGCAGGACACATTGGAGCAGGTTCTCGGTGTCGCTGTCCGGGATGGAGAATCCTTGCGGATGCAACTCTTTCTTGATGGATCTCTGGCTGCTTTTCTTGATGTGCAGCGGCATATAGGATTTGGAAGCGAAATAATTGATGATCTGGCTTTCGGTCATATGCGTTCCTGCCATAGAGTTAAGAAGCACGTTGATGTCGGCCACGGCTCCGTCGGTGTCCTGTGGAGTCTTCAACAGTTTCGCCTCGGCCCTGCAAAGCAGAAGCTCATCTGTGGAGAAGGCCACGTTGACAAGGTGCAGGTAGCCGATACCGGCGGTCTTGTCGGTATATTCAAAATACCCCAGAAGCTTAGGCAATGAATATTTCTGCTCGAAACCCCATATTCCGTTGGACATATAGAGTTTGTTGTAGCCGCCCCACGGACCCGGTAGCACCTCGTTGAGCATAATGTCGTAGGAGTTGCCGTAGCGCAGGCCGATGCCGTAAGGACCTTGTACATAAGGCCAGGAGGAACTTGCCGCGAGAAGCATAAGGTTGCATTGTTCGTTCGCGGAGACGTAGGAATTGCACCGGAGCTCGAAGTCGGTGGCCAGCTCGCTGAATGCCTGCCAATTCCTGACAGACCCGGCGGGATTGGAGCCCAGGACCTTGTCGGCATATTCAATGACCTTGTCGTACCTGTGGTAGTAGAGGTTGAACCTTGCCGCGAAGGCGTAGGCGGCCTTCTGGTTGAAATGGTATTTCGGAACCGTGTAGATGTCGTCGTTGATCAGCGGCAGACCTTCCTCGATGTCCTTGTCGATCATCTCGTAGGTGTGGGCCAGCGTGCCGCGTTCGATTCCTTCAGGCAGAACCTCGGTCTCAGGCTCTGTAGAGTACGGGATTCCGAGGGTGTTGTCGGCCTTGGCGGCATCGTAAGGCATACAGAACAGGTTGGCGAGCTGGAAGTGTGCGAACGCGCGGCAGATGAGGGCCTCGCCTCTTTGCGGATCATATTCCTCGCCACCTCCAAGACGCTCAATAGCGTCAAGTGCCTGGTTGGCGGCCGCTATGGCGTTGTAGTGTGCGTCCCAGACGCTTTTCGGAGCGTCGGTGTCGTCCGTGGTGATGTCTTTCCATTGGTAGGCGTCACCGCAGACCTGTCCGTAAGTGTCGTATTGCGCTCCGTTGTCCGTCGCGTTGTCGGACGAAAGTTCTGAAATCAGCATTGTCGAGACTGTCGGGTAGGCTGAGACAAGCATCTTGGTGACCTTGTCCTTGGAGTCAAGCTCGATGCGGTCGTCCGGAACCGTGTCCAGAAAGTTCCCGCAGGAGGAGATGGCCAGTGAAACGACAGATAAGTATAAAAGAGATCTGTTCATAGTCATAAATTCATTAATCGTTTAGATGCCAAGCCTTAAAGTCAAAGTGAACTGTCTTGGGACAGGGGAGGCCACGCCACCCGTGTTGAAGAACTCCGGATCCTGTCCGTTCAGCTTCTTGTCTGAATAGATAAGGAAGAGGTTCGTCGCCTGGATCTTGAGAGAGAGGTCGCTGACCTTGAGCTTCTCGATCATATTCTTAGGGAATGAGTAGGAGAGCGAGATCTCCTTCATTCTGATGAAGTCGCCTTTGGCTATCCTTTCGGTGGAGTAGTTGTAGGCGTTGTAGGCGTAGCTGAGGTATGGATCCTTTTGGTTCGCGCGCTTGTCGGCGATCACCGGCACGTTCGTGATCTTCTCGTCGCCGCCCGTCGTCCACCTGTTGATGAACTCTCTCGGCATCGCGTCAAGGTCGCTGTACCTATTGTGGAACACAGGGTCAAGCCTTATGACATTGCCGAATGAGTATGTGATGAAGGCGTTCAGCGTGAATCCTTTGTAACGGAATATATTCCCGAGGCTTCCGGTCATCGTCGGGTCGGTCGGACCTTCATAGACCAGATGGTCTTTCTTGATCTGCTCCTGGAAATTGATGTCGCTCACGGTGAGTTCTCCGTTCTCGTTGATGAAAGTCGGGAATCCGTTCTCGTTCAGCCCACGGAAATCCATTGAGAACAAGGCTCTTACCGGATAACCCTCCATCGCGAATCCGTTGCCGCTGATCATACTCATCACCGAGGCGTTGGACTGAAGGTCGGTGACCTCGTTCTTCGTGTGCGAGAAGATGAAGTCAGTGTTCCAGCTGAAATCCTTGGTCTTGATGTTGTGCGTCGAGAGCGTGAACTCCACCCCGCTTGACTTCATACTTGCGACGTTGGCGAACTTCGCAAGCTCTCCGCCGGTTCCCTTGGTGTAGATCAAACCGATGAGATCGAAGTTGTTACGCTTGTACCAGTCCGCCTCCAGGTTGATCCTGTTGTCGATGAAGCCGATCTCGGCTCCGATGTTGAGTTCGTGCTTCTTCTCGTAGGTCAGCTCACTGTTCTCCACGCTCGACAGGATGAGCCCGGATTCCTTCACGGAAGTGAACGGACGCCACACGTTGTAGCTGTTGATGATCGCCTTTGAGTTGCTCACGCTCGCGGGTCCCCTGTCCGCGGTCAATGAATATGAAGCCTTGAGCGTCATATTGGAGACCACGTCCCTTATCGGCTGCCAGAATTCCTCCTCGTGGGCGTTCCACGCGGTGGAGACGTTCCAAGTCGGCAGCCATCTTGCCTTGCGGCTTTTCCCAAGTTTGTTGGAACCCTCGTAGCGGACAGTTCCGTTCAGGGTGTACTTCCCTTTGTATGAATATGTTCCTGTCCCGAAGAAAGAAACCTCTCGCTGCCTTGTCCTGTCAACGGAGTAGTAGCCGGAGTTCTCCTCGTTACCCTGCTTGAAATAGAGGTAGTCGTACGACGGAAGCATCCCCATATCATATTGCATTCCGACACCGTTGAACCAGGTCCTTTCCCTGTTCACGGAGTTTGTCTCCATACCGCCGAACATATTCACGATGTGGTCTTCGCCGAAGACATTGTTGTAGCTTGCCGTGGCCCTGAAGTCGTAGCTTTCCATTGAATATTTCGTCTCACGGTAGAAACCGCCGACCGGCAGCACTGAGACTGGAAGGGAGTTGGCCTTGTCCGGATCGGTGTAGAGCCAAGGGTTGGCGTTGCGCATCGTCGCGTCGTCCATAGCTCTGAATGCCCAGGCCTGGTTTGAATAGTCGGTGATTGAATGGGCCTGGACTGTCGAGGATGTCTTGTAGGCTCCGAGCACGGACAGTTCCAACGGCTTGAGCGGATGCCATTTCATCTCTCCCTGGAACTTGAGATCAGTGACTTTCAAGTCGATGTAGTTGTTGTCCAGTTCGTGCAGGATGTTGAAAGGAGCATAGTTCCTGACGTAATATTCATTAGGATCCAGGGTCCTGGATGTGTTCAGGGCGTAGGAGTAAGGGTTGATGTCGAAGTCTCTCCTGACCTCGCCGCTGAGCGGATCGACTGATGAGCTCAGGGTTCCCGGAGCCCTCTGCTTCCTGTAGGAGGCATTGCCGATGAGGTTCAGTGACAGGCTCTCCGTGATGTGGTAAAGGGCGTTGAGGTTGGCTGTGTAACGCTTGACCGAACTCTGTCTTGTCCATCCCGGGTCGTTCATAACGCTGAGGGATGTGTAGTAGGACGCTTTCTCTGTTCCGCTGGACATACTGACGGCGTGGTTGCGGGAGATGTTGTCGTTGAACAGTATGTCGAACCAATCGGTGTTCCTGTACTCGGCCTCGCGCAGGTAGGCATTCTTTGCCTCGGTAGTGTTCATCAGACCGAAACTGTCGCTTGAGGCGTCATATTCATTGATCAGATGGTACATCTTGCCATAGACTCCGCTGTTGGAGGCTCGATAGACATCGGCCAGATTGAGGTAGCCGGCCTGTTCCATTTCCTTATAGACTCCCATTTGCTCCTGGGAGTTCAGAATGTTGAACCGCTTGTAGGTCGGCTTGAGACGGTAGCTGTACTCTCCGGTGTAGGTGATCTTGTTGCTTCCGGCGTGTCCTTTCTTGGTGGTCACGACAATCACGCCGGCCATCGCGCGCGCGCCATAAATCGAGGTCGCCGATCCGTCTTTCAGGATCTGGAAACTTTCGATGTCATCCGCGTTGAGGCCTGCGATAGCTGAACTGATCAGGGTCACCGCGTCTCCGCTGGAGAGATTGTCCGCATCGACTTCGGCGACATCCTCCATAATGACACCGTCCACGACCCAGAGCGGTTTGGAACTGCCGTAGATGGAAGTTGCGCCGCGGACTCTGATCTTAGGGGACGTTCCGAATGTTCCGGACACGTTCTGCACGGACACGCCGGCTGCTCTTCCTTCGAGGGCCCGGCTGATCTCTGCCACGCCGTCCAGTTTGACCTCGTCCGCGCTCAGTTTTGTCGTGGCTCCGGTGAAGAGGCGCTTGTCCATTTTCTGCATTCCAGTCACGACAACTCCTTCGAGTACTTCTGTGTCGGATTCCAGAGTGATTCTCATCTCGCCGGACGTGATGGCCACGTCTTTAGGCTTCATACCGAGGCAGCTGATCTCCAAGGTTTTCGCTGATTTGCCGACCTTGAGGGAGAACTTACCATCGACATCCGTGATCGTCGCGTTCTTTGTCCCTTTCTCAAGGATCGCAGCTCCGATGACAGGCAAGCCATCGTCTGATGAGATGACCACGCCGCTGACAACCCGGGAGTCCTGTCCAAACAAACACCCGGAGCCTGCCATAACGCAGGCAATCATCAAGCATAAGAAGTGCTTCATTTATTAAAATAAGTTAATTTGCTGGACGCGGCCTTGTCTTGTCGCAAGACAGTGCATCCATTTGTTAATGTTCATTTACCGCACTTGGCCATCGGGTGACATCAAAAATTGGGGAAAATGTCTCCAACGGCTTTTGGCACGGCATTTTTACTCATACCAGCGTAAATTTAGCTAATTAACTTATTTAATCAAAGGAATATTTTACCTATAACGTTTTTCCCTGTTTCATAAGCCTCGCGACGGACTATTTCTTGCCTTGCCCGGTGCGGTGGCTCTGCTCGTAGAGCTCAAGGGAATTGATGATGTTCTGCCAGATGCTGTACAGGCCTCCGGCGACGGAGGTCACAGGAGTCATATAGGAATATCCCAGCCAGATCAGGAAGCCGGAGTTCTTCTGGCCGAGGGCCTGTCCGGCGGTGATTTCGTCCGCTTTTACGGCCTTGCGGTCAGTTTTTCCGTTGGCCTTTCTTCCGGCCAGCCTTCCTACAGCGAACTGGATGATGGTGCAGACCAATGAGATGACACCTATCATTATTGCCGTCCAGACCGAGATTCCGCTGTTCATCAAGGCTCTGGTAGCAAGATAGATCGAGAAAGCCAACGACATTCCCCAGAAGTAGAAAGCCCAGTCTGTGTAGCGCATAAGCCAACGTTGAAGCCTTTTAAGGGTGTAGCGTATGGCCCAGGCGAGGAGCAATGGCAGGACCAGCAGCGGGAAAACCCTCATACATATCGCTATGAACCCATCAAGGAACGATGTGCCGGCGTCAGGGTTGACGATCGGTATCACAAGCGGGAGGATCACAGCCGCGGCGATGTTGATCAGCACTACGTAAGAGACTGTGTCCGAAAGGCTTCCGCCAAGCTTACCGGTGATGACACCCGCCGCGGCGGCTGTCGGGCAGATGAAGCAGAGCATCGCGCATTCGACAAGGATCCTGAGGTCTCCTCCGCTTGGCAGCATCGTGGCGAGACAGGTCAGTGCGATGAACATCACGATCTGGAATGCAAGCGCGATGAAATGCCATTTTCTGAACTTGAGGTCGTGCGGGGAGATCGTGTTGAACTGCAGGAACAGCATTGTGGCCACAAGGGTCGGCTGGATGTCCTTGGCGAACTTCGAGAATCCCGGCTCAAAGTTCCGGGCCAAAGGATTGACAAAGAATAGGATCAGGTACGATGAGATCCCGATGACGATCGCCAACGGCAACATCCAATCCTTGATGAATTTCACTATTTTCGCCATAATCCCTGACAGTGCTCGCAAACTTCCGTTTTCGGTGCGGTTCCCCACGCCACGGTTTGTGGTGACAAAGATAGTGAAAGCCCCCGACCAAAAAAAATCCGTTGACCCTTCGCGTGGAAGAATCGCCTAGATATTCAGTAGAAGATTTGTTTTTATGGTGTCGATCATATTCTGTGGCACACCGCATTCTTTAGCGATTCCACCCCATCTGGATGCGGCATCGCACACTTGGTCTATTATCTCGCCGGCGTTCCTGATGTTGTTGGATGCGGCGCATTCCAGTAAATCTTTTCTTGTGATGCCATCAAATTTGCCGTTGACGGACATTTGATGCGTTGAGGTCCAAAGCCCGGAAGGGTTGTAGGCGTACCCCATATCGTAAGCCGGAGCGAGTCTCCACACACCCTTTTCGTCCATCAGGAAAGAAATATTCTTTGTGTGGTCATCCTGATTCCTTGCCACCACATTGAACGCCATCCGCCGGAACATCTCCTGGGCTTGTGAATATGGCAGCCTGAGACGTCGCATCACGGTGAACGCCTGCTCGTATGAATATCCTCTCCTGAGGCGAAAATCGTAGTGAGCCATACCGCATAATGTCTGCATATGTATCTTACGGCCGTTCTCTCTGTCGAACCTCTTGGTGAGAAAATGAGCCCTGCCGTTCTCCTCGATCAGTGAACACTCTGACATCTCTATTCCGCATTCTCTGACCAATTTGTAGAAAGAATATTCCAGCCTTCCGAAGTTCTCGGTCTGTTTGAATCCGGCTTCGGCGGTCACCCCGTCCAGTTTTATAAGGTAATAATCAAATCCTTCCGGGGCTGTGACCTGCCCTGAACGAACCTCTCCAGTGTCTTTGTTGTAGGCGATTATGGCTTTGGCTCTCTGCCCTCCGGCGGATGTTCCGAGGCGAAGAATCTCCGCGATGGCTGCTTTCCTGTCTTGATTCAGGTTGGCGTCGAACGCTTCCTTTTTTGTCAGGGCTTCTTTTGCGACTTCGACCAAGGAGTCGATTTCTATACGAATATCCGGGGCGGTCTCCGGACCTGTCGCCGGCTCGAATTCCAAAGCTCCCATACATCTCTTCCCGAGAAAACACAGTGTTTCCACCGGATTTCCGGAAGTCCTTCCGGTCAGCGCCAACCATCTGTCAAACAAGGCCCGTCCATAGGTGTCAGGGAGTGAATCCGCCAACATCCCAGGCAAACCATTGAATGTCTCCCACTCCAAACCGCTGAATGAATATACGCGGCCTTGTCTAACGGGCATCATCAGAGGAGACGGCTCTATGTTCTTGCCGACAAAATCGTTGTCATATTCAAACAGGGCCATATTGCGTCCGTTATCCCAGCGGAAAGTTCCGACATTCTGCCCGAACATCCTTACTTTAGCAACATCTACCATTCCGATTCCTCCTTTTCGGTTTTGATCTTGCCGACCGCTCGTTTCCTTGAACTCTTTTTGCCGGCGTTGACTAACTCGTAATATTCACTGGGGCTTAACTGCTCCTCGGTGATTAGGCTTTGGATTGTGTCAAGTTCGCCCAAAACCCTCATAACGCGTAGCAGTGACTCAAATGAGCCGATCTCGCCGTTTTCTATCTTCTTTATAGAGGATAGCGAGATGTCCGCCTCCTCGGCAAGGCTTTTCTGCGTTATGTTCTGCCTTAGTCTGACGGACTTGAGTTTTTCTCCGATCCGCTTTTGCACCTGCGTGTCTGATAAACTGTAAATATCATCCATAAGGGTTTAAATTTGAACTATTGCTGTGCAAATATAGTAATAATAGTTTAATATTAAGCTATTATTAAGATTACTTTTGCCTTGACTGGCTTCAACTCAGGTCCGGCTTGATGCGTTGAAATGGGCATTACCTTGATTTATACTTGATTAGATAAATATTTCCTTAAAGTTCACAACCTTGTGGTCCACAAAGTTGTGAACTTTGCTTTATTTGCTTATATTGGCATAAAATCAAGTTTATAGATAGGCCCTTTGTTTACGGAGTAGGCAGTGTCTGGGGATGATTTTACGGACAGGGAAAATAGGTGTACTTTTACTTTTATTATATGAGAAAGATTTTGATGATTTTGGCGTTGATGTCTGTCGCGGCGGTGACACTTAAGGCGCAGACCGGGGCGTGGACAGGTAAGTTGAAGGTGTCGGGCGTGGAGTTGGCGCTCATATTCAACATCGGGGAAGAGTCAGCCACGCTTGATGTGCCGGATCAAGGTGCAACGGAGATTCCGGTCGAGGTGTCGAGGGACGCTGTGGGCGGAATCACGCTGAATGTGCCGGCGATCAACGCCTCGTTCAAAGGGTTGTGGGCCGGGAAGGTCATCGCAGGGACTTTCACCCAGCACGGGATGTCGTTCCCGATGACGCTCACGCCTGGCGCGCCCGTCATCAGGCGGCCGCAGACTCCGGTCGGGCCGTTCCCGTATGCTACCGAAGAAGTCACGTTCACGAACGGGGACGCTGTGTTGAAAGGAACGCTGACGCTTCCTGAGAACTGTGACCGGAAGACTCCTGTGCTGATTATGGTAACGGGCAGCGGTCTCCAGAACCGGGACGAGGAGATGTTCGGCCACAAGCCGTTCGCTGTCATAGCGGATGCTTTCGCAAGGGCGGGGATCGCCACGCTGCGGTACGATGACAGGGGGTTCGGGGAATCGACCGGCGATGTGGTTCTCTGCACGACCGAGGATCTGAAGAACGATGCTCTGGCGGGAGTCAAGTTGCTGAGGGATAGGTTTGAACGTGTCGGTGTGATCGGCCACAGCGAGGGTGGGACCATCGCGTTGATGCTTGCGGGCGAGAGGCAGGTTGACTTTGCCGTCAGTCTGGCGGGAATGATTGTCTCAGGAGCGGAGACGCTGCTGGCGCAGAACCGGCGTGCGTTTGAGTCCGCCGGCCTGCCCGAGAGCGAGGTCGAGGCCTTTGCCCGTCTGCTTTCCGACACTTTCACGGCGATCAAGACGAGGGCTCCTCTGCCTTCCGCCGACAACTATGACATCACAGACGCGCTGAGGAAGAACTATGCCGCCGCCCTGCCTTCGTTACGTACCCCGTACATGGAGTTTTTCTTAGGTCTGGATCTGTCCGCCAGCCTTTCCGGCATAACCTGCCCTGTCATGGCACTGAATGGCACAAAAGACACTCAGGTTCAATGCGATAGGAATATTGCGGCTCTGGAGGCTGGCCTGCCTTCCAACAGCAGGAGCGTCATCCGTGCGGAGGATGGCCTGAACCACCTCTTCCAGCACTGCGTCACCGGCGAGGTCTCCGAATATAAAAACATCGAGGAGACCTTCTCCCCGGAAGTCCTTTCCGAGATGATTGCTTGGATCAAGACGCTTTGATTGGCGGACACCTTGCGTTAGAACCTTGGTTCTACGCACGGAAGACGTGTTTAAGCACGTTTGTGCGTGGATGGGCTTGACTGCTCACGGACTGTATTCACTAAAGCTTCACGCCTTCAAGTTCGAGGAGAAACTTCTTTGCGGGAAGGCCGCCGCCATAGCCTGTAAGGCTTCCGTTGCTACCTATGATGCGGTGGCAGGGAGCGAAGATCGAAATGGAGTTCGAGCCGTTGGCTGTGCCTACCGCCCTTACTGCCTTTGGGTTACCAATCATCTCGGCCATCCAGCCATAGCTCCGGGTCTCCCCGTAAGGGACTTCCAGCAGGGTGTTCCAGACTTTTCTCTGAAACTCTGTTCCGACGAACAGAAGCGGCATATCGAATGTCCTGCGCTTGCCAGTAAAATATTCATCGAGCTCTTGGGCGGCCTTTGTGGTGATCTCCGAAGGGATGTCTTTCATCTCAGCATCCAGACTCCGTTCCAATCGTCTGTCCGCCAACAGCCTATGCTCTTCCGCCATCCAGTCGCAAAGGCAGAGTTTGCCCTCGAACGACCCGAGCAGCAGGTCACCGCACGGAGAATGATACGTCTGTGTGTTGATTGTCTTTTTCATTGGCAGTGATTTGTGCGGGAAGAGCCTTCCACGTGAGAATCAGAACGAAACCGCTATGGCCTTGGCGAGAGTAGAGGCGTCAGCCAGTTTCTCTTCCACCTCTTCTGGAGCGAGGTAATCAAGGTTCCAAGCGGCCACGGTGGTGATTTCGCCCAGACCCCAGAGTGATGACAGGGCCTGAAGATATGTGCTGCCTTGCTCGCGGGGGCTGCCGGTCGGGATATTCATACCTCTTGTGGTTATGTACATCACTTTTTTGCATCGGCACAGTCCTGTGCAGGTCTGGCCGTTGTCCGTGAAGGTCACTCCGTAGAGGGACATATTCTCGAAAAAGGCTTTCAGGGCGGCAGGGAAGCTCATATCCCAGAAAGGCGCCGCAATAATGATCCTGTCGGCCGCCGCGATCTTTCGGGCGAGCGCGACTGTGGCTTTCGGGACAATCCCCGAAGACCTCTCGGCAAGGCTCTTGGGAGTAAGCGGAGGCAAAGCGGCCTCGTTAACGTCAATGCTCTCAATGTCGTACCTTGACGAAAGCACTTCCTTCGCCGCGTCGAGTATCCTTCTTGTTCTGGACTCCGGTCTCATACAGGAGTCGATAATCACCAGTTTCTCCATACCGCAAAGATAGTCATTATTGCGGGATCGCTGTCTTGACGTATTGCGATTTAAGACCTGAGACGGATCAAGATTTACCTTCCGAACAGCCAGCGGAGGCGTTCCGCCGTATAGGACTGTTCGCAGGTCGTCTGATGAGACCATTGCTCCGAGGCCGGGACTATTGTGCAGTTTACACTGCCTCCTGCGGCGTTGATGCCGTTGCAGAATGTCTTGACATCCTCGTAGGCGGTTTTCATCACCTCGTCAGCCTCGCTCATCACCGTGCAGACACGCATTGACTTGAAGTTCTCAGCCGAAGCCGTTCCCGGTTTCCCCGCGACAGGCATTATCCCTCTGAATTTCTCTGAATATGCGTTCGCCAACGACCACGTTCCCGTACCGCCCATCGAACCACCGAGGACATATATCCCGTCACAGGAAGCCTCATATTCCTCAAGAAGCTTCGCAATAGGTTCGTTCATCTTGGCTCCCCAATTGCCGGAAGATGGGCATTGCGGGACAATGAATATGCTCGGTATCGCATTGTCTGTCAGATATCCAGCGATGACACCTACGGCCTTCTCATTCATCTGCGTCTCGTTGTCGTTGCCCTTGGACGAACCTCCGTGGAGATATATCACCAGTATCGGCTTCGCACTGGCGGATGCCGCTATCTTCTTCATTCTGTACTGCAATGTCCCGCTGACATATTTTCCGAAATTCCCTGTAGGTGGATCAGGTTCAGTTTCGTTTGATAAGGACTCTTTTGAGGCACAACCTGTTAAAACTATCAGACAAGTCAAAAGTCCGTATAACAATCTATTTCTCATAATTGCGTCCTCTGCGTTTGGTTGGCTCTCCGGACTTATGGTGCTTCCCTTCCTGTGAGGCGAGCCTGCGCATCATGTCGCGCTCGATCTCGTACACTCGGGATATCTGCTTCTGTGTAAGGAACGTGCTGTAGATGTCGTAGTACTTTTTGCGGAGGTCAAGGATCTTCTGGCTGCGTTCGAAGCGCTGCTTCATCTCCTCTTCGCTCGGGTTTTCGGACTGCTGCTTTCCGAGGCTCGGCCCTAATTCCCAAAGCTCTTTCTGGAAGCAGCAATAGACATCCTTGAACCTGTCGCTTGTGGCCTTGTCGAAAGCGAGGGTTTCGGAAATATGCTCGGCCTGCTTCACGGCCAGCTCCTCACGGTTGAGTTTCTTTCCGCCAGGCTGTGCGGACAATGTCATTGACATAAGGACTGCGACCGAAGCCGCGATGATGGTTTTGAATATTGCTTTCATTTTATTTCTAATAATTTATGTTTATGAATGTGTCTTCGTTGTATATTTCAGAGAGGAACGACTGGTCTGCATTGTCAAGCTTCGCGAACGCCTGCTGCACCTCCGCCAGAGAATCCGTTGTCGCCGACTGCCGCTGCAGCGGGAATGTTACTATAAGGGCTAATGATGCCACGACTGCAACCGCGATGCTGACAGCGCGTAATCTGTGGGACGGCTTCCTCGCACATCCAGTAGCCGAAAGGACATTCCGCTCGATGTCGTCGAACACCCCGTCCGGAACCTTGTACGGCATCCGTTTGCCGATGCCTGGCATATTCATATTCTTATCCATTGTGTTCTTTCAGATAGTTGCTGATCTTTACTTTTGCGTTGTGCCAGTTGGCCTTTGCCCCATCGGGAGTAGTGTCTGTGATTTCGGCGATCTCGCTGAAACTCAGCTCGTCATAGTACCGGAGATTGAACGTCAGCCGTTGTTTCCGGGGAAGTGAGAGTATCGCTTTCTGTAGGAGTACCGCCTCGATGTCCGCGAAGTCAACATATTCATCGGCAAGCATTGACATCGCTTCCGCATTGTCCTCGATGTCAACCGTTGGGTGTCGCTTTTCGACGATGCGCAGGGCCTCGTTGGTCGCTATCCGGTAGAGCCACGCCGTGAATGAGCGGCCGCGGTCGTACTGGCCGAACGAACGGAATACCCTGATGAAAGTCTCCTGCGTGGCGTCCTGCGCATCCTCACTGTTCACGGTGATTCGGCGGATGTGCCAGTAGATAGATTCCTTGTACTCTTTCAGGAGCATCCGGAAACCCATCTGTTGGTTCCATCCAAGCAGTCTTACTATGTTTTTCTCATTCATTCGCCAATATGTAAACGACTTTCTTTCCTCTCATTGTTCTGGCAAGCGGATCCCTCCTGTCCAGAGTGAATGAGTCCAGTTCCGCTTCCGCGAATTTACTGTCCAGTCCGGTGAATCCGCAGTATTTGCTGACCGAAAGATAGCCTTTCTTTTGAATATATGCCACCGCCATCAGCTTGCGCTCCGGACGGGAGGTCTTGTTCACCGTGGTCGTACGTTCAACCTGCACTGTCCTGAAAGTCGGCACAATAGCCGTGACGTAGCATCCGTGATGTCTTCCGTAACCGCCGCCGTGGCGATGAGGCCAGCGCGCTTCCGCCGATGCGGAAACCGAGAGCATAAGTATCGCAGCCATCGCTGCCGTAAGTAATCCTGTTCTCATAATTCCAATGTTTTTAGATGTTGTTTTCTGAGACGTCTCGCAATATATACCCGGCAATGCGGCGAAAGTAAAAAAGGGAGAATGATTTTTATTAAGAATATGCAGGAGCGCACTTTTTTCGATGCTGGAATATTGGTTTTTCCTGATGGACGAGCCTTATTATGGCCTGCTTTATTTGCTCCGCCAGCAGTTTCTTTCTGTCATCGATGAACCCGAATCCAAGAGGCTCAAGGACGGACTTTGCCTTGTTCACCTCGTCATCTGAAAGCTCTCTTTCAAACTCGGCCTCGCCAAGCCTCACGGAGACAGGGCCAAGTCCTGCATTTTCCAACTGGTCACGTACCGCCATTATACAGCGGTCGCAAACCATATGTTTGATGTACAGAATCATAATTTTCTGAATTTCAGTCGGAGGCTGTTGGTCACCACACTTATGCTGCTCAATGCCATAGCGGCACTTGCCACCATCGGATTTAGAAGGAATCCGCAAACGGGATACAATGCCCCGGCTGCAATCGGAATGCCAATGACATTGTAGATGAACGCCCAAAAGAGGTTCTCCCTCAAAGTCCTCACTGTCAGGCGAGACAGTTGTACAGCTCCGGCTACTTTCCTGATGTCGTCACCCATCAGAGTGATCCCGGCGGAGTCGATGGCGATGTCGCTGCCCTTGCCCATAGCGATTCCGAGATCCGCCTGCGCGAGGGCCGCACTGTCATTGATCCCGTCCCCGACCATCGCCGTCCTGATGCCTGCGGATTGGAGGCCGCGTATGAACTCCAACTTGTCTGTCGGCAATGCTTCCGCACGTAAACCACTTACTCCCAGTTCGGAGGCGACACTCGCGGCGGACTCTTTTCTGTCCCCGGTCAGAATGTATGTGCCAATGCCCATATTCCTTAGAAGATCAATGCCTTCCTTGGCCGTTTCCCTTATCTGGTCAGATACGGACAGTACAGCTGATGCCTCGCCGTTTTCAGAAAACCAGATGAGAGTCCCGGGCATTGCCGATGCTTTCTCTGACAATGCGCGAGGAATATTCACTCCCATCATTGACATATAACGGGATGAGCCGGAAATGAGCTTGAGTTCGGCACCATCGGGCAAAGTCGCGGTGCCGCGTATTCCAAGGCCTGTGGAGGTGCTGAAGTCTTTGATTTTTACTGGTATGGCTGATGGACATTGACCTTTTACGTAATCTTTGACAGCCTCGGCGAGCGGATGTTCCGATCTGGCCTCAAGACCGGAAAGCTCGGAGAGGATATATTCCGTTCTTTCCGGTATGGCGAAATACGCGTCGCGGACTTCGGGTCTGCCCTCTGTCAGTGTTCCGGTCTTGTCCATCACGACGGCCTTGATTGACGCTGCCCTTTCCAGGCATTCGGCATCCTTTATCAGTATTCCGTTTTCCGCGCCGAGTCCGATGCCTACCGTTATGGCTGTCGGCGTGGCGAGGCCGAGGGCGCAAGGGCAGGCGATGACAAGCACCGTTACGGCGGCGAGAAGTCCGTGGGAGAATCCGTCAGCCGGATCCAGGACACACCACGCAACAAAACTTATTATGGATCAGGGCAACCGCATCAAAATACCTCCTTCCTTTTGCATACGGCAATGCGGTGAAGACATCTTCACTACTATGCTAA
>CAKVCK010000004.1 GCA_934725575.1 uncultured Bacteroidales bacterium
TTGTTCAGGGCATCACTCTCACAGGACTATCTTCTGGAACTGCTTAGGGGCGCTAAAATTTGATGCGGTTGCCCTGGGATCCAGGAAGTATGCTGGGAACAAAAAATGGCTTTTGCCTTGCGGATCTTGATGCTTACAAAACGGTGGAGGTGATAGATCGTTCAATTAAGATTGTGTCGAAAGAACCGCTTATTACTGGTGGTGTGCCGCATAATGGAGTGGTAAGGATCGGTGACAAATTCTTAAACCTTGATGTCAGTTCTATGATTACAACACGGCCAGAGGACGAAGCGAAGCAATTTCAAGTGATTGGAGAGAGCGGTGTGGAAAAGCACATTTGTGACGTTCCGGATTGGGATGACAATAATGCGAACATGATCCGATACATTTCCCACGTGGTGACAAATCAGGAACGGAAAGTTTTTGCCGCTTTTTATTGTGGTTTCAGGAAGATAAGGTATTACTCGTATAAAGGAGAGTTGCTTAAAGAGATTTCTGTTGATTTTCCGGATTCCTCTGTCCATATCGAAGACGGATTCTATGAGACTTATACCCGTCCGGTGGCTTCTTTAGACAGAATCGTGGTTCGTTGCGGTAATTATAATCGATTGGCGCAGGATGCTATTCCGAATCAGACAGAGTTGCAGATCTGGGATTGGGATGGTCGTTTGATCCATAGGCTCATCGTCCCGATGTGGCTTGAACTTTATACCATTGACTTTTCCACAGGTTTTCTTTACGCCGCAAACAGCGAGTTTGAGGATGAGATTTTTTATTCGGACATATCGGCTTATTTATAATAAGCCTTTCAGCCATCGATTTGAACAATAGTGGCATAACTTTTTGAATATAATCAAATAAAAGCAGGAAACGCGCTCTGGTGATGATCAGGGCGCATTTTTTTATGGCGTTTTTTATATAACCTATTGCTTGTTTATGAAAATTTTTGCCTATCTTGTGGGCCCACTTAAACGATGCAGAAAGGCGTTTTTTACGATATTCATCAGCGAAATTCCTTTTTTGCGGAAAACTTCGATGGTGATTTAGAGGCGGTTGGATTATTTTTTACTAAACGCGGAGTTTAACAAAACCAAATTTTATGAGTAAAAAAATCTTTATGGTCTTGGTTTTTCTACTGACAGCGGCAGGACTGCTGTCAGCCCAGACGAGAACCGTCAAAGGTAATGTCATCTTCTCCGAGGATGGACAGCCGGCGATCGGGGCATACGTCTCGGTGGAAGGAACCAAAATCGGTAGTATCACCGATGTGGACGGCAACTTCCAGATCACGGGAGTGCCGGCAAGCGCAAAATTTGTTGTTGTCACCTACCTTGGAGCCAAGGAGAAAAGGGTCGAGATCACCGATGTGATGAAAATCACGGTTGATCCTGATTCTGAGGTTCTTGAGGGGGTTGTGGTTACCGGTATGCAGAAGATGGACAAGCGAATGTTCACCGGTTCCGCCACAAAGATCAGCGCCAATGACGCCAAACTGGACGGTATGGCCGACATCAGTCGTTCCCTTGAAGGAAGGGTGGCCGGTGTGTCCGTGCAGAACGTGTCAGGTACCTTCGGTACGGCTCCTAAGATCCGTGTCCGTGGATCGACTTCCATCTATGGCTCGTCAAAGCCGTTGTGGGTCGTTGACGGTGTGATTATGGAGGACGTTGTCGAGGTGAGCGCCGAGGACCTTTCCTCCGGAGACGCCAACACCCTGATCTCTTCCGCCATCGCCGGACTCAACTCCGATGACATCGAGAGCTTCGACATCCTCAAGGACGGTTCCGCGACTTCCATCTACGGAGCACGCGCTATGGCCGGAGTCATCGTCGTGACCACGAAGAAAGGTCGTGCCGGACAGGCGCACATCACTTACAATGGTGAATATACAATGCGTCTGAAGCCGATGTACAGTACCTTCAACATTATGAACTCCCAAGATCAGATGGGCATCTATCAGGAACTTCAGCAGAAGGGCTGGCTCAACTATGCCAGCACCTCAACAGCTTCCGACAGCGGTGTCTATGGCAAGATGTACCAGCTTCTCAGCCAGTACGATCCTAAGACCGGGCAGTTCGCTCTCGCCAACACTCCTGAGGCTAAGGCTGAATATCTCCGTGCCGCCGAGTACCGCAACACCGACTGGTTCGACCGTCTGTTCTCGACCGCTATCCAGCACACGCATTCAGTCAGCATCTCAGGTGGATCAGAGAAGACAAACTACTATGCGTCAATGAGTATAATGGACGATCCGGGTTGGACGAACCAGAGCAAGGTTCAGCGTTACACAGCGAATATGAACCTGACCTACAAGATCTTCGACAACCTGTCCCTTAATCTCATCAGCAACGCTTCCTACAGAAAGCAGAGGGCTCCGGGAACCTTGAGTTCTTCGATCAACGCCGTGACCGGCGAGGTTAAGAGAGATTTCGACATCAACCCGTACTCCTACGCACTCAACACTTCCAGAACTCTTGATCCGGATGTGTTCTACACAAGGAACTACGCTCCGTTCAACATTATGTACGAGTTGGACAACAACTATCTTGATCTGGACGTGTTCAATTTCAGGAATCAGGCAGAGTTGAAGTTCACTCCGATCAAGAAGGTGGAACTCAGTGCCTTGGCCGCCGTGAAATATTCGCAGACAACTCGTGAGCATAATGTGCTTGACAATTCCAACCAGGCCTTGGCCTACAGGGAGATGGGCACATCTACCATCAGGAACAGCAATCCGTTCCTCTACACCGATCCTGACAATCCTTACTCTCTTCCGGAGACCGTGCTTCCTAACGGAGGTATCTTCCAGCGCACGGACAACAAGATGAACGGTTGGGACTTCCGAGCCACGGCAAGCTATAACGATCAGTTCGGCGAGGATCACCTGCTGAACCTTTATGGTGGTATGGAGGTCAATAGCGTTGACCGTCACGCCGTCTGGTTCAGAGGCTGGGGAATGCAGTATGATATGGGCGAGATCGCCAACTATGACTATCTCGTCTTCAAGAAAGGTTCAGAGGACGGAGCCGATTACTACACTCTCGGCAATTCACGTGAGCGCAGAGCCGCCTTCTTTGGTACGGGAACATATTCATTCAAAGGAAGGTACATTATCAACGGCACCGTCCGCTACGAGGGCTCCAACCGCCTCGGAAAATCCCGCAAGGCAAGGTGGCTTCCAACGTGGAACGTGTCTGGAAGATGGAATGTGCACGATGAGCCGTTTATGAAGGGTCTCTACCCTTATGTCTCCCACCTTGCGCTCAAGGCGTCATATTCATTGACAGGAGAGAGCGGTCCATCCTGGGTCAACAATTCTGAGGTGAAGATCAGCAGTGAGATTCCTTGGAGACCATCTTCAAGCCTTAGAGAGTCAACCCTTTACATCGCCAGCCTTGCGAATGAGGATCTTACATTCGAGAAGAAGCACGAGCTCAACATCGGTTTTGAGTCCGGTTTCTTCGACAACAGGATCAATTTCGCCCTTGACTGGTACAAGAGAGACAATTTCGACCTGATCGGTCTGACCAACACTCCTGGTGTCGGAGGTGAGGTGAGAAAGTACGGTAACATCGCTTCGATGAAGTCCAGCGGTGTCGAACTGAGCCTCACTACGACCAACATCAAGACAAGAGACTTCACTTGGTCAACGAACTTCATCTACTCGCACACAAAGAACGAGGTTACCGACCTTCTGACCTCACAGAGAGTCATCGATCTCATCTCCGGTACCGGATTCGCTCAGGAGGGCTATCCGAACCATAGTATTTTCTCCATTCCGTTCAAGGGGCTGAATTCCGAAGGTCTTCCGACGTTCCTCAATGAGAACGGCGACATCACAGTCACCGGAATCAACTTCCAGAACAGCGATCCGGACAAGCTCGGATTCCTTGAATATTCCGGAACCTCAGAGCCTACGGATGTCGGCTCCCTCGGCAACACATTTAAGTTCAAGAGATTCACTCTGAACGTGTTTATGACATATTCATTCGGGAATGTCATAAGGCTTGACCCTGTGTTCAGGAACTCATACACGGATCTGTCATCGATGCCTAAGGAGTTCAGAAACCGTTGGGTCGTTCCTGGAGACGAGAACACCACCACTGTTCCTGTCATCGCAAGCCGTTGGCAGAACAAGAAATATTCATCTTTGAGCTACGCCTACAACGCCTATAACTACTCGACAGAGCGTATCGCAAGCGGAGACTTTATCAGAATGAAGGAAATCTCCCTTTCTTACGAGATGCCGTCGAGGATTGTCAAGGCTTTGAAGATGAATTCAATGTCACTCAAGCTTCAGGCCACGAACCTCTTCCTGATCTACGCTGACAGCAAACTCAACGGTCAGGACCCTGAGTTCTTCAACACCGGTGGTGTGGCGGTTCCTGTCCCTAAGCAGTTCACTCTGACACTTAAGCTCGGACTCTAAACACAAGAAAAGTTATGAAAACATTCAAGATAACATACATTCTGGCGGCCGCCATCGCTTTGACCGGTCTTTCCGCCTGCAACAAGTTCCTCGACACGACTCCGGACAACAGAGCCACAGTTGATTCCGAGGAAAAGGTGATCTCGCTTCTTGGATCGGCATATTCCGAGAACGACCACATCCTCATCGCCGAGTTCTATTCCGACAATGTGGATAACTATGGCATCCAGTACACTGGAACCAGCCGTTTCTTTGATTCCATCTATGAGTGGAGCGAACTGGAGGAGTCCAACAACGAATCAACGGAGAGAATCTGGGGATCATATTATTCCGCCATCGCTTCAGCCAATCAGGCCATCGTCGCGATTGATGAGCTTGGAGGGCCGGAAACATCCACTGCCTTGAGCCAGGCTCTCGGCGAGGCCTACCTTTGCCGTGCGTATTCCCACTTCGTTCTTGTGAATATGTTCTGCCTCCAATACAACAAGCAGACAAGCGCCACGGATCTCGGAATACCGTATATGACCAAGCCGGAGACCACTCTTGCCCCTCATTATGAAAGAGGCAACGTGGCTGATGTCTATGCCCAGATTGAGGAGGACCTTGAGAAAGGCCTCGCCCTTGTCGGTGATGACAACTACACCGTGCCGAAGTACCATTTCAACAAACTCGCAGCCTACGCTTTCGCCGCCCGTTTCTATCTCTTTTACGAGAAGTACGATCAGGTGATCAAATATGCGGACCTTTGCCTTGGCTCATCTCCGTCCACGATGCTCAGGGACTATGATGTCCTTGCCACAATGCCGAACGGAAGCCCTCAGCAGCAGCCGACAACCCTCCATTACGTGGATCCTTCGGTCAATGCCAACCTGCTTCTATTCACTGCTTTCTCCGTGATGGGACAGGCCTTCGGGGCATACAGTACAGCGTCTATGTACTCTCACGGAGCGTATCTTGCTAAAAACGAAGACTGTCAGGCCACCCAGCCTTGGGGTAATTCCGCTTACAAGGATGCTCCTGCGGTTTATGTCGGAAGTATGGACAGGGTGATCTTCTGGAGATGCCCAAGAATATTCCAGTACACTGACCCTGTCGCAGGAATCGGCTTCCTCAGAACCGTTTATCCTGCCCTCAGCACGGATGAGTGTCTTCTGAACAGGGCTGAGGCCTATGTTCACCTTGGTGACTACAACAAGGCTTGCGAGGATCTTAACCTTTGGGTACACAACTGTAACACAACCAAGGCGGAAATGACACCGGCTTCCATTAAGGCGTTCTATGATGGCGTTGCTTACTGGGAGTGGAACAAATCCACTGTCAAGAAGCACATCAATCCTGTTTTCGGAGCTGTTGAGGAAGGGTCTCAGGAAGAGGCTATGTACCAATGCATACTCGCCGCCAAGAGGGTTGAGTCCCTCGGCCTTGGACAGCGCTGGTTCGATGTGAAGCGTTTCGGAATCGAGATCCATCGCAGAAGTATGGATCTGAAGGGTAATCCGGAGGAACTTACCGATTCGATGCCTCTTGATGATCCACGAAGAGCGATCCAACTTCCGGTCAGAGTCATCGCCGCAGGTGTCACTCCGAACCCTCGTTAGTTGTCAAACTCCGCGTTTAGTATATTTAATGATTAGAATATGAAAAGATTTACATATTTTCTGGTCGCCGCGTCGATTCTTGCAGCCAGTACTTCCTGCTCAGAGGACAAACTGGATCCGGAAAGTGTCATCACGATTGACCAGTACCAAAAGAACGATTTCGACAAATGGCTTGAGGCGAACTACGTCTCTCCTTACAACATAGAGTTCAAGTACCGCTATGAGAGTATCGAGTCTGATCTCAACTACTACACCATTCCCGCTGAATATGATTGTTCAGTGCTTATGGCCCACGTGGTGAAATTCCTCTGTATAGACACTTATGATGAGGTCGGTGGAATCGATTTCACTCGCCAGTATTTCCCTAAGGAGTTCTTCCTCATAGGGGAATGGCAGTATAAGAATAATGGAACCTATATTCTTGGAACGGCTGAGAGTGGTAAAAAAATCCTCCTTGCCGGAGTGAATTACCTTAAGACCTATCTGAACTCGGCTTCAGGACTGAATAGTCACTATATTAAGACGATCCACCACGAGTTTACCCACATCCTCAATCAGACAAGGGATTATCCTGCCGGATTCCGCGAGGTGACCGGAACGACTTACGTCGCTGACAGTTGGAGTTCTCCTCCTTACAACAGCGGTTATCTGAAGAGAGGGTATATTTCGTCTTACGCCCAGCATTCAGCGGGAGAGGATTTCGCTGAAATTCTTTCTCTCTATGTCACCAATGACGAGGCTTGGTGGAACAAACAATTGGTTTCCGCCTCCGCGGATGGAAGTGAAGGAGGGGAACTTCTGAAAACCAAGCTTGATTTTGTACGATCATATATGAAGGACTCGTTCAACATCGACATTGATATCCTCCGTGCCGCGGTTCTTCGTCGCCAGGGAGAGTTGGTGGCAGGAAAAGTTGACCTGACTGATTTGAGCCTTAACTAATTAAGAAATCGAATATGAAGACAAATATTAAAGTACTTTTCGCCACTGTTCTTCTTGGACTGGCATTCCAATCCTGTCTAAAGGATCAGGCGGATGTGTTTGATGAATCTCCTTCCGCAAGGATGGTTGAGTATCTTGCCGATGTCCAGAAGATTCTTGTCGAACCAGAGAATGGATGGGTGATGTATTATTTCCCGGACAAGTCTCAGATTTATGGAGGCTTTACCTATACTCTTAAGTTTGATCAAGAGTCCGTTGAGGTGGGCTTTGAGTTAGCTGACGATGTTAGTAAGACTCTGACAAGTCTGTACCGTCTTGGCAGTGACACCGGCCCTATGCTGTCTTTTGACACCCAGAATGATTATATTCATTATTTTGCCACCCCTTCTTCCAAAAAGTATCAAGGTATGGGAGGTGATTTCGAGTTTATGATCCTTGAGGCGGATAAAGAACACGTCAAGATGATGGGGCGTCGTTCCGGGAACATTATCACGATGTATCCTCTTACGGACGACACTCAGACATATTTCCAGAAACTTGAGAGTTCGGTCGGTGACTTTGTGATAGAAGGTATGAAGGGAACCGTCGGTGGAATTGAGACATCGGTTGCCATCGATAGGGATGACCGTCAACTCACATTCTCATTCGGAGAAGAGTCTGAATCTATGGCTTATGTCTACACTCTTACTGGTGTAAAACTTTACAAGCCGGTCACGATAGGATCGGTATCTGTTGAGGAACTCGTTTTTGACGAGCCTACGTTCAAGTTGTCCATCCCAGGCTCTACTGATGTCCTTCAGGGTGTTGTGCCAGAAGGCTATAGAAGGTTCTCTGAATATGCCGGTGATTATCTGTTGATTTTCAACCGCGATGGCGAGGAGGATCAGGAATATGACTCGTTGCCTGTCACCCTTACTCCTGGTGAGGTTAATTCTACTTACCTTATGTCCGGATTGAATGATAATTATTCAATCACTTGGAATTATGACAGGTATAATGGAACCCTTAGTTGGACCCACCAGATCCTCGGGACTATGGAGAATGGAAATCAGGTCCGTCTGATAGCCGGAGACAGCAAGACGACATCGTATCAGACTGTGTCCAATAAAGTATTCGGCATAACCCAGTGGAACGGCGATGAGGCTAAGCCGGTATATTACATTAATGCTGCATATACTTGGAGCACAACCCGTCATTCAGATGCTTTCCAGCTGCGTCGTTATAGTGCGAAAGGTTCAAGCCTTGGTGTTGTCGCGGCGAATTCGGGATGGCGATTCCCTGGCGAACTCGACAAATTACCGTTTGTGTACGCTCTTGTTAAAAAATAGAAAATGATGAGAAAGATATATTTATTCCTTATAGCCCTGCCCCTCTTCTTCCTTGTGGCTTGCGAGAGCGGTGAAGGTGATTATGAAGTTCAGAAGTCTATTAATGTGGTCTCTGCTGATTTGACTTTCCAACCATCTGGTGGAACGGGAACTGTTGTTGTCGAGACACAGGGAACGGTGACCGCTGTATCATCCCGCCCGTGGTGTACAACATCGGTGAACGGAGGTACCATAACGGTGACGGTCTCAGAATATGATGGCCTTGACAACCGTTACGCTGACATTCTCATCACTTCAGGAAAGGAGACCGCCAAGGTGACAGCGCACCAGTATGGATTATATTTCTTGCTTCCAGAGGCTGAGGATTCATACCACGTTGAGGATGTGAATGGTTTTGTGGAGATTCCTCTTACCCATAATAACTATGAGCCGGAGTGTGAGGCGGATGTGGATTGGCTTTCGGCCTCTTATGCTGATGGCAAGGTGATAATAAAGGCTACGGACAACACGACAGGTTTGTTAAGGACTGGTAACATCACGATCGGAACCAAGAAGATAAAAATCGAGCAGTGGTCTTTTGATTCTGTTTTCGCCGGGGAATATTATTGGGTGGGAACAACCACGGCCACCGGCAGTGTGGTTGACACAATGAAGGTAAACTTTAAGGATTACGATCCGGAAAGCGGAACCTTCACGATGGATTTCCCTGAGGTGAATGTTTCGTTTAAGACCCAGTTTAATGAGAAGGATCTTTCATTCAAGGTCTCGGGCGCTTTGTATTGCGGTGAGACAGTCTATAAGGATACTAAAGCGTATATCTATACGATTGTATATGCCGATGGCTATGTTAGTTGGTCTTCCAGCTATTATGTTACCTTCACTCTTGCCCTTGATAAGACTACAGGGAAATATCAGGCTCCTATGGTGGATGTGGGCTCTTGGGCCAACAAGAAGATCTCCTCTGTTCAGTTTGAACTCTTCAAGTCTCAGACGCTGAACAGCACAAATCGTTGGAGAGTTGCGGTAGGAAAGAAACTATACAATGTGACTCTCTATAAGAAATAGAGTTGTTGTAACTTGATGGATGGCGGCCGTTCTTACGTGAGGATGGCCGCTCTTTTGTATGTGAGGGCCTTGCCATTAAGTGATGGAAGTATTAATTATCGAATTATTTTAAGATATTCTTATGTGATTAGAAAATCTTTCTTATCTTTACGCAAAGAACATCAGTTTGTTTATGGTGTTCCATTTATTAACCTATAATTATTGCACATATGACCAATTCTTCTCAACGTATCACCAGCACCATCAACCTTGGCGCTCTCGTGCTGATCAGTTCGTTCCTTCAGCACAACCGTGTTATCCAGTATGCCCTTCTGGCTGTGGCGGTGCTTATAGTGCTGCTCGGACTGATCTCCTTCATCAAGGGGCTGTCTCAAAAGAGGTTCAAACTGACAGACTTTCTCGCTCAGGATGACTGCGACTATGTCTCTTTGGGAATATGGCTTCTGGTTACCAGCCTGCTGTTCTATCTCGGCCATCAGACCGGTGGATTCATTGCTCTGGGAATATTGATTCTCCTGTCTCTTGCCACCCTGCTGTGCAAAATCCTCCCTTCTGGGAAGACCGAATAGCCGATCTTGAATATATTCGTGGAGTCTGAAACTCCCGCCTTTTTATATGAACACTTTTTGATACATCAAAAAGTGTTCATAGTTTTGAACGGAATTTGGTGCATAGCGTTCTTTATCTATTTCGGGATTATCGATGACCACTGAATGAAAATCAGACATATTCAATCATTCTTGGGGAGAATTTGCTAACTTTGCAGGTCGCAGGTCCGAGGGAAAGACGCGGGCCGCGGAAGGAAGAATATTCAAAACATATCAATATGTACAGATCACACACATGCGGGGAACTCCGCATTGAGAATGTCGGGCAGAAGGTGACCCTTGCCGGTTGGGTGCAGAGGTCCAGAAAGCTCGGAGGAATGACTTTCATTGACTTGCGTGACCGCTACGGCATCACCCAGCTCGTCCTTGAGGCAGACGCTGATGCTGCTTTGGTGGAGACAGCGACCTCGCTTGGCCGTGAATATGTCATCCAGGCCACCGGTGAGGTTGTCGAGCGTCAGAGCAAGAACTCCAAGATGGACACCGGCGACATCGAGATCAGGCTTGAGGCGATCAACGTCCTCAACAAGTCAGTAACTCCTCCGTTCACGATCGAGGACGAGAGCGACGGCGGCGAGGATCTCCGCGCCAAATTCCGCTATCTGGATTTGAGAAGGAATCCGCTCCAGAAGGCGCTGGCCTTGAGGCACAAACTCGCCCACGAGGTGCGCAACTATCTTGATGGCCAAGGATTTATGGAGATCGAGACTCCGTACTTGATTAAGTCCACCCCGGAGGGAGCCCGTGACTTCGTGGTCCCTTCAAGAATGAATCAGGGACAGTTCTACGCTCTCCCGCAGTCCCCTCAGACCTTCAAGCAGCTCCTGATGGTGGCCGGCTACGACCGCTATTTCCAGATTGTCCGCTGCTTCCGTGACGAGGACCTGCGCGCCGACCGTCAGCCGGAATTCACCCAGATCGACTGCGAGATGTCCTTCGTCGAGCAGGAGGATGTTCTGAATATGTTCGAGGGAATGATGAGGACGATGTTCAAGAATGTCCTCGGAGTTGATATTCCTAACCCTATGCCTCGTATGAGCTGGTACGACGCTATGGACAAGTACGGTTCAGACAAACCGGATGTCCGTTTCGGAATGACCATCCACGAGATAACCGACAAAGTGAAAGGCAAGGGCTTCTCCGTTCTTGAGGATGCCGCCTACGTCGGAGCAATCGCGGTTCCGGGTGGCGCTGAATATACCCGCAAGCAGATTGATGAGCTGACCGAATGGGTCAAGAGGCCTCAGGTCGGTGCCAAAGGCTTGATCTACATCAAGCTCAACGCTGATGGCTCAGTCAAGTCTTCCATTGACAAGTTCTACACTCCTGACGAGTTGAAGGTCATCGCCGAGGCCGTTGAGGCCAAGACCGGCGACATCATCTTCGTTATGTCCGGTGACGGCAAGCGCAAGGTTCAGACTATGCTGGGCGTTCTGCGTATCGAGATGGGCAACAGGCTCGGCCTGCGTGACCCTAAGGTCTTCGCTCCGCTCTGGATCGTGGACTTCCCGCTTCTGGAATGGAGCGAGGAGGACGGCCGCTTCTACGCTATGCACCATCCGTTCACAGCCCCGAAGCCAGAGCATATGGAACTGTTCTACAGCGACAGGAAAGAGGATCTCGAAAGGGTTTGCGCCAATGCCTACGATTTCGTTCTGAACGGCACGGAGCTTGGGGGCGGCTCGATCCGAATCCACGACGCCGAGGTGCAGAAGAGAATGTTCGAGGTACTTGGAATCAGTCCTGAAGAGGCTGAATATAAGTTCGGCTTCATCATCCACGCCTTCCAGTACGGCGCTCCGCCTCACGGAGGTCTTGCCTTCGGTTTCGACCGTGTCTGCGCCCTCTTCGCCGGCAAGGAGTCCATCCGTGACTTTATCGCCTTCCCGAAGAACAACCAGGGCCGTGACGTGATGATCGACGCTCCGTCCAAGATCGACCAGACCCAGCTCGACGAGCTCAGTCTGGACATCCGCCCGCTTCCGGAGAAGTAATTTACACTGAATATATTCACGCAGGCTCGGTGACCTTTGGCTGCTTTTCCAAATCGGTCTCGGCGCCTGCCTGTTTTTTTTACCGGATGCCGAACAAGAATATTCATAAAAAAGGATTCGTTCCGGAGCCGCCGGATGGCCGCGACTTGTCGAAGGAGCGCATCCTGCTGCATTGCTGCGGCGCACGGGCTGGAAACGATTGATGATGAATATGATCACTCCGCTTGGCTGGACTATGTACAACCAAACGTTCTGTGGCTGTGAGTTCTCCGAACGGCACTGATGTAAAAAGGCCTCGCAGAGATTTCTGCAAGGCCTTTTTGCGGAGAGAACGAGATTCGAACTCGTGATACGGTTACCCGTATGCAGGTTTAGCAAACCTGTGGATTCAGCCACTCTCCCACCTCTCCGGATGTTCTGGCCGAATGGTTGTCAAACCTTTCGTCGCTATTTGGACTACAAAGATACAAATTTTTCTTGTTTTCCAAGAATCTTGTGAAAAATCTCAACAAAAACTATTGCAAAAATCTCTGGAGTTGTATTGAAATACTATTGCTTTAGTTTAAGAGTCAAGGCTACAAAATCCTCTACACTCAGACGTTCGGGGCGAAGATCGAAAACCGGATCGGGAAGAAGATTCTGAGGAATCAACGGCTTAAGCGAATTGCGGAGCGTCTTGCGACGCTGGCCGAAAGCTGTCTTGACAACAGTCCGGAAAAGCTTTTCATCGCAGCCGAGGGCCGTGCGGGAATTTCGGGTGAGACGGATAACGGCGGACTGGACCTTAGGCGGAGGGTTGAACGCCCCGGAGCCCACAGTGAAAAGATATTCAATGTCGTACCACGCCTGAAGGAAGACCGACAGGATGCCGTAGGTTTTGGTGCCAGGCTTCTCGGCGATGCGCTCGGCGACCTCTTTCTGGATCATACAGACCACCTCCGGAATCCGCTCGCGATGCTCAAGAATCTTGAAGAATATCTGTGAGGAGATATTATAAGGGAAATTGCCGATCACTGAATATTCCCCCTCGAATATTCCGTCAAGGTCCATCTTCAGGAAGTCGCCCTCGATCAGGTTATCTCCCAGCTTAGGATAATGCTTCTTCAGATAGACGACAGACTCGTTATCGATTTCTATGACTTTCAATGCCAACTCAGGACGGGACAGCAGGTATTGGGTCAGGACTCCCATTCCCGGTCCGACCTCCAGCGCCTGATTTCCGGCAAGAGCTCCGACTATGTTCTTTGCAATGCTCTGGTCAGTCAAAAAATGCTGCCCGAGCGCCTTTTTCGCGCGTACTTCCATAGGGACAAAGATACGGAATATTCCTTAAATTCTCTTTGCGGTGGTGCAGCGGTTGACGAGGTAGGCGATGGAAACGTACGGGATGCCGGAGTTGGTGGCGAGGCCGATCTCGCAGGTGCGGCTGTTGGAGTAGCCGACCGGGATGCCTTTGACCTGAGCTTTGAGCTTGCGGAGGGCGTACTTGTTGAGCTCCGGGTGGGTCATTCCTTTGTCGCCGGCGAAACCGCAGCAGCCCACGCCTTCGGGAACAATCACATTGGAGGAACACATACGGGCCAGCTCAAGCATCTTGTCGGTCTTGTGCATCAGGCGCATCGAGCAGGTGAGATGAATGGCAACCGGGGTGTCGGTCTGGTGGAAGTCCAGTCTGTCAGCCAAGAACTCCAAGATAAACTCGGACGGTTCGTAAAGCCTCATCCTCTTGATCTCGTGCTTCATACGATGAAGGCACGGGCTTTGGTCGCAAAGAACCGGATAACGGCCTTCCTCGCTGGCCTTCCAAAGGGCATCCTCAAGTTCCTTGGTCTTTCTGTCGGCGATTTCGGGCATTCCTTTGCTTTCCCAGATCGTGCCGCAGCAAAGGGACGACATATTCTCCGGGAATATCACCTCGTAGCCTGCTTTGTTCAGAAGCGAGACCATCTCCTCGACGAGAGGTTTGTCCACGGCGTGGTGATGCTTCGGAAGGCCCATCATCTGGTTGATGCAGCTCGGGAAATAGACTACTTTGTTTGTCGAAGCGACCGCGGAACTTACCAAAGCCCTAAGCGACTTAGGAATATTGTAGGCCTTAGGCGTGGCCGGTGTCCAGAGCGGAAGCCGTATCACGCTGTGCAGCCATCTGCACAAACCGCTCATCGCCAAATCCCCCAGCACGGTCTCGCCGGCGGTAGCCATCCTGAGAGCCCCCTTGAGGCCACTCTTGACACCAGAATAATGTTTGGCGGTGAAATCCCAAACACCATAACCCAAAGTCCCCGCCGGCATATTCATTCGCCTCAACTGGTGGGTCAGGTCGGCCACATTGATGCCCATCGGGCAGGAAGTCGAGCAAAGGCCATCTCCGGCGCAAGTCTGCTCCCCGGCGTAGGAATATTCCTTCTCAAGCGTTTGAAGCCGAGCCTGTTCGGTGGCCGAAGGGTTCGACAACGCACGCAACGAAGTGATTTCCCGTTGCGTGGCGATTCTTGTCCTTGAAGATAGCGTGAACCCGCAGGACAGGCAATTCACCTCGCAGAATCCGCACTCGATGCACTTGTTCAGCTTCTTGTAGATTTCCGCCAGCTCAGGCTCGACAGCCTTGCCTTCATCCGTCCAAGGCTTCAGCACCGGCAGTGCCTTGAAGTTCCGAAGGAAGCACTTCGGATCGTCATTGAATATCACGCCCGGATTCAGAAGCCCGTGTGGGTCAAACAGTTCCTTCACACGTTTCATTATCCCGAACGCCTTCTCTCCCCACTCGTACGAGACGAACGGAGCCATATTCCTGCCCGTTCCGTGCTCAGCCTTCAGGGAACCGTCATATTTCCCGACCACCATTTCCGCCACATCGCGGATCATCGCCTCGTAGCGGCTCACTTCCGCCTCAGAATCAAATGATTGGTTGATGATGAAATGGAAGTTGCCCTCAAGGGCGTGGCCGTAGATGCAGGAATCGTCGTAGCCGTGCCTGTCAAGCAGCGCCGACAGATCGACCGTCGCGTCAGGCAGATTCTCGATGTGGAAGGCGATGTCCTCGATCAGGCAGGTCGTACCCTCGCGGCGCATTCCACCGACAGACGGAAATATGCCCGAACGGATCGCCCAGTACTTTCCCGTAACGGCAGGATCGCTGCTGAATATGAACGAGTTGCCCTCAGCGTCATTCAGCACGGCGAAACTATGCAGAACTTCGGAAAGCTTGCTGATGTTGGCATCCAAGTCCGCCTGGTCCGCACCCGTAACACGAAGCAGGAGAGCAGTCAGATCCTTGTCTGGATATTCATCAAGCATCGGGTCATCCACTGACGCAAGTGATCGTTTGTCAAGCAGTTCGGCTGCATCGAGCACCGCAGGGTCAATTTCTTTCTTGAGTTCCACGACGGCCTCGGCGGCTTCCCTTATCGTCCCGAAATAGACCATCGCCGACGCTTCCTTGGACGGCAGAGGCAGGGTATTCATCGTGACCTGGCTCATAAACGCCAACGTACCCTCGGAGCCGACCAGCAAATGGGCGATTATGTCGAACGGATCTTCAAACCTGATGAAAGGGAATATGTTGAGTCCGGTGACGTTCTTTATTGAATATTTGTACCTTATGCGGTCGGAAAGTTCCTTGTCGGCAAGAATTTCGTTCCTCAATTCCTCTATTTTGCGAATGAATTCTGGATGACTGGCACGGAATGCATTTCGGGAGGCCTCATCGCCCGTGTCCAGAACCGTTCCGTCCATCAGCACTATCCGTACGCTCTCCAGTTCCTTGTCGCTGTTGGCGTGGGTTCCGCAGCTCATTCCGGAAGCGTTGTTCATCACGATTCCGCCGACCATACAGCTTCCGATCGAGGCCGGATCCGGGCCGAATTTCCGGCCGTAAGGTTTCAGGATGGCGTTCACCCTTGCCCCGATGATTCCCGGTTCGAGGGTTATCTCGGAAGCGTCCTCTGAGACCTTATACCTTTCCCAGTTCTTCCCGGCCACAATGAGCACGGAATCGCTGACAGACTGCCCCGAAAGGCTCGTTCCGGCGGCACGGAATGTCACAGGGACATCAAACTTCGATGCCGTCTCAAGGATCTTCGAGACTTCCTTCTCATTGGATGACCGGATGACAATCTTCGGCACAAGCCTGTAGAAACCAGCGTCGGTGCCCCAGGCGAAACGCCTCAACTCATCGGTGTAGAGTGCGTTTTTTGGCACGAATTTCCCCACTTCCTCAAGGAAACGTGAATATTTCTCTTCCATATTCAAGTAAGATACACTACTATGTAATACATCATCATTCCGCTGGCAATCAGCTTGATGCCGGTCCCGCAGAGGAATCCCATAAAGGCTCCGAGGGCGGATTTGGCGGATTCCCATCCGTTCTTGTCAGCGAAAATCAACTCGGCGAGAAACGCTCCAAGAAGAGTGCCGAGAATGATTCCGACAGGCGGGACGAAGAGACCGACAAGCATTCCGGCCATAGCTCCCCGGCCCGCTGCTTTCGTCCCGCCCGTGACCTTGGTGAACCAGGACGGCACGATGTAGTCAATGACCGTCACGGCCACAGTGATTCCCAGCCAGACGAGCAGGAATGTCAGCGACATCGGGTCTCCGGCCCCGTTCGTGCCTTTGCCCCAGAAATAGAGAATCATCAGCCCGACCCAACTGACAGGAGGACCAGGCAATGCGGGAACAACGCTCCCGATGATGCCGACCACTCCTGCCAGCACGGCAAGGATGATGACCAAAACGCTCATTGAATATTCAAGGCTTGAAATACGCGAGACAATCCGGCTACGCCATAGCGGCCTCGACATCGTCCGGCTGGATCGGAAGGCGGTTCGGGCCTGTGCGGCGCGCGCCGTCCTCTGTCACAAGCACATCGTCCTCCAGACGGATGCCACCGAAGTCGAGGTAGTCGTGCTCCAGCTTGTAATAGTTCACGAAGCCCTTGTCGCGCTTCTCGCTCTTCCATTTCTCGATGAGGGCCGGAATGAAGTATATTCCCGGCTCATCGGTGATGACATTGCCTGACGCAAGCTTGCGGGCCATTCTGAGGCTGCCCAGACCGAGCTGCGTCGAACGTTTCTGGTCCGGATCGTAGCCTACGAGATCCTCTCCGAGGTCCTCCATATCGTGAACGTCAAGTCCCATATTGTGTCCGAGTCCGTGCGGTTGGAAGAGCCCGGCGATGCCTTCGTGAAGCATATTGTCCAGATTGCCGCGCACGATGTCCAGCGAGCGGAGATCCTCCAGCATCAGCTTGGCAACGGCCAGATGAACGTCCCTATAGGCCACCCCCGGCTTTGTAAGTTTGAACGCCAGCTCGTTGCAGTCACAGACGATCTGGTAGATGTCCCTCTGCTTCTGGGTGAACTTCCCGCTGGTCGGCAGGGTACGGGTGAAATCCGAGGCGTAGTGCATATTGTTCTCGGCACCGGCATCAATCACCATCAACTTGCCCGGCTCGATAACCTTGTCGTGCAGATGATTATGCAGGGTCTCACCATGCTGTGTGAGAATCGTCGGGAACGACACGCCCCAACCTTCGCTGAGGGTCACACCCTCCATCTTCCCTACAATCTCCTGCTCGATGATCCCGACCTTGACGCTGTTGCGGGCCACAGTATGCATCCTCTGTCCGAGAGCTCCGGCATCGTCGATCTGCTCGATCTCGCACTGTTCCTTGACAAGCCTCATCGAGATGACAGCCTGCACGAGTTCCTTGGAGGCGTGCTTGCCGCCGTCCTCGTCGATAGGGGCGACACGGGCCACATCCTCATTGGATATTCCCACAAGGGCGGCGAGTTTCATCGTGTTGTAGTAGCGGCTCGGAGGAAGGAAATGAATATTCCTGCCTGTGGCCAAAGCCTTTGTGACGGCGATGTTCAGTGAACCGTAAGATGCTGAGTGACTTACGCCGACCTCGGCGGCCTTTGATGCGACCGAAGGCTGAGGTCCCATCCAGATGATGTCACCGATCTCCACATCATCGGCGAAGATGGTCTCCTCTCCGCTGTCGAGGTCCAGAATGGCCGCGTAGCGTGGCTCGTCGAGACCGAAATAATACAGCCAGGATGAGTCCTGACGGAATTTATAGGCGTTGTCCTTGTACTGGGCGGCCGCTTCGACATTGCCCACGAACAGGGCTATTCCACGCTTCCCCTGCGGAGCGGTCTGCGCCATCTTCTCCAGCAGAGCCTTGCGTCTTGCGATGTAGATCTCTTTTGCGAACATATTCTTAGGTCTTTATGTGATTTGAACTTCCGTAAGCCTTGGAGCCACAGTGTCCCCACCGGCACCAAAGCCTCAATCACAAATATACAAAAATGACAGAAAAGTTGTTCCTCAAAATGAAAAGTGTGACCAAAATATATCGCAAAGGCCATCAATCATAACGAAAAGTCTTCTATGAATATGCCATCAGAGGTTCAAATCGAGCTCTATGGGGCAGTGGTCGGAACCGAGTATTTCGGAATGGATCTCAGTCGCAGCAATCTTGTCTTTCAGGGAGTCAGAGACGAGGAAATAGTCCAACCGCCAACCTACATTCTTCTCGCGGGCGTGGAAGCGGTACGACCACCAGGAATATTTCACCTCGTCCGGGTGCTGGAGCCGCCAGGAATCCGTGAATCCGGAGTCCAGAAGAACCGAGAACTTGCCGCGCTCCTCATCGGTGAAGCCGGCGTTGCGGCGGTTCGTGTCCGGGTTCTTGATGTCTATCTCATTGTGGGCTACGTTCATATCACCGCAGACCACCACCCCTTTGCGGGCTGCGAGGCCGTTGAGATATTCCCGGAAATCATCCTCCCACCGCATCCTGTAGTCGAGCCTTCGGAGGCCGTCCTGCGAGTTCGGCACATAGACGCAGACGAGGTAGAACTCCGGCATCTCCAGAGTGATGACGCGCCCCTCGTGGTCGTGCTCCTCAATGCCGATGCCGTATGTCACCGACAGCGGCGTGTGCCTTGAATATATCGCCGTGCCGGAATAGCCTTTCTTCTCGGCCGAGTTCCAGTACGAGGTGTACCCAAGAAACTCCAGGTCCAATTGCCCCGGCTGCATCTTTGTCTCCTGTAGGCAGAAAAAATCCGCGTCCAGCGTGTTGAACACTTCGTCAAAACCCTTTCCGGCGCAGGCCCTGAGGCCGTTCACGTTCCAACTTATGAATTTCATATCTCTAAAATTTACAAGAGTAGGATTCGGTATGGATTTCCCACGGCGAAGCCCACAAGACAAAGTTAGCACATTATCGGAAATATCACCACCAAGGTAAATGAGAGACCATAAAAATAAAAGCGGATGACCAAGATTCAGCCACCCGCTTTAGTGTGATTCCGTAGGGATTCGAACCCTAGACCCACAGATTAGAAATCTGTTGCTCTATCCAGCTGAGCTACGGAACCGTGCCCCGTTTCTGTTCCGCTGAAACGGACTGCAAATATACGAATTTTCCATCGAAAACAAGCACTTGCCAAAGAATTTATCCATGTCGAAAATTTCTTCGGTCCGGATTAGGGGATGTGGCGTCCTCGTCATGTCTATAATATGGATCAACCAACACTCGACAGGTTATGACAAAGAAGGATCTCTTCAACGAATGGGAAAGGCAGGAGCCATTGGAACTGGATAAAGAAAAACTGGGCACCGCTTTTTCCAAAGTATTGAAAAAAATTGACAGTGTGGAATCTGTCATGGAAAACGAAAAAGCACACAGGAAATCCGGATCGTACGTCTTCCGGAAAGTGGCGATATATTCATCTGTGGCCGCGGCCGCGGTCATTTGTGTCACACTCGCGTTCACCAGTGTGTCAAAGAAGGCCTACAACCGCGGCCTTTACGCGCATATTCAGGAAATGCCGGTGAATATGACGGAATATTCAACCAGCAACGGCGAGATCCGGCGTGTCACTTTACCCGATTCCAGCAAGGTGATCCTCAACGCTGGTTCCGTGCTCATCTGCCCGGAGCGGTTCGGGGCAGGAGGAAGGGAGGTGTACCTGAGCGGTGAGGCGGTCTTCGATGTCACGGGGGACACTGGACGGGCTTTTGTTGTCAAGACCTCAAACCTCAACGTCAAGGTGCACGGGACCAGATTCAACGTGTCAGCCTACAGTGACAGCCGTCTGGTCAGCGCGACCCTGTGCAGGGGCAGCATCTCGGCCATGAATAATGAAGGCGGCGCGCCGGTCACACTTGTCCCCGGACAGAAATACACGCTGGACAAGGAAAGCGGACAGGCTTCGGTGACGGAAGTCAACGCGGATGAGGACACAGCATGGCTGGACGGAGATCTGTGCTTCCGCTCCGAGTCGCTGCATAACATCGTGAAGACAATCGAGAGGAGGTACGGAGTCAGAGTCTATATCACCACCAGCAAGTACGACAACGACAACATAACCGCCAAATTCGTCCACGGGGAGACACTTGAGGAACTCATGACCGCTCTCTGCAAGGTGACTCCGGGGATGAGCTACAGAATAGTCAACTCCAACATCTACATAAGATAAGTGGACAGCGTCCACAACACCACACACAGACCGGAACAAGAAACCAATTATCTTTTTATAACGTTTTTATGAAACATTTACTCGCATTAATCACATGCATTCTTCTGCCTTTGTTCTCCGCCTGGGATCTTTCCGGACAGGAGCAGACATTGAGGTTTCCCGAGAGGAAAATGAAGATTGCGGATGTTTTCAGCGCGATCGAGAAGCAGACGGACTACACCGTCGCCTACAACGAGAGCGTGCTGGATGCCGGGAAGGTTGTGACCGTACCGGAAAGGAAATCCCTCACAGAAGTCCTGACGGCCATTCTGAAGGACACCGGGACACAGTTCTCCTTTCAAGGAAAGATGATCCTGATCCAGAAGATGGAGACAGCGAAGAAAGCCGTCACTTACACAGGCAAGGTCATCGATGAGACCGGTCCGGTGATAGGAGCCGCGGTGATCGTGAATCAGACCGGAGCGGTCTCGGTCACTGACTCTGACGGCGCTTTCTCCATAAAGGCCCCGTCAGGATCAACCGTAAAAGTCTCCATGCTGGGCTACAAGGACAGCGAACTCGTACTCGGAATCAAGACAGACGGGATAAACATCGTCCTGGAGGAGGACAACAGTTTGCTGGACGAATCAGTGGTGGTAGGTTACGCCTCGATGAAAAAGCGCGACCTTGTCGGAGCGGTCGATCAGATCGGAGGAGAGGCCATCGCCAGCCGCCCGAACGGAAACCTTGCGAGGTCGTTGCAGGGTGAGGTGGCCGGACTCAACATCACGTTCACTGACAGCAAGCCATCCCGATCCGCGTCCTTCAACGTGCGCGGTGAGACATCAGTCGGAGCCGGCGGCTCGACCCTTGTCCTCATCGATGGAGTGGAAGGCAGCCTGAACACCATCAACCCACAGGATGTGGCCAGCGTCACAGTCCTTAAAGACGCGTCATCAACGGCCGTGTACGGAGCCAGAGGAGCGTTCGGTGTCATCCTCGTGACCACGAAGGATCCTCAGAAAGGAAGGCCCGTGATAAACTACAACGGTTCGGTCACGGTGAACAGCAGGACTGTCGTACCGGATGTGATCACGGACGGCCTTACCTGGCTCAACTGGTGGAAAGACTCCTACAACGGGTACTACAACGGCTCGAAGTCTCTGCTCAACCACATTGACAGCACTGTGCCTTACACCGAGGAGATCTACAACGAGCTCGTCCGCAGACAGGCAGACCCGACACTCACACGTACAACCACACTCTCCGGGCACGGGATGTTCGGATGGGCATATATGGAGTCCACAGACTGGTACGATCTGTTCTACAAGAACTGCAACTGGTCCGACGAGCACAATCTTTCCGTGTCCGGTGGCAATGAGTTCGCCGACTACTACGTGTCCGGACGCTACTACGGTATGGACGGCATCTACAAGGTCGGCAACGAGGACTACAAGAAATATGACATCAGGGCCAAAGGTACCCTCAAGGTACGTCCGTGGCTCAAGATCACGAACAACATCTCGGCGTCCGTGGTTAACCACTATGAACCAAAGCATTCCAGAAACGACATGAACGTTCAGAAAGCGATCAACCACGCCGGAATGCCTTTGTCTCCAGTCAAGAACCCGGACGGAACCTGGACGACGGCCGCCGCCATCTCAGGCTACGCGGCCTTTGTGGAAGGAACATCCTACAGGACAAACGACTATGTTTACCTGAGGGAGAAGATCTCCGCCGACGCGGACATCATCAAGGACGTGTTGAAGGCTCAGGCTGACTATTCATTCAACTACACGGCAAGAAAGAGGGTCGATGTCCAGACTCCGATCAAATATTCAAAGACTCCAGGAGTGACCATGTTGGAATCCGAAAGCGCTGGCTCGGCGAAAAGTCAAAGCGACTATTCCACAAGGTATCAGGCGGCCAACGCTTACCTGACCTACACTCCTCGCCTCGGCGACAGCCACAGTCTCACAGCCCTTGCCGGATGGAATATTGAAGAGCAGAAATACGAGACGCTCACAGTCTCTAGGTCAGGTCTCATAACAGACAGGAAACCGTCATTCTCGCTCATGGACGGCACACCGACCGCTCCGGTCGAAGGAGGCAACGCATGGTCGTACGTAGGTGTCTTCTACAGACTCAACTACAGCTACAAAGGGAAATATCTGGTCGAGTTCAGCGGACGCTACGACGGATCATCCAAGTTCCCGATGAATTCAAAATGGGGAATATTCCCTTCAGGCTCGATCGGATGGAGAATCTCGGACGAGCCGTGGATGAAATGGGCTTCCGCCATGGACAATGCGAAAATCCGCCTTTCGGCAGGTTCAATGGGGAACGGGAATGTAAGCCCATATTCCTACACATCATCGATGTTCATCGCCACCGCTGGCGACATTGTGCTGGGTGGAGAACTTCCGTCATACACATCTGTGGGCAGCACCGTTCCGGTCTCGCTGACATGGGAAAAGGCGACCACGTATGATGCGGGAATCGATCTTGATTTCTTCCGCAACAGACTGTCTTTCAGCGGAGACATCTACAGGCGCTACACCACTGACATGTACACGGCCAGCGAGTCCCTTCCATCGGTGTTCGGAACAACGCCGCCAAAAGGCAACAACGCGGAACTCAAGACCGACGGATTCGAACTTACCCTGTCATGGAAGGACGAGTTCAAACTGCTCGGAAAGCCGTTCTCCTATAATGTGAAAGCCATGCTTTGGGACAGCAAGTCCATCATAACCAAGTACGCCAACGACACCGGCTCACTCGGAAACGTCAAAGGCTACATCAAGAACGGAGGCTCCCCTTCCACTTGCTACGTCGGGATGACAATCGGAGAGATCTGGGGCTACACCGTCGACGGGCTTTTCAAGGACCAGGATGACATCGACGCTTCCGCCGTGCACAATTTCCAGCAGGCTTCAGACAAGATGACAAGGCCGGGACAGGTCAAAATCAAGGATCTTGACGGAAACGGAGTGATCGACCCGGGCAACTTCATGGTACACGACCACGGCGACCTCACAATCATCGGAAACAAATCTCCACGATACAGGTTCGGCATAAACCTCGGAGCGAACTGGAACGGAATCGGACTCTCGGTCTTCCTTCAGGGAGTTCTCCACAGGGACTGGTATCCGGGCTCTGACTCCGGATATTTCTGGGGCAAGTACGGCAGGCCTTTCTTCTCGTTCATTCCTTCAATCCACGCCTACACGGATGATGTGTACAGCGCGGAAAAGAACAACTGGGACACGGCTTACTGGCCGAGAATCACCACCTACCAATCCAACGGCACCTACAACTGGACCAAAGTGCTGGAGATTCCGAACACCAGATACATCCAGAACGCAGGCTACCTCAGGGTCAAGAACATCCAGCTGGATTACTCTTTCAACAAGAAACTCTGCGAGAGAATCGGGCTTCAGGGTCTTAAGGTTTACCTTACGGGAGAGAACCTGTTCACCTTCACCCCATTGCACAAATACGCTCCCAACTATGATCCGGAAGGGCTTTCGTTTGACTCCGACTTCGCGTCCGCGGCGGACGGCTACACCTATCCGGTGCTGAAAAGCGTGACACTCGGTCTTAACATTTCATTCTAAGAGGAGACATCAGCATGAAAATGAACAAATTATACACAGTGATACTTATGGCCGCATTGGCACTCCCGTCATGCGACTCATTCCTCACCCAGGAAAACCCGAACGCCATAGAGAGCGAGTTCTATTTCTCGGACGAGACCTCACTGGAGATCTACACCAACGGGCTCATCAGAAGTTTCGCGACGAACATCAAGAGCTTCATCGACGGGGACAAGAACTCCGACACGCACTCATGGGACGGACAGGCGGCCTATTTCATGGACAATTATTCCGCCGAGGACGCCACGAACTGGGGCACAGGCAACTGGGCCCAGCTCCGCTCCATTAACTACTATCTGGACAACATGCGCAATGCTGACGCGTCTGAAACCATACTCAATCACTATGAGGGTGTCGGACGGTTCTTCAGGGCCATGTTCTACTTCAGCAAGGTAAAGACCTTCGGCGCGGTGCCATACTATGACCACACCATCGACGCGAACGACAAGGAGGCTCTCTACAAGGACAGGGACAACCGGGAATATGTGGCCGGGAAAATCCTGGAGGATCTCGATTACGCCTGCGAGAATTGTCTCACGGACGCGAAGTACAGGGTAAGGGCCTCTTATATTCATAAATATGTAGCGCTTGCCCTCAAGGCAAGGTTCTGCCTCTACGAGGGTACCATGCGGAAATATCACGTCAACGACCCTTCCACCGGGAAACCGTGGACCAAGGATGAGAGCAGGATGTACCTGGAGGAATGCGTGAAGGCCTGCGAGGAGATCATCAATTCAGGGGTTTACTCCTTGACTGACAATCCTTCGGCAAGGAAGACACAGTACAGGGACATGTTCATCAACGCCGATGCCTGCGGGACTTACACAAACGAGTTCATCTGGGCGAGAGACTACGACATCGACCTGCAGGTGACATATTCCATCAATGACTACATGCTGAATCCGCAGCATGCCAACTACGCGTTCACAAGACAGTTCATCAACACTTACCTGATGACGGACGGGACTCCGTTCACAAGCAAGTACGCTGACTACAACAGCGTGGACTTCGTGACAGAATGCACGGACAGGGACTATCGCCTCGCGCAGACAATCAGGACTCCAGGCTTCATGAGAGACAACGGCACGACTTCCTGGGCTCCGGACGTAAAGTTCTCAAAGACAGGATACCAGCCGGTAAAATGGCTCACGGATGATTCCTCCAAGGACTCCAACACGGCCGCCATCGCATCCGATGTTCCGTTGATGCGCTACGCGGAGGTCCTGCTGAACTACGCCGAGGCCAAGGCCGAGCTCGGCGAGATGAACGAGAATGTCTGGAACAAGACCATAAAGCCGCTGCGCGAGCGTTCGGGCGTCACAAGCGTCTATCCGTCGGAGGCCGATCCTTACATGGTTGAATATTTCCAGAGCCGTGTGACGGATCCTTACATTCTGGAAGTCAGAAGGGAAAGGGGCATCGAGCTGACCATGGAAAGCATACGCTTCGATGACATCATCAGGTGGCATCAGGGGGAACTGTTCGCCAGGCCTTGGATGGGGCTTTGGATTCCGGCCACGGAGACTCCGCTGGATCTCAACAACGACGGAACCCCGGATACAATGGTCACAAACGATGTCAGAAAGACCTCGACGCTCAACCTGCTGATGATAGACAACGCCTCGGAAGCCGGACACAAACTGTCAAACGGCACATCAGGCAACATACTGCCTGCCACCGCGTTGCAGCGCAACTGGCACGACTACAAATATGTCAGGCCGGTTCCGGCGACAGCGATCCAGGAAAATCCGAATCTGTCGCAGAACCCTGGATGGGAAAAAGTGTATAAGAAATAATTCGATCGGTTATGAAAAACAGAATATTATCAGGCATCGTGACTTTCTTCGCCATGTATGCTGGAGTTTCCTGCAGCGATGACACGACGCTGTTTGAAAGGGAGAATGACAACCTTTCCTGCGACTGCACCGAGCAGGTGATCAAACAGGTCATCCTGAGCGACGGGGAATGGACATCGGACTGCACAGGCACCGACTGGATAAGCGTTTATCCGGAAAGCGGTAAAGGGGACGGGAAATATTACAGCACCGTCGAGCTCAGAATACAGTATAACGCGGGGGAAGCCCGTGAGGGTACCGTCTATTTCAGGCACGGAGGCAAGGACTATCCTGTCACCGTAAGCCAGGCCAAATGTGATTTCGCGTTTGAGGAACCTTACATCGACGGGCTCTTCACCACCGGCGTGGAGTCTTCGGCAAACATAGTGTTGCCATACATCAAGGCTAACGGCACTGAGGAATATGAGATCAGCGCGGCGATAAGTTCCGAGACTGTAAGCGGACTCTCTATCCCGGCAACCATATTCAATTCCTTCGTCAAAGGTTCCGGCAGTCTGAGCATCCCGGTGGTCGGAACACCGACTGGGCAAGGGGATGTCGTGTTCGAGATTCTGGCCAACGGCAAGCCGGCAGGAAGCTGCAAGGCATCCATTTACGATGAATTCGGCGGCAAACCGACAGGACTTGATGCCTCATGGAACTTCTATGAGGCCGGAATATCCCCTAAGGGTTCCGACTACGACTACAGCTGGTCAGCCAACTCCGCGCACAATCCGGGAAATCCGCTGCCGTCAAACGCACACAAGGTGCTGCCAACCTCCGGGAACACAGAAGCCTATCTCACAGCCGAATGCGCCGGAGCCTCCGACTACACCTTCAACCCATCCATCCAGATCAACGGATTGATGCTCAACGATTATTTCCTGGCCGTGATCCCAGTGAAGAACGTGAAGGCCGACACTAAGATCCAGGTGGAGGCTTCCTTCGGAGCGGCAGGTTCCGCCGCGGGAGTGTTCTCCATTGAATATTCCAGCAACAACGCGATCTGGAACCTGGCCGGCGGAGCGAGGGACACCACGATCTTCGGTCAGAGCGGCAAGGTCCACTACACAGTGGCCGCAAGCAACACAAGCACCACAAGGAAAGAGTACAACAAGGCCACAGACCCTGGTTACAAGGCCTACACTTTCGCGCTTGACGGAATACCTCCGATAAGCGATGGTTATCTGTACATCAGACTGAGAGTCTCCATGGACATCAGGGCGAAAGCGTCATCAAGCGCATACAAGATCAAGGCTGGCACGTGGTGCGACCTTAAAGGACTGGATATTAAACTAATAAAAGAAGAAGAATAATCATGAAAGGAACAACGCGCAAGATGAATTGTCTGCTCTCTGCTTTTGTCGTTGCGGTGGCTTTCTCGGGGTGTCTGAAAATAGACACCCCCGAGAATTGGACAAAAGAACCGGAAAAGGAGCCAGAGACCGAAAGCGAGGTTTACAAAGTGGTGGCCCACAGAGGCGGAGCGGCCGAATGCAACCGGCCGGACAACTCCGTCTCAGGACTGAAATACGCCATAAGCATCAAGTGCTACGCCTCCGAATGCGACATCGTTTTGACCTCCGACAACGAGGTGCTGGTCGCGCATCCTGTGGACGGTGGCAAGGTCAACGGAGTGACGACGTTCGACCACACGGCGGCCCAGATCAGAGCCGCCGGAGCGTTGGCGAACGGAGAGCAGATCCCGTCACTGTCAGATTTTTTGAAAGTGTTGACGGATAAGGAACAGAATCCGCATGGAACGAAATTGTGGATGGATGTGAAGCGGCTCGTAAGCAACGGAAAGAACATGGACGCTGGATATTCCATCAACTGCTGTCTGCGGGCCTGCCAGATCATCAGGGAGATGAAGGCCGAGGAGTACTGCGAGTTCCTCATTCCGACAGGCGAGGACATCTTCATGGCGGTCAGGGACCAGGCCATCGACTCCTACAAGATCAATCTGGCCTGGATGACCTGCACGGATCCGGCCAGATACGGGAAGGCATGGGCGCAACTTGCCTACACTAAGATACTTGGAGAGAATCCGACCGGCAACTACAGGCCGCAGGACTATTTCTCCGCCGGTGTCCCTTTAAGCATCTACAACGTGGACTCGGACGAGACCATGGATGATGCCATAGGGTACTACAAGCAGGTGAAAGCAATCTTCACGAATTATCCCGCAAAGCTCATAGGCAAACTGAAAGAGAAAGGACTTGAAAAATAGTCACTATATAAAAGAGGGGTGGCCTTGGTCGGGTCATCCCTCTTTTTCATATTCAGGAAACAGGTCACAAGTGCATGACGACAAAAAAAGACACGAGCGTCATGATCTTCCTAAGCTCCTTCAAAGCCAGGTTCATGTGGTTTTCGACCGTCTTTCTGGAAATATCCATCCGCTCGGCTATCTCCGAGTTGCTCAACCCCTCCACACGGCTCATCATGAACACTTTCCTGCGCCGGTCAGGCATGTGGTTGACGGCATACACAATCCTCGCGAAACGAAGGTCGGCGTCAAGGTTCTCCTCGGTCAGCGGCTGATACGGAAGATCCCCGTAGGCAAGATCCAGATGCGTCTTCCTGGACTTGGACCAATTTATGGCCATATTCGTTGTCATCCTGAACAGGTAGGCGCTGATCCTTGTGACATCCACAAGCGTGTGGCGGACAAACCACAACCTCACAAACACACTCTGGGCGACATCCTCCGCATCATCATAAGACTGGAGAAATGACTGCAGGAATGCGAGGACTTTAGGATAATACTTGTCAAAGATGACCCTGAAGGCTTCCTTGTCACCCTCAGCTATCATCTTCAAGTAGTCCTTTTCCGTCATCGCCACACCGGCTTGATTTACCTGTTACCGGCGTCCACCTTGCGGGCATAGTCAAGCCGTCCGGAAAGATGCCTCCTGACATCCTTCCAACGGTAATACGGTCCGGAGACAGGATCCACTCCGTTCAAAAGACGTTCCTGCTCATTCAGAAGGAACTTCACAAGGATATCCTTGGAGCCGGGTCTGCGGTAGAACACCATCTGGAGGTTGCAGGCCATCGGGGTAAAGTCCGATGCCATCCAATGCTCCCAGACCTCCTCCAAAGGCCACATCTCGCTGCAACCTTCGATTCCCATAAGCCCGGCGAGAGGCATCACCGAGACATCATGCGCGAACCTCAGGTCGGCGGCCACATCGCTTTTGGCCGACACCGCAGCGTTTGCCTTTACGATGAAATCCTCCAGCAAGTCATCCGCCATCGCGATGCGTCTGCCTTCCGACTCCGCCGCGTTCACCATCTCGGAATATATTCGGCAGGAATTCAGACGCGTCAAAGAAAACAGCTCCTCAGGAGTGAAATATGAGGAAACGAATATATCATTGAGATCTATGTCCGGCGCTATGGAACCCCATGTGTAGAGCTCCCGGGCAAACATGTCCTCCCTGCCGACAATGGAATCAGCCGTCTCGCGGTCACTGAATATGGAATTCATGAAATCGCTGACATCGATCCAAGTCCTTGACAAAGAGTCTATCTCCGGAGCCGAAGTTCTCACCACCTCCTTGAACCAGGAAGGTTTCCTGAGAAGGTAGGACATGTAGGAATCCCCGCTGTGCACATTGACCCTCAGTTTCTTGTTCAGTTTCTTGAGTTCACCGGTGCAGCTGAACATGCTCTCCTGACAACGCTGGACCGTGCTGGAGACCGCGTCCACATACCTTCTGGAGCCGGACTTGAACACAGACGGGAAACGATGGAACATCCTGCCCGCTATCTCCTTGTGCTCATTCTTGCCTCTGGCGGACAACTTACCTGCCTTGCCGACGGAAACGGAGTCTATCCTGTACAGATCCGAGTACAGGGCTTTTCCTTTCTCGGTCAGTATCCCAAGCGAGTCCGCCTTCATGAACATCGCCGCGAGGGCGTCAAAGGACTTGTCCGAACTATGGTAGCGCGAGCCATGACGACCGATATGGCTGATGTAGAAAGGCTCATAGCCCTCGGGAGCAGCGGTGTCGGTCATATTCCCGGCTCTGTAGATGTGATAGATTCCAGCGCCGGCGAAGGCATCGGCTTTGATTTTCTCAAGTGTGACCTGCGCCTCGGAAGGCACCGCGAAGAACGCTGAAAACGAAGCCGCCAACGCCAAGGCGGCGACACGGTATAGTGATGATTTCATATACATTGATTTATCTGCCACGGTGTCCACGCTTTGACGGACGGTTGTTCATTATCGCCTTGTCCTGAAGTTCATGTATCTCCTTCCTGCTCCATGGCAAGCCGATGAACTCGGAAGGATAATCGGTCTCGATGATGTCCGGCTCGGCGAGAAGCTCACGCTCGTAAGCGACCCTGCGGTCCTTGGCGTTCTTCACCTTGTCGGAGGATCCCGTTATGGATGTCATGATCATGACTCCCCTGTCGTGAAGTTTCCTATACACATCCGAAAGTTCCGGGTTGACCGCCAGACGGACATACGCCATGATGTGGTCCCACGGAATCGGGCATTTGTCATAAGCCTCGAAATGCTCCTCTGAACTGATCTCCACGCAGAACATCACGTCACGGACATTGTTGTTCCAATAGTAAAGAGCCTCGTCCAAAGAACGGACGCTGAGCATGATGTTGTGGTACATAGACCAGTCTCCTCCCGGCCTCAACTGCCGGATGTAATAGTCAAGGCTGGCTTTCTTCACTTCAGGGCTCACGCCTTTTGTGTTGATGTACTTGTTGTCGAAGTTGAAGACCACCTTGTCCTTGCCCCACTCCAGAATGGATTTCAGGGTCGGGATCTTGTACGGGGTCACATTGCCGGCCCTGTCCACCAGGTTCAGCCTCTGAATCTCCTCGAAAGTGTAGTCTTCCACCTTGCCTTTCCCGTTCGTTGTCCTGTCCACGGTCAGATCGTGCATCAGAACCATCACGCTGTCCTTGGTGAAGCTGAAATCCACCTCGAAGAACGTCGGCATCATCGACAGCGTCTTCTCGCAGGACTCCACACAGTTCTCAGGATAGCCCGGCATCATTCCTCCACGATGTCCGCTGATGATGATATCCCTGTCCGGAGAGTACCTGAAATATTCCTGCAGATCAGAAAACGAATTGATAACCACCTTGTTGGCGGTGATACCTGCCTTTGAAGACACATCGTCCCGGTTGGACTGGGCCAACATAGGAACGGAGAAAACCGTCGCCACGGCCAGAACCGCAAAATACATTAATCTCATGTTTTACTTTTTCTTTGGTCGGCGGCCGGCCGGATCCGGTCAATCGAATCAGCGGCCGCAGGTGTTATAATTATCTATAAAGTTACAATATTTACTTAATATATGACAATCTAAATCGGCTCATCACCTAATCAGGAAGGCACAATCTGACCATCACGAGGCAAAGTTAATCAAATCATACGAAGAAATTCAGGAATATTTCCGGGCGGCTCAGGAATAATCGTCCGCTAAAAATAGAAGCCTGTGTTGAAGTACATGACCCCGGCGCCGTCCTGGGCGGAAAGGGCACGGGCATATTCAATGTTCAGGACAAAGTTGCGGTTGAGGATTATCTTCAGGGCGGCTCCGGCGGAGAGGTGGAGGGTGTCGCCGGAGGAGGACTTTATGTATTTTGAATATAACTCCGGAAAGGCCTCCGTCCTGTTGCTTACGTTGAAGTGCCGCAAAGAAGTGATCCCATCGCAGAATCCGCTCAGCATCAGGCCGATATCCTGTCTAAGGAGAGTGAAACCGACGAATTTCCAGCGGAGTTCCGTGTTGAAGAAGCCGACACTGGAATCAGAGACCCTGTTGTACATCAGGCCACGGATGGTTCTGTAGCCGCCGAGGGCGACGTTGTCATAAACAGGTCCTCCCGGAGTGTAAAACGGAAGGACGTACCACGGAGCCTCACCGATAAAATCTTGATAATCCAATCGGTATGCCAGCGTCAGACGTTCTTGGGCCAAAGGAATATATTGCCGGAAAGTTGCTTGAACCTTGAGATAGGAGTCTGATGAGCCGAAGAACGCCGGTGCGGCGGTTATGCTGGTGCGGGCAAGGATTCCTTTAGTCGGAACTCCTTCATAGTCACGTGAATCGTAACGCAGCCCAAGCCTTACGGCGGAGGAATATTTTCTGAATATCTCCTCGGCCGGAATTATTCCCCAGCTGCGGTAGAGACTGAACAAGGATATTCCTTTCCCATCGTCTTTGGGTTGGTAATCCTTGATTCTGAATGCGTTGAAGTGGTAGCCGGCCTCCCAGGAAAGGTGTCCTGTGATATTCCCGGAAAAGTCCGCCTTAAGGTTCGTGGTCGCGCGGGAGTATTTGTAGAAGCCTTCGTCCGCATCCGCGTCGTAGTAGGTTCCGCGCCCGCCGAAGCCGAAGAATTCCATCGCGTTGTCGGCGCAGTGGCTCGCCGCCAGATTCATCCTCACTTTCGGGAAAAGACTACCGGAGTCGAACGAGACGATAAAAGTCTTGCTGCCACCGGTGTAGCCGGAAGCCTCGAAATAGCAGCTACTCCTCGGATTGGGATAAGTGGAGCCGTCGCTGAAGTCATAGACATTCATCAAGGCTCCGAACAGGATTCCCTTCGCGCCATCGAATCCAGCCATAGGAAACGGCACGAATGAGAGGCCGGTCTTGACGATAGAACCTTTGTCTTCCGCCAGAAGGGACCCAAGCGGAAGCAACAGGCACAGAGCCAGTAAAAGCATTCTTGTGAGACGTGTCATTCTATAAATCTTGTCGGTGCGCAAAATGAGTAACCTTGCGCACGGGAAGGGATAAGACAAGCCTTCCGTGCGTGAAGGCAAAGGATCAGCGCACGAAACGAAACCGCGTGGTGCCATCTTCAGAAAACGACTTCTCAATCAAGAAAACGGAGAACAGCTTCGGTCCAGTCATCGCCGTTGGTGGCTTGGATGACGTTGATGCCGATCTTGCGGGCGGCTTCGACATTCTTCGGTCCGTCATCGATGAAAAGCACTTGTGCAGGGGCTACTTTCTCTGACTCCAACATCATCCTGAATATGCGCTCGTCCGGTTTCATAACCTTCATCTCATAGCTGACATAGATGCTGTCAAGGTATTCGTCAAGCGAGTGGCCGTGGCCGTCAAACGCCTTGCTCAGAGACCATTCCATTATGAACGGGTTTGTGTTGGAAAGGAGTGAGAGGCGGTAGCCTTCGGCCCGGAGCTTCCTGAAGAGTTCGAGGTTTCTTTCCGGAATGGTCGAAAAGAATCCCATATAGGCGTGGCGGCATTCGTCCATCGTCACTTCCCGGCCGATCTCCTTGCTGACCCTGCTCCGGAACTCTTCTTCGTCGATCAGGCCAGTCTCGAAGTCTCCGAAGAATCCCTCCTGACGCACCAGATTGAGATATTCCTCGACATTTCCGAAACCGAGAGCCTTGAATCTCTCGATGACAGTACCTAAATCCGCCGGCGCGATCACCCCGCCAAAATCAAACACAACATTTGTGATGTCTTTTCTCATATTCCTGAATTTTCTCCAAAGGTAGTGAATTCTGAGGATAAGGATTTCGGGGAATATTAGTATATTCACAAAAATTTTTGAGAAATGTACACATTCAAGCAGGACGGCGACAGGTTTGTCGTCAGCATTGACAACCATCAGGAGTTGATGGGGGCGATCGCGGCGTTTTGTCAGGAGCAGGGGATTCTGGCGGGAGAGGTGAGCGGAATCGGAGCGGTGAACAACGCGACGCTTAGGTTCCTGAATCCGGCAACGAAGCATTATGTTGACAAGACATTTGACGAGCAGATGGAGATCTCAAGCCTCGTGGGGAACATTTCCGAGAAGGATGGCAAGGTTTATCTGCATCTTCACGCGAACTTCGGACGTGCCGACTACACGGTCGTTGGCGGCCATCTTCTCACGGCTACCATCAACGGAGCGTGCGAGGTGTTCATCAGACGCTATAACTGCAAGGTAGGCAGGCACTTCGATGAGGAGACGGGACTGAATCTGTACACCTTGTAGTCAGCACCGCCAAAGCAATCGGCAAAGGATAACCGGATGGAGAGAATCAACATCATCGACTGCCCGCTGAGGGAGGTTGTGAAGCACCTCGGCGGCTATGGAAGCATATTCATAATCCACGACCGCAATGTGGGCGGCATCGTGGAAAGACTTGGTGTTCAGGCTCAAGGAATATTCCCGATCGAGGCGACGGAGGAGAGGAAAACTCTTGCCACCGTGCTGGGAATCGAAGAATGGTTGCTGGAGAAAGGAGCTGACAGAGAGGCGTTTGTGCTTGGAATCGGCGGAGGAATCACGACGGACATGGTCGGATTCGCAGCCTCAGTCTACAAGCGTGGTGTGCGGTTCGGGTTCATTCCCACGACACTGCTCTCGCAGGTTGACGCGGCGATCGGCGGAAAGAACGGCGTGAACCTCGACTCGTACAAGAACATCATCGGCGTGATCCGCCAACCGGAAATGACCTTCATCTGCCCTGAACCACTGGAGACGCTTCCCTACGAACAGATCCTGTCCGGAGCGGCCGAGCTGCTCAAAACCTTCATAATCAACAATGAGGACGGTGAATATGAAAGGGCTGTGAATATGCTCGGAGACATTCACGCACGTATGTCGGAAGGGGCCGCGGACACGGCGGTCCGGGAATATTCAGAGACATTCCGCGAGTTGATCGCCGCCGCGGCGAAGGTCAAGGCCGGCATTGCGGGAAGGGATCCGAACGAGCGCGGGGAACGCCGCCTGCTCAATCTGGGGCACACTTTCGCGCACGCCATTGAGAAGAATTCGGGAGAGGCTATTTCGCACGGGATGGCAGTTTCGATGGGTATCATTATGGCAGCCCGGCTGGCTGAGTTTTTAGGGCTGGTTACCGGCCTCGCCGAACATCTTAAGGCGGATTTCGCAGCTTGCGGTTTACCGGTCAAGAGTCCGTACAGCATTGAGACTCTTGCCGATGCGATGAAGAAGGACAAGAAAGCCGACGGGGCGTTCGTCCACTTCGTTCTGCCACTGGGCATCGGACACGTTGAGACACGGGAACTTCGTGTGGAGGATGCCGTTAGGGCTCTGAAAGAAACGGTCTGACATTTCGGATTTTGAATCTGTTTGAAATGTTTTTTCGCATTAAAGAATAGTTCAAGCAACTTCAACTGTTTTCTCAAAAATATAAAATTGAATATTTCAAACATATGATCTGCACAACAATCCAGAACCGAACCCTGGAAGAGATAATGAACCTGCTGGAAACCAGTGAGCCACAGATTCAGATGGCCGAAATCAGATTGGACAGATGTCCGCTGAGCATAGATGAGATAGAGTACCTGTTCTCATCTTCGGACACCCCGCTCGTTGCCACCTGTCGCGTTGTAGATGACGGAAACGGGACTTGGGAAGAGGCCGAGGAAAAACTCACGGCGGCGGTCGAGGCCGGAGCCGCGTTTCTGGATCTGGAGATCGAAGCCCCGAAAGAGATCGGTAAAAGGCTCCGCAGGGCTTGCACTGAATATGGCACCACGATGATCCGGTCGAGTCATTTCTTCGCGGGAACACCATCGGATGATGTGCTTCGCGGCACTGTGGAGAAATGCAGGAAGTTCGGCGGAGAGATTGTGAAGATCGCGGCTATGGCGAAATCGGAAGAGGATGTAGCGAGGGTGTTGGCACTTTATCCAGCCGCAGAATACACTTTAGCCGCTGAACAGGACCAATCGGTCGCTGAGCCTGCCGAAGCGACCCTACATTCTACCGAACGACAGTCCCTTCGACAAGCTCCGGGACCGAAGGAAACTCGGCGGAAAAGCGAGTTGATTGCGTTCTCGATGGGCGAGATCGGCAAGGCCAGCCGTTTGGAATGCCTGAAGCTCGGCAGTCCTTTCACCTATGCGGCACTGAACGAGAACGAGGTCGTGGCTCCAGGCCAATGGAGTTACTCTGAAATGCTTACGGCCGTCTATGGAGGCAGGAAGCCTCTCCACTGTGACAGCCCTTTGAATATGCCTGCCTCTAAAAGTTTCGCCCAACGTGCGATCCTTGCGGCTGCTCTGGCCGATGGAGAGTCACGGCTCGGTGGCTACTCCCCGTGCGGGGACAACGAGGCGGCCATAGCGGTGGCCAAGGCGCTCGGGGCCACGGTTCGGATTGAGAGTGATGGCGGCAGCCTGCAAGTTGGTTCGCTTCGACAAAACTCACCTGCCATCGAAGCGACCTCACATTCCGGAAGCACCCTAATCATAGAAGGCATAGGCTCATCAGCGAATATTCCCGAAAAAATCAATGTCGGCGAATCCGGCCTCCTGACCCGCCTGATGATCCCTCTCGTTTCCGCTCTCGGTAACGGTAACCAAATCGAAATCGATGGCATCGGAACCCTCCCGACCAGACCTCTGAAAGGCGCGGCCGAAATTATGGCCGGCTTCGGGACTGTCCTGAGGCCTCTCAAACCGGCTCCGGAAGTCCACGTGCCGCTCACCGTCCAAGGTCCTCTGCTTTCCGGCAAGACCAGCATCTCTGGCAAAGGCGGCTCGCAGCTGATCTCCGGCCTGCTGATGGCCCTGCCGCTCCTCCCGGAAGACTCGACCCTGCATATTCACGATCCCAAGAGCATCCCGTATATGTTCATCACGGCGGACGTGCTTCGCCGCTTCGGCATCAAGATCGGCAGCGAGATGGAGGGCGGAGAGGATTTCCTTGAGACGCAGGACTGGAGCCTCTGCACCGGCATCACATTCAAAATCAAAGGCGGGCAGAAATATTCCCCGGCCGCTTTCGACATCGAGGGTGACTGGAGCGCCGCCGCCAATTTCCTTGTGGCCGGTTCCTTGTTCGGCGATGTGAGACTGGTCGGTCTTGACACGACCTCCCTTCAGGCCGACATCTCGATTATGGACATTCTGATGGAGGCCGGAGCCAGCCTCTCGCAGATCGAGGACGGACCGCAGGGTGAAGAATCCGCCAACGGGAAAGACAGCAACGACAATGAAGCGGCGGACGCTCCGGAGGCCAATGCCACGCAAGGCCACCGCGGCCTCATCACCGCCCAGAAAGCCCCACTGCGCGCCTTCGACACCGACCTCAACAACTGCCCGGACCTGTTCCCGATCGTCGCCATCCTCGCCGCTTTCTGCCACGGACGCAGTAATATTCAAGGATTCAAGAGGTTGGCCAGCAAGGAAAGCGACCGCGGCACGGCGATTCTGAATATGCTCACCCAGATGGGCGTGGAGGCCTCCGCCAGCGGCGACACCCTCTCCATCGTCGGCGAGTCCGTCGAGAGCCGCCTCCTGAACGGCCATCTGCTGAAGGGCGGTGAATATACCTCCTCGCACGACCACCGTATGGCAATGGCCCTCACCGTCGCCTCTTGGTGCGCCGACTCCCCGATCCTCATTGACGACACCACCTGCGTCGCCAAATCCTTCCCCGCCTTCCTCGACACCTACCGCTGCCTTGAGCGTTAGTACGAACGGTACAGGTCGCAGGCATACATCCGGTGGATTGTGATCTTGCCGGACAAAATGTGGAAATCATAAACTTTGTCCGGCCTATAAGACTTTCACCGGACCTTATTGGCCGTCAGTGTTGACTTTTGTGTTGGAGCAAAAAAACTAAAGTCAGTCAACTATTATATGGTTTTGGTATATTATTCGGTCTTATGTAGAGACTCCAGAACAAGGGCCAGGGCGGCCGTGTGCTTTTCCAAAATGCGCTTATGACGGTTTCCGGCTCGGGCGATGTTGTTCCGGAGGTCATTTATCTTCACATTGATGGCGGTGGAGTTCCCCGAAGCGATGATCGCCCGGACATATTCATCATAAGACATCCGCTTTTTGTCGTGGGTCAGAAGCTTCAGAGCCTCAAGCACTTCCGCCGAGAAACCATATTCATCCAAATCCTCGAAGGTGACATCAGAGTCCTCGACAACATCGTGGAGGAAGCCGACTATTTTCTCGTTCTTGGTCTGCCCGGCGATGCCAACGGCGAGGGAATGGAGGATGTCGGGGTTGCCGTCAAGGTCCCTCTTGTTGCGAAAGACAGTCGATGCGATGGCCACCGCCTCATCAATCCCGGACTCAAAATATTCCTTGAGATCCTTTGTGCTCCAATATGTGCCGGAGCCAAAAAACTTCAACCTCTCAACCACTTCAAACAAAGTCAGCACACTGAAGTACATCTTCAGATTGTGTAAAGGAATATGAAAGTTCGGACCGTCTCCCTTTGTGTCCGTAAACTCCACCCTTGACAATTCCTCGGTTCCCGTGAAATCTACTTTCGTGTCACAGATCCTCATCCCTACAAATCCATATTCCTCATCCATCTCGACAACTTGGATAAGAATCTTTTCAAATGAATATGACTGTGACTGGACCAGATTTAACTCCTCCTCGTAACCGTCCTCGACCCATCCCACCAGTTCATTGATTCCCACCTCTCTACGGAAATCCATATAACCGTTCGTCTCAATATGGACCTCCAGTCCATACGGTTTCAGGAAACTGAGATCTTGAAACTCCCTCACACTGACAGGCACACGATACCGGGCCTCAAAGTCGTCCGCGTTCTTGTAGAACGCCGCAAAGATAAGATACCTCATAAGCATTGTTTTTGTTACCGGCCTTGGTGTCAGACAAAAACAGTCGCCGTCCTCGGCAGCCGTCTTTGTCATCGACAACCACTGCCAAAATATTTATGAATTGAAAATTACCGGACAGGCAGAACCGCCTGTCGCTCACAACACAAAAATAAGAAAAATCCCGGAGAGCGCAAAGCCCTTTATGAAAATCCGCTTTACCGGCCCTCTGTTCATAAAAGGTCGCCAGGAATTCTTGGCGGCTTCTCTGTTGGCTTTTGGGCGGGGCTGTGGCAGGTAAATAGCTGACTTCGAGTAAAATAACGATAATGTTATAGTGTCGGATTCCGCTCTAGTGGAAACTTCGGACTCCCATCAAGAGAAAGGAAAGAGCCAAAGCAGAAGGCGTAGGGACAGATAGTCCTTCATTTATTTCTTCCAAACCCTTCTTTTCAACCAGAGGGAAAGAATCGGATCGGAGATTTCGTAGGCCATTGGTCCGGAAATCGTTATCAACTCCTTCTCCATCAAGCTTTTCTTTATTCTGGTAATATTGGCAGCGGTACCAAGGCGATAGGAGCCCAACACGGATGTCCTCGTGAAGCCGGAATGGATTCCGTCCGCAAGAAGGTGCAGGAAATTCATCTGATAGGCAGAAAGAGATTCCGTCTGCTGTATGAACAGTGGTTCACAGGCATCCAGCAAACGATCGATGCCAAATTCTACATCCTCGGCGGTCGCGGCATTGCCGCAGCGAAGCCAAACGAACCAAGCCAATTGCTGCACGTATGATGAATATCTCTCCGTCACTTCACAGATTCGCCTGGCGAGTTCCTCTGATATCTCCTTCCCGGTGATCTCAAAACGTCCACGAATATATTCAATCCAATCACTCTCACTGATCTTGCCAAGATAGAACAAGTCCCCAAACCGGTAGAAAGGGTAGTCCTGCCTCTGGAACATATTCTCCATCATATGTTTCTTGCTTCCGTACAAGCAGTACGACACGTGGCTCTGTAGTTGCCAGACACTGCGAAGTTTCTTCTGAAACGTCAACGAATCAGGGAATTCCCCTATTTGTTGAAATTCATCCACGCAGACAACAAGCCGGCAACCTTTTTGAGCGGCTATCCGCTCTGGAAGCCGCAGAATGTCCTCAACAGCGTTATTGCCAGTGTTATATTCAAAAGAAATTGAGAAGTCGTTCACGGGATCCTGACCAAAGGTGACCTTGGGAACAAAGCGGCTCAAAAAAGTTTTAGCGTTCTCGATCCATTCCTCCCACTTGCTCGATGTAGCCTGGATCACCGCTGTAGCGAATGAATCGACAAAATCCGCCTCGGACCGACATCCAAACGCATCCATTTTGGCGATTTTCACAGAATCGCTCTTTACCAAAGCGCAAGCCTTATCCACCAAGGATGTCTTGCCCATCCTGCGCGGTGAAATCAAAATTGTGTTCACCCCATAGAGGAAGTTCATTTTCAGCCTTTTCGTTTCTTCTTTTCTGTCAGTGAAAGCATCGCCCTCCACTCTGACACCAAAAACAAATGGTGAATTCATAGCAGTTGTCCTTAATTCTCAATGACAAATATATGCATAATATCGATTTTTAACAACCTTGTTTAAAACAACCTTGTTAAATGCCACGGATTTTCAGGTCGGCGAGGACGATGGCGGCGACGGCCTCGACGATGACGGGGGTGCGGAGGGCGAAGCAGACATCGTGGCGGCCGGGGACGTTGAGGGTGGTCTGCTCGCCGGTCTTGACGTTGAGGGTAGTCTGTGATTTCGTAATGCTGGATGTCGGCTTGAAGGCGACACGGAAGACTATCGGAGAGCCGTTCGTGATGCCGCCGTTAATGCCGCCTGAACCGTTCTTCACGGTGGTCACGGATTCGCCTTTAAGCTCAAGAGGATCATTGTGTTCCGAGCCTTTCATCCTTGCCGCAGCGAAACCGTCACCGAACTCGATTCCACGGACTCCTGGGATGGAGAAGACGGCGTGCGAGATCAGAGACTCGACTGAATCGAAGAATGGCTCACCAAGACCGGCCGGCACTCCGGTTACACGGCATTCGACAATGCCGCCAAGCGAATCGCCATCCTTGGATGTTTTGTCCAAAAGATCGCCCCACTTGGACTTGTCCGTCTCTCCTCCGATCTCTATCAAACCGGCCTCAAAGCTGATTCCCGGGCACATTTTCTTGGCGATGACTCCGGCGGCGACAATCGGAAGGGTTATCCTGCCCGAAAAATGTCCGCCTCCTCGGGGGTCGTTGAAGCCGTTCCACTTGACGGATGCCACATAGTCGGCGTGTCCTGGGCGCGGTACTGCCTTAAGAGCCTCATAATCAGAAGATCTGGTGTTACTATTCTTGAATATGATCGCGACCGGCGCTCCGGTTGTGTGTCCATCGAAGACTCCGCTCAGGATTTCCGGCTCGTCCGCCTCAATGCGTGGTGTGGTGCCCTTCGCTCCACTCTTGCGACGAAGAATGTCCGGCATAAAGTCCTCGACACCAAGTTCTATCCCCGGTCTGACCCCGTCCACGACAACTCCGATCGCCGTCCCGTGCGACTCCCCGAAGATCTCCACCTTGAAATTCCGTCCGAATGCATTCATATATTCAAAAAATCACATATTCATTCCTTGCAAAAATACACTTTTATTACGAAAACCAGTGTGAAGTATAGCAGTTAAACAACTTAAAAAGTGTCAAGCAATCAGAAAGAAGGCCATTTTTTATTGGTATATATGGCTGAAAACTCCACAATATTGGTCAATTAGTTCCATATAAGACCGATGTTAAAATAAAATTGCCAAATTAGTTGTAATTTTGTATTGACATTTGTCACTTAAACTGTGATATTGTTTAAACATAAAAATAATGAGCATTTTATCTTTCATGTCTAAAGGTCGTGCCATGATGGCATCCGCCTTTGGAGTGGTTTTGTGTCTTGCCGCATGCAACCACGAGAACGATCCGGCGGATCCGGAGCCATCATCAGAGATCAAGAACCAAATTGAGTACAACAGCGAATCGCTGGTAAACATCAAGTCCGTAATCTACGAAATCGACGAGCATAAGGACTATTCCTTCTACCTTTCCCCATCAGAGAACATCATTGATGTTGATGGAATGAGAAAGGCCAACGACTATGTCTTTGTGAAAGTCAACTCAGTAAAAGGCAAGATCGACACTAAGGCCGAAGCATTCGAGGTCACCTACAAGGACATAGCGGCGAAGAAAGAGGTAATGGAAAACTTCAGGAAAATTGACCTGTACGTGAATCTTCTTTCCAAGACAAGCGTGGAGATCTCCGCTGATGTCATCACCACAGAACGCAAGCCTCTGTTTGTCCGCTACAACGGTGGATGCGCCAAGGCATTGGCGACCCTCAGCAATCAGATTGAACTGAACCAGGAGACAACGACAACCGTTGCCAGCTCAACAGCGTGGAGATACAATCTTGAGGGCATATCTGAATATAGCCTGTACGCGCAGAGCAATGTAAGCAATCCGGCGGATGCCACTCCGGTTCTGACAATCAAGATTTCCGATGACGCGGACTTTGATGACCTCACGAACCTTGACCTTTCAGCTGTTTCAGCAGATGAACTGGCCATCTCCTACGGGGACATGGTTCTCGGTGCAGGGCGCAAAGGAACATTGACAATGAGCACTGATGACAACGAGACAGAACTCACTATCTTGATGGATGCGACTATCGGCGAGAACAGAATACGCGCGACATACACCGGAGTTCCGGCCATGGGCTACTATTCTTCTGACAAGCTGACCATCAAGAGCGCAGCCGGCACTGTAGAAAACACACTCCCTGTACTTTTCCGCCAGAAAGACGGCGAGAATTACGTGTTTGCATTCGGCACCAATGACAAGGCTGCCGCAGCTGCGGATCTCACAGCTGGAGACTACGCCGTTAAGGTGACTATTCCGGCTTCGGCATTTGATGAGGATGGTGAAGCTGATGCTGATTTTACAAAAGTGAAGGCTGAACTTTACTATTATCCTGCATACGCCACACTTACAAGCGAAAAAGCTGAAGGGGAAGTGTCTATCGCAACTGTCCCAGGTGCAACTGACGGCAAGATCTACTTCTATGCAACAGCTGCTCTTGCTTCTGGAGAAACTCTTACGGCTGAATATTATGGCGTTCCCGTTGACGGTGAGATTCCTGACCTCACGCCGGTCAAGCCTGTCGAGCCGAAGATTGTAATCACAGACGAGAACGGCAAGGAACTGCAGAACATTCCTGTCACAGCCATGGAAGTGATGCGCAACTCCAAGTTCTACGATGCAAGCGCTTCTGAACCGATGGACGCCTACGTCTTCTATTTCAGGAACGAGAAGACCGGAGAAAAAGTCTCAAGATACGATCCGAGCACTCCATATCTCGTACTGTCCGCCGACAAACTCAACAGCGAAGATCTCGACCTTCACGCCGCCGGCACCAAATGGGCGTTCTACTTTACCAACAACACAAATCTGTACCTGCAGCAGAGTTATATGTATAATGGGTACGGCTCCGCCTATACCCAATACGGAATGGAGTTCCAGCGCTGCCCGGATGACGTGAAAGTGACTGTCAAGAAAAATGGCAAAGAATGGTATTTCAAGTTCGTGATGAAGGACTATGGTAACTATACCAGTCTTATGACATATCAACCGGAATATGCCGGGACAAAAAACATCGTGACTATTGAATGGAAAGGTCCCGCTACAAAATATTCAGGGACTCAAGACACCAACGAGATGAAAGACGAGGATTACTAGAGTTGAAGGAAAACAAGTACATTTTTTATACTCTCATTTAAGGTGATGCAGCTGCCGAATGGCTTGAAAAATCCATTGGCGGCTGTATTGATGCTAATTATCTATGTTAAAAAAAATCGTAACGACCCTGCTGGTCGTTCTCGGACTATGCACTGCCATCAATGCTCAAGAGGTGGAAGTGAAAGGAACCGTCACAGACCAGGCAGGGGAACCGGTTGTCGGTGCCTCCATCATGGTGGAGGGGACGACTGACGGTACATCAAGCGACGTGGATGGCCACTATTCCATCAAGGTGCCGTCCAATGCGACATTGTCGGTGTCATCCATCGGATTTACAGACCAGAAAATCCAGGTCAATGGAAGGGCCCAGATCGACATTGTCATGAAAGAAGACACCCAATCTTTGGAAGGAGTCATCGTAGTCGCCTTCGGTACGGCGAAAAAGGAGGCCTACACCGGTTCGGCAGCCGTCATCAAGTCTGATGACATCTCGAAAAGCCAGCAGTCGAACGTGGCGCAGGCACTGGTCGGCAAAGTCGCGGGAGTGCAGATCTCCAACACATCAGGGCAACCGGGTTCAAGCCCATCCATCCGAATCCGTGGATTCAGCTCCCTTAACGCAGGGAACGACCCTCTTTGGATTGTCGATGGCATGCCTTACTCCGGAGACCTTAACAACTTGAATCCTAATGACATCGAGTCCATGACCGTGCTTAAGGACGCGGCGTCCAACTCGCTCTATGGAGCCAGAGGAGCCAACGGTGTCGTAATGGTGACCACAAAGAAAGCGAAATCCAAGGACGCGGTCATCACGGTGGATGCGAAATGGGGAGTGAACTCCAGGGCTGTAAAGGATTATGACTACATAAAGAATCCTGCCCTCTACTACGAGACACAGTATAATGCATTGAAGAACTATTATCTGGACTCAGGAATGAGCGAGACCGCGGCTCACGCCAAAGCCAACAGCGTGGTCGCAGGTCCGACTGATGACGGGGGTCTCGGGTACCAGGTCTTCCAGGTTCCTGACGGACAAGAGTTCATAGGAGTCAACGGCAAGGTGAATCCGGCAGCCGTCCTTGGGCGCAGGGTTGTGTATGGAGGCAAGGAATACTACCTCCAGCCTGACGACTGGACCAAGGCCGCCTACAGAGAATCTCTACGCCAGGAGTATAACGCAAGCATAGCCGGCACGTCAGACAGGATATCCGCCTACGCCTCATTCGGCTACCTGAAAAACGAGGGAATCGTGTACAATTCCGACATGGAGCGCTACACAGCCAGGGCCCGCATGGACTATCAGGCCAAATCATGGCTCAAGTTCGGGACCAACGCAAGCTACTCTCACTTCACTTACAACCAGATCAGCGACAGCGGCGAAAGCAACTCATCCGGCAACGTATTCGCCTTCACCTCAGCGGTAGGACCTATATACCCACTGTACATACGTGACGGAGAAGGCAATGTCCGCTACTCAGAGGATGGGATAAAACTTTACGACTATGGTAGCGGAGACAATGCCGGGATGGTCCGCTCACTATTCCCGAACAGCAACGCCCTTTCGGAGACACGCCTTAACAAATCTCTTTCAGAAGGAAACGCATTCAATGGAACAGGCTTCATCGATGTCACTTTCCTGAAGAACTTCAAGTTCACATTCAATGGCGGCGTGTCGCTGGACGAGACAAGGATGACTTCCACAAGGAATCCATGGTTCGGCCAATTCGCCAGTGAGAAAGGAATGGTGTCCAAGGGGCATCAAAGGCAGTTCGATGTGAACCTTCAGCAGATCCTGAACTACACCAAGCAGTTCGACAGGCACAATCTCAATGTCATGATCGGACACGAGTCGTATCAGGCAAGGACTTACGCACTGTCAGCGGGCAAGAGCCACATGCTTACGCAGGATAACGACGAGCTTGCGGGAGCCATCATTGACACCCAGAACGCGAACTCCTACCGTACTGAATATTTCAATGAAGGCTACTTCTCCCGTGTCATGTACGATTTCGACAACAAGTATTTCTTCTCTGGATCTTTCCGTCGGGATGCCTCCTCCCGCTTCCATCCGAAACACAGGTGGGGTAACTTCTGGTCCCTCGGTGGAGCCTGGATCCTGAACAGGGAGAACTTCCTCAGTGGCACCTACAACTGGCTGGACAACCTCAAGTTGAAGGCATCCATCGGTTCACAGGGCAACGACAACATCGGAAATTTCAGATACACCGACACTTACAGCATTGAGAACGCTAATGGTTTTGTCTCGACTGTGTTCCAGTCAAAAGGCTCTGAAAAAATCACTTGGGAGACCAACACGAACGTCAACACCGGTCTTGAGTTCAGTTTCCTGAACGGATTGGTGTCCGGAAGCGGAGAGTACTTCTACAGGAAGACAACCGACATGCTTCTGTCATTCCCCGTGGCGCCGTCAATGGGATATTCATCATACTATGCGAATGTCGGAGATATGCGGAACAGCGGAATCGAGCTGGAAGTCAATGTCACTCCCGTACGCAGCGAGAAAGTCCAATGGAACGTGAATCTCAACATGACCCATCTCCGCAACAAGATAACGATGCTCCCGGAAGAGCGCCGTACCAAGACGGTGGACGGTTACTCAGGATTCGTGAGCGGATCGACCTTCTACGGAGAGGGACTTCCGATGTACACCTTCTATATGAAGAAATATGCCGGTGTCTCCAAGGAGGGAAAGTCCATGTGGTACATGGATGTGACGGATGACAGCGGAAAAGTCAGCAGAGAGACGACCACTGAATATACCTCCGCCACCGACTACCTTTGCGGCAATCCTATTCCCGACCTTTACGGAGGATTCGGCACAGATCTGAAATTCTTAGGATTCGATTTCAGCATAGCCTTCACGTATCAGATCGGCGGACTCGCCTACGATTCAGGATATGCCGCGGCCATGTACTCCCCTGCCAACAAATCAACGGGACAGAACTGGCACAAGGATATTCTGAAGGCATGGAGCAAGGACAACACCTCCTCCAACATTCCACGGCTCCAATACGAGGATCAGGATCAGAACGCCTCTTCCGACAGGTTCCTTACAGACGCGAGCTATCTGAACCTCCAGAACATCAATTTCGGATACACTCTGCCGGAAAGGGTGACAAAGACGTTCGGCGTGGACAGAATCAGGATCTACCTGTCATGTGAGAACGTCTGGTACATCTCAAGAAGACAAGGTTTCGACCCACGATATTCCTACAGCGGATCGACCTCGCAGGCGGCATATTCCCCTGTAAGAACGGTTTCAGGTGGTATCAATTTTCAGTTTTAATGGAAAGAATGAAGAATATTATAGGACTATCAGCCGCGGCGGCACTCTCTGCCATCATGCTGAACGGATGCATCAAGGAAGCGATCCCGACATCCGTCGCCACTCAGGATCAGGTGACGCTTGAGACCACAATCGAGGGCATCCCGGCGGCGCTGGTACAGGCAGGCTCGACAGGTTACGGTCTGCCATGGGATTTCGGACTCCCGGCGATCCACATCGCCACGGAATCCATGACAGGGGACATGGTCATCTCCGGGAACACCGGATACGACTGGTTCTCCCAGTGGGGCAGCAACATCGCCCTCGGATCAGAATACGCTGTTGGAGCGCTGACATGGAACAACTACTACAAGTGGATCATGGCGGCAAACAACGTGATCAAACTCATCGACACCACGGACTTCTCCGCTCTCGATGACACACAGAGGAAATATCTCGGCTTCGCGTACGCCTACAGGGCAATGTTCTACTTCGACCTCACACGATTGTACGAGTTCAAAAAGAACAACTACACGGAAGGTGAGAATGTGTTGGGACTCGGTGTGCCGGTTGTGCTTCCGGAGACAACCGAGGCTCAGGCGAAGAACAACCCAAGAGCCACAGTCTCAGATATTTATGACAATATCATATTCCCAGATCTCGACAACGCCGAGGCTCTTCTGTCCGGATACAAGGCATCAGACAGGTACAACATCAGCTTGGCGGTGGTTTACGGGATGAAGGCAAGGGCATTCCTTGAGCGTGGCACAGCGTTCGATGATGCGGCCGACAATGCAAATGCGGCCAAGGCCTACGCCTCCGCCGCGGAGTTCGCGCGCAAAGCCATCACAACCAGCGGCTGCACCCCTTTGACACAAAGCCAATGGGAGGATCCCGTCAACGGTTTCAACAACGCGGCGTCCAACAACGCCTGGATGTGGGCTCTTGCACTGCCAAGCGAGAGTGTGTCCAACCTAATGTGCTTCACCGCTCACATGAGTTCCGAGAACGATTGGAGCGCATACGGCTACGACACAGGACGAGCCATCAACAGAAACCTCTTCAACAGCATAAACAACTACGACTTCCGCAAGCATTCATGGCTGGCTCCTGACCGTGAATATTCATACAAGAGCTGCCGTGAGGACGGAAAGGCCTATTTCAAGGACAATCTCAAGAGTTACACCAACATCAAGTTCCGCCCCGCACAAGGCAACTACAAGGAGTACAAGGTTGGAGGTGCGGCCGACCACTGCATGATGCGCGTGGAGGAGATGTACTTCATCGAAGCGGAGGCAATATCGCACATCGATCTTCAGGAAAGTGTGAGACTGCTGAACTCTTTCATGAACAACTATCGCATGACGGACGGTGTGGAGTACGACTGCACCACCAAGGCCTCCACGCTGAAGGGATTCACCAATGAACTGATTCTGCAGAAGCGTGTGGAGTTCTGGGGCGAAGGGATCGTGATGTTTGACATGAAGCGTCTGGACATTTCCTCCAGACGAGGCTATGTCGGGACAAACGCGCCGGCCTCCTACCGCATAAACTGCGAGGGACGCGCTCCTTACTGGAACTTTGTGATCTCAAGAGGAGAGACTCAGAACAACCCTGCGGTGGCCTCTCAGAACAATCCTGACCCATCAAACAAGGTTGAGCTCTGGAAAGGTTAACATTTAAACACATCTGGAAATGAAATCATTCAGACACATATTATTGATGACTTTGGCGACAGTCATGGTTTATGGCTGCTCCGAAGGGGAGGAATATACTCCTGGAACCCCTGAGGAGGAGAACACCTATGGCGTGTACTTCCCGACACAGACGACTCCAACCACGGTGGAGATGGCGCCGGAGGAGAAGACAAGCGTCTCATATCGCATCCGAAGAAAGAAGACCGACGATGAGATCACTGTTCCCGTCAACGTCACCGCAAGCGAAAACGGAATATTCGTCATCGACCCTGTCGTGTTCAAAGCCGGTGAGAAAGAGACAAGCGTCAAGGTCAATTTCCCTGCGGCCAAGGTAGGCGTGACGTACGAATGCGTCATCAGCGTTGATGATCCTGAATATATCGCCGTCTACGGCCCATTGGAGACCAGCCTGACATTCTCTGTCACAAGGGCCGGCTGGAAGCTTGTCAAAAGCGCTGACGGAAAGTCGACGACCGGAAAATGGCGCGATGACATTATCTGTAGCCTCTACACATTAAGTGACAGCGGCTTCAATCCCAATCCGGAACTGGACGTGGAGATCTACGAGCGGGAGGACATGAAAGGCTACTACAGGATGAAGGTTTACGGAGGCAACGCTTTCATCAAAGCGTTCTCAGGAATGACCAACATCAGGATCGCCGAGAACAAGGATGCCTACACCTATGTGGACGCACGCAATCCCGAGAAAGTATTTCTCCCGATACAGACAACAGGCATGACATTCAACAGCTCAAATGGTGAGATTTCGTTCGGCTCATATGTTCCCGAGAACTTCTCGCTGGACGAAAGCGCCGCACAGTACGGGACGATGAAAGACAGCATCATCACATTCCCGACCAGAGGCATCATGGTGACTCTCTCAAGCCTGAACGGAGGCTGGTACAACGGCAACACCAACGGAATGACACGTGTCACCCTCCCTGGAACCCATGCGCCGGAATACACCGCGACATTGTCCAAGGGAGAGATGGGCGCGGATGGCATTCTTTACATCACAGCCAGGCTTTCGGCCGACATCAAAGCTCTTAAATACGCATTCTACGAAGGTGTGCTGGACGATGGAGAAGTCAGCCTTAAGGCACAGGATCTTAACGACAAGACGCTCCAGTTCGATGGAGAGGTCAAGGAGACATGCACAATGGGCGTAAGAGTCGGCAAGACAGGTAAGTACACTATGATCGGATGCGGCTACGATGAGAACGGCCAGATGCGCATGTACACATCCTTGACATTCGGTTACATAGCAAGAGGAGACAATAAGCCTGTCAACCTTACCTACGGCATAGAGCCGACATTCAGATATGCGGCGGAAGGCATCACACCAGACAACTCAGGATGCCTCTACGTCTATGGAGATGAGATAGAATCATTGAGGTACGGTCTGTACAAGACATCCAGAATCAAGGGATCAGACCTGAACAGACTTCTGGACAATTCCGGAATAGACTTCACAGAGGATCAGATCAAGGCTGTGAACAGCACGGGATTCAGTTCGATGATCAAGAATCTGAACGGAGACAGCGGCTACACGCTTGTTGTACGTGCCGGCAACGGCTACACAACCTCGACAAGTTCCTTCGACTACAAGACGACAGGCACATTCAATCCAGGCCTTGAATCTTACATCTACAATGAGTTCACCAAGGAACAGCCTTCCGTGGAATACCTCACCTCCACAAAATGGAACTACTATGCGATCAGCTATCTTGACGAGAAGCCTGTCCGCAGGCAATTCGAGCCGGTCACAATGCAGGTCAACACCAGCGAAAGCGCCAATGGCGAGTACTGGCTTGACATACACGGACTTCAGGGCTTCAAATTCGATCAAGCAGGTTCGATTTTCGGAATATATCTGCCGACCACCAAAGCATCAAATCTGAGATCGTACAACGGTGCGCTCTTGCTGTTCTCTGACCAGCAGAACACTCTCGGAGTCAAGAACGACGAGTTGGTGTTCACCGGATTCATGGCAGAGGAGGACCTTCAGAACATCTACGGAACCTCAGCCATGCTGTTCGGTCAGGTGGCCGATGGCTACCTGTACTGCGTGCCTAACCCTGTACTGCAGATCCAAGGCTACACTTTCAGCTACATGGCCTCAATCGGAATGACGACCTACAACACCTACGCACTCATGACTGACATGATGCTTGTGGACCCGGCAAAGGATATGGGCGGAATCACGAGCGCGGCTCTGGAAAACATAGCTAGACTTCGCAAGCAGGCGCTTGCTGGTTATTCCGTGAAGGTCGCCAACCACGTGGAACTTCCACAGTTCAGTGCCAAGACGATAGTCCCTAATGACCTCGGTGAGGCCCCGGCCGTGAACCTTGCCACAGACCTGACACCTACGGCGATGCCACAGACTAGAAAAGCAAGCGTTGACGTAGTGAGAACCAATGCGGAGGCGACAGGGAATATGGAAAATGATTTCAGATTCATCGGTATGCGCGCCTTCTAAAAACAACAATGACAACAGATATGCAAAAGAATAGTTTATTTTTGGTCCTGACAGTCCTGGCGATTGCATCCTGCGGAACATCCGTGTTGCAGGAGCCGGACAATGTCACACCAGATCCGATCTCTGCCAAGATCTGCAACACCTCTGACGATGCGGAAACAGGATTGCTGATAGTGAAGTTCAATGAAGAAGCCGTACCCGCCATAGAAAAGGCGGCGGCAGAGAGAATCGCGACAAGGTCTGCCGGAGCGGTCTGCGGAATTGACAATCTGGACATAGTACTTGATGAGCTTCATGCTGTCGGCATCGAGCGTGTGTTCCCCGTCAACAAATCAACCGAGGCAGAGACCAGGGCGGCCGGACTGCATAGGTGGTATGTCATCAGGTTCGCCGAAGGACAGAATCTGGACGAAGCCGCCAGCAGGCTTGCATCAGTCTCGGAAATCACAAAACTTCAGTTCAGCGCGAAGCTTTGCAAGGCATCCGACACCAAGGTCTATCCGCTTTCCAGTTCGCAGGCTAATCCCGGAATGATAAAGTCGGACTTCAACGACCCCCAGATTCCTTGGCAATGGCATTACATAAACAACGCAGACCTGGCCATCGCCTCCAATGCAAGAAAGGGCGCCGACATTGACGTGGCGGACGCGTGGAAACTCACAGGCGGTGATCCCAGAATCATAGTCGCGGTGCTGGACGAAGGAGTCAAGTACACACATCCCGACCTCACCGCAAACATGTGGGTAAACGAGGCAGAGATCGACGGAGACGGGATCGACAACGATGGAGATGGCTATGTGGACGATGTCCACGGCTACAACTTTGTTGACGATGGACCTATCACCTGGAATGTCACAAAGAACGTAAGCGGCGTGCCTCAAAGCGACTCCGGTCATGGGACGCATGTGGCCGGAACCGTTGCCGCTGTTAACAACAACGGCATCGGCGTGGCCGGAATCGCCGGAGGAACAGGTAAAGGTGACGGCGTACGGATAATGTCCTGCCAGATCTTCTCAGGGACAGTGTCAACCAATGACTACAACACAGCCAAGGCTGTCAAATATGCGACTGACCATGGTGCGACTATCCTTCAGTGCTCTTATGGTTACGCAAGTTCAAAGATGACATCCGACGCGGCCTTTGAGCAACAGTCCCCTCTTCTGTGCGAGGCTCTGAATTACTTCTTCAACAAGAAGAACTGTGACGCCATTGACGGCGGCATCGCGATATATGCGGCGGGCAACACCGGCGAAAACACATCTAACTATCCAGGAGGCTACAGAGAGTGCATCTCCGTGACAGCGATCTCGCCTGACTACCTGCCTACGTACTACACCTGTTATGGTCCTGGATGCAACATCGCGGCCCCTGGCGGAGAAACCACCGGATTCTCGGGCGGGGAGCGCGCCGGCGTGCTTTCGACAATATGCTCGGAACTGAACAACGGTGAGGATTACGGTTACATGCAGGGCACTTCGATGGCATGTCCCCATGTCTCAGGAGTTGCCGCACTCGGGTTGTCTTACGCCTTGGCCAAAGGCAAGCATTTCACAAGGGACGAGTTCATCTCGATGCTTCTCACCTCAGTCAACGACATCGACTCCAGACTGGAAGGGATCAAGACCACCGGAAAGAAAATAGACCTTGAGGACTATGTGGGAAAGATGGGCACGGGGCTCATCGATGCCTACAAACTTCTGATGCAAGTCGAAGGAACGCCTTGCGTGACAGTCACGGCAGGTAAAGAGGAAGCCATAGCGTTGACAAGCATATTCGGAGGTTCGGCGCAGACCCTCACCTACACCGGGGTCTCAATGTCCGATGCCGACATGCAGAGACTCGGGCTACAGAAAAAGCCAGAGATGGTAAACGGGAAACTTGTCCTTACCTGCACCAACCAAGGCACCGCACGCATCACCGTCAAGGCTATAGGCGGCGGCACCAGCCTCGGATCCACCGAAGCGACAGGCGGAAAGGAAATCACCAAGGAGTTTTCCATTGTCTCACGTGAATCATCCAACGGCAGATGGTTATAAAATTCTCTAAAATGAAGCAAATACATTATTTCATCCACACATTGGCGGCACTTGCGATCTTCCTCTTCATCGGCTGTTCGCATGAGAACAAGGATCCTGAGGTCAACCCGGCCTTGGTCGGGGAATGGCACCTCACGGAATGGGCAGGAGATGAGCCGGACGGGGTAGATGTCTATCTGGAATTCCTGTCTGACGGCTGTTTCAACATCTACCAACATCTGGAAAGCAACACCTACGAACACCTTTCAGGAACATTCTCCGCAAGTTCTGACTTCATCACCGGGAACTACGATGACGGAGAAAGCTGGAATTCGGGTTACCGCTTCAATGTCAGCACTGATGGATTGACACTTACGTTAACCTCTGACACCGGAGGCAATCTTGTCAGCGTCTACACCAAGGCAACGATCCCTTCCGAGGTGAGAAACTCACCCGTTTCAAGGTCAGCCGCCTATTCACTCCCACGAACTCTGTAATTTGGAACAAAAATGAATATATTCAAGAAATTACTTTGCCTGGCCATTGGATTGACAGGTATTATCCTGACCGGATGCAGCCATAGTGAGCCGGATGACAACACAAAGTCGTTCAGCATCACCACCAATTCAGACGAGACCCTTTTCACCCGCACCGCTCCGGAAAAAGCGAAGGCTGGCGAGACGGTCACAATAAACATCAAGGTTACCAAGGAAAATTACCACATTGCCTTCGTCACAGCCAACAGCGTGGCCTGCGAGAAGGTTTCAGGCGACGAGACCGAAGCGTCATATTCCTTCGTAATGCCTGAAAAAGATGTTGAAGTAAGCATTATAGTCGTGGAAAACGAGCCAGACAATTACCGCATTTTCTATCCGACAGAGGAGGCATATACAAAAATATGCAGAATCACCGGACCGGAATGGGGAGCCGTAGGCAAGGAAGTGGAACTCACATTCAAGATGACAGAAGAGTACGAGAGTTACATGCCGGTGGAAGTCCTGGCCAATGAAATTCCTTGCGAGTTGGCGTCCAGCAGAATCTCGGCTAATGAATATGTCTTCAAGTTCACCATGCCGGCAGAGGATGTGACCATAACTTTCAAGCATGACCATGAGTTACATCTCATAACCGTGAAGAATGCCGAAAACACCTACATCACGATGCTCAACAGTTGCGATGACTGGTACGCCGACCCTCTCGTGTATGATGCATGGTATGGCTACACCGTGAAATTCCTCTACGGCGGAGAGCTCGGATTCACCGCCGATCTCAAGGCAGAGACCGCGAGCGGCATCGAACTGGAAGTCACATGGCTCGAAAGCGACGAGACAGCGCCTGCTGGATGCTGGTCGGTACAGATGCCGGACGAACCTATCATACTTTCTACCGTGGCTCATGAGAAGACAGACTACATTGGGAAACCGTTCACCGGTGTTTACAAAGGCTACCAGGTGATTGTCGGGGAGAACAACATGTTCAGATCGTCCACGCCGACACTGTCTCTTGACATGAGAGGAAACACCTCATTCTTCGCCAAATCCACGGATTCCAACGCATTCGACTTTGATGGTTGCTACCAGTACGATGAAAGCGACAATTCATTCTCCTATCTGCGCGAGTACAGTGACAACGGTTACGGAGAGGTTGACTTCGGTGTAAGCGGCAGATTTTTCAACGATGTAGATGCTTTCGTCTACGTATCAAATCTGCAGGTACCAAAGCCAGACTACGTGAAGTACTATTTTGCGAGCAAGGAGGACTTCGATTATTTCTGTGCCGCGACAGACCAGTACGGTGTACGCTACCTTGCCGAGATCGACAAGAATGGTTCGAAGAGCTGGTACTACATTGAGATTCAAAGTATGAAGGCGACAAAGGTGGATCTGGTGTTCACTTCCGGATCAACTATAGCCGATGCTTGTTCCGCCATCGCTTACGACAATGGAACCGCTCTGTTCAAATATGACCACGCCTCGGCCGGAAGCAAGCCGGTGTTCACGATGAGGGGCGCCGAGGCTGGCACATACAAGGCTGCCGACGGTAGCGGAGCGGATCTGGTTCTGGATGGTTTCGGAAACGTCAGCGGTGCTTCCAACGGCACCTATACTGTGGATCGGAACATTGTCAGCGCCAGTGACGGTGCGTCATACATCATAAACACTTCGGATAAGACCTACACCAAGGTCGTCACCGCCGAATGGAACGGAAGCCTAACCTTCATCGGAGAGCAGGCCGGTGCCGGTGTATGGAACGGAAGCAAAGGTGTCGGCAAGTTCGAGCTCTATCTGAACCGCACCTACGAGGGCGTGGTCAAGGGCAAGGCACGCATCATCATGACAGCTAACGGGACGAATCTATACACGGAGGACGTGGCATATGCATGGAATCCGGAAAAGAAACAGATAATTCTGTCCGGTGTCTATGCCGGAAGCGGACATTCCTCAGGCTCAAGGCAGGATCTCATCCTTAATGTCTCGGACGATCTCAAATCCATGACATCAGCGAACATGGAATATTTCCATTCTGCGTCAAGTAACAATGACCGCTACCTGATCCTCAAGGACATAGTTCTGAAAGCCCAGCAGTAAGGCTTTCTACATAGGCTTTTTCAGACAGCGCGAAAAGCAAGCCTGACAAGCGAACATCCTGTTGAAAAAGGGTGTTCGCTTTTGTCTTCTGATTCGCTTGAATTGTCAGGAATATACTATCTTTGTATCATTCAATCCATAAAAATCCCTCTTGTGACAGAAAAGAGGTAATGACAAAAGGATAAATAGATGGACATCAAGGAAGAAGACAAGATAATTCAGGAGGTCACGCGGCAGGAGTACAAGGAGGGCTTCGTCACGGAAGTCGGGCAGGACTTTATTCCCAAAGGACTGAACGAGGACATCGTACGCACCATCTCCCGGCTCAAGGAAGAGCCGGAATGGCTGCTGGAGTTCCGGTTGGACGCTTTCAGAAAGTGGCAGAAGATGGAGATGCCCGAGTGGGGTCATCTGGACATGCCCAAGATTGATTTTCAGGACATTATCTACTACGCAGCCCCGAAGAAGAACTCCGAGCGCCCGAAGGAGATCGACCCGAAACTGGAGGAGACGTTCGAGAAGCTGGGCATTCCGGTCAGGGAGCGCGAGGCTCTGGCCGGGGTCGTGGCCGTCGACGCTGTCTTCGACTCGGTCTCGGTGGCCACAACATTCAGGGCATCGCTGGCTGAAAAAGGAATAATATTCTGCAGTTTCTCCGAAGCCGTCAAGGAGCATCCGGACCTTGTGCGGAAATATCTCGCCTCGGTGGTGCCGGTCGGAGACAACTTCTTCGCCGCGCTCAACTCGGCTGTCTTCAGCGACGGCAGCTTCTGCTATATTCCCAAAGGGGTCAAATGCCCGATGGAACTCTCCAGCTACTTCAGAATCAACGCGAAAGGCACGGGACAGTTCGAGAGGACGCTCATCGTGGCGGACGAAGGCTCGCAGCTGAGTTATATGGAGGGCTGCACGGCTCCGATGCGTGACGAGAACCAGCTGCACGCGGCGGTGGTGGAGATCGTGGTCGAGAAGGACGCAGACGTGAAATATTCAACGGTGCAGAACTGGTACCCTGGCGACGCGCAGGGACGCGGCGGAATCCTTAACCTCGTGACAAAGAGAGGAATATGCAAGGGCAGCGGCTCGCATCTCAGTTGGACGCAGGTCGAGACGGGTTCGGCGATAACCTGGAAATACCCTTCCACGATCCTGAAGGGCGACTATTCCTCATCGGAATTCTACTCGGTCGCCGTGACGAACAACTACCAGCAGGCGGACACGGGCACGAAGATGATCCACATCGGCCGCGGCACGAAAAGCCGGATCGTAAGCAAAGGAATATCAGCGGGCCACAGCCAGAACAGTTACCGTGGGCTTGTCAGGATGAACGCCGGGGCGACTGGGGCGCGCAACTATTCGCAGTGTGACAGCCTTCTGATCGGCTCGCAGTGCGGTGCGCACACATTCCCGGACATCCAAAGCGCGAATCCGACAGCGATAGTGGAGCACGAGGCGACGACCTCGAAGATCAGCGACGAGCAACTGTTCTACTGCAACCAAAGAGGTCTCGGGCCTGAGGACGCGGTCGGCCTGATCGTCAACGGCTATGCCCACGAGGTGCTTTCCCGCCTCCCGATGGAGTTCGCCGTCGAAGCCACCAAACTGCTTCAGGTCTCCCTCGAAGGCTCGGTGGGTTAATGAATATATTCACAAGCATTTCTGAATATTCCGGAAGTGCCTGAACAGGTGGGCAATCACCTTAATAATTCTTCAGCAAACGATTGCCGGTTTGCGGTGACTTGAACATTTATGAAGTTCTTTGATATAGAAAACATTGCGTTCACGCTTGGCGGAACGGGAGTGAGCTTTCTGGAGCTGATCGGTGTCATCGCGGGACTTACCTGCGTGGTGATGGCCGGACGCAACAGCAAGTACAACTTCTGGGTCGGCTACCTGTACAACATCCTGCTGTTTACGCTGTTCTGGCAGCGGCACCTCTACTCGGCGATGCTTCTCCAGCCGATAGCGTTCGGAATCAATGCCTTCGGGCATTGGAGGTGGACACATCCAAGGCCGGAGGAACAGAGTTCGAAAGACGCCTCGGCCTTGAAGGTGACACATCTGTCGATGCGGGATTGGTGCACTGCTCTCACGGTCGTGGCCTTTGCCGGAGCCGCCTGGGGATTCGTGCTCAGCAAATTGGGCACGGCCTGGTTCACGGACATATTCACACCTGATCCAACCCCGTGGCTTGACTCGTACGGCCTGATGCTGACGCTATTGGCGCAGTTCCTTTCCGCCCAGAAGAAATGGGACTGCTGGATCGTGTGGCTGGTGGTGAACATAACGAACATCACCCTCTACCTCAGCGCCGGCCTCGTTTTTATGCCGATCGTCAGCGCCCTGTACCTTCTCAACGGCATCTGGTCCCTTTGGACCTGGTACCGGCTGTACAAGGAGGAGAGGTAAGTATTTGGTCACTGAGCCTGCCGAAGTGACCAGACGAACGGACACAGAAGGCACTTCGGCAAGCTCAGTGACCGGAAAGAGGTGGCCGTGGAGGATAACTGATTAAAGGTGAGTGACTTAGTTATTTACCTTTAGCGGATTCCTACCAAAGAAAATGACGTAAAACATTGATAACGAGGAGTATAACCTCCACGCAAAACATAATGAATATGACAGACATATTACTGAAAATAACCGATCTGCACGCCAGCGTCGCAGACAAGGAGATCCTCAAGGGCATCAACCTTGAGATCCGCCGCGGCGAGATCCACGCCGTTATGGGACCGAACGGAGCTGGGAAAAGCACCCTGTCCTCTGTCCTGACCGGCAAGCCGAACTATGAGGTGACGGCCGGATCGATTGAGTTCGACGGAAAGAATCTGCTGGCAATGAAGCCGGAAGAAAGGGCCTGGGCCGGACTCTTCATGTCCTTCCAGTATCCGATCGAGATTCCGGGAGTCTCCATCACGAACTTTATGAAGACGGCGATCAACTCCAAGCTCAAAGCACAGGGGAAAGAACCGATGAAAGCCGGTGATTTCCTGAAGCTTATGAAGCAGAAGATGGCTTTCGTGCAGATGAGACCGGAGTTCGCCAAGCGTGAGGTCAACGTCGGATTCTCCGGCGGAGAGAAGAAGCGGAACGAGATCTTCCAGATGGCGATGCTGGATCCGACCCTCGCGATCCTCGACGAGACGGACAGCGGCCTGGACGTGGACGCGCTCAAGATCGTGGCCGACGGAGTGAACGCCCTACACACTCCGGAAAAGTCGGCGATCGTCATCACCCACTACCAGAAGCTTCTTGAATATGTAAGGCCGGATGTCGTGCACGTCTTGAAGGACGGCCGTATCGTGGCCACCGGCGGTTACGAACTGATTGACAAGATTGAAAAGGATGGCTTTGAACAGTTCTAAAAACATAGACCACGGCAATTATATTCCCTCGCCCATCGTGCCGGGAATGAAAGTCGCTGACGGAGAGCATATTCGCAAAGTCTTTGTGCTTTCCGCCGATGATGTCGCCGCAGGAGCCGAGGTCGCCGAATCCTCCGCGCTTCGCGCTCCGTCCCGTCATCCGCAGAGCGGATGCCACCCGTTCATATGGCCACGGGCGGCCATAGATTCGGCGGCTCCAACGGCTGATTCTGATAACATTGCTACTAAGCAGAGAGCCTCCGCCGAAACACCGGTTGGTTCGATAGGCTCACCAACCATCGAAGTGACCGGGATTCCGTCCAACATCGAAGTGGGGGCGGGTGCGATGCTGGATCTGACAGTGATAGTGCTGCCGGGAGTATCGGCACGGATTCCGCTGACGATAGACTTGACCGGAGCGCATTCCGAAGTCCATCTTTCGGGAATATACCTCTGCTCCGGCCACGATGAGGTGACGTTCGACATCACGATGCATCACCGTACGGGAGACTGCCGTTCTCAGCAGACATTCAACGGATTGGCTACCGGGGAGGCAAAATGCGGATTCTTCGGCAAGATAGTCATCGCGCCGGACGCACAGAGAACCGAGGCGTTCCAGGAGAACCACAACATACTGCTTTCGGACACGGCCAGGGTCAACACAAAACCTCGTCTGGAAATCTACGCCGATGACGTGAAGTGCTCGCACGGGGCGACGGTCGGGAAACTGAACGAGGACGAGCAGTTCTACATGCGGTCCAGAGGCATTCCCGAGGATGAGGCCAAAGTGCTGCAGATGATCTCATTCGTGGCTCCTGTACTGGAAAACATCCCGGAAGAGTCCACAAACGGCACTCCAGACAGGACCGCCGTTGCCGAGCTCGTAGAGAATGCCATCCGCAGCTTCGCATTACTGTAAGCTGCTTCACGGTAGGTTCAGCAGCTTACCCATCATAAGTGTGCTCCCAAAAGGAGCCAAGGCCGTGGCGGACAAATAGCTGTAACACTGACAAATAAGAATTTCCCTTAAGGTGATTCTAACGAAAGGTAATCGATGAATTGACTGATTGCCAATATGTTGAATACCACGTGATAAATATGGAGATAGGATGATTGTCAAGACAAACGTCAAACTGAATCTGGGACTGAGTGTCCTGCGGAAACGTGCCGATGGTTTTCACGACATCGAGACGCTGTTTGTTCCGTGCTTTGATTTCGGGGACATTCTTGAGATCATCGCGGGCGATGACTACAGCCGGACCTCGACTGCTCTGTTCGCAAAGTACGGTGGCCCGGACGGGTGCATCGACCAGCAAACTCAGCGACTGGCAGGCCTAGTGACCGATGAGCTCAGTGATTCGCAGGAAGCATCGGTTGGTTCGACAAGCTCACCAACCGGGTTCAACGAATCAGCCAAGGAAGGCGAGAAAGAAACGACTCTCTCGGGAAATGTAACCGCATCAGAGGATGGAAGATTAGTGCAGGGAATATCCGAGAGCGGGAAGCTGATGGTCACGATCGCGCGGGAAGAAGGTGTGGACTGGGATCCGCTCAAGGATCTGTGCGCAAAGGCGTATGACATTCTGGCACAAGATTTCGACCTGCCTCCTGTCAAGATATTTCTGGAAAAGAAGGCCCCCGTGGGAGCGGGACTCGGCGGAGGTTCTGCGGACGCGGCATTCACCCTCAAGGCTCTGAACGAGTTATGCGGGCTTGGCCTTGACGACCAGAGGCTTTCTGAATATGCTGCACGGCTTGGCAGCGATTGCGCCTTCTTCATATTCAATCGTCCTATGATCGGATCAGGACGTGGGGAAGTACTTGAACCTTATGACATTGACCTTTCTGAATATGAAATCAAGGTGCTGATTCCAGAAGGGATCTCGGTCTCGACGGCGGAGGCGTATAAGGGAATTGTTCCTCGGGAAGGTCACTTCGACAAGCTCAGTGACCAACCTGGCCACCTTTGCTCATCAGCCATCGGGGTGACTGAACCGGCCAAGCCTGACACAATAAATGATCTGAAAACCATACTGGCGATGCCGGTTTCCGAATGGAAAGACAAGTTGCTGAACGATTTCGAGGCCACCGTCTTCAAGGCGCATCCGGAACTTGCCGCCATCAAACAGTCTCTCTACGACTCCGGTGCTGTTTATGCAGCAATGTCAGGTTCCGGCTCCGCCCTTTTCGCCTTGTATGAGAAATAATCGTGCGTGAAATACCTCTTCTGGCTCACCAGGTCACATCGTAGGGCTTTTCGTGAGTGAAACGCAACTACTCACTCACCGGGTTTACATCGGAATAGCCTTGGATCAGGAAACAGCTACTCATTCCACACGCCAGATAAAAGAAGAGGCCGCCGCTTTCCCCAAAGCGACGGCCTGTTGTATATAAAACGAACTTAACAAATAGACAACAAAAAGAACTTTTGTCTGTCCAAGGGACAAAGGTATTAAGATTTATTGAATATCCAAAGCTTTTTGTTAATTTTTTAAAACGATTTTTGCATCAATCATTCATCAAAGCCCTATCGTTTGCTTACAGATTTAAGCAAATTATCCGTTCCTGTATTCGCTGGGGGTCATTCCAGTGTGCGCCTTGAAGAACTTGTAGAACACTGACGGGTTAGGGAAATGCAGCTTGAAGACAATCTCCTTGATGCTGTCGTCAGTGTACTTGAGCATATTCTTGGCTTCCAGAATGACGAATGAGTCGATCCAGTCCGGGGCGGAGCGTCCACTTACCTGCTTGATGAGTTTGGACAAGTATTTCGGGGTGAGCCCAAGGTGGCTGGCGTAGAACGCCATATTGCGCTCGGATGTGTGATGCTCCGTGACGAGCGCCATAAAATGCTCGAAGATCAGTTTCACACGGGTGTTCACGACAGCTCCCGGCAATTCAGGGGTTCTGACCGCGCTTTTCTCCATCAGCCCGCCCAGAACATAGAACAGAGATGCGATCAATGACCCCACAGCCTCCCTTTTGTTTGGCACGTCAGAAGTCAGAACATCTCCGATAAGATCCAAGTATTTAGTACAGAATGCTATGTTCCTTTCATCGAGCTGGACGCAGGGCTCCGTCAGCAATTTCAGCCGATCATCGAAAATTTTCTTAAAGTCGAAACTTATGCTGGAAAGATATTCCTTAGAGATGGCTACGACGATGAACTCAAAGGAGTGGTCGTTGTCCAAATCGGATTTGTTGATTTTGATTATGTTACCAGGAGTTCCGACAAAAAGCGTCCCCTTGCTTATCGAATATGACCGAAGGTTGATCTCCACGTTCAGACCTCCAGATTTGCAGAAAATGGCGATGTACGCATCGCTACGACAAGGATATTTAAGGAATTGAAGATTGTCGCTGTACTTCACGTCCATAATGAAAAAGTCGTCTCCAAGCTGAAGTTCGTTCTGGACGGGAACGAGCTTTCTGATTTGTTTCAGACCTATATTCAATAAAGAATCCGGCATACTGTAAAATGTTTTTAGTGTCTCACGGCAAAAATAGGAAATATTTACGTTATTGCAAAATTTCGCAATATTCGACCTTTTGATAATCTTAAAAGCCGAACGGTAATACTAATGGGAAAATTTGGCAGTTAATTTGTAGTGATGTATGCCGCTTGACACAAAATTGAAAACAAGAATTTATGAATATGAACAAGTACATTGTCAAAATCTCAACATTGGTCGCTATGGCTCTTGCGCCTGTGGCGATGAATGCCCAGCAGACGCTGACGCTGGAGCGGTGCCGCGAAATGGCGATCGAGAACAACAAGACCTTGAAACAGGCTGAGACAAAGATCGAGATGGCCGGTTACGACCGTAAGATCGCGTTCGCCAACTATCTTCCGAACATCTCCGCGACTGGTGCGTATGTCTATAATGCGAATGACATCGCCCTTGTCAGCGACGCCACGTCCCAGAAACTTCAGAATATGGGAACATTGATCCATACTCAGACCCAGGAGTTCGCCCAGAGTCTGATGACAGCGATCAAGTCCAATCCTGCCGCCGCCGCTGAATATATGAAGAGCCCGATGTGGCAGACGGTTCTCGGAGCGCTTTCGCAGACGGATATGTCACAGACAATCAACGCTCTCGGTAAGGAGATTGACGACGCTTTCCATCCAGATATGCAGAATATTTTCGCTGGCGCTGTGACGCTTCAGCAGCCAGTATTTATGGGTGGGAAGATCATCGCTGCCAACAAGATTGCCAAATTGGCGGAGGAACTGTCACAGACACAGTACGACCAGCAGTATCAGCAGGTTATCGTGGATGTCGATCAGGCGTATTGGCAGATTGTCTCCATCGCCAACAAGAAGAAATTGGCGGATGCTTACGCTGATCTCCTTCATAAGATGGAGCACGATGTGGCTCTTTCCGTCCAGGAGGGTGTGGCCACGGAGTCTGACGCTCTCCAGATAAAGGTCAAGGCCAACGAGGCTGATATGCTCAAGACTAAGTCCGACAACGGCTTGACCCTTGCCAAGATGCTCCTCTGCAAGCAGATAGGTCTTGATCTTGACACTGAGATCGTCCTTGCCGACGAGACTCTCTCCGACATTCCTGTCCCTCAGATGGGTGCGGGCAAGGATCTCGACCAGATTTATGCCGACAGACCCGAGACCAGAAGCCTTGAGCTTGCCTCGAAGATTTATGACGGCAAGGTAAGAGTCGCAAGGGCTGATATGATGCCTAAGGTGGCGTTGATGGCTGGATACTCAGTGACCAACCCTAATATAAAGAATGGATTCCAGAAAGACTGGGGTGGATTCTTCAACGCTGGCGTGATGGTGAATATTCCTATATTCCACGGCTTTGAGGCTTTGAGCAAGACCCGCAAGGCAAAGGCCGAGGCCACTCTCTACAGAACCCAGCTTGAGGATGCCAAGAACCTCATCAATCTGCAGGTGACCCAGTTGCGCAAGCAGGAAGGTGAGGCGTTCGAGAAGCTCACGATGGCTCAGAACAACCTGTCCAGCGCTGAGGAGAATCTCCGCACCGCAACTGTCGGCTTCGAGGAAGGCGTGATCGAGACCAACACCGCTCTCGCCGCCCAGACCGCTTGGCTGAAGGCTCATTCTGAATATATCGACGCTGGAATCGAGCTTCAGATGCTCGCCGCCAACCTCAACAAGGCGGAGGGCAACAACCACGCTCAGGCAAGATAATCAACGGATAATGATAAAAATTTAAGAATATTATGGAAAAGGAAAAGAAAAGCTACAATCTTGTGATTGGCATTGTGGCGCTGATCGTAATCATCCTTCTGATCGCCGTCATCGGCTATTTCGTCTCTAAACCTAAGCCTCTGATGATTCAGGGCGAGGCAGAGGCCAGTGAGTATCGTGTGTCCGGCAAGGTTCCGGGCAGGATCGAGGAACTTTACGTCAAGGAAGGCCAGATGGTCCACAAGGGAGACACCGTCGCCCTCATCGACTCTCCTGAGGTACGTGCCAAGCTGGCGCAGGCCAACGCCATCAAGGCGGTTGCCAGCTCACAGAGCAGAAAGGCTCAGAACGGAGCCCGCAAGGAGCAGATCGCCGGAGCCTATGAGCTTTATCAGCAGGCTCTTGTGCAGGAAGACGTGATGAAGAAGTCTTTCGACAGGATCCAGAAGCTCTATGACCAGAAAGTCATCGCGGCTCAGAAATACGACGAGGTAAAGGCCAAGTACGATGCCTCCGTCGCTCAGACTAAGGCTGCCAAGAGTCAGTATGACATGGCTGTCAACGGAGCGCGCGAGGAGGACAAGGCTGCGGCCAAGGCTCTCGTCGATCAGGCTAACGGCGCGTTGATGGAGGTGGAGTCTTATCTGAGCGAGCTGTACCTTACGGCTCCTGCTGACGGAATCATCTCGGCTCTTTTCCCTAAGGTCGGCGAGCTTGTCGGCCAGGGAGCGCCTGTCGCCAGCGTTACTGACCTGAATGATGTATGGTTCACTTTCAATGTGCGTGAGGACTACCTCCACGGCATGAAGCAGGGCGACAAGATCACGGTGATCATCCCGGCCCTTGACGGCAAGGAGGTTCCGGCCACCATCAACTATGTGGCTGTCCGTGAGTCCTACGCCACGTGGAAGGCCACCAAGGAAACTGGTATGTACGATGCCAAGACCTTTGAGGTCAGGGCCGTTCCGGATGTGACGGTGGACGGTGTCCGTCCAGGTATGTCCGCAATCGTTAAGTAAGGACTATCATCATGACTAATTGGCAGAGAATAATTGCGGTGGCCCGCCGCGAGCTCAGGATCATCAGGCAGCGTCCGATCTATCTTCTGGGTTCGGTAGGCGTGATAGCCTTCTGCGCCATATTCTTCCTGACATTTCTGAAGGACGGTCTGCCGAGTGATGTTCCGATCGGTCTTGTGGACTACGACTACTCGTCAACCTCAAGGAATTTCTGCCAGCAGCTGGATGCCACCCAGTTGGGAAAGGTTGTCCACTACGATTCGTTCGCGGCTGCCAGAGAAGACATGAACAGAGGCAAGATCGCGGCTGTCTGTGTCGTTCCTGTGGGGATGAACGATGACATCCAGGCGAACCGTCAGCCGAAGATCACGTTCTACGTCAACGGCTTGTACTTCGTCAGCGGGGCGCTTGCGTGGAAGGATCTTCTTCAGATGGTCAATCTGACCAACGGAGCCGTGCAGAGGCAGGCCTTCAGGGCAAGAGGTTACAACGACAGCCAGATCATGGGCATGATCCGTCCTGTGGACGTGGATGTCCATCAGATCGGCAACGTCGGCACCAACTACAACTACTACCTCAGCAGCGTCCTGCTGCCGGGTGTGCTGGAGATGATCGTGATAATCGTCCTGATATATTCATTGGGAGCGGAGCTTAAGTATGGTACCTCCAGGCATCTGCTGCAGACCTCCGGCAACTCGATCGTGACCGCCCTCGCCGGCAAGCTTCTGGTGTGGACGCTGACATTCTCGGCGATCGGGCTGATACTGATCCTGCTGCTCTTCCATAGGCTGCATTTCCCGTTGGCGGGATCCATCTGGAACATGTTTTTGGGCATATTCCTTATGATCTTCGCCAGTGAGGCGATCGCCATATTCATCCTTGAGATGCTTCCTGTGCCGAGGTTGGCGTTGAGTATCGGCGCTCTTTACAGCGTGCTTGGATTCTCCCTCTCGGGCTTCACGCTTCCGATCGAGGCCATGCCGCCTTACATCCAGGGACTTGCGGCGGCGTTCCCGTTGCGTCATTATTATCTGTTCTATGTCCAGGAGGCCATATTCGGAGCCGGATTCGCCGGATGGTGGAAGCAGGTGATCTACTTGCTGATCTTCATTCTGTTGCCGCTCATAGGTCTTGTGCGACTCAAGAAGGCCTACATTCATCAGAACTTCCCTAAAGACTAAGTGACATGAAAAATACATACGCAAAAACATGGATCAAGGACTTCTGGGGCATATTCTGTCATGAGCTTCGACAGATTTTCTCAGACAGCGGCGTGCTGCTGATCTTCCTTGTCGCCGGACTTGCCTATCCGCTGCTTTACAATGTCGTCTACCTGAACGGTATTCTTTCTGAGACTCCCGTTGCCATTGTTGACAATTGCGACAGTCCGGACAGCCGCCGCTTCATCAGGGAGATCGACGCCACCCGAGAGGTCGAGGTCGCGGCGAAATGTATGAATATGGCCGAGGCGGAAAAGATGATGCAGGAACGCAAGGTCAACGGTATCATCTATTTCCCTTCCGACTTCACGGAGAAACTGGCTCGAAACGAAACCTCCACATTCTCCGTCTATGCGGACATGAGCAGCTTCCTCTACTACAAGAACGCTCTCATGGCCACCAACTTCGTGATGCTTCATGAGATCGGTCAGATCCAGATGCAGAGGTTCTCGTCCCTCGGGATGACGGAACAGGCCGCGTCCCAGACTGTCAAGCCGCTCGGCTACGAGGACAATAATCCCTACAACAGGGCCTTCAACTACAGTTTCTTCCTGATCTCGGCCATCCTGATGATCATCATCCAGCAGACGCTTTTCTACGGAATGTCACTGCTGGTAGGAACCGCAAGGGAGAGGAACCGCAGTTTCGCATCGCTTCCTGACAGACTTGAAGGTCACGGTGTCGGGCGTGTGGTCATGGGACGTGGAGGCGCCTACTGGCTGCTGTACATTGCCGTGGGTATGTACATAGCCTTCATCGTCCCCGCAATATTCGGAGTCCCTCAAAGAGGTGAGTTCCATGATGTCCTTGCGATGCTGGTCTTCTTCATCACTGACTGTGTGTTCTTCAGCATGGTCTGGAGCACGCTGATCACGAGGAGGGAGTCCGTGTTCATCCTCTTTCTGGCGATGTCGCCTGTGGCTTTGTTCCTGACCGGTTGCTCATGGCCGACATTCGCGTTCCCGGGCTTCTGGAAGGTGTTCTCCTACATATTCCCGTCCACTTTCGGCGCACAGGGTTTCATCAACCTCAGCACTGCCGGTGGCGAGATGGGAGCGGCTGACGTGCAGATGAAGGCCATGATCATCCAGACGGTCATCTATTTCTTCCTTGCATGCGTGGCTGTCTATGCCGAGAACTGGGTACTGCGTCACAAGGAGCAGATCCGTCAGAGGAGTGAGCGGCTCGCCAAGCGTGTGGGCATCGACAGCGCCGAGGACGCTAAGATCATCGCCGGGGAATAGAACCATCCTGTTGACCTATAAAAGAAGAGGCTGACTCCAAAATGTCAGCCTCTTGCTTTTGGTGCTTAGGCTAAAGCGGACATATACTGCCGTAGGCGGCTTTGGCTCCCGAAGAGGGAGGGGACCCACGAAGTGGGGAGGACCGCCGGAGGCAGTATATGTCCGCTTTAACTACTCCCCTACGTGGAACGCCACGCGGAGTTCCTCGATCTCCTCGTCGGTGATCGGGTTCAGCTTGCCCAAAGGAGCGGCGAGGATCAGCGAGCGGGCGCTGAAATCCGCCACCTCAAGACGGTCGAACGTGTTGATGAGCTGGTCACCGGTCACGACGACGGAATCGTTTTCCAGCATCACGAACGGTCTCTGTTTGAACTCATCGGCGAGTTCTGTCAGATGCTCGTTGTACTGGCTCCCGAACGGGAATGTCGGGATGTCCTGAAGGAATATCCAGCTCTCCGGGATTGTTCGCACGTCGAATTTCACTCCGGTCGTGCAGAATCCCATCAGGGCAGGGGACTGGGTCAGGATGATTGAGTTGACCTTCGGGTTGCGGCGGTAGATCTCGTAATGAAGTGCCACCGAGCGGCTTGCGTTCTTCCCGGCCTCTACCATTCCGTCTTTGATCTGTACGATGTCTTCCGGCTCAAGATCCCAACGCTGCATGCTGGACGGAGTGATGAGGAAATCATTGCCTCTCCAGCGCACGGATGCCGTACCGTAGGAACTGCACATAAGCCCTTGTGAGCAGGCTCTGCGGACAATTTTGCAGATCTCCGCGCGGATCGCTCTCTCGTCGGACGGATGCTCCACGTTCATAAAGTGCTGGAACGGAGTGTTCACGGCCTTCTCGTGCTGGAGAATCTGCTCCTCGCTGAGGTACTTCGGCTCTCCCAAAGTCTTGGCGTTCAAAATAGTGCGGGCGCAAAGCTCAAGGGTCTCGAACCTCTGGTAAGCGTCAGCGATGTCATCACCGGCTACCACGACTCCGTGGTTCTCCATAATGACGGCCTTGTAGTCCGGGTTCTTCTTGAACTCAGCCACGATTTTCTTGCCCAGAAGCTCGCTTCCCGGAAGGGCATATTCAGCGAATCCGACAGGACCGCAGGTCTCGCGCGCCTGAGGGATGATGCTTGTGTCCGGCACCTGATGAACCATACTGAATGTGACCAGTCCAGGAGGATGCGCGTGGATCACAGAATGAATATGCGGGTTCATCTTGTAGATGGCCTTGTGGAAAGGGTACTCGGATGAAGGTCTGTGAGGGCCGATGATGGTTCCGTCCGCCTTCACGCACATAATGTCCGCTGGGGTCAGCGAACCTTTGTCAATCGCCGCCGGGGTGATCCACATATCTCCGTTCTCGTCCATAATGGAGAGGTTTCCTCCGGAGGTGGTTGTCATCTCGCTGCGATAGATCCTGCCGATGATGATAGCGATCTGCTCGGCTGGATGCATCAGATTTACGTCAAGTTGTTTCATAATATTAATGAGTTACATTAAATTTTCATTTTATGCCAGCATAACCTGTCCGCCCGTCACAGGGATGGCCTGTCCGGTCTCTCCGGTCTGGTCGATGGCGTAGAGGATGGCCTTGCAGACATCCACCGGGTTGCAGCCCTTGCGCATAGGCACCTGGGCGAGGTAGAAGTCCTTGACATCCTGCACGGTCTTCGCTCCCGGAACCTTTCCGGCGTTGAGGTACTGGATGAACAGTCCGTTCTCCGGGTTGCTCCACAGAGGACCGTCGTAGTAGTTGCCAGGGCAGATGCTGTTGACTTTCACCCTGTAAGGGGCGAGCTCAAGGGCGAAGGACTGGGTCAGGCCTATCCCTCCGAACTTGCCGCCGGCGTAGGCGAAGTTCGCCTTGCTGCCTCGCAGGCCGCTCTTGCTGTTGACTTGGATGATGTCGGCGAAATATTCCGGATCATATTTTGTCTCGATCTTCATTATGTGCGAGGCGACCTTCGCGCAGAAGAAGTAGGCCTCGTAGTTGATCTTGGTGACGAACTCGAAGTTCTCCGGGGTCATCACGTCCAATCCGCCGGCGCGGACAACCCCGGCGTTGCTGACAAAGGCATCAAGCGCGCCGAAGTTCAGAATCGTCTCCTTCATCAGGTTCCGGAGGCTAGCCATATCAGCGACATTTGTCTTTACGAATATGGCCTTGTTGGCTCCTGCATTCTCATTGAAGCTGGCTGCGGTCTTCTCGCCGGTCGCCTCGTTGAGGTCGGCCACGATGATGTTGGCACCCTGGGCCATCAGCTCACGGGCGATACCCTCTCCAAATCCCTGGGCGGCTCCGGTCACGATGATCGTGCGGCCTTCCACACGGCCTTTTGACGCACTGGAGGCCACCTTGCGACGGTAGTTCTCCACCTCCCAGTTATCGATGAAGTCGATCCAGGCCTGTTCCATAGGATGCTCTCCGCCGAAACTCTGGGCGAAGAACGCTACCTTCATCGCGTCCGTGAACACATCGGTGATGATCTGGGAGTTCTTGGAGTTGTCTCCCACGGCGATGAGGCCGATTCCCTTGATGAGCAGCACCTTAGGAGTGTAACCCTTCTCGCTGACGAAAGCCTCGATCTTCTCTTCCGCCTGCTTCAGGATCTCTTCGTCAGATTCTGCGTCAATGAATATGTAGGAGCTCTTGCAGTACACGATGATGTCCGGCGTGAACGGCTTGGCGATCATCTTGAAGTTTCCTTCAATGAAATAATCCACAAGGGCGTTCTTCGTGACTTTCAAGGTCTTGAAGCCACGGCCGGAGCGGGAAAGCATCTGCCTGATCGCCGGAACGACATCCGTAACAGTCTCCGAGACAGCCGTGTCACCCTCCGGAAGAGCGGCGACCTTGGCCTCAAGTTTTCCAAGGACTTCTGAATATATTCCCTCAATCTCAGCGGTGGTGTCCCCACCCACGAATATTCCGTGATTCTGAAGGAATATCACCTGGGGTTCCTTGCCTTTCTCAGCCTTGTAGGCCTTTATCCGGTCATAGACCTTCTTGAAAAGCGTGTAGCCCGGGTCGGTATATTCAATGTAAAGGGCATCTGGGAATATCTCCTTGCACGCGGCCTCGGCGTTCACCGAGCACATCAGGCCGTTGACAAGGGTAGGGTGGAGGTGAACCACGAAGGCGAATCCCATGCAGTTGTGCAGGGATGTCTCCACTGAAGGCCTTCTGTCCTTTGTTATACAGGCCACGGAGAGGTCGTTCTTGACTTGCTCCTCGCGGATTGCTGTGTCCGCATTGTAAGCCTTTTCGCCCATCTCGTTCAGAAGAGCTCTGTCAAGGACAGCGAACCCGTCCTCCGTTATAGTAGCGAGGGCGTGGCCGCTGGCCTTCACCCAAAGTCTGTTCTCATCCTTGTAGGAAGTGTTTCCACCTCCGGCGATCACGAACCTGGAGTCCTGTCCGAACTTCCGGGAAATCGCGATAAGGTCTTCAATCTGTTTCATATTCGTGTGTCAATTATGTGTTCTGTTTGCTGAGCTGACATATTCCTAAATGGCTAAAGTCTTGCGGATCAGCTCGTCTCCCGCTTCGATGGAGTCCAGCCCAGCCTGGTGTGCGGCCACCGCGCAGGCTCCTCTGTAGTTGGTCTCGCGCAGTTTTTCGCTGAGTCCTTCGGCGTTGTCGCGGGTGCGCAGACGGATCGGCTCCAGCGCCGGGGTGTTGTGCTCCGAGCCGAAAGTGACGATGAATCCCTCGTCCTGGAGGTAGCCTGAATATTCCTCAAGCACGGCGGTCGTGTTGCGGGTCGTGATGAATTCCACGGACTTGATCCCGCGCTTTTTCAGCGTGTCGGCGGCCTTCTGGAGATCGCCCTCGAAGTCGGTGAAGTTGCCCTTTGCATCGTCCGCGAGGAACGGGTAGGTAGGGATTCCGCCGGCGGCCTTGATGATTTGGCAGACAGTCTCCATCGGCAGGAACGCCTTAGGATCCTCAGGCACGAACGCCGCGCCTCCGGCCTTGAGCAGTTTGCTTCTGATCTCGTTTTCCACAGCCGCCTCGTTGTCCGGAGCGGATTTCAGTGGCTGTCCGCCGAAGATTCTCTCGTAGAGGGCGAGCCTGTCCTGGATTTTGTCGGCTTTGGCGTCAACCGCCATCCTGAGAGCCTTCGCAAGGTGACGCTCACGCACCGATCCTCTGGTCAGTTCCTTGACAATATATTTGAAATCAACGTTGAATCCGGCCTTGACCTCATCCAAATGGGCGTTCAGTTTGGCGCACATCCTTTCAACCTGGGCGTTGGACTCAGCCCGTACATCGGCGAGCATCTGAGCCTCTTTACCGCTGAGTATCACCGGATAGGCCAGTCCCTTTCCGCTCAGGTAGGTGCGTCCCGGGTTGTTCGGGTCGTTCACTCTTAATCCGGCGGCCTGGTCCTCGCTGTTCAGCGAGATGAACTCGATGTTGAACAGCGGGTAGAGATGCCTTGAGGCGCATTCGTCATTCCACTCCTTGTAGCCGTCGAGGCTATAGAAGTCGTTGATTCCGACCACTCCGACACCTTCGGCGGCGGCCATATCAAGGGCCTGCCTTACATCTTTGAAGGCGCTGAAGGAGTACGGTGTGTGCAGATGAGCGTTAACGTCGATTATCTTTTTCATATTCATGAGTATTCTTTGCTCAAAGTTAGCAATAATCCTATAAAGGTCATTCTGTAATGCGGATTTTTGAAGCCATTCGGTCAATTTTGAAATTAATTTGCTAAATTTGTGGAATATGCCACGAAATATTTTCGATAACATAAAACATCTTACAAATGGAAAAGAAACAACAAGGTAACATTTTCGCTATTGTGATCATGTTCTTCCTGTTCGCGATGATCTCATTCGTGACGGGATTCCAGAATCCGTTCGGAGTCATCGTGAAGCAGCAGTTCGCCGCTTCGAACTTTATGTCCCAGCTGGGTAACGCCGCCAACTTCATCGCCTATGCGTTCATGGGCCTGCCTGCCGGTATGATTCTGTCCAAGAAGGGCTATAAGTTCACCGCACTCGCGGCTGTGACCGTCGGATTCATCGGAGTCGGCATCACATTCCTCTCCGGAATCGCCGGAAGCTTCGCCGTCTATATTCTCGGCGCGTTCATCTCCGGTTTCTCGATGTGCATGCTCAACACGGTTGTGAACCCTATGCTCAACACCCTCGGCGGCGGCGGCAACAAGGGTAACCAGCTCATCCAGTGGGGCGGCTCCTGCAACTCTTTGAGTGCCACGATTGTTCCGGTACTTGTCGGTTACTTGATCGGTGACGTGACGAAGGACACCCAGATCGCTGACGCTAACCCTGCGCTTTTCATAGCAATGGGCATATTCGCTCTCGCGTTCATCATCATAGCGTTCTCGCAGATCCCTGAGCCAGAACTTGAGGCTGCCGCCGCTGCCGGAAAGGCTGGCCAGCTCACTATGGGCGAAAGTGTGAAGGGCGCTCTCTCTTTCAAGCATTTCGTTCTGGGAATTATCGCCATATTCGTTTATGTAGGTGTTGAGGTCGGTATTCCTAACTTCGTCAACCTTTATATGACTTCGGCCGAGATCGGCATCAGCGCCGCCGTGGCCGGAACAATCGTCGGAATGTACTGGTTCCTTATGCTTTGCGGACGTCTCGTGGGCGCTTCAGTTGGAGGAAAGGTATCCAGCCGCGCTATGGTCAGCTTTGTGGGTACCGTCGCCATCATATTCCTTCTTCTTGGAATGTTCCTTGGTGACACGACAACAGTCAAGTTCCCAGCGATCACCTCACAGCTGTCATTCTCCCTCGCCGAGATTCCGATCGGAGTTATGTTCTTCATCCTCTGCGGTCTCTGCACTTCCGTGATGTGGGGCGCCATCTTCAACCTCGCTGTAGAGGGTCTTGGCAAATACACCTCAATCGCTTCCGGACTGTTTATGGTGATGGTTTGCGGTGGTGGTATCCTCCCTCTCATCCAGGGTGCTGTCGCTGACGCTACCAACTACCTGATGAGCTACATCGTTGTCATCATCGGTGTGGCCTACATCCTTTGGTACGCTTTGTTTGGTTCAAAGGTAAAGAAGGTCGCATAATCAGAAATCTTGTCCCGGTGGAGTTTCTGCCGGGACATATTCATAACAGAATATTATGGAACAGAATTTAGTAATAGGAATAGATGTAGGTGGACAGACCACCAAATGCGGAGTCGTTGACGCCCGTGGAACCGTGCTCGCCCAGACAGTCATCCGTTCAGACTCCTACACCACGGTTGAGCCTTACATTGAGGAACTCGCTGCCGCGTTGAAGAAGATCATCGCTGATGCCGGTGCCGAAGGTCAGATCCGTGGAATCGGAGTCGGCGCCCCTAACGCCAACTACTACACCGGCGAAGTCGAGAATGCCGTTAATCTTTCGTGGGGACGTGCCGGTTCGATTCCTTTCGCCAAGATGCTTACCGAAGCGATGGACGGCATCCCTGTTACCCTTACCAACGACGCCAACGCCGCCGCGATGGGTGAGATGACCTACGGTGCCGCGAGGGGAATGAAGAATTTCATCATGATCACCCTCGGAACCGGTGTCGGCAGCGGAATCGTCATCAACGGTGAGATGGTCTATGGCCACGACGGATTCGCCGGCGAGCTTGGCCATACCACGATCGTGCGCCACAACGGCCGTCATTGCAACTGCGGAAGAAACGGTTGCCTTGAGACCTACTGCTCAGCGATCGGAGTCGCCAGAACCGCCCGCGAGTGGCTGGATATGAGCGATCAGCCATCGGCCCTCCGCAGCCTTGACAGCATCTCCTCAAAGGATGTCTATGAGGCCGCCAAGGAAGGCGATGCCCTTGCCATCAAGATCTTTGAATATACCGGGACCCTCCTCGGCCAGGCTTTCGCGGACTTCATCGCGTTCTCCGCTCCTGAGGCCATTGTTCTCTTCGGTGGTCTAGCCAGAAGCAAGGAGTTCCTCACCGAGCCGATCCTCCGTTCGATGAACGACAACGTCCTCCCTCTCTGGAAGAACAAGGTACAGCTCGTCTATTCCCAGCTCAAGGAGTCCGACGCCGCCATCCTCGGCGCCTCCGCCCTCGCCTGGGAACGATAGACCTCCCGATGACGCATTTGGCTTGGCCTTGAAGCCTTGCCGGATGCCGTCGCCAGAGCGAGCCTCCCTCCAGCCGTGGAGCGCAAGTTCTTGTAAATGAATATCCTAACGCACCCTCCTCCTGCCCGTTTCGGGTAGAAGGAGGGTGCTTTTTGTTATTGAAACTCAATCACTTGACAGCCACGGCATCATTGTGTGGTCTTTATTGTCTTGTTTTTGTAACTATTGATGCTCTGGACTTCCAGGTATGCAAAATCGCCCGCATCTGGAACTGTATCAGTTTGGTAATTAACTGTTTGGTGTTTCAAGTGCGAACATATTCACGCACCTTGGAGCCTGTGGCTTCGTTACAGAGCGTTCTATTGATGCTCTGGACTTCCAGGTATGCAAAATCGCCCGCACCTAAAACATTATTCTCTTGATAACTAGTAAGTTGTTCTTCCAGGTGCGAATATATTCTCTTGCTTCTTTGTGTAATGTATTATATATTTGCGATATAGTATTGTATATGATCCTATGACTTAGTGGCCGGGCAGTACTGTAGGCATGACTAGCGATTGACTCAACATAGGAGACAGACTTTGATTGTGAATCAATTCTTTTTTTTGTAAAACTTTGAACAAGAACTTTTTATGAATAAACGACTTATTTTCATTACGTTGTTTCTTCTTGCCGTTTTCTCTGTCGGTTGTAATAAATCAGATGGTGAATCTACTATCTATGGCAAAAGTTGGGAGGAGAAATGGATTGTCGCCTCAAAGACAATCACCGCGACAGGAGCCAATGGGCCTGAGGTGTGCTATTGGATTAAGGTTGACAATGCTCCTGTTTGGCAAATATGCCATAGCCAGATAGAGGATTTCAATTATGAAAGTGGCTACGAGTACGAATTGCTGGTGAAAGCGCAGGAAATACTTGATCCGCCTCAGGACGCTTCCTCACGGAAATATTCTCTTCTCTCTATTGTGTCAAAAACACTGAAAGAATCTGATGTGCCGCTCTTGACAGGGTATCCATTTTAACTTAAGCCTAATGTTGACACTTTTCTATGGAATTCAATTGTGTGAAACTACACTTTTCCATAGAAATTTGCAATGCAAATCTACATTTTTCCGAGAAGTACCTCTTTGAGAAACGGACCGGTGACAGAGGCTGGGTTCCGGGTGAGGGCTTCGGGGGTGCCTTGGGCGACAATCTGACCGCCTCTGCGGCCGCCGTCAGGGCCGAGGTCGAAGAGGTAATCGACACTCTTCAGGACATCCAGGTTGTGCTCGATGATGATGACTGTGTTGCCTTGATCGACAAGCTGTTGCAGAACGTTGAGCAGTACCTTTATATCTTCGAAATGAAGGCCGGTCGTCGGCTCGTCAAGGATGTACAACGTGTTGCCGGTCGCCTTTCTGAACAGCTCCGCCGCCAGTTTCATTCGCTGACTCTCGCCGCCGGAAAGTGTCACGGCTGACTGGCCGAGATGAACGTAACCGAGACCTACATCGACCAACGCTTTCAGTTTCTGGGCGATGGCCGGAATCGGCTTGAAGAACTCATAGGCCTCGCTGATAGGCATCTCAAGCACATCGTTGATGCTCTTGCCCTTGTAATGCACGGCCAGCGTGTCCTCCTTGTACCTCTTGCCCCTGCACTCATCGCAGACCACATTCACGGACGGCAGGAAGTTCATCTCGATGACCTTGATTCCGGCCCCCTTGCAGGCCTCGCAGCGTCCACCAGCCACGTTGAACGAAAACCGGCCGGCCTTGAACCCGCGAACCTTAGCGTCCGGAGTGTCGGCGAACAGATTCCGGATATCGTTGAACACGCCGGTGAACGTGGCCGGGTTTGATCTCGGCGAACGTCCGATTGGACTCTGGTCGATCTCTATCAGCTTGTCGATGTTCTCGACACCCTCCAGTGAATCGTAAGCCAAAGGATGCAGCTTAGCCCTGTAGAACTTGTTCTTGAGGATCGGCATCAGAGTCTCGTTGATGAGCGTGGACTTGCCGCTACCGCTGACTCCGCTGATCCCGATGAAGCATCCCAGTGGAAAATCCACGCTGACATTCTTCAGATTGTTGCCTCTTGCGCCCTTGATGCTCAGGTACTTGCCGCTACCAGTGCGGCGCGTGGACGGAATCTCAATCGCATCCTTTCCCTGAAGATAATCCAACGTCTTTGACTTTCCGAATATGCAGTGTCCGGCTGTCTCCTTGTCCAATGAGGAAGGGATCTTTCCGTTGTCCGATGAATATTCCATTAGAGCCTTCAGAGGAGCGTTCAGGCATATTCTTCCGCCTTTGTCGCCGGCGCCGGGGCCGACATCCACCAGCCAGTCGGCGTTCATCATCGTTTCGTAGTCGTGCTCCACGACCATAACGGAATTGCCCTCGTCGCGAAGCTCCTTCAACGAATTGATCAACTTGCGGTTGTCCCTCTGGTGTAGCCCGATGGACGGTTCGTCCAGGATGTACAGCACGTTGACAAGCTTGGATCCGATCTGTGTGGCAAGCCTGATCCTCTGCCCCTCTCCGCCGGAAAGCGAGGCTGTCGGACGGTCAAGTGACAGATAGTCGAGTCCTACGTCCAGCATAAACTGAACCCTTTCGTTGAGCTCTTTTAGAATGTCACGCGCTATGTTGTTCTCCCTTGTGTTCAGTTTCTCCGGCAACGACGCAAACCATTCCTTCAGTTCGGTCATCTCCATAGCCGCTACCTCTGAGATAGTCTTGCCGTCTATCTTGAAGCAGCGGGCGTTCTCGTTCAGCCTGGTTCCGTGGCAGACCGGACACACGATCTTCTCATCGATGTCGTCCACGATTCCGTCAAACGTAACCATTTCGGACAGACTACCTTCGCCTACACGGAACAATTCATCACTTCCGAATATGATGTGCGAGATGGCCTCGTCCGGAATCGAGTCGATAGGATCGTACAGAGAGAAGTTGTATTTCCGGGCGATGGAGCGGATCACATCATATTTCTTGGTCTCACGCATTTTACCCAGCGGGACTATTCCCCCGTCTGCGATTGACACTGATCTGTCAGGGATGATGGAATTCATATCCACATTCACTATCATTCCAAGTCCTTTGCAGTGAGGACAGTAACCTTCCGGGGAGTTGAATGAGAAAGAGTGTGGCGCTGGTTCCTGCAAGGATATTCCCGAATCAGGATCGACAAGGTGCTTGGAGAAATGCCTCAGTTTGTCAGAGCCGAACTCCAGCAGGGCGACCGAGCCTTTGCCAAGATTCAGAGCCGACATCACGGAGTCCCGGACCCGTTTCTCATCGCCCTCAGACGGCTTGAGCTTGTCCACGACCAGTTCTATGAAGTGGCTTTTGTAGCGGTCCAGAGCATCAACTTCGTTGAGCGGAAGTATATTCCCGTCCACTCTGACATCGGTGTAGCCGCGTTTTCGGAGCTGGTCGAACAGTTCGCGGTAGTGTCCCTTGCGGCCGATGACCAACGGAGCGAGCAGGTAGCACTTCTTCCCCTTATATTCATTCATTATAAGGTCCACGATCTGCGCGTCCGTGTAGCGGACCATCTCCATCCCCGTGACCGGTGAATATGCCCTCGAAGCCCTCGCGTACAAAAGTCTTAGAAAATCGAATATCTCGGTGATGGTCCCGACGGTCGAACGAGGGTTGTTGCCCGTGGTCTTCTGCTCGATCGCGATGATTGGACTCAGTCCCGTTATGCTCTCGACCTCAGGCTTTTCCAGCACACCCATAAAGTGCTTGGCGTAAGGTGAAAGCGTGTCCAGGTACCGTCTCTGCCCTTCCGCATAGATCGTGTCGAACGCCAGCGAGGACTTCCCGCTGCCGCTCAGCCCCGTCACCACCACAAACTCCCCCCTCGGGATGTCCACATTCACCCCCCTGAGGTTATGTGCCTCCGCTCCCCGGATCTCGATATATTCTTTCTTGCTCATCATTTCCGCTTTATTCCGCAAATTTAACGAATATTCAGTAAATTTGTAGTCAAGAGTAAAACAGACGAATCAATGAGTCAGGATCATCAACTGAACATCAAGACATTTAATTTCAATTCGTTCCGGGAGAATTGCTATGTGCTTTGGGACGGAAGGGGGAATTGCGTTTTTGTGGATCCGGGGTGCTATTGGCCGGAAGAGTTCGCTAAGCTTAAGGAGCTGGTGAAGACGGAACGGCTGACACCGAAGGCCATCTGGCTGACGCACGGGCATTTCGACCACGTGCACGGGGTGCTGAGGATCGTCCAGGAATATTCAGTGCCGGTGCTGATGTTGCCGGAGGACAAGATGATTCTGGACAACAATCCGGCGGCCGTGAGGGAGTTCGGGCTGGTAGCGCATGATTCCTCTGAGATCAAGACGGTGGACATCCGTGACGGGGAGGTTCTGGACACGCTTGAGGGGTCTCCTTTCAGGGTGATAACCACTCCAGGACACACTCCAGGTGGGGTTTGCTACTACGACGAGACGGACAAGGTCCTGCTGACAGGCGACACTCTTTTCGCCGGGGCGATCGGGCGTTCGGACCTTATAGGAGGGGATTATGACCATCTGATAATCAGTATAATGGATAAGTTGATGGGACTGCCGGGTGATGTGGATGTGCTTCCGGGGCACGGACGCAAGACCACGATTGCAGACGAAAGGACCCACAACCCGTTCCTTCAACCGTTCAACGAGCCGGAGGAGGATCTTGACTGGGACGGGGAAGGAATAGAGATAGAAGGAGAAAAATAATGCACATAGGAATAGCAGGCAACATAGGCAGCGGCAAGACCACCCTGACGAGGATGCTCTCCGCCCATTACGGATGGACACCGAAGTACGAGTCGGTGACATACAATCCATATCTGGAGGACTACTACAAGGACATCCCCCGCTGGTCGTACAATCTGGAGACATATTTCCTCGCCCAGAGGTTCAAGGACGTGCTGGAGATAGCCAAGAGCAAGGACGTGATCATCCAGGACAGGACGCTCTTCGAGGGCGTGCACATCTTCGTAGCCAACAACTATGCGATGGGCAACCTCACCAAGCGCGACTACGAGACCTACATGGATCTCTTCAACGTGATGGCTGCCACCGTCCGCAAGCCCGACCTGCTGATCTACCTCAAATCATCGGTGCCTCACCTCGTGGCGCAGATCCAGAAGCGCGGCCGCGACTACGAGCAGACGATGAGCCTTGAATATCTCAGCGGCCTGAACGACCGTTACGACAAGTGGATCAATGAATATGACGGCAAGGTCCTGACCATCGAGACCGATGACCTCGACTTCGAAAACCGCCCCGAGGACTTCGCCTCCATCACCGACAGGATCGACGCTGAGCTCTACGGACTTTTCCCATTGGAAAAATAATGTTATTTTTGTAGGGAACTGTTTTTGAATATGAACGGTTTCCGGACAGCAAAACAGAACAAAATAAACATCAAGGATATGCACATCGCGATAGCAGGCAACATAGGCAGTGGCAAGACCACCCTGACAAAGATGCTGGCGGCCCATTACGGCTGGACTCCGAAGTTCGAATCGGTTGACTTCAATCCCTATCTTTCTGATTTCTATGCTGATATGGAACGTTGGTCGTTCAACCTCCAGATCTATTTCCTGAACAAAAGGTTCAAGGATGTCGTGGACATCTCAAGATGCAGCGATGTCATCATCCAGGACAGGACAATCTACGAGGACGCGCGCATATTCGCCCCGAACCTTCACGATATGGGATTGATGAGCACCCGCGATTTCGAAAACTACTCGGATCTCTTCGACCTTATGATGTCGCTGGTCAGCAAGCCGGACCTTCTGATCTACCTGAAATCCACCATTCCTAATCTGGTGGCGCAGATTCAGAAGAGAGGCAGGGAATATGAAAGCAGCATCCGCATCGACTACCTCACGGGCCTCAACAAGCGCTATGACGATTGGATCTCCAAATATGACGGACATCTTCTGGTCATCGATGTGGACAACATCAAGTTTGAGAACCGTCCGGAGGACTTCCAGACCGTCACCGACAAGATAGACGCCGAACTCTTCGGCCTCTTCCCGGAGGTCAGACAGATTGATGAATAATGACTTAGCGGCAAGGAATAAACCGCCGCTGTTTTGGTAAAGATAATTTTAACGATTACATAGTATGTCAGCTACAAGACCGACAATCATCGAGTTCGTGGAGAAATATACCCACGAATACTCTACGCACGTGTTCCTCCGCGAGAAAGTGGATGAAAAGTGGACCGAGACATCATTCGAGCAGACCCGCAAGGAAGGCTACCGCATCGCGGCCGGCCTGATGGCCATGGGACTCAACAAGGGCGAGAGGGTCTCTCTCCTTTCAGAGGGAAGGAACATGTGGATCCTTTCCGAGTTGGGAATACTCTACGCCGGCGGCGTGAGCGTCCCGCTCTCCATCAAGCTTGAGGAAAGCAATGACCTGACTTTCAGGATCCAGCATTCCGAGTCCAGGTTCGTGATCGTTTCCGGACAGCAACTCCCGAAGATCCGCAGGATAATCTCACAGCTGGACTGCGTGGAGAAGGTCATCGTGCTGGATGACGAACCTGCGGCGAACGCCAAGGAGGTCTCGATGGAATGGGTACAGGCCCTCGGCGACAGCTACCTGTTCGGCCACAAGGCCGAGTTCGAGGAACGCTACAAATCCGTACAGCCGGATGACTACGCCACGATCAGCTACACTTCCGGCACCACAGCCGACCCGAAGGGTGTTCTTCTGACCCACCGCAACTACACGGCGAACGTGGAGCAGGCTCATTCCGTGATCGGAGTCAAGCCTGATTCCACGATGCTCATCATCCTGCCTCTTGACCACTGCTTCGCGCACGTGGCCGGATTCTACACGATGATGTCCTATTGCAGCAGCATCGCCACCGTGCCTGTCGGAGCCAACCCGCTCGCCACGCTCAGGAATATTCCTATAGCGATCAAGGAGGTCCGTCCGCACGTGATGCTGTCAGTGCCGGCGCTTGCCCGCAACTTCAAGAAGAACGTCGAGACCACGATCCACAAGCAGGGACCGAAGGTCGAGAAGCTCTACAACTACGCCCTCAACCTCGCTATCTCCTACAATAAGGAATATTACAACCGAGGCGGCATCCTACAGCTTTGGAAGAAACCGTTGATGGCCTTGTTCGACAAGATCATATTCAAGAAAGTCAGAGAGGGATTCGGCGGCAGGATGGAGTTCTTCGTGGGCGGCGGCGCGCTTCTGGACATCGAGCTTCAGAGGTACTTCTGCGCCATCGGCATTCCTATGTTCCAAGGCTACGGCGTGTCCGAGGCGACCCCTATCATCTCCGCCAACTCGACCGGCCACGCTATGTTCGGCTCTTCGGGCCGTGTCGTGAAGCCGCTTGACATCAAGATCTGCGACGACAACGGCAAGGAGGTTCCGCTCCGCACCAAGGGCGAGATCGTGGTGCGCGGCGAGAATGTGATGGCTGGCTACTGGAAGAACCCTCAAGGGACGGCGGAGGCTCTGCGCGACGGTTGGCTGCACACCGGCGACATGGGCTATATGTATGATAGTGAATATCTTTACGTTGTCGGCCGCTTCAAGTCTCTGCTGATCTCATCCGACGGAGAGAAATACAGTCCGGAAGGATTCGAGGATTCTTTGACTGACGGCTCAAAGTACATCGAGCAGGTCATCCTGCACAACAATCAGGACCCTTATACCATCGTGCTGATTGTTCCTGCCAAGGACGCTCTCAAGGAATATGTTTCCTCAAAGGGATTGGATCCTTCGTCGCGTGAGGGCAAGGAGGCGATGCTGAAGAAGATCCAGGAAGAGATTGATTCCTACAAGAAGGGCGGCTCACACGAGGGTATGTTCCCGGAGAGGTGGCTGCCGGCCGCCGTGGCTGTGCTTCCAGAGCCTTTCACCGAGCAGAATGGATTGGTTAACAGCACGATGAAGATTGTCCGTGGCAAGGTCGAGAAGCACTACGCCGACCGCATCGAGTACGCCTACACTGCCGAGGGCAAGAACCTTCTCAACGAGAAGAATATCGAGAGCCTTTAGTGTCAGCCTGGTCACTGAGCCAGTCGAAGTGAAGTTATACTGAATCCACCATAAAGGATAGGCGATACCCCGCTCGACCAGAATTTTGCACGTTACCAAAATTCTTGGGTCGAGCGGGGTATCCGCCTATAGATAAGGCCTTTGTATAATACATTGCAAATGCGTCCCTGCTATCCCATTTCGTATCTCGCTTGGTACCCCAAAGGAGCCTTTTGTGTGCCGAATTCTGCCGTTGGATCGTTTGGCACCCCAGAGATGCCTTTCGTGTACCGAAGCGATTCCGTTCCGCATTTCGTACCTCAAAAGGCACTTTTGTGTACCAAATGTGACCGTTAGCCAGGTTGGTACATACATCATAAGCGCTTTTCTTGTTCCGCTATAGAAAAGAAATTCCGGACTTTTTGAACTACTTTATTCTAAAATTACTATTTTTGGAGAGAAGAACTTTTTTGATGTGATTATGAGTGCTTTATATTCCCGTTTTATGATCTTGGCCGCTTCTGCGCTTGCGGCTTTCGTGTTGTTTGTCGGCTGCGGTGGCTCTGGTAACGAAAAGAAAGATGAACCGGAGGCACCTCCTGTAGAGGAGGTGGCTTTCGCGCGTGGCGCTGACATCGGATGGGCTTCAGAGATGGAATATGATATGGCTCACAATCCATCCAGGATCAATGGTTCGGCCTTCAAGGATTCCAAAGGGAACACTGGTTTATTTCCCGTGCTGAAGGGTGCAGGCATCAACGCCATTCGTCTCCGTGTTTGGGTCAAGCCGGAGGATGCCAATGGTTGGAGCGGCAGGGATGATGTTGTGAATATGGCCAAGCGGGCCACCGAAGCGGGAATGTCGGTGATGATTGATTTCCACTACAGTGACTTCTTCGCTGATCCTCAACGTCAGAACACACCAACTGATTGGGTCGGCCTCGATTTGAAAGGTCTTTCCGCAAAGGTCTCCGAGCACACTAAAGATGTTTTGGCAGCCTTGAAATCTGCCGGAGTGACTCCACTTTGGGTTCAGGTCGGTAACGAGACACGCCCTGGGATGCTTTGGGAAACCGGTCGGCTATACAATGACAAGGGCGAGATCGCAGGCGGCTGGAAGAACTATGCCGTGCTTACCAATGCTGGCTACGATGCCGTCAAGGCAATATTCCCTAACGCTCAAGTGATTGTCCACATTGACAACGCCTATCAGGATAACACGTGGTTCTTCGACAAGCTCAAGGCCAACGGTGGCAAGTTCGATATGATCGGTCTTTCGCACTACCCTATGACCAATTCCCAAATGACCTGGAAGGCTATGAATTCCGCAGCCATTCTGAATATCAAGTCTCTGGCTGCCAAGTATGGCTGCAAGGTAATGGTCTGTGAGGTCGGCGTGAGGGACACTGCCGAGGATCTCGCCACCTCAACCCAGTGTATGACTGAATTTATGAGTTCCGTGAAGTCTCTGTCCGTCTGCGCCGGAGTATTCTACTGGGAGCCGCAGGTTGACGGCAAGTGGAGACCTGCCATCTACGAGAAAGCGGATCGCAACTGGGGAGCCTACAATATGGGAGCCTTCACCTCCGATGGCTCGGCACTCACCCCGACATCCATCCTCGCTCCGTTCGCCGAATAGTCGCCCATTCCTACTTCCGTGGTTCGACTTCCTGGAATTGTGAACAATAACTGCTTGAAAACAAGATAATAAGCTGTTTCCCTTTAGTGACTTTCAACTAAAGATGCACCTTTAATCAGTTGTAATTCAAGAGTTTGTTTGCCACTGTTTGATAATAAACGAGTGTGGCGTAACACTTTGATAAAGAGAATTGTACGATGCTGCCTTTAGTGGAGTTTGACTAAAGGTAATCGCTCTGAGCCTTGTGCCTCAACGGTTTACATTCCACAGATTCAATCCGCAGAAATTTTCGGGCGTGATTGATACTGACATCACAGGCGGAGACCAGCTCGTTTAGGTAATCGATTCGTGCCTCGGCCGTAAGCTTCAGTACATCCTCGATGCCCGAGAACCGTTTGTCTGATGCCAGATGATGCGTCATTTTCCTGTAAGCCGCTCCGGAATGAGGATCGTGCGGCTCACGGATCTCATATTCACTGCCAGTATTACTGCCGAAAGCGGTGAGCATATTCCCATAACTGCCGTAGTAGCCGAGCGCCCGCTTGAAATCGATGATTGAATATTCCCTTGCAATGAAATCAATCAGCTGCATCTTCTCGCTCATATTCAGTGATTTGAATAGGTCATCAAGCACTTCGTATGTGAGCGACCTTTGGTGGGTATGAAGTGTCCTGACCTTCGCCACTGCCTTCCTCATCCCGACCGAAGCCTCCCGCAAGATAAGTTTCTCTGAATATGGATGATCGGAGTCAGCATAAGCCAGAAAGTTCCAATGCCATTCCTCCGCCCGCTTGCAGATTCGGTCTTCAACCGGATTGTTGTAGAGGTAGGCGAGCGAGGTCCTGACCTGTTTGTCTCCACGTTTGTTAGAGAGCCCGAATGTAGTGAAGAGTCTTCCTGTCAAACCGTGTCTGGCATTGTAGGCCTTGGAGAACTTGGAACAGAACTCCTGAATGAACCGCGCCACAGTCTTGTGATCCTCGGCCTCGACCAGTATGTGAATATGATTGTACATCAGGCAGAGTCCCAACACCCGGACTTTGTGCTTGACTGCCATCAGTGAGAAAATCGTGAAGAACACAAGTGAGTCCTTTACGTTGTAGAACACCACGAATCCGGACCGCGCTCTCTGGAAGATATGCCCGACCGCACCCCTCTGGTAAATCATTCGCCTCAAACGAGCCATAATTCAATAATTTAAGTTGGTCAATATGTTGGCAGCAAGATAGGTATTTATCTTTGCAATTCCAAAAGAAATTCAAAGCCTGAATATGAGCCTGAATATGTCTGAATATGAATGTGCCGCAAATCCCGTGTGGAATCTTTTCTTTCGCGTGGTCGATAACTGTATGACAATCATTAAAATGACAGGTTCCCTTTGGGCGGTTTAAACTAAAGAGAAGAGGCTAATATCTTGATATTGAGAGTTTTGCCTCTCACTTGTTGATTACCAATGCGTGGCGTGTAATATTTTGTGAATGAAAATGTTAAGTACCTCTCTTTAGTGCAGACTTGCTAAAGAAAGATTATCAAGTCGCTACAACTCAACGCCTTGTGTGGCACTTATTGATAATCAGTCGGTGGCGATTAATGTTTTGATAATGAATCTGATGACATTATCCCTTTGGTTAGAATCGACCAAAGGGATTTGACGTTTTGCTTGAAGATGAATCCGTTATCGTTGACGGATTCCTTTGTTGTCAAGGCGGTTTCCTCACCGGGTATCAGCGAAAAACGATTATCCTTCCACCGGAAAGGGCGGAAGGATAACGCATTGTTTGATATTCATAATTAGTTGACCTTCAAGTGAGCCGAGGCCTGTTCCCTGCAGTTTGACTTTGGTGGCCAATCGCGGGTTATGTCTTTGATTCCGATGGCTGTCACCTCGGTGGGCTCAGTGACCGTTGTCTTCATTGGTCTTGTGGCTGTCACCTCAACGGGCTCCGTGGCTGGAAAGTAGCTGGATTTCAGTACTTTGGTAGACACACGACAGGAACATCGTCTCTTTGGCGGGCATTTATAGACCGTGCTCTCGGAAGGTCGTGATGCTTCTAATCGAGAGTGTGGATGGCGAGGCCGGAACGGAGCTTCGGTTCGAACCACGTGGTCTTCGGTGGCATTATGTTTCCGGTGTCGGCGATGTCGATGAGCTGCTGCATCGAGACAGGGTAGAGGGCGAAGGCAACCTTCATCTCACCGCTGTCAACCCTGCGCTTGAGTTCGCCGAGGCCTCTGATTCCACCAACGAAATCGATTCTCTTGTCCGTACGCAGATCCTTGATGCCGAGCACTTTGTCGAGCACGAGATTCGAGAGGATGGTAACGTCCAGGACCCCTATCGGATCCTTGTCGTCATATCTGCCAGGTAGAGCCTCCATAGAGTACCACTTGCCGTCAAGGTACATCGAGAAGTTGTGCAAATGGTCAGGAGTGTAGATCTCCCCGCCCATTTCACGAACCGTGAAGTTCTCCTCAAGGGCAGCGATGAACTGATCCTTTGAAAGACCATTGAGATCCTTCACGACACGGTTGTAGTCCAGAATCTTGAGCTGGCTCTCCGGGAAGCACACGGCCATAAAGAAGTTGTACTCCTCGTCGCCTGTGTGGTTTGGATTCTGCGCTCTCTTCTCGGCCCCGACACGAGCGGCGGCTGCCGTACGATGGTGGCCGTCAGCTACATAGAAAGCATCCACATCATTGTTGAACAGCCTTGTGATCTGGTCGATGGTCTTGCCATCGTCGATTACCCAGAACTTGTGGCCGAACTTGTTCTCGTCGATGAAATCGTACTCCGGAGCCTTCTTGACGGTCTGTGCCACGATCTCGTTCAGGATGTGGTTGTCCTTGTAGGCGAAGAACACCGGCTCGATGTTGGCGTTCTGGATGCGGACGTGAACCATTCTGTCATCCTCCTTGTCCTTGCGTGTGAGTTCGTGCTTCTTGATCTTGCCGGAAGCGTAGTCATCCGTGTGGGCGCAGAGAACGAGTCCGTACTGGGTACGGCCTTCCATCGTCTGGGCATAGACGTAGTAGCACTCCTTAGGGTCGCGCCTGAGCCAGCCCTTGGCTTGCCACTCCTTGAAATTCTTCACGGCCTCGTCATAGACCTTCGGATCGTGGTCTTCAAGGATCGGGTTGAAGTCAATCTCCGGCTTGGTGATGTGGAGGAGGGATTTCTCTCCGGCCATCTCCTTGGCCTCTTCGGAGTTCAGCACGTCGTAAGGCGGCGCAGCCACCTCTGTCACAATATCTTTTGGCGGCCTGATCGCCGCGAACGGTTTTACTCTTACCATAATATTCTTGGAAAAATTGTTGAATGAATATGCCAACATCCCTTGGTGCCCCACCTCCTGACCGTCTAAACATCAAGGTTTGACTGTATGATTCTTGGGGCTCACCTTCAGGTGGCGTAAAATGGCGTTGAAAAAGGCGGCACCGGTGCGAAAGACAGGGGCACCGCCTGTATATTCATAAAATTACTTGTTGACCTGGAAACGTGTGTTGCCCGTGGCGAAGAAGTCCACGATCTGGCGGGCGGCGGCGAGACCGGCGTTCATATTCGCCTCGGCGGTCTGGGCACCCATCTTCTTAGGGGTGGCGAAGACGCGCACGCCGAACTTCTCCTTCAGCGCGGCGTAGTTGTCCGGAGCCACATCGGTAATATACTTCAGATCGGTTCTTTCCTCAAGGGCTTTCTCCAGTCCGGCCTCGTCGATGACCTCCTTGCGGGCGGTGTTCACCAGGCAGGCACCCTTAGGCATCTTGGTGATCAGGTCGTAGCCTATCGAACCGATGGTCTGAGGAGTGGCTGGAATATGCACGGAAATGAAGTCGCAGGATGCGTACATATGCTCAAGCGAATCGGCTGGCTCAGCTCCGGCCTCGCGGATCTTCTCCGCAGGGATGAACGGGTCGATGGCCATGACGCTCATTCCCAGAGCCTCGGCCTTCTTGCCGACCAGACGGCCCACGTTGCCGAAGGCCTGGATTCCGACCTTCTTGCCCTGGATCTCGGATCCGGTGGCAGGGGTGAACTGGTTGCGGCACATGTAGATCATCATGGCGATGGCAAGCTCTGCGACAGCGTTGGAGTTCTGTCCCGGAGTGTTCATCACGACCACGTTGTGCGCGGTCGCGGCGGCAAGGTCAACATTGTCGTAACCGGCACCGGCGCGGACAACGATCTTCAGCTGTTTCGCGGCGTCAAGCACCTCGGCGGTCACTTTGTCAGAGCGGATGATGAGAGCGTCCACATCAGCGACGGCGGCTATGAGTTCCGAAGCGTCAGCATATTTCTCAAGTGCTGCGAATTCGTGTCCGGCGGCGGTGACAATCTCCTTGATCCCGGCGACAGCGGCCGCTGAGAAAGGCTTCTGTGTTGCGACTAATATCTTCATAATGAGCTATTTCTTAAGATCTTCGAATTCCTTCATACAATCAACAAGAGCCTGAACGTCCTCGACGGTGCAGGCGTTGTAGAGGGAAGCTCTGAAGCCTCCGACGGAGCGGTGACCCTTGATGCCGATCATTCCGCGCTCCTTGGCGAACGCAAGGAACTCGTCCTGAAGAGCCTCGTGGCCCGGAGCCATCACGAAGCAGACGTTCATCAGCGAGCGGTCCTCCTTCGCGGCGGTGCCGACAAACAGAGGGTTGCGGTCAATCTCTGAATATAGCAGCTCAGCCTTCCGCTGGTTGATCTTTTGGATGGCTGGGACTCCACCGATGCTCTTGAGCCACTTCAGAGTCTCGTTCATCATAAAGATCGAGAATACAGGAGGGGTGTTGTACATAGACAACTTCTCGATGTGGTTGCGGTAGTCAAGCATCGCAGGGAGGTACCTTGAAACCCTTCCGAGGGAGTCCTTCCTGATGATGGCGAAGATCACGCCGGCAGGACCTACGTTCTTCTGCGCGCCACCGTAGATGAGATCGTACTTGCTCACGTCAACAGGACGGCTCATAATGTCGGATGACATGTCGGCGATCAGAGGAACAGGGCAGTCGATGTCCTCCTTGATCTCGGTGCCGTAGATGGTGTTGTTCGTGGTGATGTGGAAATAGTCGATGTCCGTAGGAATCTCGTATCCCTTAGGAATGTAAGAGTAGTTCTTGTCAGCCGAGCTTGCGAGAGCGTAAGCCTCGCCGATTCCCTTGGCCTCCTTGAGGGCTTTCTTCGCCCAGACACCTGTCTCAAGATAGGCGGCCTTCTTCTCAAGGTAGTTCATAGCCACATAGAGGAACTGCAAAGACGCACCGCCTCCGAGGAACACGATCTCGTGTGTCTCGGGAATATTCAGAAGCTCTCTCCAGAGTGCGCGGCACTCGTCCATAGTCGCGTCCCACTCCTTTGTGCGGTGGGAGATGCTGAGAACAGAGACACCTGTGCCTTTGAAATCCTTGAGGGCCTCAATGGCATTGTCGATGGCCACCTGCGGAAGCAGGCAAGGGCCGGCGTTGAATACGTGTACTTTCTTCATTTCTATTTTAGTTTCAAAGTATTATTAAAATATACGGTTTAAAATCAAAACTGATTTCGCGGTAAAGATAGGCAATTAAAAGGATTTGCCCAACATTTACCGCGAAATTATAAATTATCTGTAGCCGAGGAGGTACGAGATGATGGCCATCCTGACGTACATTCCGCCGCCGGCCTGCTGGAAGTAATAGGCGTATGGGGTGTCGTCGATGTCCGTGGCGATTTCGTTGACCCTTGGGAGCGGGTGCATTATCTTCATATTCGGCTTGACGGAGCCAAGCATAGAGGCGGAGAGTCGATATACATCCTTTACCTTATTATATTCATCCATGTCAGGGAACCTTTCCTGCTGGACTCTTGTCATGTAGAGCACGTCGCAGATGTTGAGACCATCCTCTATCCTGTCGGTCTGCCGGTAGTCAACTCCCTCACGGTCAAGGAGCTCAAGATATTTCTTTGGCATATTCAATTCTTCAGGAGAGGTGAATATGAAGTGTGGGTCGAACCAGCGCAGGGCCTCCACGAGGGAGTGGACGGCGCGGCCGTACTTGAGGTCTCCGACCATATTCACTGTCAATCCATTGAGTCTGCCTTGGGTCTTCTGGATGGCGTAGAGGTCGAGCAGGGTCTGTGTCGGGTGCTGGTTGGCTCCGTCACCGGCGTTGATGACAGGCACCGAAGCCACTGAAGCCGCGATGTCCGCCGCCCCCGCCTGAGGGTGTCTCATCACGATCATATCCACATAGTTGGACACGATCTTTATGGTGTCCTCCAGGGTCTCGCCCTTGGTCTGGCTGGTGTTGCGGTTGTCAGGGAAGCCGATGACTCTGGCACCGAGTCTGTTGACAGCGGCCTCGAACGAAAGCCTCGTTCTGGTCGAAGGTTCGAAGAACAGGCAGGCCACCACCTTTCCGGCGAGAAAGCTCTGTTCACGGTTCGCTTCGAATTCCTTTGCTACCTCAAGGATGTGAAGGACTTCGTCCTTTGAAAAATCCTGGATTGAAATTAGACTTTTAGGCATAATGTTTAAGATTTAAAGTTCGTTTATAGTACAGTTCTCGATTTTCCCGATTCTGGTCCGGAAATCCTCCTCGGAGGAAAGCCTGACCCAGGTCTGGAGCGTGCACTCCGCCCCGAAAGCCTGCCCTTTCTGCTTGAGGTCCATATCCTTGAGGATTTTCATCACACTGTTCATAGCCTCGTAGCCGAAACGGACGCTGAACCATTTCCCGGCGATCTTCTCAACGCTGCCGGCCTTGTCGAGGGCTTCGGCCGTGGATGTCTTGTAGGCCCGGATGAGTCCCGGAATCCCAAGCTTGATCCCGCCGAAATAGCGCACGACCACCACGAGCACATCGCTGAGCCCTCTGGAGTCGATCTGCCCCAAAATCGGTCTGCCGGCCGAGGATGAAGGCTCTCCGTCATCGTTGGCCCTGAACTTGTCCCCGAGATAGCCCAACCGGTAGGCATAGCAATGATGACGGGCATCGTGGTACTTCTTTTTCAAGTCACCGACAATGCTCTTGACCTCTTCTTCTGTCTCGACGGGGAAAACGAATGAGATGAAGCGGCTGCCATTGTCTTTGAACAGCCCTTCAGCCGGTCCGGGAATGCTCTTGTAGGAGTCTCGGATGATGTTTTCTGGTGTCTCCATTCCTAAGACACGAAATTAGCGTTTTTCACATAATTTTGCAACGGAACGGGAAATTTTGTAATTTTGAAATGGTTTTGAATCAAAAATATTTATGGTCTATAAATTCAGGGTTACACTCGCCGGAATCAAAGGATTCTACCGGGTTTACGAGATGAGGGGCGAAACGACCCTTTACGAATTCCACAAACAGATGCGTGCGGATATGGAATTTCCGCAGGATCAGTTGATTATGTTCAAGGCTATGGATGCCGGCGGCGGAGTTCTCGCACGCTATGGCTTGTTTGACCTTGGAAGCGGCACCGTGGACAATGTAACCGTGGCGCAGACTGTCAAGAACGGGGTCTCCTCGTTCCTGTACTTCTACGATGTGCCTAACCGCAAGAGCGTGATCGTCACGTTCGAGGGTGTGGAGGAGAAGCCGGAATGCTCTCCTACGATCGTCGAGGTGAAGGGACCTAATCCGATTGAATTCGAGAATGGTTATGTCGCCTTTGAGGATCTTCCTGATTCACAGCGGCATCTGCCTGGTCAGAAGCCTGACTGGGGCTCTGATGACGATGATGACGAAGGCGGCTCATCCCTTTCTCTTGACGATGACAAGGACGATGATGACGACGATGAGGAGGACGATGACGACGAGGATGGAAAGGTTGTCTTCGATGGGACAGAGGATCTGGACATCTAGCGATAGGATGCCTCAAGCGAATAAAAATCAGTTCCTTGGCTCTGAATATGTCCCAGCGGCTTCTCATAATCCTTGGACCTACCGCTGTCGGCAAGACTGACTTCAGCGTCTCGAAGGCTTTGGAATATGGTTCGCCGGTGATTTCCTGCGACTCCCGCCAAATCTTCAGGAATATGTCGATCGGGACCGCTGTCCCGAGTGCTTCGCAGCTTGCCGCAGTGAAGCATTATTTCATTCAGTCCGTTCCGGTCACGCAGGCCTACACGGCGGGGGATTACGAGTTGGAGGCTGTGGCGTTGGTCGAAAGACTTTTCGATGAGGGACACGAGACATTGGTGATGACCGGTGGCTCGATGTTTTACATAGACGCTGTCTGCAACGGGCTTGACAATCTTCCGGACGGGGATCCGGCCTTGCGGGCCGAGTTGTGGGAAAGGCTTGACAAAGAAGGCGTTGAGACTCTTGCCGAAGAGCTTCGGCTGAAGGATCCGTTGACATATTCACAGATTGACACCCGCAATAGCCAGAGGGTAATCCGGGCTTTGGAGGTCTGCCTGGTCTCTGGGAAGCCGTTCTCGTCGTTCAAGACGGGGGAAAGGCGCAAGCGTTCCTTCGAGATAGAAAAAATAGGACTGACCCGGCCGCGTGAGGAATTATATTCACGGATAAATCAGAGGGTTCTGAATATGATTGACGAGGGGCTTGTGGAGGAGGTCCGCTCTTTGCTGCCGTACAGGGATTGTCAGGCGCTTCAGACCGTCGGCTACAAGGAAATCTTTGAATATCTTGATAAAAAGATTCCTCTGGAGGAAGCTGTCCGCCTCATCCAGAGGAACACTCGTCATTACGCCAAGAAGCAGCTCACCTGGTGGCGTCGTGACCCCGACATCCGTTGGATTGACGCTTCACATCGCTGACATCGAAAACTGGTATCGAAAGCTGGTTCGGAGCGTAGCGACGCAAGGGGTTTGGGGAGAACGCTCCCCAATGCCCCACCGGGGCTGTCCCGTAGGGACTGGGGGTAAAAAGTAAGGAATCTTCCGTTCTAGAACGGAAGGTCATTGCTTGGGTCGTCGGCAGGTAGATCGTCGATGGTCGGGGCTGGAGCCGCTTGTGGCTGCGCTCCGTAATTCGGCTGAGGAGCCGGAGAATAATTCTGCGGAGCCTGATATGTCGGCTGCTGTGCCGGAGCTGCTGACGCAGCCTGCCCCGCCGGAGTGATTCTCCAGACGCGCACATCGTTGTACCAACGTCCGTTATATTCCCTTGCCCTTAGATTGAACGCGACCTTGACCGTGTCGTTTATCTGGTACTTGTCCAGATCCGCCACCTTATCGTTTCCGAACGCCGTGAGGCACACATCCGCCGGATAGTTGCCGTCCTGATATTCAAGAACGAAATCCTGCTTTGTCCAGGATCCTTTCGCCCCCTGTCCGCTCTGCTTGGCAAGCTTCTGCTTGATTCTGCCTTCTATTTCCAATGCCATAATATTCAGATCTTTGATTTTGTAAAAATTAAACCTGCTCGGCGCCGGGCGCAAAGCAGGCTTGTATATGCTGCCTGAGGCAGTGATTATTTCTTGTCCTCTACGACAGGCTCAACGAAGTGCTTTACAGAGTCGAGCTGGATGTCGAACACGAGAGTTGAGTAAGGATCGATGCCGTTGGTTCCGCGCTCGCCGTAGCCAAGCTCTGAAGGAACATAGAGGGTGGCCTTTCCGCCCTCGCCGAGAAGCTGGAGACCCTCGGTCCATCCAGGGATCACCCTGTTGAGCATAAGCATAACAGAAGGCTGTGTCTCAGCGACTTCCTCGATTACGGTGCCGTCCTTGAGGGCGAGCTTGTAGTGCACATAGACAGTGTCCTTGGAGCTGTTAGGCTTAACCTCGCTGCCGGCTTCCTTGATGATGTACTGGAGACCGCTCTCGGTAACCTGCACGCCTTCCTTCTTCTTGTTGGCCTCAAGGAACTTGTTCTCCTCCGCCTTGTTGATGGCTCCTACATATTCAGACCTCTTCTCGATGAATTCGCTCATAATGCGGTTCATCTCCTCCGGGTTCACCTTGAACTGCTTTACGAAGTCAGTGTCGCGCGGGGTTCCCTTAGAAGCCACGAAGTCGGCGGCTCCCTTCTTGATCATATTGAAGTTGAGGTCACCCATATTGTAGTTCTTGATCATAGAACCGAGCTGGATTCCAAGAAGGTAGCTGACAGAGTCAACGCTGGCTTTTGAAGGAAGAAGCTCCTTAGGGTTCACTGGTTTTACAGGGTTGGCGACCGCGGTGCTGTCCGCTCCGCCGGCGTTTCCGTTGACATTGCCGGAATTGCAGGCTACGGCTGAAAGAAGCATCGCGGCTGCTGCAAACATTTTGATTGTCTTCATAATATTAATTATTTTATAAGTTGTCTATGTCCGTTTTGGAGCGTATTGCCCAAAAGTCTTGCAAATATCGCAAAAATTCTTGACTTTATTATTCATAAAGTTCCAAAATGCTTGTTTATCCCGAAAACAATCACTATTTTTAGAAATAATTAGGAACACTATGGGAATTGACTCGTCATTACTGTATTCCAAGTTGAAAGAATTCTTCGGTTTCGATTCCTTTAAAGGGGATCAGGAGAAGATTATCCGCAACCTTCTTGAAGGCAAGGACACCTTTGTCCTTATGCCGACAGGTGGCGGCAAATCCTTGTGCTTCCAGCTGCCGGCCTTGGTGCTCCCCGGCACGGCCATCGTGATCTCGCCGCTCATCGCCCTGATGAAGAACCAGGTGGATGTGATCAGAGGCTTTGTGGAGGAGCAGAACGGAATCGCCCATTTCCTGAACTCGTCGCTCAACAGGGCGCAGATCCAGGCGGTCCGATCCGATGTGCTTTCCGGTGTGACCAAACTGCTTTATGTGGCTCCGGAATCGTTGACAAAGGAAGAGAACATCGATTTGTTGAGGGAGGTGAACATCTCCTTCTATGCGGTTGACGAGGCGCATTGCATCTCGGAGTGGGGGCACGATTTCAGGCCTGAGTACCGGCGGATAAGGGATATGGTGCAGACGATAGGGCGAGCTCCGATCATCGCCCTGACCGCCACGGCCACCCCTAAGGTCCAGAATGACATCCAGAAAAACCTTGGCATACTTGACGCGACGGTGTTCAAGTCGTCGTTCAACAGGCCGAATCTCTACTATGAGGTCCGTGACAAGGTTGACCCAGACAAAGACATAATCAGGTATATCAAGCAACGGCCGGGAAAGTCGGGAATCATCTACTGCCTCAGCCGCAAGAAAGTGGAGGAGATTGCGAATCTTTTGAATATCAACGGAATCCGTGCGCTTCCATACCACGCCGGGCTCGATGCAAAGACCAGGGCCGAGAACCAGGACCGCTTCCTGATGGAGGACGTGGAGGTCATCGTGGCCACTATCGCCTTCGGTATGGGAATCGACAAGCCGGACGTGCGTTTCGTCATTCACTATGATATTCCTAAAAGCATCGAGGGCTATTATCAGGAGACAGGCCGGGCCGGTCGTGACGGGGAGAACGCCGAATGCATCACTTATTACAGCTACAAGGACATCCGCAAGCTGGAGAAGTTTATGCAGGGCAAGCCGGTTTCCGAGCAGGAGATCGGCCGTCAGCTGCTGATGGACACGGTGGCGTACGCCGAGTCGAGCCTGTGCCGCAGAAGGATGCTGCTCAATTATTTCGGAGAGGATTATCCGAAAGACAACTGCGGTATGTGCGACAATTGCGTCAATCCTAAGGAGACCTTTGACGGAAGTAAGGAGATGTGCTTGGTGATCAGGCTGATAAAGTCTCTTCCGGAGCATTTCAAGATCGACCATCTCGCTCTTGTTCTGGCCGGCGAGACAAACGCTATGGTGAAATCCTACAGGCACGACACCCTGCCGTTGTTCGGCTCGGGGAACAATCACAGTGTGAATTTCTGGTGTGCTGTCGTGCATCAAGGCCTTCTGCTTCATCTGCTTGAGAAAGAGATCGAGACCTACGGGCTGATCTATGTGACCAAGCAGGGCGAGGATTTTCTCAATGACCCTTACGAGGTGCGTATGGTGGAGGATAGGGTGTTTCAGGCGAAAAAGGCCGCCGAGGAGGACGATGATGAGCCGGCTGCGGGAGCCGCGGCGATGAGGGGAGGCGGAGGCGACACCGCTCTTCTTTCAATGCTCAAAAGCCTGCGCAAGGACTTGTCACGCAAACTGAACCTTCAGCCGTGGATCATATTCGGGGATCCGGCCTTGGAGGATATGTCGATCCTCTATCCTATTTCCTACAAGGAGCTCTGCAACTGTCAGGGGGTCGGGGAAGGCAAGGCGAGGAAGTACGGCAAGGAGTTCATCGAACTCATCAAGCGTTACGTGGATGAGAATGACATCACCCGTCCGGAGGATTTCGTGGTGAAGTCAACACCGACCAAATCGGCGGACAAAGTGTTCATAATCCTGCACATAGACAGGCAGATGGCACTTGAGGACATAGCCGAGGCCAAAGGCCTTGAGATGGAGGATCTTCTCACCGAGATCGAAAGCATCGTCTCTTCCGGCACAAAGCTGGATCTGAACTATTACATCAACCAGGAGATTGACGAAGAGGTGGTTGAGGAAATCTATGAATATTTCAGGAGGGAGGCGGACTCGGATTCTGTCGAGGATGCCCTCAGGGCCCTCGGCGCCGACTATGAGGAGCTGGAGATCCGTCTTGTTAGGATAAAGTTCCTCTGCGAGATCGCATCTTAGATTGTGACCATCTTCAGTCTGCGGCCCTCGAAATGGCCGAGCCTCCTGAATCCGAACATCTTGACATACTGCGCGAAGTAATCGAACTTGTCTCCGACCTGCTCCGGTGTGTGTGAGTCCGAGCCGAGGCAGATGACCTCTCCGCCAAGTTCCAGATACCTTATCAGAATGTCCTTGTCGAGCTGTGGTTTGCGAAGTCCGTAAGCCTTGTAGGTCTTTGTGTTGATTTCCAATCCTTTGCCGTTCTCCGCAAGGTATCTCAGGATCTCATCGAACAGTCCTGGGAAATCCCTGTACAGCACGCTTTCCTTCGGATAGGGCGCATAGCGGGCGACATAGTCAAAATGTCCCATTATGTCGAAATCCCCGAGCCATTTCATCTCCCTCAGGATGGTCTCAAGGTAGCGGCCGTAAGCCTCCTTCCAATTCTTCCCTTTGTAGTACGGGCCGAAATACGGATCCGTGTCCTCAAGGTAGTGGACCGAGGCGATGATCTGGTCGAAACTGTTTCCGGCCAGAAGCTCCCTTGTCTGGTCGTGGTTCTTCTCTCCCAAACCAAGTTCCACTCCTTTGAATATCTTGAATTTCTTCGGAAACGCCTTGCCGAAAGCCCCGCCGGAGATGAGTCCGTTGACTCTGTCTATCTCCGCCTGCTGGGCCTTTACATCGAACACCTCGCTGCGGATGGGCTCAAACTGTTCCTTCATATCCGGAACATAAAAATCGCAATGGTCGGTGAAACATATTCCTCCGAGCCCTTTTTCCGCCGCCGCGACGGCGCTTTTTTCAACTGTGGTACCTTCTCCGTCGAAAGAGAATTGGCTATGACTGTGTGTATCGAAAAACATAGGCACGAATATAGCATTTTTTACTTAAATTTGTAATTTGTATTAAAGGAATATGAATATGTTCACGTTTGGCTACAAAACTTCTGTCAGCAGCATCCTCAGGGCGCTGGCTTCCATCGGCATAGGTCTGGTGATGATATTTGACAACGACGCATCCGAGACTGTGGTGAAGGTCATCGCGGCTTTCCTATTCGCCTCCGGACTCGTTTCACTGGTGTACGGCATCATTCGCAACAGGAAGGAGGGCATCCTTCCTCTGATGGCGGTCAATGCGGTTGTGGACGTGATCCTTGGACTATTGCTGTTTTTGAACCCGGCTTGGGTGGCAGGTTTCATCGTCACGCTGATAGGAATAGTGCTGATCCTTTTCGGAGGACTTCAGCTGATTGTCCTTTCAGGCACGCTCTCACTTTTGGGAACCGGGTTCACTTCGCTCATACTCTCGATCTGTGCGGTTGTGGGTGGTGCGTTCCTGCTTTTCAGCCCGTTCGGCGAGAGGGTTATGGGAATATGCGCGGGAAGTTTTCTGGCGCTGTATGGAGTGTCTGAGCTGATCTCCGCCTGGAGGGTTCGCAAGGCTAAGGAGGCTTACGAGGTCAGATTCCGGGCCGAGGCCGAGCCGGAAGCAGGTCAGGATGTGATAGAGACCTCCGGTCTGGAGGATGCCAAGGAGGTGAACTACACAAAGGTGGACGAGTAGGATGATCCCTCAGGAAACGGTACAGAAAATCCTTGACACCGCCCGGGTTGAGGAGGTGATAGGCGACTTCGTGACTTTGAGAAAGCGCGGGGCCGACCTTTGGGCCTGCTGTCCGTTCCACGGTGAGAAGACACCTTCTTTCCACGTTATTCCCGCGAAAGGACAGTATTACTGCTTCGGCTGCCACAAGGGGGGCTCCGCTGTCGGGTTCATAATGGACTACGAGCATCTGTCCTACGTTGAGGCCTTGCGGTATCTCGCCAAGAAATACAACATCGAGATAGTCGAGAAAGAGGAGACGGCGGAGGACATAGCGAACCGTCAGCGGAACGAGAGTCTGATGCTTGTCTCTGAATATGCGGGGAATTTCTTCAAGGAGCAGCTCCGGACCGATGAGGGGCGGGCTGTGGGCCTTGAATATTTCCATTCCAGGGGACTGGAGGACGCTACCATCGAGAAATATGGCCTTGGATGGGCTCCATCGAGCCGTCACGCCCTTACCGACTCAGCCAAGGCTGCCGGCTACAAGGATGAATATCTCCTTGAGACGGGACTGTGCGCCGCCTATGATTCGGACAACAGACTGCACGACAGGTTTTTCGACCGTGTCGTGTTCCCGATCCATTCGGTGAGCGGAAGGGTCATAGCGTTCGGGGCCAGGACCTTGAAGTCTAAGGAACCCGGAAAACCGTACGCCAAGTACGTGAACTCCAAGGAGTCTGACATCTACGTCAAGAACAAGTCCCTTTACGGAATCTGGTTCGCCAAGAACGAGATGGCCCGGAAGGACAAATGCTATCTGGTTGAAGGCTATCTGGATGTGCTCTCAATGCACCAGCTTGGAATCACCAACGTGGTGGCTTCCAGCGGGACGGCTTTGACCGAGGGACAGATAAGCCTCATCAAACGGTTCACGCAGAACGTCACGATTATGTACGATGGGGATTCCGCCGGCATCCACGCCGCTTTGAGGGGAATAGATATGTTCCTGCGCGAGGGAATGAACGTGAAGGTCGTGCTGATTCCTGACGGGGATGATCCGGATTCATATTCACGGAAACACACTCTCGCTGAGGTTGAGGAGTTTCTTGCGGGGGCGGAGAAGGATTTTGTGGATTTCAAGTCCTCGCTGCTGATGAAGGACGCGGCCGGGGATCCGCTGAAGCGGGCGGAGGTGATCAACGACATCGCAGACACCATCGCCGACATTCCGGATGCCGTGAAACGCTCCGTCTATATTGATTTTCTGAGCGACAGGTTCGAGATCCGCCGGGATATTCTTGATGACAGGATCAGCGCGACACGCTCCAGAAGGCTCATTGAACAGAAGAAAGCCGCTGACCGTGAGAGAGAAAGGCTCCGTAACCAGGAAGGGACCCGGTGGTCCGAGACATCGACAGGCCCAGCCTCCGAATTGTCAGGGAATGGCTCGACTGTCGGAACATCCGGTATTCCCGGCTATCCTATAGCTTCGGATGGTTCGGCCTACGGAAATGTTACGGAGGCTGGGCCTGTCGAATCCACCCAACAGCGTACCGGTCTGGACGCTTTGATAGACAACCGTATAATGGGCACCGCCGAACGTGATCTTCTGAACTTCATCCTGACTTACGGAACCACGAAATTGGAGTTCTCCAGCGATTCGGATTTCTACACAGGTTCTGATGAGGAAACCCAGACCGTGTTCGATTTCATAGACCAGGCTTTGGAGGGAGACAAATCGGGATTTTCCAATTCTGTCTTCCAGCGTGCTTACGAGGCGTATTCCAAGGATTACTATGACGGGTACTCGCAGGAGGAGATCGTTAAACGGCTGATGGACGGTCAGGACAGGGATGTTGCCTATGTCGCGGCGCAGCTGTCCACCGACGAGAGATACGACCTGTCCATAGACAATCTGCGTAACTCGATGATGGCCAAGACATCGTGGCTGACACTGTACGTCCCAAAGGCGATACTCGTGTTTCAGAAATGCCGTCTTGAGAATCGGGAGGAGATGCTACGTGAAAGTCTGCGGCAGGCACAATCCGCTTCGGACGCTGACAGGATAATGGAGATTATGCAGGATATTCTTAAGGTGCAGAAAGCGTTGAAAGTAGTGAAAGTCAGATTAGGTAGAGAAAAATAATATTCATGAATATGGAAAAGAAATTCAAGAGAACACTTGTGACTTGTGCGTTGCCTTACGCCAACGGACCAGTCCACATCGGCCATCTGGCCGGGGTATATGTGCCGGCGGACATCTACGTCAGGTACCTCAGGATGAGGGGGGAGGATGTGCTTTATGTCTGCGGAAGCGATGAGCACGGTGTGCCTATCACGATCAAGGCCCGCAAGGAAGGCTGCACCCCTCAGGACATTGTGGACCGCTATCACAAGATCATCAAGGATTCGTTCACGGGTCTGGGAATCAACTTCGACATCTATGGCCGTACATCCTCCGAGGTGCACGAGAAGAACGCTTCCGAGTTCTTCCGCAAATTGTATGATGAGGGAAAGTTCATCACAAAGGAGTCTGAGCAGTACTACGATCCGGAGGCCAAGCAGTTCCTCGCTGACCGCTACATTGTGGGTACCTGTCCTAAGTGCGGTAATCCTGATGCCTATGGTGACCAGTGCGAGAAGTGTGGAAGCACGCTCAGCCCGGAGGAACTCATCAACCCTAAGTCCAAGCTTAGCGGGGCCGAACCAATAAAGAAGAAGACCACTCACTGGTATCTTCCTCTGGATCAGTACGAACCGTGGCTTCGTGATTGGATTCTCGAACAGCACAAAGAGTGGCGAAGCACTGTCTATGGCCAGTGCAAAAGCTGGATAGATGGTGGTTTGCAGCCTCGTGCCGTGAGCCGTGACCTTGACTGGGGGGTACCTGTCCCTGTGGAGGGTGCCGAGGGGAAGGTTCTCTACGTCTGGTTCGACGCTCCGATCGGGTACATTTCCAACACTCAGGAACTTCTGCCTCAGTCTTGGGAGAAGTGGTGGAAGAGCGAGGACACCCGCCTCGTGCATTTCATCGGCAAGGACAACATCGTGTTCCACTGCATCGTGTTCCCGTCGATGCTCAAGGCGTACGGTGACGGCTACATCCTGCCTGACAACGTGCCGGCCAATGAGTTCCTCAATCTTGAGGGTGACAAGATCTCCACGTCTCGCAACTGGGCAGTCTGGGCTCACGAATATCTTGAACAGTTCCCTGGCAAACAGGACGTTATGAGATATGTCCTTACCGCCAACGCTCCGGAGACCAAGGATAACGATTTCAGTTGGAAGGATTTCCAGACACGCAACAACAGCGAGCTTGTCGCAATATTCGGAAATTTTGTGAACCGTGCTGTAGTATTGACTCACAAGTATTTCGAGGGAAAGGTTCCGGCCGCGGGAGAGCTTCTGGACGTTGACAAGGCCGCTCTTGCGGAGATTCCGGCGCTCAGGGCTTCGCTTGAAAGGAACATCGAGGGCTATCATTTCCGTGAGGCTCTTAAGGATGCGATGTCGATCGCCCGTGTGGGCAACAAGTATATTTCCGACACAGAGCCTTGGAAGGTCGCGAAGACGGATATGGAGCGTTGCGCCACCATCCTGAACGTCAGCCTTCAGATCTGCGCCGATCTTGCGGTCGCTTTCGAGCCTTTCACTCCGTTCGCTGCCGAGAAACTTCGTAAGATGCTGGGTGTCAGCCTTTGCGCGGGTATTGATCACCGCAAGGGAGAGCAGGTGACCGCCAACACTTACAAGGACGGTGAGTGTGCCGCTCTTCACACTGTGTCGGCCGCTTCAGAACAGAAGTGCTCTGGCGTATGCCTTGGCTGGGATGTTCTTGGCAATGAGAATATCCTTCCTGCCGGACACGAGATCGGTGCCGCAGAGTTGTTGTTCGCCAAGATCGATGACGATGCCATCAACGCCCAGCTTGATCGTCTTGAGAAAATCCGTGCCGAGAGAGAGGCTGCGGCTAAGGCAGAGGCTGCGAAACAGGTCGCTCCTCAGAAACCTGAGTGCTGTTTCGAGGACTTTGAGAAGATGGACATCCGCACGGCCACCGTGCTCGCCGCCGAACGTGTGCCTAAGACGGACAAGCTGCTGAAACTCAGTATTGACACCGGCATCGACAAGAGAACGATCGTCTCAGGAATCGCTGAATATTATTCCCCTGAGGAAATGGTAGGCAAGCAGATCTGCATTCTCGCCAACCTTCAGCCGAGGACTATCCGTGGCATCGAGTCCCGTGGAATGATCCTTATGGCTAAGCAGGGGGACGGCAAGATGAGGTTCATCACTCCTGCGGAGGCGCTTGGCAACGGAGCTGTTGTCGGTTAAAATAATTGAATATATTCACATAATATTATGAGAAGATTTTTTGCTTCATTGGCTGTGGCCGCCCTCGTTATGGGGTGTGCCCAGACTCCGACTCTCACCAAGTCGGGCCTCGACCCGGAGAATTTCATCGCTGAGCGTGATGGTGCCAAGACCGCTCTCTACACTCTGACAAACAAGTCCGGAATGGAAGTCTGCATCACCAATTTCGGTGGTAGGATTGTTTCCGTGATGGTTCCGGACAAGAACGGTGAGTATAAGGACGTTGTCCTTGGCTTCGACAAGATTTCGGACTATTTTCCGGAGAACAACAGGACAGATTTCGGCGCCACGATCGGACGTTACGCGAACCGTATCAACGGAGGTCGTTTCTCTTTGGATGGCGTTGATTATCAGTTGCCTCAGAACAACTTTGGGCATTGCCTGCACGGTGGTCCGGACGGGTGGCAGTTCAAGGTGTTCAATGTTCTGGAGGCTGACGCTTCGCACGTTAAGTTGGAGCTGGTCTCTCCTGACGGGGACGCTAACTTCCCTGGCAAGGTTACCGCTGACGTGACTTTCACCCTTACTGAAGACAATGCGATCGACATCAGGTATTCGGCCACGACCGATGCTCCGACGATCATCAATATGACCAACCATTCGTACTTCAATCTGTCCGGAGATCCGGCGAACCATCAGATTACCGCTGACTCTTTGTACATCAACGCTTCGAACTTCACTCCGGTGGATTCGACATTTATGACTACCGGTGAAATCGCTTCCGTTGAAGGTACTCCGTTTGATTTCAGAAAGGCCAAGCTGATCGGTGACGACATCGACTCTGACAGCGAGCAGGTCCGCAACGGCAAGGGCTTCGATCACAACTGGGTTCTTGACACCAAGGGCGATGACACCGTCCTTGCCGCCGAGGTTTACTGCCCAGAGACAGGAATTGTGTTGAAGGAATATACCAGCGAACCTGGCGTGCAGGTCTATGCCGGCAACTTCCTGGACGGAACCGTAACAGGTAAGAAAGGAATTATGTACGGCCACCGTACCGCCATCTGCCTTGAGTCCCAGAAGTATCCTGACACTCCGAACAAGCCGGAATGGCCGTCCGCGGTTCTCCGTCCGGGCGAGACCTACAGCAGTCACTGCATCTTCGCATTCAGCGTTAGATAGTTAGCGGAATAATTGAAGCCTCTCCGTTGTGTTTCTGACAAGTGGAACACAGCGGAGAGGTCTTTTCATAAATGAGAATATGTTTGGTAATTATATGCGAGTTGGTTACATGGTTTTTGTAAAGTCGTTGGTTATCAGTGTGTTATTTATTTTAATAACACGTTGCTTATAATTGCCTTGATATTAGTGCGATACGCCAAAAGTCAGTCAATCTCCAAATTTACCTCATGTCTTCTAAAAGCGGGAATATGACAGAAAGACGCTCGTGAAGGGATCATGTCTCCCCTTCGGTAACACTTTCGGCCTTTTTTGCTTCCCGAGAGTGCAACCTGCACTCTCGGGAAACGTTTACCCCACTTATTGTCTCCAAAGGGTGCTGTTGAGCACACCCACGGGAGACATTATTCCCCTTTCCCGCTTCTGAAAAACCATTCGTAATCCGTAAGGAGACCTGTGTCGCAGTCTAGGGAAGCAGACAACTATTTGCCTGACAATGTTATTGTGTGGCTTTAAGACTCCGCAACTGTTCCATAATATGCTCATAACACTCATGTGTGCGAACACATTCACACCTGGAAGAGCAACTCGCTGGCCGTCAGGATGATGTGGTTTCAGGTGCACATGGTTTCTCGTTCTGTGATGGCGGACGTTTTTTCGGCTTTTATCTGTCTGACTCAAGGTTTTCGGCTCTTACTCTATGGATTCCTGGAGGCATACGTGTGGGAGACAAACTATCGAAGCTCGACAACTTCAAGTATGGTAAACCCAAAGTCGCCGACTGGATGAAACCGACAGATGGTTCTGTGCAGTATGTCCTTTTTTATGATTATCTTGATGGCCTTGTTTTCCTGTCGGTAAGGAATGGAATAATAGAAGGGATATGGTATTCCGATCCTGTTTGATGGTAGCCTGCAATGATGACGCCATGGTGGCCATTTGTCCGGATAGGGCGCGCGAAGCGCGTAGGCCGCCATGGCCTATACCTTCCACGAAATCTCGTCAATAAATCCTCCAGATGTCGTTCAGGCTCTTCTCTATCAATTATTTCCGAGGATCCGGATTCTTTTTTTGAACAATCAAAGCCTTATCTTTTCTGATTGTACGGCTTACACTTACGGTTAGTTTTCTGTCCTTATCGGACAAATTCTCCTTTAACGACACACAAACGCAATAAGGACTATTACGATTGAGGATGAGTTTAAACCAATCATTTTCTATGATTTGTGCTGTTTGTGATCCATATTTTTCGCATTATCCGAGTCGATATCCGACTCGGTGTTCACATAATTAATATTAAGAATTTCTTCATCAGCATTAAGTATAATCTCTTGAGCGTTGTAGTCCACTTCTATAAAGTGCTTTTCCAGTGTTATCGGACTCTCGACATAGCAAGATGTAAGCATAAAGCAGAAGACGGTAAAAAGACAATATCGTTTCATGGCATTAAGAATTAGTACATGTAATCAATCGTTCCCGTGCATGGCTCAGATGGCACATCGTATGTGATCAACCTGAAATGCCAGCTGTAAGCGTAGCTTGAAGAAGATTTCTTAGAGGGGTTATCGTATTCTTCAGCCTCTGCCGGATTAAGGCAGGACGTTGAGAAGTAACCGTTTGACAATCCTTCCCATCCGAAATTGAAGTGAAGTAAGTAGGTATTGGATTGTGTGGAGGAATATTTTGCGCCATCTGTAACCCATGAATGTCCTTTTGTCCAATTCTTAGGAATCGCGGAGATAAACACAGGCTTGTTGTCCGCAAGCATAGCACTTGTGGCTCTTTTCATTGAATAAGTGAAATCTGACGCGCAGTGCTTCTCAACATTAGTATAACCGAATCCCTGCATCCGTTTTTTGATCTGTTCGGGGGTTATCAGTGTGAATCCTGGTTGTGCAATCTTATTCACAAAATTATAGATGCTGCCGATTAACCGTGCGACATCATCTTTGCCTTTGCTGGTCAAATTACCAGCAAGAGTGTCTTTTTTCATTTCAGCCCAATTAATGTTTTCTCCGTTTATGACTAGTGTTTGCGGGTATTCGTTGTGCGCAACAATCATCGCCATGGCCGTTGCCGAACAACCTGTCAAGGCGGTTTTTTGTTTGCCTGCAAGATTTCTGCGATTGCAGTACTTGTTATAAGGCTCCTCCTGTCCCCATGAGATGTTAAGTAATGGCTCCTTTGTGGTAAGAGGCGGGCTGTTGAGACCTCCTTCATCGTCACCCATTTCGAAGCGACAGTCAACTGCTGATCGGATACATTCTGAGACGAACTCAGCATTTGTGGCCGCTGCTGAGTAGAAGTCATCATCTTCAACGCAATAATAGCCAACTGTGTCAATTTGCTGATCATCGGGGTCGTTATCCTTGTGACTGTCTTGAATTTCGCTAAAGATCACAGTCAGGTCTTCTTCTATTTGTCCGTTTTCGGTTACTGCGACAATTTCAGGCACGGCCGTATTGGCTCCAAGAACCGCGAAACCTTCTCCGTTTCCAAAATTAACCAAATATGCGTTAGGAATGCTGTCCTCGTGCTCATTTGCGGCTCGTGTTTCCGTTTGGGTTCCTTTATGACTCCCATAGTATGTGGACACCGAAACGATTTCCCTTGGCCTTCCAGATCTTGTATCCCGCAGGTCGCCTTTGTTTTCCTGAAGAAATTCAGTCAGTGTCGCCAAGGCTTCTTCGACAGGTATCTGTCGTAATTCTACGGTTTGTTTCTGCGGTTGTGTGATAAGTTGTCTGTCATTCTTCTGACAAGAAGGGAAAATCATGAATAGAATCCCGATGCAAATAATAGCGTTTATCTTCATAATGTGTAGGTTTTGTTGATTTTAGCAAAGATAAAACGTTTTTTTTCTTATTAACAATATTAATGGATACTTTTATATTCTGCGGAAACATAACCCTTTAGGGCAACATTCAGGACGTTTTTTGCTACTTGCTGAGCCGTAAGTAGTATTGAAAGATGGATGCCCTTTGCTGAGGGATGAAACTTTAAAGCTTGCGGATGACGTTGAGCCCGTCGCGGATGGGAAGCAGGACGGACTCGACACGGGGATCGGAGACGACGAGGTCGTTGAAGGCGATGATGCCTTGTGTCTGTTTGTCTTTCGGGACAGGTTTCTGCCAGAGTTTGCCGTCCCAAAGGACATCATCGGCGAGAATGAGGCCACCAGACTTCACAAGATCGAAGACCAGATTGTAATAGGTGACATATTCACGCTTGTTGGCATCCATGTAGACTATGTCGTAGGGGCCTTCAAGAGTGGAAAGGGTCTCGCAGGCGTCCCCGATGTGCAGGGTGATCTTGTCAGCCACACCGGCACGAGACCACCCTTCCCGCATCAGATCCTCCAGCTCGTCGTTGATCTCAAGGGTGTCGATATGGCCATATTCCGGAAGTCCATAAGCCATGCAGGTTGCGGAATAACCGGTAAAAGCCCCGATCTCAAGTATGCGCGTCGCCCGTGAAATCTCCACAAGCATAGTCAAAAGACGACCCTGAACAGCCCCCGAAAGCATCCGGGGGTAGTTCGTGTGGATGTTCGTCTGTTTCTCAATCCAGTCCAAAGCCTCGCTCTGGCGTGAAGAATGTTCTCTAAGGTATTTGTCTGCCGGAGATTCCATCTGTTTTTTGAATGTTAGCCTTTATGAATCAGGATTTTCAAACTCGTTTCTCGTCGTTACTCTTGCCATTCTCTGACCGTGTCCAGATACAATGCGAATCCGTTGAGGACAGGGCAGGCGTAGGAACCGGTGATGTTGAGGCGGACTTTCGAGGTGGTGACCTTTTCAACGGGGACTATCCTCTTGTAGCCGATTGTGGTCTCGGAGGCGATTTCAGTCCAGGAGCCGTTAGCGTTCAGGGCTTCCACGGTGAAAGACTTGACCCTTTGGCCCAAAGGGATATATTCCTGAATCTGAATCAGATTGAAGGTCTTTTCTCCATTGAGGTTGATGGTTATCGAGGCTTCTGTGACGTTATCCGGCGCGGCCCAGAAGGAGTCATATTCATTATTAAGAATATTCTGCGCCTTGAAGTTGCCGCCTCTGGCAGAGGTCGCCTCCGCTTTGGCGCCTTCGGCAAGATTGTCTTTGAATATGTTGTCGAGGGCTGCCCTGAATTCCATAAGCCTGACTGAATCGGCAGCGTTGATACGTCCGGTCGTGTCCGGCGGGACGTTCAGGAGCAGCAGGGAATTTCGCCCTACGCTTTCGTAATATATTCGGAGAAGTTCATTTACGGACTTTACCTTGTCGTTCTCGCTTTCCCTCCAGAACCAGCCCGGGCGGATGGAGACATCGGTCTCGGCTGTAATCCAATTGGCTCCGAGAGCGTTGCCGCGGTTCAAGGTGTCCTGACAAGGCGCACCGGCTCCCGGAGTGAATCCTTCCGTGTCAAGCCTGCCCCAGCAAGTCTTTCCGGCGGATCCACGCTCGTTGCCTACCCAACGGCAGTCCGGACCAATGTCGCTGAATATGACCGCGTTCGGCTGAAGCTTTCTTACCGTTCCGTTGAACAGAGTCCAATCATAATCCTGTTTTTTACCGTTCGGACCTTCACCGTTGGCTCCGTCGAACCACTGCTCGAAGACCTCGCCGTAACTGCCGAGCGCGCTCTCCAATGTCTTGGCATAGACATCGTTGTACGCTGGAGTCCCGTAGGTCGGATCGTTCCTGTCCCACGGGGAGATATAGACACCGAATTTGAGCCCATCCTTGGCGCAGGTTTCGGACAGTTCTTTCAGCACATCTCCCTTGCCGTCTTTCCACGGACTTTTCGCCACGGTGTGCTCACAGACAGGGTTCGGCCACAGACAAAAACCATCGTGATGTTTTCCGGTGATGATTATTCCCTTGAATCCGGCGGCCTTTGCGATAGCTGTCCATTGACCGCAGTCGAGGTCGGTCGGGTTGAATACATCCTCCGCTTCGGTGCCGAGTCCCCATTCCCTTCCCGTGAAGGTGTTCGGCCCGAAGTGAGCGAACATATTCATTTCCATCTTTTGCCACTCAAGTTGCTGAGGTGTCGGAGTCGGTCCGAACGGTTCAGGCGGGGTAGAGGTCCCTTTTTCGCAGGAGGCCATAGTCGCGAAGGCTGCGAAAGTTGCTGTGAATAGTGCTAATCGGTTCATAATAAGGTGTTTTGTGGTTTATAGAAAAATAAGTGATGACGTGCGTTCCGGACTGAATATCCTGACAGCCGCATCTCGGATCGCCTCAGATGTGACGGCTTCGATGGCTTCACGGTTCTGTTTGTCAGTGAATATCTTTCCATACGAGATCAGGCTTTTGCCCATTGACAGGCACTGGGTCTCTCCGTTGTCGGAACTGATGGCAAGTTGGCCGAGAAGCTGCTTTTTTGCGGCCTTAAGTCTGGAAGGAGAAAGTTCCTCGTCCTGCATTTTTCGGATCACTTTCCAGACAGCGTCAAGGCATTTTTCCAGATTGCCCCGCTCGCAGCCAAGGCTTATGGTCATAATCCCGGATTCCGTGTACTGTGAGTAAGAGGACTCCACTCCGTAAACCCATCCGTTTCTCTCTCTCAACAGGCTGTTCAACAGGGAGTTGGATGCCGGGCCGCCGATGATGTTGCTGAGCAGGATAGATGCGAAACGCCCTTCTGAATCGTAGAGCGATGGGGCGAAGTTTCCAAGCACGGCATTGACCTCGTGATTCCGCTTCTCGACCATTCTGTTGAAGGGTTGCGGAAGTCTGATTGGCTGGACCGCGCGTTCATAGACGGCGGCATTGGATCCGCCAAAGAACTTCCCGACCAGTTTCCGGACATTCTCCTCCAGTTTCCTCTCGTCGATGTCGGCGACTATCGTCAGGGCCATATTCTCCGGAATGAAACGCTCCTCTGTGAATTTCTTCAGTTCCTTGCCTGTGATTTTCCTGACGCTCGCCGGTGTGCCGAGAATGGAACGTCCGAGTGGATGGCCTGTGAACAGGTTTTCCTCGAATTGGTCATAGACATCGTCGGCGGGGGAGTCCTTGTAGGATTTGATCTCATCGATCACCACGCCCTTCTCGACCGAGATTTCCTCTTCCGGGAATGTCGGGCAGGTGGCTAGCTCCAGAAGCAGAGATGCGGCCTTGCCGAGGTCTTCCTTTAGCACGGTCGAATGGATGACGATCTCCTCCTTGGTGGTGAACGCGTTAAGCTCGCCGCCAAGCTTGTCAAGGTAACCGCTGATGACTCTGGAGCTCTTATGCTCTGTACCTTTGAATATGGTGTGTTCGGTGAAATGGGCGATCCCGCTGTGGAAATCCCCTTCGTCACGTGTCCCGCATTTGATGGTCAGGGAGCAGTAGCCTACGGCGTTTCCGCTTCTCCTGACAGCATATTTAAGACCTTGTTCAGTCGTTCCTATGATCATAAGCCGGAGGCCGTGTTATTTCCTTAGAAGTTTGATCGCCTTGAGGTCGCTTGACAGGAATCCTTTGCCCATCTTGGCCGTTATCTTGTGCTTTTTGAAATAGTACAGCTCGTGGTTGTCCGCCCCGATGAGCATCTTGTAGCAGATGGAACCGTTGACAGGCTCGGACGGAGCCACTACATAACTTACAACCGCGTTGAAAGTCCCCTCGTTGAATATCTCGTCAACCTCGTCCTCATCGTCATTGATGAGAATATCCTCGTCCAACGAACGCTTTGTCTGTTCGTCAACCTGTGGGGCCAGATCCTCGGACCAGAAGAATATCCTTTTGATCTTCAGCTTCTTGGTGTCTTTGGCCCCGATGTTTGAATATGCCTTCATCTCTGTTTCGGTAAGTCCGGAGGTGTGGTCCTGGATGATTTTGAGGAAGGCTGGCAGGAGCACGAACTCGCGTCCGGACGGATCCTCGGTCGAGCGCAGAGGGAATGTCACGACCTCGAACATATCACTGATGGATTTGTCGGCTCCCTCCCCACCCTTTACAAGGGTAAGCATATCGATCCCCGGTTCTGATTCCCTGCGGAACTGCCCCTTGACAACCAGCAGGAAATAGTAGCTGGCGTTGGTCTTGAGGCTCTCGAACTCCTCATTGGTGCAGAACTCGTAAGGAGAGATGGTCCAGGTGGACGCGACGCTTTCCTTCAATGCTTCGTCAAGGAACTCGTCTCCGGTCAGCACGACCTTTGTCGTCTTGGTGGTGAAATCCTTGAGCTTCTCCCTTCTTGTGGTGATCTGCGCCTGTCCGAATATGTCGGTGGCAAGCAGCAGGCCGGTGATGGTCCAGGCCAATATCGTTAGTGTACGTCTCATATCTGTTTGTTTTTTAGTTTTTAAGCAAAGTGCAAGTCCCGTAATGCCAAGGCTTGCGCCGTTCCGGCGGACAAAAAGTTCCATACTTCGTGCCGCGCGACACAAATGTACGAAATATTGCGTAAATTTGCCTTACAAAACTTGGTGCGGACAACCACTCCCTAAGATTTGAACGCTGTTATGTCTGAATACATCGTATCGGCAAGAAAATATCGTCCTGACTCGTTCGAGTCCCTTATCGGTCAGGACAACATAGCCCAGACCCTGAAGAACTCCATCATCAGGGGGAAACTGGCGCACGCCTACCTGTTCTGCGGGCCGCGCGGAGTGGGGAAGACGACCACGGCTAGGATATTCGCAAAGGCCATCAATTGCTCCAATCCTTCGCCGGATATGGAGCCTTGCGGCGAGTGTGAGTCCTGCCGGTCCTTCCAGGAAGGGCGGTCCTATTGTATTCACGAATTGGACGCCGCGTCCAACAACGGTGTGGATGACATCAAGAACCTGATGGACCAGGTGCAGATTCCTCCGCAGGTGGGAAAGTACAGCGTTTACATCATAGACGAGGTGCATATGCTCTCCACGGCGGCGTTCAACGCCTTCCTCAAGACGCTGGAGGAGCCGCCGGCACACGCCATATTCATTCTTGCGACGACTGAGAAGCATAAGATTCTGCCGACGATCCTTTCGCGTTGTCAGACCTACGATTTCAACAGGATCTCTGTGCCGGACATCGTCAGCAACCTCAGGATGATAGCGGGGAAGGAGGGTGTGAATATTGACGATGAGTCCTTGCACGTGATAGCGCAGAAAGCCGACGGGGCTATGCGTGACGCACTTACGATCTTCGACCAGACGGTGGCGTTCTGCGGGACCGATGTGAAGTACGAGGAGGTTCTGAAGAACCTCAATGTGCTTGACTATGACTACAGTTTCAATCTTGTGGACGCTTTTCTGGCGGGAGATTACGGCACGGCGCTGCTCAAGTTTGACGAGATTCTTTCCAAAGGGTTCAACGCACTTCATTTCTGTGCGGCTCTGAGCTCGCATTTCAGGGATCTGATGGTGACGAAGAACGGCGGGCTTGATGCTTTGCTTGAATTGCCGGAATCGTTGAAGGCCAGGTACGTGGAGCAGGCTTCCCGTTGTTCGCTGAAGTTCCTTTATGACGCGTTGGCGGTCACCACAGCCTGTGAGGCGGGTTATAAGCAGGCTGTTAATCCGAGACTTCACATAGAGTTCGCCTTGATGAAGCTTAGTTTCCTGATGAAGGCTCCAGACGCGTCCAGACCTGTTTCCGCACCAGTGGTCCAAACAGCCCCTAAGCAGGTCACTGAGCCTGTCGAAGTGACTGCCGCTCCCGTTAGGCCTGCCGCGACTTCGACAGGAACTATTGCCGAAAAGAGTGATCTTGAGGCTGCGGAAGGTAATGTGAAACCGGTTGAGAGTACTGGCTCTCCGGCTGCCGCGGCGGAGAGTCCGGCTTCCCGTGCGAGAAGAAAACCTGCCAAGACGGGCGCGGCGCTGTCCCTGAACTCGATAATGCAAGAGGAGGAGACTAAGAAAGTCGAGAAACAAGCGGTAGTGATTGAGGATGCGATTCCAGATGACGAGGTGCTTTTGAACGCCTGGAAGACTGTTCCGGCTGAATATGCCTCAAGCCCGCGTCTGGCAAACACCCTTCAGAACGCAGATGTGAGTGTCGAGATGAAGGACGGTTACAAGGTCTTGACGTTCAAGGTCAGCAATGATGCTCAGGAGAAATGGATAAGGGCGAACCGGCTTATGGATCTGGAAGGAAATTTGCAGAAAAAGGTCGGCTCCTCCAAACTTCGTCTTGAGGTCGGGGTTGTGCCTATGGCGGACAAGGGAGTGCAGCCTTACACCGATCAGGAGAAGGCCACTGCCTTGATGGGACAGAATGGTGAGGTCCAGAATCTGATCAAGGATTTCGGCCTTGAGACAAAATAGTGGTTGACAAATAGATTTGAGATAAGATGAAACTTCATTGCGAGAACCTTGTCAAGAAATATGGCATCAGAACCGTCGTGAAAGGCGTTTCAATGGAGATTAACCAGGGAGAGATTGTTGGTTTTCTCGGCCCTAACGGAGCCGGGAAGACAACCAGTTTCTATATGATTACAGGGCAGATAGTTCCGAACGGAGGACGTGTGTTCCTTGATGATGAGGACATCACTGAGCTCCCTATGTACAAAAGGGCTCAGAAAGGTGTCGGCTATCTGCCGCAGGAGGCTTCCGTGTTCCGTAAGATGTCCGTGGAGGACAACATTATGTCCGTGATGGAGATGTCGGATATGTCCAAGGCTGAGAGGCAGGAGAGACTTGAGGATCTGATCAACGAGTTCAATCTCTCGAAGGTGCGCAAGAGTCTTGGAATCCAGCTTTCCGGAGGCGAGAGACGACGCTGCGAGATCGCCCGCGCGCTTGCCATCGACCCGAAATTCATCCTGCTTGACGAGCCGTTTGCCGGAGTCGATCCGATCGCCGTGGAGGATATCCAGTTCATCATCGCTAAACTGAAGTACAAGGACATCGGTGTCATCATCACTGACCATAATGTAGGTGAGACTCTTGCGATCACCGACCGCGCCTATCTTCTCTACGAAGGCACAATCCTCCAGCAGGGCACTCCGGAGTCCCTCGCAGCCGACGAGGATGTCCGCACCAAATACCTCGGCTCCGGCTTTGTCTTGAAGAAGTCCGTCTCCGTGGAGCGCGCCAAAGCCGAACACGCCGCCCTTGAGGCCGCCCGCGCCGCCAAGGCCACATCGGCGGAACCTGTTGCCACTGAAACTTTGTAGATGAATATGATTGCGTAAAATTAAACCCGGAAGCCAAATGGCGACCGGGCTTATTTCATTGTTCGGATCCAGTGATCTCAGCCATGACCTTTTCGGCTTTGGCGTAGCCGTCGGCGGGGGCTTTCCACATCAGGGCGACCACAGCGGCCCCGACCAGACCGATTATCACAGAGACTAGGAACACGGAATCCCATCCGAAATGCTCGGCGAGGTAGCCGAAGGTCACACCGGAGATGGCGGTGCTGGCGTACCCGAATATTCCCAAGATGCCGTTGGCGGTGGCGCAGGCGTGCTTGGTGGCCTGCTGCGAGGCTGAGGTGCCGAGAAGGGCCTGCGGTCCGTAGATGAAGAAGCTCGACAGGCAGATGAATATGGCTGAGAGCCAAGGCATCCCGGCGGGGGATTTCCAGAACAGGAAGAACGACAGGGTGGCGCCGACCGTGCAGATGAAGCAGGTCCTGTGCGCGCGGCTCTTCATGAACTTGTCCGTGAACCATCCCGCCAGCAACATTCCGGCGATGCCGCCGACCAGTTCGGAGGCTGCCACGACAGTACCGGCCGTCGAGATCTCCATGCCTTTGTACTGCGTCAGGAAAGTCGCGCCCCAGTCAAGGATTGTGAAACGGACAACATAGATGCAGAAGTTGGACACAGCCAGAATCCAGATCAGGGGGTTGGCGAACACCATCCGGTTGACAAAGGATTTGAAAGACTTTCCGGACATATTGTCGGCCAGCGAGGGTTCTGAGGCTTTATCTTCCGACTTCTCGTCCTTGTCCATGTCCTCAATCTCAGGAAGCCCTACGGATGACGGGGTGTCCTTCAATGTGAAGAACAGCGCGACGGCGCCCACGAGGGCGATGGCGGCGGGAACAGCGAAGCAGAGCTGCCATGCGCTGTAGCCGTAATGCTTCAGGAGAAATCCGCAGATCACGCTGATGAGACCGGCTCCGATGGAATGTGATGCGTTCCAGATGGACTGCTTGGTGGCGAGTTCTGAGGGTCTGATCCAGTGGCACATAAGGCTGATGCACGGCGGCACGCCCATGCCCTGGAAGTAACCGTTGAGAACCCACAGGGTACCGATGATGTAAACCAGCGTCATCGTGGCCTTGCCCTCGGTGTCCAGCACATTCATGAACGAGTTCATGGACGGACTGAAGCAGATGACAAGATTGGTCACGGCTGACAACACGAGACCGAGGGTCATAAGTTTCCTACGGCTGAACCTGTCGGCCATAAACCCGTTGACGAAGCGGGAGATTCCATAGATGATGCCGTTAAGGGTCAGGAATATGCCCAACTGGACCTTGGATATTCCTAATTCCGCCTCAAGCGCGGGCATGACCACGCTGAAATGTTTTCTGACGAAGTAATACAGCGCATAGCCGATCATCAGCGTGATCAGGGTGCGCCACTGCCAGTAGTTATACTTCTTTTCTGTCTGTCTGTCCATGATGTCCTTTATTAATATGTCTCCTTACCGACGCCTGGTTCAGACCGAAAGGTCGGGACGGGAAGCGTAAAGTCTGTGGAAAGTGACTGCAAAGGTAGGAATTTTCGGTGAAATTCGTGTTCAACAATCGGCGGAAAAAGGTTATCTTTGTAGGATTTTCCGAAAATCCGGGAGTCTTTCAATATGATGACACAAGAACAAAAAAAACGATTCCAGTACTGGCAGTGGCGCACAATCATCGGGACGATGATCGGCTACTCGATTTTCTATCTTGTACGCAAGAACTTTTCTTTCGCCATTCCAGGTCTGACCGCTGAATATGGCATCACCAAGGCCACGTTCGGGGCGATCCTCGCCATAGCAAGTTTCATGTATGGCGTGTCCAAGTTGATAAACGGCTTCCTGGCCGACCGTCTCAACGGCCGCTGGCATCTTGTCACCGGGTTGTCCGTCAGCGCGTTTGTGAACCTCCTGTTCGGAGCGGGAGCGATGATCTGCGCCTACTTTGTGGGAGCGGACTACGGCCCTGAGTTTGTCCATTATCTTGTGATACTCTTCGCCGTGCTTTATGTTATCAACAATGTGTTCCAAGGATGCGGTTTCCCTCCTTGCAACCGTCTGATAACCCACTGGGTGCCACCTCACGAGCTTGCGACAAAGATGTCGATCTGGAACACCTCACATTCCGTCGGGGCTTTCCTTGTGGCGGTCCTTTGCGGCTACATCATGGGGCACACGGGAGTGGACATGAGCGCAGACGCCGAGGTTCGCGCCCGTGTGGCTGAGAACACTGCGAACATCACGGCTTCTATGGATCCGGCCGCGGCTCAGGCCTATGTGGATTCCGCATTGCAGCACATCGGATCGTGGCAATGGGCTTTCTGGATTCCTGCCGCGATAGCTGTCCTTGGGGTGATCTTCATCATCGTGACCCTGAGGGACACTCCTAAGTCTGTCGGACTTCCTGAATTGGAAGGCACGAAGGTGGCGGACAAACATGACGCAGCCGAGAAGAAAGAGTTCAGGCGGTTCATCATCGACAAGGTCATCAAAAACCCTATCGTGTGGATTCTGACATTGGCTGACTTCTTTGTCTATATCGTGCGTATGGCCGTGCTTGACTGGGGCCCTTCATTCCTTCAGGAAAGCCGTGGACTGTCTCCGGCGCTTTCAGCCTGGACGGTCGCCATCTTTGAAGCCTTCGGAGTGGTCGGAATGCTTGTGGCCGGAGTTGTCTCCGACAAGATCTTCCACAGCAAGGCCCAGAGAACCTGTGCGCTGTGCATGATCGGCGTGATGGTGTTCCTCACCGTGTTCTGCCTCCTGCCTGCCTCCACAAGCCCAGTCCTGCTGATGCTCGTGCTCGCCTGCGTAGGCTTCTTCCTCTATGGGCCTCAGGCTCTCATCGGGGTGGTCGCGTCCAATCAGGTGACCCGCCGCGGAGCCTCCTCGGCCAACGGAATCATCGGTTTCGTGACCTACCTCAGCCCTATTATCTCTGGATTCGTGTTCGGCCACATCGCCGACAATCCTAAGTTCGGTTGGGAGGGAGTGTTCAAGATCATGATATTTGTCGCCGCCCTCGGTCTCGTCACTCTGCTCACTCTTTGGAACAAGAAGACTGACGGCTACGCTGAAAACCAGGAGTAAGAAGCTGTTTTGAATTGTTAGAAGTTTTTCACTCTCAAACCTTCAAACAAAACAGCTTCAAAGAGGTTACTTCTGAATATTCATAAAAAAACTACCGCCGCGAAGCTGTGATCCTTCACGGCGGTTTTCATATTCAATGAATATGTCCTATTTCGCATCGAAGGCGAAGATGTGCGCTTGTTCGGCGCCCCATGTGGATGTCACCACGAGGCGCAGTTCCTTGGCCTTGACCGGCTCGTCGAATTTGATGTGCCTCAGGCGGAGGTAGTTGTCGGTGTCCTCGTAGAGGGTTATCCACTCGTCCTTCACCTTGGCTTCGACCTTGAAGCCCTTTGCCATCATCTTAGGCATCTCGACACGCTCTGTTGTGGCCTCAAGCTTGCGCATTCTCTTGCTTCTGTACTTGAAATCGGAGTCGAAGATGATGCGGACACCATTAAGTGTGACAGGCTTCTTCCAACTGTAGACGATGCTCTCGTCACCAGGAGCGGCCCACACGCCGTTGTCCTCGCCGTCCCATTTGCGGTCGATGCCGTTGCGCAGTGGCAGGTTGGCGTCGGCTGTGGTGGCGGACATCGTGAGTTCTGACGGTTTCCTCCACCTGTAAGGCAGCATGCTGTCATCGTCCTCAAGCATGTCCTGAAGTTCGGCGATGTGATCTTTGCGGACACCTGCCGGGGTCGTGCCGTATTTGATGGCGAGAGCGGCTCCGGTTCCTGCTGCCTGTCCGAGGAGGGCGCATGTGGACATCACTCTGGTTGAGGACAGTCCCATGTGGGTGGCGGAGATGTCTCGTCCGGCGAACATCAGGTTAGGCACGTTGACCGAGTAGAGGCAGTCGAACGGGATTCCGAAACGTTCCGGAGTGGTGTGCTCGACCGAGAATATTCCTTTTCTGTGGAAAGCGTCAGGGTGGTGGTTGTCAAGTGTCCATCCGCCGTAGGCGATCACGTCAGGGAAATGTCCGCCTGACATGACATCGTTCTGGGTCAGGATGTGCGGTCCGATGTAGCGGGTGGACTCACGCTTGCCCGGAAGCGAGCCGATCCAGTCGAGGTCGTAGTTCTTGCAGCGGCCGTCAGGATTGTTTTTCATATATTCCCAGACACCGTAGGCGATGCGTTTGAGCTCGTACTGGATGTCGTTGGCGTCGAAGATCGTGTTCAGGTTGCCGCCGAACTCGATCCACCAGAAGTTGTTGTCTTTCGGGAAAGGCTTCTTGTAGTTGAACTTCACGCCAGGGATCGTGGACTTCGGCTTGTCGTAGTTGAAGTCATCGTCCGTGAAATGGTAAGCCCATTCGGGAGCGGTGAACGGATGATCCTCGTCTGTCTTGCGGAGCTGAAGCAGGATGGAGTTGCCCATTGTCTTTGCGTCGCCGCCTTCGTCGAGGAAGGTCTCGTCAAACTCGCTCGGCAGCTCGCGTCCGTGACGGAACTCGGCTCCGGAAAGGCGGAGGATGCCGTCGCCTGTGCAGTCGGCGAAAATCGTACCCTTTATAAGATACTTCGTGTAGGCGTTCACATTCCAGGCCTTGATGGCGGCGATCTTGTCTCCGTCCATCACGACATCCTCTACGGATGTGTTTAGGAGGAGTTTGATGTTCGGCTCCATGACCACCGTTGAGTAGATCGCGTCATCCCAGAGGGTGTAGCGGAGCAGAGGATTGAAACGGAAGTTCCTGAGCTGCATTTCCTCCAGCAGGCCGGCCTCGGCGTTCTGATCTCCCTTTGCTCCGACAATTCCCATTCTGATTTCACTGGATGCGTTTCCTCCGAGGACTGGCCTGTCCTGTACGAGGACCACGGTCGCGCCGTGCCTTGCCGCAGCCACAGCTGCGCAGACTCCGGAAAGTCCACCGCCGGCGACAACTATGTCAGCACTCAACTCTACATTCTTGATTGTTTGAGAGTTCTTCTCGGTGAGCATCCCTTGGGCATAGGATGCAGGAGAGGTGAGAGGCATAAGAGCCAGAGCCGCCAATGCTCCGGCAATGTTCCTGAATAATCTTCTTGTCATTTCCTAATTCGTTTTGTATCCTCAAAATTAGCCAAAATATCGCAAGGAGACAATTATTCGGCCGATTTTCGTATCTTTGTAGTAAGGTTGATTCTCAATCGGCCTATCATATTTTTAAATAAAATAATTGGCCGGCGGATTTCGTATGACGCGATTCTGCCGGCTGTAAAAATTAAAGACAAATGAAAACAGCAATTCAGTTCGGAGCCGGAAACATCGGCCGTGGATTCATCGGGGCGGTGCTCTCGAAATCAGGCTATCAGGTAGTGTTTGCGGATGTCAACAAGGAGATAGTTGACAGGATCAATGCGGACGGGCAATATACCGTGCACATCAAGGATGTGGAGAGCGAGGATATTCTCATCTCGGGAGTTTCAGCCGTGGATTCGTCAACGGACGCCGTGGTGAAGAAAATCAAAGAGGCAGATCTGATCACGACTGCCGTTGGTCTCAGAATCCTCCAGTTCATCGCTCCTGCGATCGCCAAAGGAATCATCGCCCGCAAAGATTCGGGAATAGACGCTCCTCTGAACATCATCGCGTGTGAGAACGGGCTCATGGCTTCATCGCGCCTTAAGGAGGCGGTTTACTCTCATCTGGATGAGGCTCAGAAGGCTTGGTGCGCAGAGCATGTAGGATTCCCGGACTGTTCGGTTGACCGCATCGTACCTCCGGTAAGGAGCGAGAACCCTATTGATGTTGCCGTGGAGAGATTCTACGAGTGGAATGTGGAAGAGAAAGCCTTCGTCGGACCTGCCCCGAAAGTTGAGGGTATGAATATGGCGGACAACCTTCTGGCCTACATCGAACGCAAGTTGTTCACTCTGAACACCGGCCATGCCATCACCGCATATCTTGGCAAGATGAAAGGTTGCACGACAATCACAGACAGCATCGCTGTCCCCGAGGTCTATGAGACCGTCCACGCCGCCATGCAGCAGAGCGGCGAGGCTCTCGTGAAGCAGTTCGGTTTCGATCACGAGGCGCATTTCAAGTACATAGAGAAAATCATCGGACGTTTCCGCAACCCTTACCTTCAGGATGACGTGAACCGTGTCGGGCGCGAGCCTATGCGCAAGCTCTCTCCGGACGACAGGCTGGTCAAGCCGGCCATGACCGCCAAGAGCTTCGGCCTTCCTTACGACAAGATTCTGCTCGGTGTCGGCGCGGCCCTGCATTTCGACAATCCTGAGGATCCGCAGAGCGTCCAGATGCTCGACCTGATCAAGTCAAAGGGACTGGAGGCTGCTGTTTCCGAGATCACCGGACTCAAGGCGGAGGACCCGATGGTTGCGGAGATTGTCAATGCCTACAAAGAGGTTGAAAGAATATAAAAGCGCCCCTTTAGCAAACATTGTCCTTGATAACAAGTGAGTTGGCATGGAATTGCTTTGCTGGAATATTCAATTGATATGAAACGAATATTATCATTTTTGCTGCTGGCGGGCATCGCTGTGCTGTCGGCCGCGCAGGTAAAGGTAAACTGTGGCCCTTATCTGCAGAATGTCACCGAGAACAGCTTCACGGTGGTATGGACCACAAATGGTCCTGCTGTGGGATGGATAGAACTCGCGCCGGACGATGGCACAAATTTCTATAATGTGGAGAGGCCTAAATATTTCGACCTCAGGGGAATGGGCAGGAAACCGATCGGCACGCTCCACAAGGTGACGGTCTCCGGGCTGAAGCCGGGTACCACCTACAGGTACCGCGTCATGTGCCAAGGTGTTCTCTCACAGGAGAACAGAGCCAGGATCCTCTACGACGAGGGCTATGGACTGGATTTGAAGAAAAGACCTACTAAAGTGACCACCAAGGCTCTTGAATATGACAAGGTCAAGTTCGCCGTGGTGAATGACATGCACGAGCACGACTCCGTGATGCAGGTTCTTTTCAAGGATGCCAAGGACAAGTATGATTTCGTCTGCTTCAACGGGGACATGACCTCGGCCATAGACAGCGTCGCCGAGATCCGCATGCACTACATGAACACCGCGTCCAAACTTTTCGCTTCGGACACCCCTCTTTATCTCTGCCGCGGCAACCACGAGTACAGAGGCAACGATGCCATCAAGTACCTTGACTACTACAAGACCTCAACCGGAAGGACGTACTACACGGCCTCTTATGGGAAGTTCTTCTTCCTGTTCCTCGACTCTGGAGAGGACAAGGTTGACAGTGACATCCGGAATCTGAACATCATGATCACAGAGGACTACGTCAAGGAAGAAGCCGAATGGCTGAAAGGTGTCGTGGCGAGTGATGAATATAAGAACGCCGGGATGAGGGTAGCGTTCTGCCATATTCCTCCGTCCGAAAAAGGTTGGCATGGCAACGTGATGGTCAGCAAGTATTTCGTTCCGACGTTGAATGGCACAGGCCTTGACCTGATGCTCTGCGCTCATATTCATAAATACCGCTTCAATGAGGCGAACACCATCGGTGCTGACTTCCCGGTCCTCTGCAACGCCAACAGACAGCGCATCGACGCCGTGGTTGACAAGAGCGGCATCCGTCTGGATTTCTTCGACGAGACCGGCGCCAAGATCAAGAGCATGAAGTTCGACAAGAAAAAGTAGATTCAGTATTTGCGTATATAATTAACAGGGCGGCAAAAGATATCTTCAGCCGTCCTGTTTTTATATGACCTTCTTATTATCATGGGAGGAGGATTTTGGCAACCATTTACCCGGACAGGGCGCAAAGCGCAGGTTGCCTAAATCCTCCTTCCATGATAATTCATGTGAACTATTTTATTCCGTATTTCTTCAGGATTTTCTTGATCGGCTTCTCGATGGATTTGGCCCAAAGGGTGTAGCCATAGTCTGAAGGATGGACTCCATCGACTGTGGCCTCGTGGTCTTCTGATGTGGCGCAGGTCGTCTTGATGTAGTAGACATTCTTGTACTTCTTCACCGCGATGTCCATCAGGCTGTCGGCCATGGCTGTCTTGACGCGTTCGTTGTTGTCCCTGTCCGTGTTGAAGTTGCGGTACTCGCGACGGATTGTGCGCTGGAAGATCAGGGGAATGTCAGGATGAGCCTTCTGGATCCTCTCGATGAACGGGAAGAGTCTTTCCTTGATCATCGGGGCCTCTGGGTTGGAGAATCCGTCGAATACAAGGGCGTCCACGTCGGCGGCGCAGAGCACGTCGGCGAAATAGGTCTGGAGCTTGCTGTTGCCCGAGCATCCGAGGCTGAGGAACTGAAGTCCGGTCATGCGGCTGAGCTGGTCAGGATAGGACATTCCGGCTCTGGAGGTGCTTGTGCCGTGGGTGAAGCTGGAGCCGAAGATTCCGATTCTGTGACGGAACGGGTTGTCAATAGCCTCGATTGTTGCGTTTTTCTCGACACCAATCTTGATTGAGGACTCCTCGCTGAACACCGGCAGGTAGAGAAGGCACTCGTGCATGGTTCCGTCCATGTCTTTGATGATGGCCACATTGTCGTCCGGCTTGTTGTCCTTGGCGACAGCGGAGGCTGCCCAGAGCCATTTGCCGTCTTTCCTGATGTAGAGATCGTAGCCGCGCGCTGACAGTCCACCCGTGTTGACAGGGAAACTTCTGTCCTCATATTTGGTCTTGATGGTGATTGTCTTAGAGTCGGTCTTGAATGCCACCGATAGTCCGGCGGACATCCTCACCTGCTTGTTCTCGCTCTTGGTGAACCCCTTGAACTTCACCGTGTCAACCCTGTGGTAAGGATTCGGTGTGTCCGGCATGAGTTTGCCCACCATTGTGAGGTCAGAGGCCTCCGTGAATTTGTACTCCACTTTCTTGCTCTGCGCCGTCGCTGTGAAAACGGCCAGAGACAGCATAAGCGCTGCGGTTAATCTTTTCATGATGTTTATTGAATTAGTGAATATCCTGCTCGTTTTTCCCGCAAATCCCGCCCTTGTTCCGAGGACGCGAGTCTGCTGTGGCAAAATTAGAACTTTTTTGCCGATTATTGTGCGTTGTGTGCCGTAAAGATTCAGGGATGTCGGAATGTCTGGCACCATCCCGCGACCAGGCGGTCATGTTTCCCGGCGCGCAAAGCCGCGGAACCGATTCCCCTCGTCTGTCGCCAAGCCTGCCGGAGTGCCTCGCCCCCTTGTTGCCGAAGTTTCCGGTTTTACAAACCACGGACACGGAGATGCGCTTCTGGCCGCGGTCATAGACAGTATACTGTGCTTGACCCTATCTCCGAAAGAGAGGGTCTGCCACATCAATCTGCTTCCCACCCCTCTGCAAGCCGCCTTTCCGTGTCCTTGAACTTGAGGGTGTCAAGTTCAGGGTTTTTATCACCTGCAAAAGCTTAGCCATGTCCGATTCGACGAAGACTGTTACAGTGAGGAGTGGGGCAAAATGATCTTTGGAATATGTAACGGAAACATAGCCGGAGCGGGAATATGTGAGCGGGAGTGTGAAATGTAGCTTATTGATAATGAATATATTCGCAAATATTCCCCTCCCAGGATGACCGGGAGTTTTTCGTAACTCTCTATGAATCACATGGTGATGTTCCACTCCGTGATATTCAGAGAGTTGAGTGTCTTTGCCGGGAAGACGGTGAAAGAACGGAGGTGCTCTCAAGAATCGTGATCTGTCATATTCATCGACCCATGAAGTGGCATCGCGCTTCGGTCGCGTTCAGTGAGTGTATTCAGTGCTCTGGTCGGTGTTGGTCGCTGAACTTGTCGAAGCGTACCGGCATTGGCGGCATGGTAGGCGGACACCACAACCAGTGTTGATGGCAAAAAGAAAAGGGAATGACCAGTTGGCCATCCCCCTTATGAATATCAGCGTGTTCGGATTATTTGCCGAAGACAGCGTTGATTACATGTACACCCTCTGTGTAGTTTGTGGTTCCATGTACAAAATTAGCGAAGTTGCCGGCGTCAATCTTGGTCCCTTCTACAGATCCGGATACTTTGATCGGGTTGGTCTCTCCAAGAGTGATGTTCTTCGTCTTACCGTTGAATTTACCAATCACAAGACCTCTTGTGGCCTCGGCTCCGCCGGAAATCACGCAATCCACGACACAACCGTTTCCTGTGTTGTGAGCGGCGTTTCCGATGTTTCCGATAAGGCCTCCGATGCCATCAACGGTTGCCATGGCGGTCACTTTTCCGAAAGCCTTGCAGTTCTCTATGGTGTTGCCTTGAGAGTGGAAACCGCAGAGGCTGCCGATAACGCTGGCCTTGTCGCCGGATTCGAAGATGATCTCACCTTCGTTTGTACAGTTGTCCATGTTGCCGGTACCTCCCTGAACTCCACCTGCGCGAACCTTAACAGTTCCGCTAATGGTAATGTCACCCTTGTTGACACAGTCTTTCGTGCATGTGCTTTGCTTAGCCTCTTTTCCTGGCCAGCCCACGATTCCGCCTACTGCTGAATTGGACTTTGACGCGTCAGAGAACACGTTGATCGGACCTTCGTTGGTACAGCCCGTGATGTTCGACTTGATCTGTCCAGCGGCGAAGTAATCACCTCCTGTGATGCCACCGGCCAGCACAATCGCCTCATTTCCGGACATGGCAGAACCATTGCTGGAAGCAAGTTTCGCGTAAACCTCGCCGTAGTTGTGACAATTAGTGATGTCACCGTTGGACGCTCCGGCAATACCTCCGACATCCTGTCTCTTCACGTTTTCCGTTACTGAGTCAATAGATGTGTTCACAAGAGATACCTTGCCTTTGTTCACGCAATTCTTCACAGCGAACTGTCCGTTTTCATCATTGCCGCCGTAAGCGACAAGACCGCCTACTGAAGGTGCGCAGTTCTTCACATTGACAATAGTCGAAGCGCCGTTGACAAAGGCGCATGAGGCACTTATCGTCCCTTCGTTTGAGCAGTCTTTCATTGTCGCCTTGAGATATCCGGCGATGCCGGCGACGGCCGCACCCTTCATTGATGTCTGAGCTGTCACTGTGATGTTGCCGGTGTTGTGGCAATCGGTGATGTCGGCCAGACCTTCAGCGACAAGGGCTCCACAGATGACGGCGTCGTCAAAGGCGTCGGCGCTCATTGTGATGTTCGCCTTGTTTGTCACGTTGGTAAGCTCTCCCTTGTTTCTTATGGCGATGATTCCGAATTCGGAAGCCGTCGGAACGAACGAGCATGACGCGTCAATGACAAGATCCTTGACGGTGCCGACTTCAGTGAACAAAGGAGCGGTTCCTTTCCAGTTCTTGATGCTGTGGTTGTTGCCGTTGAAGATTCCAGGGAATGTCGCGCAAGTCGGGATTGTCTTCCCGGTAAGGTCGATGTCTGCGGTCAGGTTGACAACACTCGTGGCATCAGCTGTGGTGAGTTCCTTTCCGTTGAAGAGTTTGACAAACTCGTCGGCTGTCGCTATGTCTTTAGGGAATGCGGCCTTTTCAAGTGTGGTGATGTTAAGAGTCTCGGAGTATTCGGATTCCTTGCCGTCCTTGTTGATGGACTTGGCTCTCACATTATACGCTGTCTTGTCCGTAAGGTCTGAAATCTTAAGTGCTGTCTCCTCTGTCTCGATTGTTGTCCAGTCAGAAGCGGAAGCGAGTTTGTATTCCACGACATATTTGACGGCGTTCACGCAAGGGTCCCATTTCAAAGTAATGGCATCAGCAAGCGGAGTCGCCGCAAGATTAGGAATACCGACAAAATCAGGCTTTACGAACCCGTAGCCGAGAACAAGTTGGACAGGCTCGTTGTCTTGAGCGATATATACCCAGTCAGAAAATACGGATCTTGGGTAGTTGGCTCTGATTCTGATGTAATACTGGCTGAACTTTTTCAGACCTGTGAAAGTCGTGGCGTTTTTGACCTTTACCTTTTCGTCGCTGTAGACGATGGTGTGAGAGACACCGTTGTTGTAATTGTCACCATTGTTGAGTTCTGTGGTAAGCTGGACGGTCGCGCTGGTCGCTCCAGCCTCAATCATGCTGGCGTCATCCCAGTAGACTGAAATGGATGTTTCCGATGAATTGTCTTCATCATAAGTGAATTCCTTCGGCGCCGGTTTGGATGAGTCTATGCCAAAGTGCTCTTCTTCTTCACATCCTATAAAAAGAGAAGATGCCAAGGCTACGGCCGCGAGGGCTTTAATGGATTTCATATTTTCTTTAGTGATTGTTAGTTGAAAACTGTAAATACTAAAATTAAGGCCATGCTTCTTAAGCACCCTTAACAACCATCAGAAAGATGTAAGATGTCACTCGAAAGTGAACTTGATTTCAGTTTGCCGAGACAAAAATATTCAAGTTAAATGAAAAATGCAAGGCGGAGACTGATTTTTTTTGTACTTTTGTGAATCCTTTCAATCGTTTTTAGTCGTAAGTCTGAAATTCGCTGTGGAAGGTTACCCGGTAGGGTATCATGGTATATGCGAACTTATATATTTATGTCAAGTTATGAGGAAGGTATTAAGGTTTTTATTTATTATTGTGCTGTCTGTGTGGGCGGTGGACTTGTCCGCACAGTCTCAGGCCGTACAGTTTTTCGCTCATCGCGCCAGCCGTTTCGAGTATGATGAGAACACGCTCCCGGCATTCAAGGCTTGCTATGAACAAGGCATAAGGGGCTTTGAGACCGACATCAGAATGAGCAAGGACGGACAGCTTGTTGTTAACCACGATGAGACGTTCGCCAGATTGACTCCGTGCACCGGTGCGGTCGAGTCGATGACATCTGATGAGATCCGCAAGTTGACAACATTCCAAGGCAACAAGATTCTTTTCCTTGATGAGCTTGTGGGCTTCCTTTCGGACAAGGATGGCCTCTACGTTGAGTTTGAAATGAAGGTCAGCCCGACATCAAGTTATCCGGAGGATCGCCTTCGCGAGTATTGCGACAAACTCTACAAGGCGGTCATGTCCAAGAAGCCGGAGCATTCCACTTATCTGTTCACGTCCAGCAGCAGAGATGCCTTGAATATGATGAGAAAACTTCATCCGGACGCTGACATGCTCATGATTTTCAGCAAGCCGGTTTGTGATGAGACCATCCAGATGGCGGAGGCTATGGGAATCAAGCGGATCGGGTGCAACATGAATGGCACTACACGCTCCATGGTGAAAAAGGCGAAGGAGGCTGGCCTGGCTGTTTCCCTTTGGCCTTCAAGGACTCCTGAGGACATCATGCTGGGCGTATATCTCGGAGCGGAATATCTTTGCTGCGACAGGGCCATCGAGGTGAAGAAATTTTTGGACGAGAAGGCCACGTTTGTGAAATACAAATAGTTTTTTTGCTAAAGGGGCGCTTTAACAAAATCATTGAAGTTTAATAGTACTAAATATTCATTACTTAAAAAACATTGATGCGAGGATAAAGAACCATAATAACCTTGTAAACCATTAGAAATAATAACCAAGGATTTCAGTTTGCCGCAGAATCTTGAACCTTGCTATAGGTTCTGGTAATTATTTTTATTGAAAATTTATTACGATTGAAATGAATCACATAATAACCAGTTCTTCTCCCGAAAAGGGGAAGAGTAGACAATTGTTATTGCTTACGAAAGGTTTGATGACGACCGTTATGGCGATTCTTTTGTTTTTGGTGCCATCTGAAGTGTTTGCTCAGAAACTCACTGTATCAGGTTTTGTCAAAGAGGCCGCTACCAATGAGCCTGTTCCGGGGGCGGTTGTAATGGTGAAGGGCACATCTGTGGGCACATCGACTGATGCAAACGGAGCGTACACCATCAAGGCTGACGCCAATGCTGTCCTTGTATGCCAGCTTTTCGGTTATAAGACTGTAGAGGTTAATGTCAGCAAGAGAACAAAATTGGACATCCTTCTTCAGGAAGACACCCAGATGCTTGACGCGACTGTTGTGGTCGGTTATGGTACTCTCAAGAAGACCCAGTTGGTGGGGGCCGTCGAGAACCTGTCGGGTGAGGAACTTGAAGGCAGGACCAACTCCAATGTGACGAGGTCTCTTCAGGGGCAGATCCCGGGATTGAACATCATTCAGGCCGACGGTAAGCCTACCCATCAAGGGTCTATCACCATCCGAGGCAACGGAACTTCGTATCAGTCCAGAAAAAAGGTCGGTGGAAGTGCTGGCAATCAGAAGCACTCGATCGGCCAGGGCAGCAGCGCCCTTGTCCTCATCGACGGAGTCGAGGGAGACCTCACTACAGTGAATCCAGAGGACATCGAAACTGTCGCTGTCCTTAAGGATGCTGCCTCTGCTGCCGTATACGGTGCCAGAGGTGCTTTCGGTGTCATCCTCGTGACAACCAAGGCTCCGAAGACCGACAAGATTTCCGTGAACTACAACGGCTCTGTCTCATTGAACAGAAGAAACATCATGTGGGAGGACGAGCTTGTCACAGATGGCCTTCAGTGGCTTGATACCTTTGTTGAGTTCTTCAGGAACGACAAACGTACTCCGACTTCCGCCGGTTTTTTGCCTGGTAATGTCAATAACAGGTCCAATACCTATTCCGAGGCTTATCATGAGGAGTTCCGTCGTCGTAAAACTGATCCTACCTATGAGAATTACGGTAAGATCTATGGTGACGGTAAGGATGTCGGCTTCGGAAGCAACTATGCTTACTATGGAAGCACCAACTGGCTTGACATGTTCTACAAGGACATGAACATGACACAGAACCATAACCTCAGCATCAATGGCGCGTCTGAGAAGGTAAGTTATGCCATCAGTGGGCGTTATTATGGACAGGACGGTATCTATAAGCTTGGCAATGAGGATTTCAACCAGTACAATCTTCGCGCCAAGGGTTCCATAAAGATTACCGATTGGTTGAAGTTGACCAATAACACATCTGTGTTCAAGCGTAAGTACCACCAGCCGATGGTGTCAGGTGGTTCACAGCCGCTTCTCCGCCAGTTCGAGCATAGAGGACAGCCTATCTATCCTGCTTTCAATGAGGACGGTACGCTTACATTCTATGGCGCTTCTTGTATGTATGGCGCATTCGAGGACGGAAACACCTATCAGGAGAATAACAAACTTGATGTGATCACATCGACAACTCTCGATTTCGAACCGATCAAGAACGTCTTGAAATTCACCGGTGACTTCACTTACAAGGCCATTCGTTCCACTCAGGCAAGAGTCTCTTGCATCCAGAGTGGTTATAGTGCCCCAGGTGCTTTGGAGACTTACAATAACTCCTCTTATAAGTCAGACTGGCGTTTCAACACTGATTACATCTCCTCAAACATCGTCGGGACATACACTCCGAAACTTGGTGACAACCATGATTTGAATATCGTGGCTGGATGGAATCTTGAGAAGACGAACTATCGCCGTTTTTATCTTACCAGAAAAGACCTTCTGTATCCTTCCATCCCTTCATTTGAGCTTATGGCGTCTGACGAGTATGGTGTTGAGGATCGTGGTCACGACAAGAGCATGGTCGGTTTCTTCGGGCGTGTGAACTACACTCTTCTCAACAGGTATATAGTCGAGGTGGCCGCACGTTACGATGGTTCCTCATTGTTCCCTTCATATTCACAGTGGGGTTTCTTCCCTTCCGCGTCAGTTGGTTGGAGGCTGTCTGAAGAGCCTTGGATGAAATGGTCCAAGTCTTGGATGAACAACTTCAAGCTTCGCGCCAATGTGGGTTCTCTCGGTAACGCAACCATCGACCCTTATTCTTTCCTTGAGCTTATGGGTGTGTCAAAATCCACAAAACTCATCAACGGGGAGAAAGTTCCTTACACAACGGCCGCCGCGATCATTCCGGACAACCTTACCTGGGAGACTGTCACCACTTATGACGTGGGACTTGACGCTGATTTCCTGAAGAGCCGTCTCTCGATCTCGGCTGACTACTATGTGCGTGATGTCAAGGATATGTTCATTCAGGGTCCGGATCTTCCTGAGGTGCTTGGTGATTCCACCCCTAAGGGGAACTACGGCGCTATCCAGACAAAGGGTTGGGAAGCCACGATCGGCTGGAGAGACTCGTTCAAACTCGCCGGTAAGGATTTCAATTATAACATCAAGGCCAGTGTCTGGGATTCACGCACTTGGGTGAAGAAGTACTATAACATCAACGGTGACATCCTCAACTACTATGAGGGTAAGGAACTTGGTGAGATCTGGGGATTCAGGACCGACGGGTACTTCCTCAGCAATGAGGAGGCCAACAACTGGGCGACCGATAAATTCCACAAGAACGGATCCAACTTCAGGGCGTATGCCGGAGACCTTAAATTCATAGACATCAACGGTGACGGAAAGATTGACTACGGCAAAGGTACTCTTGATGACCATGGCGACCTTGAGCGCATCGGCAATCAGAGCCCTCGCTATTATTTTGGTATCAACCTTGGCGCCAACTGGAACGGAATCGGCGTCAGTGTCTTCCTGCAAGGCGTAGGCAAGCGTGACTGGTATCCAAGCTGCGAGTCCGGATTCTTCTGGGGAATGTACAACCGTCCTTATGGCTATCTGCCGAAGATTCATACTCAGGACGCTGTGGAAGTTGATTACTCTACTTCCAACTGGGTGGTCACCAACGCCGCAAGCAAGCCTTACTTCACACGTCAGGTGGCATACGCCGCGAACAGAAATGACGGCCCTCTTACGTTCGAGAATGACTACTACATGCAGAATGCCGCTTATGTAAGACTTAAGAACCTCACTGTGGACTATACTTTCCCAAGCAAGCTTACCAAGAAGATCCGCGTCGAGAAGCTTAAGGTTTACTTCTCCGGTGAGAATCTGCTGACTTTCTCTCCGATTTACAAGCATACCAAGATGTTTGACCCTGAGACCCTTGGTTTCGGTGATTCTGACTTCGGTGACAATGTTGGAGGTCTTAGCGGTGTGGGACAGGGATATACCTATCCTATGCTCAAGACATACACCTTCGGTCTGAACATTACTTTCTAATTTGAAGGAAGATAAACTCTAATGAATTTTAATATGAAATCAAGTATAGCAGTTAAATTACTTATGGGAGCCGCGTCTGTTCTCGCGTTGTCTTCATGTCAGGATTTTCTCACAGCTGATCCGGTCAATAAAATATCAGCCGAGAATTTCTTCAGGACAGAAAGTGATTTGGAGATATATTCCAACGGACTGATTGAGGCATATCGTCCAAGCGGAGAGACTGTCGGCAAGGGTGATAATTATACGGATCTCATCTGCACCAAGACCTCGACGGATTTTTATCGTCCCGGCATTTGGAACTCTGTAAAGCAGACCGGTTGGGCTGTAGGGGACTGGAAAGGCATCCGCAGGGCCAACAAGATGATCGAAGGCATTGAAAAGAACAGAAGTCTCTTTAAGGATGAGGTCGCCAATCATTATCTTGGTGTCGCCCGGTTCTGGAGAGCCTATTTCTACTTCTCGAAAGTGAAGACTTTCAGCAATGTTCCGTGGATTGATCATGTCGTGAATGTTGATGATCCTATCCTTACCGCCGGCAGGGATGACCGTGAGCTTGTAATGCACAATGTTCTGGAGGATTTGAAATTCGCAAGCGAGAACATGTCCGCCGATCTGAAGACTTACAGTGGCGTGATCAACAAATATGTCGCATTGGCATTCATGTCAAGAGTCTGCCTGTATGAGGGCTCTTTCCGTAAGTACCATACGGTGAACCCGGCGACAAACAACGCATGGTCAGGACAGTATGAGTCTTCTGATGATTTCTTCAACGCCGCCGCCACAGCCGCCAAGTCAGTGATTGATTCCAAGGAGTTCTCTCTTATAACCGGATCTCCAGTTTCGGTTGCCGATGGCAAGGAGGTCGCTTCTTTGTATGACAACATTTGGAGGAGCACTGATTTCAGCAAGTCCAAAGAGGCCATTTGGACAGTGGAGTATGAAGGTGGTGACCTTAACGTGTATAACGAGCTTACTTGGGTTGTGAACTCAAGTACATACGATCAGAATGCCGCCCCTACCAAGAACCTTGTGCGTATGTTCCTTAACCTTGACGGAACACCGGCAAAGCCGGATGTGTCTGTGACGAAGGAGTTTGACAATAAGGATTGGCGTCTTTTCAACACTGTTCACGGCCCGGGACACTTGTACACGACGTTAGCAGGGGAATCCGTTCCTAAGAAACTGAACTTTACATATACATTCAGCGGTTATCAGTTCAGGAAATGGAGCCAGGAAAAAGAGGAGAATTATTCTAAAGGAAGGAATGATAATGATATTCCTATCCTGCGTTACGCGGAGGTTCTTTTGAACTACGCCGAGGCCAAGGCTGAACTCGGTCAGATTGATGAGACCATCTGGAATGAGACCGTCGGAGAGCTTCGCAAGCGCGCAGGTGTCAAGAATATCTATCCGGCATCCGCCGGTTATGTCGAGGATGCCTGGCTGAAATCATACTATGGAGATCCTGCTCTCTCAAACACCATGTTGGAGATAAGAAGAGAGAGGGTCACAGAGTTGATCTGTGAGAACCTCCGCGCTTCGGATCTCAGCCGTTGGGCTTGCCAGAATCTGATTGTGGATCGTGGCACAGACAATAGTGGTTGGATAGGTATCTACGTGACCGCCGATGAGTATAAGAACGGCATCCAGTTCAATGGTGAAACGTATAAGTTCAATGCCTCTAAAGCTTCTCAGTTTGCTTATAAAACAGGTACCTCAACCGCAGACCAGAACTTGACTCTCTCTGAGGGCAATCATGGATATCTTATTTACAATTACAAGCTTGAGTGGAATGACAGGGATTATGTCCGTCCTATTCCATCGACAGCCTTGACAAAGAATCCTAATCTCGGCCAGAATTACGGTTGGGAGGATTAAAATCTTAAACTATTATACATGAATAAATTACAGCTTAAAAAACGTTTATTCGGTCTAATGTCTGCAACAACCCTCATGCTGGGGGTTGTTGCTTGCGGTAAAACAGGGACCGATGATCCGACTCCAGACAAACCGGATCCGAAGCCGACTCCCGGAACGGAGACGGTGATCAATGGCACCTCGATTGAGTCCACAAACACTCTTGTCGGACTGATCACGGATTCCAAGACCGGAAAGGGCATCGCTGGTGTACCGGTCACAGACGGGTATTCCTTTACTACGACAGACGCCAATGGCGTTTACCAATTCAAGGCGAACCGGTATTGCCGCAATGTGTACTATACATTGCCGTCAGAGTATAAGGTGGCGTTGGACAAAGAGACTAAACTGCCTTTGTTTTACTCCACATCGACTATTTCCTACAACCGTCAGAACCGGAACGACTTTGTTTTGGAACCGCTTGATTCTCCTGAGAAGAATTTCACTTATCTGGCCATTGGGGATCCACAGTGTAAGACTGATTCCGACAGAGAGAGATTCCGTACGGAGACATTGCCGGACATGAGGAATTTCATTTCGACCTCACAGGCGAATGGTAAGTATAAGAATGTGTACATCATGTCAATGGGTGACATCACATTTGACAACACCGTTCAGTGGAAGCCAATGCGTAATGTCATGTCAAAGTTCTCGGCCAACGGCACTGATTACATTCCGTTCTATAATATGGTCGGCAATCATGACCATGACGCATCGACAAACACGCAGTATGAGTCAACGCAAAACTATGTCGATCTTTTCGGCCCGGTGGATTATTCTTTTAACAGAGGCGATGTTCATATTGTTGTGATGGACAATGTCCTTGTCACTACTACAAGCGGCAAGACCTGGGATTATGATGCTGGAGTCACGAGTTCTCAGCTGAAATGGCTGAAGGCGGATTTGGATCAGGTGAAAGACAAACAGAACAAGATGATTCTGTTCTGCGCCCATATTCCTTTCAGAGGAGGCGCAAACAGTGGCGGTGCCTCTGTGAACAAGGATAAGAATTATGCGGAGATCCTTAAACTTCTTACGGAATTCCACGAGGCTCATATCATGGTCGGTCACACCCATTATCCTCAGAACTGGATTCACTCCTCTTATGTAACCAAGGGTGGCACACCCGTTTACGAGCATGTCCATGGTGCGGCCTGCGGTGCATGGTGGTCCTGCAATATGAATGTGAATGGCGCGCCTAATTGCTACAGCCTTTATGAGATCGAAGGAAACAGCATCAAGAACTGGGTTACCAAAGGCACGAAGAATGAAGTCGGGTATCAAATGCGGGTTTATAACGGCAGCCAGATTTATGGTGGTACGGATGGCACACCTTCAGGAAAATATCGGTACACATGGTACGATGGTGGTAAAGGAGGAACCGCCAATATTACCGCCAAGGGTAATTCAAATCTGAAAGGATCTTTTGTCGCCGCTATATGGAATGACGATGACAGGAACTGGAAAGTGGAATTTTTCCAGAACGGTCAGAAAGTCGGTGACATGAAGAGAGTTCCGTCCAAGGTTCCTGATATATGTGTTGTCTCATATTATTTCAACAATTTGGGTAAGAACACGACGACATGGACCACAACGACTGCTCAACATTATTGGTACATTGAGGCTCCTGGCGGTGATCCGACCAAGGTGAAGAATTGGGAAGTGCGCGCCACGCAGACAATCCCGACCAGCGGAGAAGTCAATGTCTATTCCTGCACGGATTTGCAGACGGACTATAGCGGATTTTAGAATCCATACATAGGTGTTTTGGAACGGGGAGATTTCCCCGTTCTTTTTTGAGTACTATTTGCTTCGAGAATACTGATGATGAGAATATACAGAAATATTGCATTCTTGATTGTGGCGATGACGTTCATGTCTGCGTATGTGGCCGATGCTATGAAACTGAACGGCACTCGCATAGACAAGAAAAACAATCTCTTTGGTTTGGTCAAGGACTCCCGGACAGGGAAGGGCATCGCGGGGGTGCCGGTGACGGACGGGTACACTTTCACGGTGACGGACAGGAACGGGGTTTACCAGTTTGTGGCGGACGAGAAGTGCAGGAATGTGTACTACACGCTTCCGGCGGAGTACAAGACGGCGCTGGATCCAGTCACGAAACTTCCTCTGTTCTATTCCACGACCCCGATTGACAGGAGCCGGCAGAACAGGAACGATTTCGTGCTGGAGCCGCTTGACGCTCCCGAGAAGGATTTCACTCTGGTGATGATCGGGGATCCTCAGTGCAAGACGGACTCTGATGTCCATAGGTTCGAGACTGAGACGCTTCCGGATCTCAATAGATTCATGTCCGAGTCACAGGCCAAGGGAAAGTACTTGAATGCCTACGCTGTCACCCTCGGCGACCTGACGTTTGACAACACGGTGCAGTGGGGGCCGATGCACAAGGCCCTCTCGGGGTTCGCGCTGGAGTCTGGGGATTATCTCCCGATCTACAACTGTGTCGGCAACCACGACCATGACGCGGCCTGCGTTGATGACTACACGGCCACACAGACCTACGTCGACCTCTTCGGCCCCACGGACTACTCGTTCAACAGAGGAGACGTTCACTTTGTGGTTATGGACGACGTGGCTGTTACGACGACCAACGGCAAGACCTGGAAATATGCCGACAACATTTCCGACCGGCAGCTGGAATGGCTCAAGTCAGACCTTGCCCTTGTGAAGGACAAGGAGGAAAAGATGATTGTCTTCTGCGCCCACATCCAGTTCCGTCACAACGCCGACAAGGACAATCCGGACAAGATCAAGAACATGGCCGAGGCAATGGACTGCCTTACGGACTTCCACGAGGCGCACGTGATGATCGGTCACACGCATTACGCGCAGAATTTCATCCATCATGACTATGTCACGAAGGGAGGAACTCCCGTCTACGAGCATATTCATGGAGCGGCCTGCGGCGCTTGGTGGAGCTGCAACCTCAACCTTGCCGGCTCTCCGAACGGCTACAGCGTCTACGAAGTCTCCGGGAAGACGATGAAAAACTGGCTGGCGAAAGGTACAGGCGAGTCGCCTGATCTCCAGATGCGAGTCTATGACGGCAACCAGATCTACGGCGGAGCGGAAGGTCATCCTTCCGGTGAGTATGAATATTCATGGACGGAAGGCGGCATCGGCCCGAAAGGCGCCCAGGCGCCGGGTTTCTCCGGACTCAAGGGCTGCTTCGTCGCATCCATCTGGAACAGCGACGAGGACAACTGGAAAGTCGAACTCTTCCAGGACGGGAAAAAGGTCGGAGACTTCAAGCAGGTCCCTTCCGAAATCGGGGATGTCTGCGCCATCTCGTTCTTCTACAATGACTTGGGACGCAAAACAGCGACATGGTCACGCAGCACGCCGCAGTACTATTGGTACATAGAGGCTCCGGGGGACGATCCGACCAAGGTTCAGAACTGGGAGGTGCGCGCCACGCAGAGCATCCCGGGCAGCGGAGTGGTCAATGAATATAAATGCTCCACGCTTCAGACGGACTATTCCGGATTCCGAAACGTGGAGTAAGGTCAGCGAATATGCCGCTTCTAAAAATCTATGGCGGCCCGCATTTCAGGGATGGTCTCGGAAAGGGCCATCCCTTTTCTGTAGATGCCGGCGGTGCCGCCTACGAATATGTCGGCTCCCATTCCGGCCATGAGATTGGCCCTTTCCTTGCTGACGCTTCCGTCAACGCTGATGAGGATGTCCTCGCGGCCGTTGGCGTTGAGGAATCTGCGCATTTCGGCGACTTTGTCCATGATCCCGTCAACCATCTTCGCTCCTGCGGCTCCGGGGTGGACAAGCATCAAAGTAACGGTCTCAAGAATGTCCAGATAAGGCTTGACCGCCTCGACAGGTGTCTCCGGATTGACGGCGAGGCCGAACAGCCCTCCGGCGGCGTGGACCTTTTCGGCCATGGCGCGGAAATCCTTGTCGATTTCGATGTGAGGGGAGACGATGTCGCCTTTGCGGACCGGGAACTTGCTCATTATGAGCTCTGGATCATCGACCATAAGGTGAACGTCCACCGGAATCGTCGTGACCGCCTGCATAGCCTTGATGAAGTCCGGCCCGAATGTGAGGTTCGGGACAAAATGAGCGTCCATCACATCGATGTGCAGCATGTCCGCGCCGTTCTCTTCCAACGTCTTGATATCCTGCCCCAGGTTCATAAGGTTGGAGCACATCACCGAGACGGAAATATATCTGTGTTTCATATTATTCTATTGTTATTCGTTTTTCATCAGAATTGGATTCTTCAGGTTCATACTGCTGAAGAATCCAATCCCTAATATTCTTGACTAATGGCTACTGGATAGTCCACTCCGCACCATCCTTGGTGTCCTTTACGGTGATGCCGAGGGCCTTGAGGTGGTCACGGATGGCATCGCTGGCCGCCCAGTCCTTCGCCGCCTTGGCTTTTGCGCGCTCCTCAAGAACCATATCCATCAGCCCTGAGACAATCTCCTGACCCTTGCCGGATTCCGCCGCGGCCTCGTCCTTCAGACCGAGAACCCCGAACACGATGTCATCGAAAAGCTGCGTCAGAGTCTCCAAATCACCCTTGCTCAGTTTTAGTTCTCCAGCCTTGGCCGAGTTGATCAGCCGTACCGCATCGAAGATGTGTGACAGTGCTATCGGCGTGTTGAGGTCGTCGCAAAGCGCCTCATAGACAGCATTGAATATTCCCTTGACCTCCTCGGAAGTAGCCGGGCAGGTGTCCGGAGCCGTGGCGGTGATGAACTCGCCGTACTGCATGGCGTCCACGGGACTTCCCTCGGTGCCCTTGGCGGTGTCGGCGATCCCGGCCGCCGAAGCCAGCGTCCGGAGATCCTTCGCGGCCTGCATAACCCTCTTCAGGCCTTTCTCGGCGGCCTGCAGTGCCTCGTTGCTGAAATCCAGCGTGCTGCGGTAGTGCGCCTGGAGGATGAAGAAGCGGACGGTCATCGGGGAATATGCCTGCGTGAGTTTCTCGTGCTGCCCGCTGAACAGCTGCGGCAGGGTGATAAAGTTACCCAGGGATTTGCCCATCTTCTGGCCGTTGATCGTGATCATGTTGTTGTGAACCCAGTAGTGGACACCCTGTGTGTGGCGGCTGGCCACATTCTGGGCGATCTCGCACTCGTGGTGAGGGAACATCAGATCCATTCCGCCGCCGTGGATGTCGAACTCGTTGCCGAGGTATTTCTCACCCATCACGGAGCATTCCAGGTGCCATCCCGGGAATCCCTCGCTCCAAGGGCTCGGCCAGTGCATGATGTGTTCCGGCTCGGCCTTCTTCCAAAGGGCGAAATCGTACGGAGCCTTCTTGTCGCTCTGTCCGTCAAGTGTGCGTGTTCCTTCACGGGTGTCGTCCAGAGTGCGCCCGGAAAGGATTCCGTAGTGGTGATCCTTGTTGTATTTCTCCACGTCAAAGTACACGGATCCGTTGGAGATGTAGGCGTAGCCTGCGTCCAGAATCTTCTTGACGGTCTCAATCTGCTCGATGATGTGCCCCGAGGCTCTCGGCTCGATGGATGGCGGCGCCACGTTCAGCAGGCGCATCGCCTCGTGGTAGCGGAACGTGTAGGTCTGCACAACCTCCATAGGCTCAAGCTGTTCCAACCTTGCCTTCTTGGAGATCTTGTCCTCTCCCTCGTCGGCGTCGTGCTCAAGGTGTCCCACGTCGGTGATGTTCCGCACGTAGCGCACCTTGTAGCCCAGGTGTTTGAGCAGTTTGAAGAGCACGTCGTATGTCACTCCAGGACGGGCGTGTCCCAGGTGCGCCTCCCCATAGACAGTCGGCCCGCAGACGTACATCCCCACGTGTCCCGGTTGTATAGGAGTGAAAAGCTCTTTCTTGTGAGTAAGGGTATTAGTCAGAAATAAAGGTCTCATATTCAATGAATATTATGTTATTTTACCACCTTTGCGCGGTGGTTCGTGCCACAAAAGGCTTAGCGAATCTCAAATGTACTAAATTTCAAGATATTCCCGAAATTTCAGTGATGATTTTCGTGGAATATTCGTCGCTTGTCCTTGAAGTTTCCCTCAGACCTTTTTGCCGGTCAGTCTCTCGAACACTGTCTTGTAGGCATCCCCGACGTGTCCGTTGTCCCTGCGGAAACGGTCCTTGTCGAGTCTCTCGCCGGTGGCGATGTCCCAGAAGCGGGCGCTGTCCGGAGTGATGTCATCGCTCATCACGAGCCGTCCGTCCGACAGGTGCCCGAACTCGATCTTGAAGTCCACCAGCGTGATGCCGATCTCCTTGAACACTGGTGTCAGGATGCCGTTGACCTGCTTCGTCAAAGAATATATCCGCTCAAGCTCCTCTTTGTCAACAAGGCCGAGGGCCACGGCGTGGTAGTCGTTGATGATCGGGTCGCAGAGGATGTCCGACTTGTAGCAGAGGTCATAGACCGGTTCTTTCGGGACGATGCCTTCCTCCAGTCCCAGCCTCTGGGCCATCGATCCGGCGATCACATTCCGTACGATCACCTCCATCGGGATCACTTGTGATTTCCAGCAAAGCTGCTCAGTGTCAGAGATCTGCTCGATGAAGTGCGTAGGCACACCACCTTTCTGCAGCAGTCGGGAGATCTCGCACGACACCCCGTTGCAGTAGATCCCCTTGTCCTTGATCACAGCTTTCTTGATCTTGTTGTAAGCCGTGATCTCATCCGTGAAATGTATGATCACTTTCTGCGGGTCATCCGTCTCGAAGATCTTGATGGACACCCCATCGTGTATTATATTCCTCTTCATTTATTATCCGATAAAATACCTGACGGCGTTCTCGAACAGTGGTTGCTCGAGGTCGGCCTCTATGTTCTTCAACAGGTTCCTCTCGTACCTCTCGCTGTGACCCATCTTTCCGAGTATCTGCCCGTTGCGGCTGATGATGCCCTCGATGGCATAGTAAGATCCGTTCGGATTGTAAGGCGACTCCATAGTAGGCTCATCAGTCAGCGGATCAACGTACTGGAACGCCACCTGACCGTTCGCGAACAACTCCCGGGCCAACTCCTCATTCACCACAAACTTGCCCTCACCGTGGCTCACCGGAATAGCATATTCATCCCCGATCGCCATCCCCTTGAGCCAAGGAGAGTTGGTGGAAGCCACACGGGTAGTCACCATCTGGGAGATGTGTCTGTTGATGTCGTTGCGGAACAGGGTAGGGGAGTCCTTTGTCACCTTCCCGAGCTCACCGTAAGGCAGCAGACCCGACTTCACAAGCGCCTGGAAACCATTGCATATTCCTAAAATCAAACCACCACGGGAAAGCAGTCCCTCGATCGCCTCCGCGATATCCTTGTTGTTCAGTACATTGGCGATGAATTTGCCGCTTCCGTCCGGCTCGTCACCGGCCGAGAAGCCACCGCTGAGCATCAGGATCTGACAATCCTCGATGTTCTTCTTCATCTCGGCGATTGACTCGAACACATCCTTGTCCGAAAGGTTGCGGAACACGGAAGTGCGGATCTCGGCTCCCGCCTTGCGGAAAGCTTTCGCCGAATCGTAGTCGCAGTTTGTGCCCGGGAACACCGGAAGGTAGGCGATAACCTTATCGACCTTCGGTCCCTTATATTCAAGATCCGCCTTCTTTGCCTTGAACGGCTTCACACCCTCCATGCCCTTAGGCAGCAGCCTCTTGAAGTCTGGCTTGCTGACTGCGGGGTAAACCTTCTCGAAGAGCGACGCGTTGAAATCCATCATCTCGAAGATGGAAAGTTTGGTTCCGTTCACACGGACGTTGCCGTCCTCACCGGAAGTTACGGTGCCGATCTCGACCGCGTTCTCGAAATCAAGCGCGCTGCCATCGGTCTCCACCACGATGGAACCATAGCTTAGATTGAACAGCTCGTCCTCCGAAAGGTTGACATCGAACCCGAACGCGTTGCCGAAGCTCATCTTGCAAAGCGCCTCTGCCACTCCGCCGAATCCTACCGCCCAACCGGCCACGATCGTGCCGTCCTCTATCTTTTCCTGAATATGATTCCAGTTCCTCTTGAGCTGCTCCGTGTCAGGCATCCTGTTAGCGAGCGGAGTATGCTTCACGAGGTAGAGGCGGTCTCCCTCCCATTTGAGTTCCGGAGAGATCACCTTGTCAGCCTTTACCGGAGTGATACCGAACGCGATAAGGGTCGGCGGTACGTGGATTGTCCCGTCCTCGGTCTCGAAGGATCCACTCATCGAATCTTTGCCTCCAATGGAAGCCAGCCCAAGCTCCTTCTGCATCTTCAGAGCGCCGAGCAGAGCCGCCGTCGGCTTGCCCCATACCTTCGGATCAGCTGTCATCCTTTCAAAATATTCCTGGCAAGAGAATCTCATTGTCTCCCAATGGCCTCCCGCCGCCACGACCTTGCTGCAAGCCTCGATGAATGAATATGCCGCACCGTGGTAAGGGCTCCAGTCGCAGATGTCAGGGTTAAAGCCGAACGCCATCATGCTGGCTGTGTCGGTATAACCCTTGACCGGAAGTTTCTGCACTGAGACCTGGGTCTCGGTGGTCTGTAGCTCGCCTCCGAACGGCATCAGCACGGTGGAACGGCCGATGGTGGAGTCGAACATCTCTATAAGGCCTTTCTGGCAGGTCACGTTCGGATCCTGCAAGTTGGCGAACATCCTCTCTTTCAGATTCTTGCCCGGAACGTCGCGGAAGAACGGATCCCTGTCCTCGACCGCTCCGATAGTGGCCTTTGAATAATGCTTCGCACCGGCGCTGTCGATGAACGCTCTTGTGAGATCCACCACGACCTTGTCACCGTAGAACATTCTCATCCTTGCGGTGTCGGTGACCTCGGCCACGTGCGTCACCTCGATATTCTCTGAATGGCAAAGTGCCTTGAATTCTTCCTCGTCCTTGGCTTCCACCACTACGGCCATACGCTCCTGTGACTCGCTGATGGCCAGTTCCGTGGAGTTCATTCCGCTGTATTTCACGGGAACACGGTCAAGGTAGATGTCCAGCCCGTCTGCAAGCTCACCGATGGCGACACTCACTCCGCCGGCTCCGAAGTCATTCGATTTCTTTATCAGTCTCGTGACCTCAGGCCTTCTGAAAAGCCTTTCCAACTTCCTCTCCTCAGGAGCGTTACCCTTCTGGACCTCACTTCCGCAAGTCTCAAGGGACTCCTCTGTGTGTTCCTTTGAGGAACCTGTCGCACCGCCGATTCCGTCGCGTCCGGTGCGTCCGCCGATCATCAGCACGACATCCCCGGCCTTAGGGCTCTCCCTTCTCACATCCTCGGCCTTCACCGCTCCGACAACCGCTCCGACCTCCATTCTTTTGGCGGTGTAGCCTTCGTGGTAGATCTCGCGGACGTGTGTTGTCGCCAGACCGATCTGGTTGCCGTAGGATGAATATCCATGCGCGGCCTTCCTGGTGATGACCTTCTGCGGGAGCTTGCCCGGAAGTGTCTCGCTGACAGGTTTGTAGATGTCGCCGGCACCTGTGACACGCATTGCCTGGTAGACGTAGGAGCGTCCTGAGAGCGGATCCCTGATGGCTCCTCCGAGACAGGTGGCGGCACCTCCGAACGGCTCGATTTCCGTAGGGTGGTTGTGGGTCTCGTTCTTGAACATCAGCAGCCATCTCTCGGTCTGCCCATCGACATCCACTTCGATGAACACACTGCAGGCGTTGTTCTCCTCGCTGACCTCCAAGTCATCCAGCAAACCGTTCTTCCTGAGGTATTTCGCCCCGATTGTGGCCATATCCATCAGGTTCAGTCCCTTCTTCTCACGGCCGGTCTCAGAGCGCATTTTCATATACAGGCTCATCGTCCCGTCGATGTCCTCCTTGATGAAGGACTCCTCCACGTCGATGCTTTCCAATTCCGTCGTGAAAGTCGTGTGGCGGCAATGGTCGCTCCAATAGGTGTCCAGAATTCTGAGCTCGGTCTCGTTAGGGTCCCTGCCTTCCTCGGTGAAATACCTTACGACCTCGGCGAGGTCATCCGCGTTCATCGCCAGACCCATCTTTTTGCAATATGCCTTCAGATCGTCCCCGCCCATATTCCTGAATCCTTCAAGTACAGGCACTGGCTTGACCGCGGCGTGCTCTGTGTCAGCCAGTTTGCTCAGGTCTTTCGTGCGGGACTCCACCGGGTTGATGTAGTAGTGACGGATCTTCTCAAGGGTCTCCTCGGAAGCGTCGGAGTCAACGATCAGGAGTTTGGAGCTCTTGATGCTGATCTGTGCAGATGGCTCGATCAGATGAACGCAGTCCACAGCCGAGGCCGCCCTCTGGTCGAACTGGCCCGGCAGGTACTCGACGGCGATGTACTTAGCTCCATCCAGGTCGATCGAGTCTGTGACAGAGTCGGTCACAATCTCTCCGAAGACGCTGTAGCGGCTCTTCTCCAGAAGTTCGGGCGTGAATCCGAACAAGTCATAAACATTAAGCAGCCGAAGCGTTTTCAGCTCCAGCTGCAAGTTCTCGTTGAGTTCTCCAAGAAGACTCTTTGCCTCCACTTGGAACTCAGGGTGTTTCTCCACGAAAATGCGGTAATTGGACATCTTTGAAGTTCTTTTTACAACTATCGCAAAGTTAGTTCATTCGGCCCACATTTACAAATTTTGGACGTGATTGTCAACTGACTGTAAATGAATATATTCGTGAATGCCGCCGGGCAAATTTGGAGGGCAGCGTTTCGTAAAACATTGAATGCCAAAGGGTGAGATTTCACCTTTTGGCATTCAATGAATTGCGAATTTCTGACAGAAACCGGAGCGATGCGGATCCAAGGTGGGAAACTTTAAGTCAAGATTTTTTCCTACCTCAAAGAACGTATCAAACAAATCAAAACAGCTTCTTAGTCGATCCACTGGCTGAAGAAACGCCAGATTTCGGAACAGGTGTCCATATCCTTGTCGGACCAGGAATGGCCACCGCCTTCGACTTTGTAGAGCCAGACTTCTGTCGGTCTGCCGCCTTTCACCGCTGGCTTGCCGGCCTTGAACTGATAGAGGGTGACTTGGTTACGACCCTCACGGCGAGGAAGTTCGGTGACATATTCCTCTGTGCAGCCGTTGACGGCGATGATTCTGCTGACCGCCGCAGGGACCGGAATATACGCTCCCCAGCCACCTTTGTTCCCGGGGTCGCCGAGCCATTCGGACGTGCGGTCCTGCGTGCCGTGGACCTCCATGAAAGGAAGAGGGTGCTTGTAGGAATATTCAGTTTCCATCCAGTTGAACTGCAGCCCTGCGATCGAGGCCATGGCCTTGAAGGCCTTCGGGGCGCGCATCGCTATCAGGTAGATGATGTCTCCACCGTTGGACATCCCGGTGAGGAAGGTGTTCTTGGGGCTGAGGTCGAATTTCTTTTGGAGTTCTTTGGAAAGGGCGATGAGGAACTTAACATCATCGGTCTTCATCCCTTCCTGTGAAGGGTAGCGGACATTCCAGCCCGGTTTCCCTTTCGGATCCTTTATTCCCTGAGGGTAGCATACGGCGAACCCGTTCCGGTCGGCGACATCCATCATCGCTTTCTTTCCCTTGAGGGCCGAGCCGCCGTAGCCGTGCAGGACTATCACGAGAGGAGCCCCGGCCTTCAGCCCTTCCGGACGGTAGAGGTAATATTCCCGCTCAAGTCCTTGATTTTTCATTGTGTAACGCTCGCAACGTTCCTTTACTCCGTACTCGTTGGCGGAACCCATATTGGGCATGGATGCCTTGGCAGGCTCAGCATCCGGTTGATTCGTAACCTGGAATAAGACGTGTCCGTCAGTCAGGTCGCTGGGCTGGCTGGTCTGTTCACCGAGTCCGTTGGTTCGGTCGCTGGGCATGTCGAAGCGACTGTTTATGGTATTGTCTGGCCCATTGCTCCCTATGACGTAGGCAAGAGCCAGAAACACTGCGACAACCGTGGAGGATAACATATTGATGGATTGATTTTTAAATGAATATCCTCCTGCCCGTGACAGGTAGGAGGACACTTCGGTATTATTCTGATTTACAGATTGTTGTCCTCCACACGCTATTTGTTCTCGGCAGCCTCGACGGCCTTGAAATAGCGGTAGGAGTTGACCTTGAGCTCACCGGCTGCCGGCTCGTCAAGCACAACGACACCATTCTCGTGCAGCTGAAGGGCAGAGAGGGTGACATAGTGGCTTACAGGTCCCTCGATGGCGTCCTTGACAGCCTTGGCCTTCTTGCCGCCGAAAGCGAGGACGAGAACCTCCTTGGCACCACACACTGTGGCGACACCGACTGACATGGCCTGTTTAGGAACCTTGTTCACATCGTTGTCGAAGAAACGGGAGTTTACCTCGAGAGTGTCCTGGGTGAGGGTCATGACCCTTGTCCTGGAGTTGAGGGAAGAGAACGGCTCGTTGAACGCGAGGTGTCCGTCCTCGCCGACTCCGCCGAGGAACAGGTCGATTCCTCCGGCAGCCACGATGGCCTTCTCGTAATCCTCGCACTCTTTGGCGAGATCAGGAGCGTTGCCGTTGAGGATGTGGATGTTGCCGGCCGGAACGTCCACCTTGTCGAACAGATTCTTGTGCATGAAGCTGTGGTAGCTCTCCGGATGGCTCTCAGGAAGCCCTACATATTCATCCATGTTGAATGTGATGACATTCTTGAATGAGATCTCTCCGGCCTCGTACATTCTGACGAGCTCGGCATAGACATCCAGAGGAGTGGAGCCGGTAGGCAGTCCGAGTACGAATGGCTTGTCGGTCTTCTCAGCCTTTGCCTTGATGGCGGCGGCAATGTGGTGGGCGGCCCAGATAGAGCCTTCCTTCTTTGTGTCTCTGATGATTACTTTCATGATGATATTCTTTTAATATGTTATTTCAATCTTAGGAAAACTTCGATGGCTTGATATTCGGCCATTCCGAGTTCGTCATATAACCTTGCGGTGTTCTGTGTGCGCTCCTCGGCCCTCTGCCAAAACTCCCTCGGGTCATCGCCCGGGAACGGAACGATGTCTTTCTGGGAAAGGTGGCGGAAGATGGCGTGGCGCTTCTCGATGAGCTCGTCAGGGCTGAGCGGAACGGCCATGTCAACTCTCCAGAGCTCCCACTCCATCCAGGCACCTCTGTAGAGCCAGATCGTGGTGTCGTTCAGCCAGTCGTTGCCTTCCTCCTTGAGCTGTTCGATGGCCTCAAGGGCGGCCTCGGTGCAGACCCTGTGCGTTCCGTGAGGGTCGGCGAGGTCACCTGCCATGTAGATCTGGTCAGGGTGGATCCTGACGATCAGCTCCTTGATAATGTCAAGGTCTTTCTGTGTGCGAGGCAGTTTCGTCACTCCGCCCGACTCGTAGAACGGCAGGTTGAGGAAGTGGACATTGGTGTTGTCGTTGAGGCCGAAGCTTCTGTCCGCTCCTCTGGCCTCGCTGCGGCGGATGGCCGCCTTGATGGCGAGAAGCTCCTTAGGCTCAGGCTCACCAGGCTTCTTTGAGTCGATGATTTTCTTTACCTCGTCGAACTTGTCTCCGAATCCAAGCTGGTAGGCGGCGTCCATATGCTGAAGCACAACGTCATCGTGCACTGCCAGGTCACCGGAGGTCTCGTAGGCCACGTGCACGTCGTGTCCCTGATGCACGAGACGGATGAATGTGCCTCCCATGGAGATCACGTCATCGTCCGGGTGAGGGGAGAAAATCAGGACCTTCTTAGGGAACGGAGTTGACTTGACAGGCCTTGTGGTGTCGTCAGCGTCAGGCTTTCCGCCCGGCCATCCGGTGATGGTGTGCTGGAAGTCATTGAAAACGTCTATGTTGATCTTGTCGAACGGCCCGTAGAGTTCGATGAGCTCTCCGAGGGAGTTCTCGAAATAGTCCTGCTGCTTCAGCTTGAGGATTGGCTTGTGAACCTTCTGGCAGAGCCAAACGACGGCCTTGCGGATCAGGTTCGGTGTCCACTGGCAAGGACCGACCATCCAAGGTGCGACGAGTCTGGTCAGCATGGAGGCTGACATCTCGTCAGTGTAGAATGTGATGTTGTCGTGTTCCTGAAGCCAGGTCGCAGGGCAGGCCGGATCGATGTCTCCCTCCACGACTTTCTTTACCACAGCCGCCTTGTCCTCGCCCCAGGCCATAAGGATGATCCTGCGGGCGCTCATCATCGTGCCGATGCCCATCGTGATGGCTGTCTTAGGGGTGACGGAGATGTCGCCGTTGAAGTTGCGGGCCTGTCTCTTTCTGGACTGGTATGAGAGCGGAACGGTGCGTGTGCGGCTCTTCTCTGACGAGCCGGCCTCGTTGAAACCGATCTGGCCGCCTTCGCCGACACCTATCACAAGCAGGTCGAGACCTCTGGCGATCTTGTCAAACTCGGCGCAATAGTCGGATACCTCTTCCTTTGAGACTGTTCCGTCAGGAATATGCACGTTCTCCTTTTTGACATCCACATTGTCAAGGAATTCGGCGTGGAGCCTGTGGTTGCGGCTCTGGGCGGAGTCGCTGCCGCAAGGGTAATATTCATCAATGGAGAACACCTCGACATTGGCGAAGGAGACCTTGCCTTCCTTGAACTGCTCTGTCAGGTTGCTGTAGAGGGACACAGGTGTGGTTCCTGTGGTCAAACCGAGTTTGAAAGGACGAGGAAGAGCCGCCCTTTCGTGGTCTTTGATGGCTTTGACGATGATGTCTGCCACCTTGTCGCTTCCGATGTTCGCGTCATCGGAAATCTCGGTGGTGATCTTCTCGTAGGAATGGAGAATGCTCTTAGGCAGGTTCTCCTCAATCAATCCACCGTCTTTTGGTAAAGAAAAGTGCTTCATTTTGTTGAGCTTAAAAATTTCGTTAAATATGATAGTTTCGCCAGCCCGTTTCCGGACCAAAAGCTCTATGTCGTTTCCACGGATCAACCGGCCGCGGACACCGTGCCAAATCACTACAATTTAGATGCCGCGACACTGAATGTGTCTCCGTGTTCCAAATCTCCATATTCCAGCCCGCGCTTCAGCCAGGTGTAGCGCTGCTTCGCCGTTCCGTGGGTGAAGGATTCCGTCACCACATAGCCTTGCGCCTTCTTCTGGAGGTAGTCGTCCCCGATCTTCGAGGCGCAGTTAAGCGCATTCTCTATGTCGCCTTTTTCCAGGGACTTATACTTCTTGTCATCGTTCATCGCCCAGACTCCGGCGTAGTAGTCGGCCTGAAGTTCCAGCCTGACGCTGATCGCGTTCGCCTCGGTTTTGCTGACTTTAGCCATCTTCTGATGAGCCTGCCCGAGCGTGCCGAGAAGGTACTGGACGTGATGACCGACCTCGTGGGCGATGACGTAGGCGTAGGCCAGGTCGCCGTCCGCTCCGATCTGCCGCTTCATCGAGGTGAAGAAGCTGAGGTCGATATAGACGCTCTGGTCGGCGGAACAGTAGAACGGCCCTACCGATGAGTTGGCGGCTCCACATCCGGAAGTGGTTGATCCTGAATATAACACCATCTTCGGCGGGTCATATTCATAGCCATACTTCGCGAATATGGCTGTCCAGACATCCTCGGTTCCGGCGAGGACTTTCTTCGCGAACGATGCAAGTTCCTGTTCCTCGGCGGAGAACTCCACATGCCCCTCTGTCTGTTCGGTGCCTTGAATCGAGGACACTCCCTCAAGCACGGACGAAGGATCCCCTCCGAGCAGCATCACAATCAGCGCGATGACGATGGTTCCGCCCAGACCCACTCCGGCCTTGGCTCCACGTCCCATACCTCTTCTGTCATCCACATTCGTGCTTTCGCGTCTTCCGTCAAGATTCATACTAATTTCAGTGTTAACTTAAATCACACAAAGATACTCACTTTTCCCGTAAGCCGGATTGGTTTTCCGAAAAAATATCAGGCGAAAAAACTGAACGCAGGCGCCCTCATGTCAGTTCGGGTCGAAATGTCGTTTCTGCTGAGTCAGAAATGTCCACCGAAACGGCAAACTGCCGGAGAAAAGAGTCTATAGCTCGGGTTTGTCCGGTATAAATGAGCTTTACCGGACATACAGGGGGCAAGATTTTTTCATTGAAGCTTTTGAAGCTTTTTGTGGAATGTTTTGGAATATCGGAGGAAAATCAATAACTTTGCAATCCTTATGGAAGCGGAAGTGCGATGCTTCCCGAGGAAAAGTCTACATGAATATGCCCGAATGGCGGAATTGGTAGACGCGTTGGACTCAAAATCCAATGTCCCTTAAAGACGTGCCGGTTCGAGCCCGGCTTTGGGCACCCTACTGAAGTCTCCCTCGTTTTTGGGAGACTTCTTCTTTTTTTTGTCAGATTAAACCTTACATCATTTGCCCTGCACCTTTGGGCGGCGGATAGGTGCGGAAGTGTCGCCCAAGCGTGTCGTGCTGCACTCTCGGGCGACGATAAGTGCCAAAAGCGTTGCCCTGGAGTGCCGTCTTGGAGTGGCGCGAGGAAGGATTCTGGAACGATCAAAGGAGCATAAATGGATGGTTTTGCTCTTGTCAAAGACAAAAACGCATACGACGGTGGCATTATATGGAGAAAATGCGGCCGTCGTGATTGGTCAAGGCTCCGGGGGTGCGTTTCAGGGGATTTAGTTCCCAGGGCAACCGCATCAAAATACCTCCTTCCTTTTGCATACGGCAATGCGGTGAAGACATCTTCACTACTATGCTAAC
>CAKVCK010000005.1 GCA_934725575.1 uncultured Bacteroidales bacterium
GTCTTCCGAGTGCCATGTCATAATCATATTAACAGATATAAATATACCCATAAATATTGACATACGCAACAGTTTTGAGCTTTATTTTCAAATATTTAGGAATTTTGGGTACAAGGAATTGAAAAACTCAGAAGAGGATGCCACCCCAACACAAGGCTGTAATGGCTATTGATTTCAATGTTTCTGTTTCCCATCCGATATAAAATGATAGGAAGCTTATTCCAATACACATAATATATGTGGTGATATGAAATCTGAATCCTATATCATGAATGCCATTTTCAATTTCATCTTTTCTCCCAAAATACAGTCCACAGAGGAACATACTTCCAAAATATACAATGGAGCATAAGACAGGTAAGATCCAACCATTCTGAACTATACAAATGTTGAGAATATATCTGAACAGAATTGTAACTAATAATGCACAAAATGCAAATTGAAATAAGCGCAATGTAAATAATTTCATAACTTATTTTTTTAATATATTATCGATAGCTTCATTTGTAAATATTAGTATATTTCGCTCAACAAAACGTTGAAAGAGGTCTTTGCCAAGATCTGAAAGGAAATAATATTTTCTATCAGGTCCTTTACTTACTCTTTTACTGTCATATGCGACAATGCCTAAATGTAGGAATTTACGTAAATTTCTGTACAGACTTTGTTCTTCGCATGTCATTGAACCATTTGACATCTTCTCAACAAAATCCTTAATTTCCTCCACACATTTACTGCTTTCTTTTAATGACAATAAAACCCAGAACGTAAGCTGCCCTTTTTTATAGGTTTCTTCCCAGGCGCTTAGTAGTTCATCTATTAATTGCTGTTTCCGCATATTAAAGTATTCTATTTGTATTAAACAACTTGTACAATGCAAATATACTAATACTTTTGAGATATGAAAATAAATTCTGATTATTTTTTTGTTTTATCTTCTGCAGGGAATTTTGTGTCCCGAAAACCGGAGGCTTGAACGTGGAGGTATTCGCCCTCCGAGTTACCTTCTCTGAAGGGACTTATCAAGTGAAGCGGGGCTTATGGCGGAATAATTTTCATTACTGTTTCGTTCATTTATATTCTTGCGTTCATTTATAATGAACACATATGAAATAATGAACAAATCTCTTTGAAATCCAAATTATGTTCATTAAATTTGCAGTGTTCATTAAAAATGAACATCACTGAAAAATGAACTGATTATGGTGTTAACAGAACTTGAAACATTGAATATGGCTTTGGAGGCTTTACGGGAAAAACTTGTATTGCCCAAGGAAACCGTCATTCTAAAAGAGGACAACACATACAAGAATTTTGATGCGGTTGTTCAAATTATGGATGTGGAGTTTCTATGTGAAGTCAAAAATACGGTGACAACTGCTACCATTGGGAATATTACAAATCGACTAAAGATATTGGGAACAATGGAAAAGCAGCCGGTACTGCTGATTGCAAAATATATTACGCCAACCGTTATGGACAATCTGGCAAGCAACGGCATCAACACTCTTGATTGTGCCGGTAATTGTCATATCAGATATGTAAAAGGGAATAAGATAATATTTCATCTAACGAACAAAGGAGAAAAAAACACTTTAATGGCTGAAAAGCCTTATCCGGCATTTCAGGAAGCAGGATTGAAAGTCATATTCTATTTATTGCAGGAATTTACCAATGTGAACAAACCGTACAGGGAAATACAGAAAGCGACAGGCGTATCTTTAGGGGCAATCAAAAATGTATTTGATGTTTTGGTGGAGAGGAATTTTATTCTTATGACCGACAGCAAGCGGACATTAAAAAACATCAATGCCCTTTTAAATTTATGGACAGAAAATTATAATCAGGTACTGAAGCCTAAATTATTGCTCAGCAGGATGACATTCCGTACCAATGAGCAACGCATAAAATGGTTGGCTATGGATTTGCCTGATGGAATGTATTGGGGTGGAGAAAGCGGAGCGAATATGGTGGATTCTTATCTGGAACCCGGTGCTTTTGATATATATACACAAATCCCTGCCGCACATTTACTGAAAAAAGGTTTTGTAAGATTTGATGAGACAGGGGAGATAAGAATATACAAGAAATTCTGGAATTGGGAAACGGAAAACCATCTTGTTCCTCCGATTCTTACATACGCAGATCTGATAGGTAGCGGCAATAGCCGTTGTATTGAAATGGCTGAAAGACTTTTGAACAATGTACTTAAAGATTACAAGTGAGAAAATAGCCAATCCACTATTGGTGGAGTTGCTGAAAAAATTGACTGACAGTTTCAATCGTATGGGGCGTGAGTTTTATGTAATCGGCGCGACAGCCCGGGATATAATTATCCGTCAGCTTATCGGCACCACATCCGGAAGAAGGACAAAGGATCTGGATATCGCGATTGCAATACCCGATTGGAGTGTCTTTGATGAAATCAAGGATGTTCTGGTTGCAGACGGCTTCAAGAAGTCCGCTGATATGCGTCAACGATTTTACTATGGTGAGTATGAACTGGATATTGTCCCGTATGGTGTCGCCAAGGACGATGACAATATCTATTGGCCACCTGAAGAAGAGATTGCGATGTCAGTAAAAGGCTTTGACGAGGTGCTGTCGGAAGCCATAACTATCAATATAGATGGCGAGTTTGATATAAGGATAGCATCCCTTCATGGTCTGTTCCTGCTGAAATTCAATGCCTGGCTGGACAGGAACATCGAAACGAGTAAAGATGCGGAAGACATGTCGTTTATTCTATCCAATTATTTCATGGCCAATCTTGACCGTAATGTTTATACGGAAGTTTATGATTGGGAAAATTTTGATGAATATATTGTCGGAGGATATTGGCTTGCCCGTGATCTGCTCCTGCTTTTAACTAAGGAACAGATAACCTATTACAAGGACTGCATCGAAAAGGAACTTGAGAAGGATGATGAGAGCAGGCTATTCAATCAGATTATAGAAAATTGCTATGGCTTGACCTATGAAACCGTAAAGGAGGTCTGGCAAACCATTGCAGATGTTTTCCAAAAAGCAATAGAAGATGAAAACGATTGATTTCAAAACCATCAGTTGTCCCGGGAAAGACAAGAGTAACGAGGATTACATCCTATGTCATAAACTTTCCCACAATTCCATTATAGCCATTCTTGCTGATGGAATGGGTGGCCTGTCATTTGGAGCAGAGGCCGCAAAAATCGTATCCGAGTCCATAATGACAACAGTTCTTGATAAGATTCACCACCATTTACCGGCGGATGTCTTACGTATGGCATTCAACGCTGCCGATTCTGCCATATACGGAAAATGCAGAGATTTGAAATGCAGGATGGGAGCTGCCGTAACCGCTGCCATGGTAATTGATAATTCCTTGTATTATGCGTGGCAAGGCAATGTCAGGCTTTACAAAGTACATGGGAATGAGGTAATGTTACTGACAACAGACCATGTTGTGGCCGATGCTGAAGGCACGTTTCTTACACGATGTGTCAATGGAAAGGGTTTTCGGGAAAATATTCCTGTCATATATGAAGAACTGAAAAATACCGATAAAATCTTTATCTGTTCTGATGGTTATTACCGGCATGTCCATTTGACTGAATTGCCAGGAAATGTCACTGCCAATTTTGATGATGGTGCTTCTGATGACTGCTCTTTGATAGAAATATATTTTACATAATAACGAGATTTATGAAATGTTTGTCTGGAATTACTACTGATGCGATAAATTTTGGTTTAAAAGTTTAATTCAAGTTCATTGACATTTTGATTTTGAGTGAGTGGGGCTGGAACATCCAGCAGTTCGCGGAGATCAGTCTTGGTAAGGAGCGATGCTCCTACCACCTTTGAGACTTCCGTAATGGTCAGCGGGCTTTTGATCGCAGCTTTCACCCAGGCGAGCAACAGATAAGTGCTGATTGCGACCCAAAGATGGATCTTGACAGCATTCTCCGAGTATCCCCAGAGGGCTTTGATGGTCAGGTTGCCCTTGATCCATTTGTACAGATTATGAGAAGCTACACATAAGGCCCATTATGACAAGCATATCATTATGCAAAGTTGACATCAAAGCCACATTGATATTCAATAAGTTATCTATGCCACTTCTCGTTTCAACTTTGCATAACAATATCAATGATTGAACCCTTTCAGCCACTCCCGGAGGTTCTTGTCTCGTTCCCAGACACAGTCCGACTTGACCTCGGGATTGAGGTCTACATAGGCTTTTTCCAAGGCCTCGCGTTTTGCTTTTGAGTCTGCTCGTGCGTAGATATCCGTTGTTTGTATAGATACATGACCGAGTATATCCCTGATATAGACGAGGTTGACGCCGGATTGCAACAAGTGCATGGCCTTGCTGTGCCGGATGCTGTGGCAACTGAGCCGGTCCGGTATAAGCGAGGGGTTGACTTCTCGGGCCATATCCGCATAAGTCTTGAGCACGTACGCCACTCCTTCCCGTGTCAGCTTTTCATGCCTGTTGTTAAAGAACAGCGGAGTTCCGAACATGTTGCTATTGTCAAGATGGTTCTCCTCCATATACAGCCTCAGATGATTCACCTGTTCCTTCACCATGGGGACCACACGAGCCTTGCGTCCCTTCCCGAAGAGCCTTATCGTGTAAGGCTCGCTATCAATGCGGACGCAGTCAACGGTCAGGTCTGCAATCTCTTGAACCCTCGCTCCGGTGTCGTACATCAGCGAGAGCATCGCCTGATGTCTGCGTCCCTGCCAGGTCGTGACATCAGGCTGGTGGAGAAGCAGGCGGATGCCATCCTGCGAGAGATAGCTCAACGCTTTCTTTTCAGTTCTCATGGCCTTTATGGACAATATCTTCTGCCATTCCTCTGATTGCTCGATAATGTTGTATTGCAGGAACGACACAAACGCGTGGATGGCTGCCAGCCTGTAGTTCCTTGTAGCCGGGGAGCAATTCCTCTCGTCAAGGATCCAATTGAGATAGCCGACGACATTTTGCCGAGTGAGATGGCTGAGGAACAGTCTCTCTACAGCGACACCCTTTTTGGTATGCATATAGTTGACTGCGAATAAAACCACGCAACTTTTCATAAATATTGCGTAAACTTTCCCGCAAGTTTCTTATATTTGTGCGGAATAAATGCCGCAATATATTATGCAGACACTTTACGAACAATTCCATCAACTTCTGGAACTGACACCCATGAACTTTTTCCGGGAGCAGCACGACACCATAAACTGGGATGTCCGCATCTTGGGTATCCTAGGCCAGAAAGGTGTCGGTAAATCCACTCTCATCCTACAACACATCAAGAGAACCGGGAACAAGAATGAGTCCCTTTACGTGATTGCAGATGATATCTACTTCAGTGCACACACTCTTCTTGATACTGCCAAGAGCTTCTTCGCCCGTGGCGGGAAATATCTGTATATAGACGAAATTCATAAATATCCGGGCTGGAGTCAGGAGGTCAAGAACATCTACGATAGCCTGCCGCTGCTCCATGTAGTATATTCCGGCAGTTCAATATTGGATCTTAAAGAAGGGGGTGCAGACCTTAGTCGCCGCGTCATCGAGTACCATCTTCCTGTCTGGTCATTCCGCGAATACTTGAACTTGCGCAATGGCTGGTCATTAAAACCTGCCAGTTTGGAAGATGTATTGCAAGGGAAAGTTGATTTTCCGTACGGAGCTGAACGGCCGTTGAAATACTTCGAAGAATATATGAAAAAGGGCTGCTATCCTTTTTTTCAGGAACCGGAATTCGAAACTCGTATGAGACAAGTCATCAACACTACCGTTGAAGTCGATATTCCCAAATACGCCAGGATGACCATCGCCGCCACCCAGAAGCTCAAGAAATTCATGTACTACATTTCCAAGAGCGTCCCTGTCAAGATTAATTTCTCGGATATGGCAAGAGACTTGGAATTAAGTCGCGACGAACTTCCCAAGTATCTGGAATATCTGGAAAAAGCCGAACTTGTTTCCGTCCTGCGTATGAAGGCCAACGGGGACGCAATTCTCCGCAAAATGGACAAGCTTTATCTCCAGAATTCCAATATGTCCTATGTCCTTTCGGGCGAAAATCCGGACACGGGGAATGCCCGAGAGACTATCTTTTATTGCTGGACCAAGCAGAAGTACGATACGGTAGAATCTCCTGTTTCAGATTTTGAGATTGACGGAAAGACTTTCGAAGTGGGCGGGCGCAACAAAGGAAAGAAACAAATATCCAATTTAGAAGACGCATATGTGGTCAAGGATACAATAGAGTATGTGTTTGACAATCAAGTGCCACTATGGATGTTCGGATTCCTTTATTGACAAAGAAGTCGTAACGAGGTAAGAGAAAATAGGGACAAGCCATTTCCACCAAATCTTCTTCATCGTGGGCATAATTTAACTTGCGACAGGCTCCTAATGCTGCCCGGAACTATTACCGGACCTATTGTTGTTCAGCAATAAAAACATATCTTTGCTTATTGGAAAGCATCCACAACCAAAACAACAGAAAAAGATCATGGCAAAGAGCAAAATAGACTTTATACTACTTCTCCTTGCGACTCTCTGCTGTTCAATGGCTCACGCACAAAAGCAAGTTTCTGCAGAACTGAGAGATTCCACTGAGAGCGGAAGCGACATCATAAAGATAGTTGGAAATCACTCCAGCAAAGGAGTGGTCAATAACGCCCTTGACATATTGAGCGGTCAGGCAGCTGGTGTCAACGTGACATCCAACGGTCTGGACCGGATGGCTATGCTCAATAGCGTGCGGGTGCGTGGTACGACATCCATTATCGGTGGCAATGATCCCTTGGTGCTAATTGACGGGGTCACTTCTGACGTGCTCACCCTTTCAACCATCTACCCTGCAGACATCGAGAGTTTCCGGATATTGAAGAATGCCACGGAGACAGCAATGTACGGTTCACGTGGAGCATCAGGTGTGATTGAAGTCAAAACGAAAAAAGGAACCGGACGTGGTTTTCAGATATCCTATGAAGGGAATGTAGGTTTCGAGCGGATGTACAAACATCTGGAAATGCTCAATTCCACAGAATATGTTGCCACAGCAAAGGCTTTGGGCGTCTATTGCAATAACGGAGGGTTCAACACGGACACTTATAAGGTCATTACCCGCACAGGACTTGTGAATAATCACTATCTCGCATTCAGCGGGGGCACGTCTCAGTCAAACTATCGTGCCTCATTCGGCTTGATGGACCACAACACAATCATCAAGAAGATGGACTATGGCGTTTTTGTCGCAAAAGTTGACGTGACCCAGAAAGCCTTCAACAATAGACTTACTGGAGAGTTCGGAGTATTCGGATCGTCGTTCAAGAACCATGATATCTTTGACACGCAGATGCTGTTCTATTCCGCAGCATGCCAGAATCCAACTTTCCCTGCCGGAACTGACGAACATGGGAACTGGCTAAAAAACGAATCTGCAACGCACATCAACCCGCCAGGAATAGTGCTTGAAGAGAAAAACGACTCCAAGGATTTGAACTTTGATGCCCATATCAAGCTGAGCTACGATATCAATACTGACTGGCGGGTCTCCGCCTTCGGTTCCTACCTCTATGGTTCTACCGAGAACGGGCAATTCTGCCCGACATGGGTATGGGCGCAAGGCAACGTGTACCGTGGCGAGTTCAAGAAAGAGGAGTGGCTCGGCAATGTATCTCTGGATTTCATTAAGCAGTTCGGCTCACATAAGGTCTCTGCCGGTGTAAGCGGCGAATACCGCAAGCTGAGAAAGACGGCTTTCTGGGTATATGCCAAGGGCATACCCACAAATAACTTTCATTACGACAATCTGGGCGCGGCTGCTGTCAGACCATATGGTGGAACGGAAAGCACTTATGAAGACCAGTCTCTGGCTTCGTTAATGGGGAGCATCACATATAGTCTGCTTGACAGATACACTTTGGCGTTGAATGCGCGTGGTGACGGATCGTCAATGGTAGGCGCCAGCAACACATGGGGATTCTTCCCTTCCATATCATTTACATGGGATTTGAAAAAGGAAAGGTTCCTCATCAATGTAAAGCCGCTGTCCATGCTCAAACTCCGTGCTGGCGCAGGACAGGCAGGCAACCTTGGAGGCATCTCTGCATATACCACCATGAACACCGTAAGGCAGACCGGCATTGTCCCTATCAAATGTTCGCCGACAGTAACACTTGGCATGGTGAGAAACAACAATCCCGATTTAAAGTGGGAAACAAAGACTACATTCAACATAGGTGCGGACATGGGGCTCTTTGCCAACGGTCTTATACTTACGGCGGAGTATTACTTTTCCAAGACTACCGACATGCTCTATGCCTACGAAGTCCCGGTTCCGCCGTTTGCATACAACACATTGCTCGCAAATATCGGCTCGATGTCAAACCGCGGATTGGAATTGGGCCTGTCCGGACAGCCGATAAGAAAGAATGACATGGAACTCAACGTTAATATGAACCTGTCGTTTCAAAGCAACAGGCTAATCTCGCTGAGTGGAAATTACAAAGGAATGAACATGTCCGCGGCGAATGTCACCGCCATCGGGGCCTTGGACGGAGCGGGACAGAACGGCGGCGACAACAATGTGGTTTACCAGATAGTCGGACAGCCACTTGGCGTTTTCTATCTGCCACATTGCAAGGAACTCGTAAAAAATGAGAACGGCAGTTATTTCTACGACATAGAGGATCTGGATCATAACGGCAAGGTCGATATAAGCGACGGCGGCGACCGGTACGTCGCAGGACAAGCCACACCAAAGGTAATCCTCGGCTCAAACATCAGTTTCAGATACAAGAATTTCTATGTCTCCATACAGATGAATGGAGCATTCGGGCACAAGATCTTCAATGGAACGGGATTATCATTTACAAGTATGGCTTGCTTCCCGGACTACAATGTGCTTAAGGATGCCCCTCAGAAGAACATCGTAGATCAGAGAGTCTCCGACTATTGGCTTGAAAAAGGTGACTATCTGAACTTTGAGCATTTGACATTAGGATATAACGTGCCCTTGAAAAGCAAGACGTTACGTTCATTGCGCATATCTGGCAACGTAAGCAACCTTGGAACAATTACGGGCTACAGAGGTTTGACGCCAATGATAAACAGCTACGTGGTGAACAGTACTATGGGTATTGATGACAAACGTAACTATCCTTTGTTCCGCACATATTCGTTGGGGTTGAGCATACAGTTTTAATACGGAAAAAGCATGAGGAAGATTATTGAATACATTTTGGCGGTACCGTTGATGCTTTGCTTCTGCAGCTGTCTGGATGAACATCCAAAAGACCAGCTAGACCAAGAGGAAATATACAACAACGCAGATAATATATACAAAAATGCAGTAGCTTCCCTGTACAACTACATTGGGAGCAATCAGGAGTCCGAAGGACTTCAGGGAACCTGTAGGGGCATCTACGACTACAATACGTTGACAACAGATGAGGCAATGATTCCGATCCGTGGAGGAGACTGGTACGATGGCGGCCTGTGGGAAAACATGTATCAGCACAACTGGAACGCCAATGATATCAGTTTATATAATGTATGGAAATACCTCTTCAAGGTAATAGTTATATCCAACCAGTCACTTTCCGTCATTGATGACCACAAGAGTCTGCTTTCGGCTGAACAGGCCCGTGATTTCACGGCAGAGGTAAGAGCTGTGCGGGCATTGTTCTACTACTATGCGATGGATATGTTCGGACGTGTTCCTATCGTTACATCATACGACATGAAATTGGAGCAGGTAACGCAAAGCGAGAGACGCGAGGTCTTCGATTTTATTTTCAATGAACTGCTGGATGTCGCGCCGTTGCTTGCTGACGAACATTCCAACAAGGAGGGAGACTACTACGGACGAGTGACACAGCCTGTAGTCAACTTTTTGCTTGCAAAACTGGCGCTTAACGCTGAAATATACACCGATAACAACTGGACAGACGGAAAGCGCTTTGATGGCAATGACATCTTCTTTAATGTGAATGGAGAGAAGATGAACGCTTGGAGTACCTGCATTTGGTATTGCGAGCAACTTGACAAAGAAGGGTATCAGCTGGAAAGCGATTACGCCTCGAACTTCGCCGTTCACAACGAATACTCCATGGAGAACATTTTCACCATACCATTGGACAAGAACTTATATTTGAACGAATACCACTATCTTTTCCGCTCACGCCACTACAAACATGGCGGGGCCTATGGCGGTTCATCCGAAAATGGAACCTGCGCGACGATCTCAACCGTCAAGGCTTTCGGTTACGGCACAGACCATGTCGACAATAGATTCAAGACAAACTTCTATGCAGACACCGTTTTTGTTGACGGCAAGAAGATATATCTGGACAACGGAAAGCCATTGGTATATATGCCACTGGAATTGAAGCTGAATCTTAGTGACAGTCCATATAAGCAGACGGCAGGTGCCCGTGCCGGCAAATATGAAGTTGACATGACCGCATATTCGGACGGCAGACAAGTTGACAACGACATAGTTCTGTTCAGATACGCCGATGCCATATTGATGAAGGCCGAGGCTAAAGTCCGTAATGGAGAAGATGGTTCAAAAGAATTGAATGCAATTAGGGACAGAGCAGGCATGCCGCATGTAAAGGCCAATTTGAGCAACATACTTAAAGAGCGGCTGTTGGAATTGGTATGGGAAGGTTGGAGACGTCAAGATCTCATCCGCTTTGGCGAATACACCAAAGCATACGACCAGAGGACTCCTCTGGAAAACGAGTTCACCGGGTTCACAACTGTTTTCCCGATACCACAAAAATGCCTGGATTTAAACAAAGGGTTAAAACAAAATCCAGGTTATCAATAGAGTCCTGGACTTCAGATGAAAAATGATGATGTCGGGCCTGGGCAAATTTAATATATTACGAAAAAAGATATTCTCAATAAATGAAAAAATCATACATTTGCCACTCATTAACAAAATGATATGATGAAGAACCTTATGCACTACTACACTCCGACAGATTGAGGAGAAAGGCTACGCCCGCCTTTTCATCAGTGATCATAGAAAAATATTCAAGATAGGCGTGAACTTCTCTACCTCAACCCGACGCATCGATGGTTGGAAAGTCACAAAATAACCGTTTTTCCATCAGAGATGTAAAAACCTGAATCAAAAGTCCTTCCAGCCACCGCCGAGAACCTTGTAGAGATTGACTACGGAAGGGTTCTCTTCAACCAACATTCTCGACAGGCGCATTTTCTCCACATAATGCCACCGTCATACGCATTTTTACCTCCGACAGGAGCAATATCGCCTATTAATGCTCCTCTGGGCGTGTAATAGAATGTTCTTTATACTCCGATCTCAGACATTTGTCAAGATCTCCCTTTATTAATTCCAATCAGCGGTTGAATGCTGCAGTTTTAAGTAAAAATCAAATTCATCAGAGCCTAAAAAGGCTAAGACAAAAGTAAAAATAAGGCGGAGCAATATTTCTTGCAAAACGCTTTCAGCCACATCGCTATTACAACATTCTCTGGTGGTGCATCCGCTGAAAAACTATTGCTTTAAGAATCGACTTTTTCAGCCGTGGCGGGCACTCACCCACTTCTGTGGCACAGTAACGTGAAAGCATTTTGTAAAAGGTTACCGCGCTTTGACTTTCTCATACGGTGGGAACATATGAATATCTCGCATTAATACCACCGGTGGATAATAAAGTATATCCTTTAATGAGCTCAAATCATTCAATCTTAGATCATAACGAACCAGATAGCCATTATGTTCACTAAGATATTTCCATCCGAGATTATCCACATCTTCTTGTTTGAATAAATAAACAGATAACACCCCAGAATGTGTATATGAAAAAATGGACTCCCAACTTAGCATTCGACTAAAGATTAAGCCAGAATCCATAATGCTATCCACCATGCAAACAGGATTTGGATTAGCTGGAAGCAATGTGTCTGGATAACTAAACCCAGAATTAAACTCATCCGCCACAAAGCAAGACAACATATAACCAGACTCGTTTTTCAAATAAATACAGTGTTCTCCTTGTTCATAAGGCAAGAATCGACACGATGGACATAATGCTACCACACAAACAAAGAATATAATCGCTTTTCTCATACACTTCTCAACAATATTCTCAGAAATAGTACCTTAACCCAACGGACGGCTGGATGGCGAGGTTGTAGGTCAGCACATCGGTCTTTACGTCATAATCGTTCTGGCCGACCTTCTTGATGTTGGTGAAGGAATAGCCCAGAGTCAGGAAGCTGACGTAGAAGGCGAAATGGGGAGTCGGGCGGAACTCGAACGCGCCTGGAGCCAATTCCACACCGTAGCCAACGACATTCTTGCTTACGTAGATGTCCCTGGTTTCGACCTTTACGCTCCCGACGGTTCCGAACATTGCAACCCCAGGCGTGAAATAGAAGCCATCCCTGATTTTCAGGTAATATGTCAGGTCGGGACCTACCAGAACCAGATTGGTGTTCTGACGAAGCCACCCATCACTGCTTTCATCATACGGATTGGACTCCAAAGCATATTGCACAGAGGCTCCGAGCCTCCAGTTGTCAGCGAAAAACCAGCCGAACTCGCCCCCGGCGCTGAAAGAGGTTGATGCCGGCGTTCCACTCTCCGCTGATCTGACACTTGAATATCCCCCAGAAACCCCGATTATACCTCCGATCGAGACCTCACCTTTCTTCTGTGCCGAAACGGAGCCGCAAGTGATAATGGCAAGAGAGGCACAAACTGTCAATAACTTATTCATAGTATTGAATATTAATATATTCCTTTAAAAGCTCGATGCCTACGAGGCGGCTTGCAGGCTACAGATTCAACTTCAGTGTGAATGAAAGATCGATATGAGAAATATTCTCCTGTTTGTCCTTGTCCAGAGTTGTTTTAGAAGTCTTCACACCGTTCTGTTCCAATGTCAATGTGGTAAGCGTTCCTTCTATCGAAGACAGGTTGACACCTATTGACCACATCTTGTTCAAGGCATAATCATAGCCGATGTTGTACAACAAGCCCAGTGTGCCTCCTGTCAGTTTCATCTTTTCTATAACCATTCCTTTGTCACGATAGTTTATGTAACCGACACCGATATCCGCCGTGAGGGTATGCAAGCCGTTTCTGCTGGAAAACCTTGTGCAGAACATCGGGCCGATGAATGATATCTGTATGTTGTCTTTCAATTTACCAGTGACAGTGGTGCCGTTTTCGTCAGTGCCAGTCACCGTCGCGCCATTGCTGGCCGAGAATGCCTTGTAGCGAAGACCAACTCCCATAAACTCCTTGAAGAACCAAGTCGCATCGGCTCCATACACGAATCCTCTTCTAAGTTTCTTCGTGTAGGATTTGAAGTCATCCGGCACGTCATTGCTGATCTTGCCGAGTCTGAAGCCACTTCCTCCCTCAAGGCCGAATCTGAATTTTGAATATTCCCGTATAGGTTCCTGCTCCTGTACTTGTTCCCGTTCCTGTTCCTGAGCGGAGATGATGCCGCCTGACACAAACGCCAAAGCAGCGATGAAAGTGATGATTCTTTTCATTGTAATATGATTAATGATTCTATAGGCAATCTTTCAACAATGCATTAATGGTTTGCGATTTTCTAAATCGCGAATGTCCGTTTTCTTGCATTAAAGGTAAACAAAAAACTCAAAATAAACTGAATCTTGAGGTTCGGTCCCCGGCCGAATAATAAGAATACTCTATGGCTGTCTGACCATTAACTGACAGACACATAAAGGATAGAAACAAAAAGGCTACTACTATAATTCTTCTATACATAATCTCAAAATTGATACAATCTCTTATTTTCAATATCATTTTCTATTATATCTAGGGCACATTTTGATATCTTTCATTCGTTCATCCGGGGGATAACTTATTTCCAATTGATTCTTGTCATTCAGTAAATTACGCATATCTTTTGTGGTCAAATCATAACGATAATAATATTCATCAACCTCCAAAACCTTCTCGGAATCATTTCTGTTATAGACAAAGACTCTAACGGTATCATACGGGGACATCTCTTCCAGAGTAGTATAATTACTATATAGTTGAGATTCATCATATGGAAAAACCGTACAACGCGCAAAAAGAGGTCTAGCCGAAGTGACTGTTGTGTCATCAATATCAATGTCAAACATATCTCCACAAATAAATGGATAATAGCTCATTGGTTTGATTGGGAAAAGAAACTCAACTTCATCGGCAGAATTATTGACAAAATTATACCAAACACCATCTTTACGGACACAGGATTGAATAACAACCGCAAGGGCGACCGCCACTATGAACAACATTTTTCTCATAACTTTAGCTATCTCACAATCAAACAATTAAAAAAAGGTAAGAACACTGTTGCCCCTTTCCCCTATGCCAAATCATATTCTCTAATCCGATGAGCGGCAACTTCCCCACACCAAACATAATAGTTATTCTCCTAATACACTCGTTATATACACAAACATCCTATCGCATTTTGACTTTTTCATACGGTGGAAACATATGAATCTCTGACATCTCCTCCGTTGGCGGGTAAAATATTCGACAGTTTAAACGAGCCAGATCCTCTTTTGAAAAATCATAACGCTGCAAAACCATATAGTTTCGTCCAACTTCCTCCCACGTATTGTTTTCAACAACTTTTGAATCAAAAATAAAGAAAGACACCGTATCACAGTTCCATTTTCGGAACAAGCCATCAATATCTCCTATTCCATAATCAATACGCCCGTATTTTTGTCCATCCTGGTATTTATTGAGACGCAAAAGCACCAACTCTTCAGCAGTAAAGCTAATGGTAGTGTCTTTCTTACAAGGGATTCCTTTCTCCGGCACATAGCAATATACCGCATCACATTCTCCTCGTAAGTAATAATCAAACACAACAAACTTGTCACAACCAAGCAATATTGCACAGCCTAATAATAAAATTAACTTTCTCACAATTAAATTCGTTTGGACAAATGTATATAAAAGATCCTCTAAAAACTCAAAAGAGGGCATTTTGGGCGTTACAGATTTCCGCAGATTCGGGGTATCGAGAACTCTATTTTTCAACGTTTTACAAATAGATGGAAGCAATCGTCAAAAACGCCCCATCTATAAGTCGCTGATTATCAATACCCCCCCCTAAAACAATTCAACCTGTAACGAAATTATGCGAACAATCGGTACAGAGTCTCGTTTGGGCCGGCATAGCCGTTCAATTTTTCACGAAGGCGATGCTTCTTCACTCTGACATTCTCCTTGGAAATGTCCATCAGGAATGAAATTGTAGAGGTGTCAAAGCCTACTATCAGGTAACAGATAAAGCGGATGTCATCATCTTTCAACTTTGGAAAGTCGGATCTGATCTTGGAGACGATGTCATCAAGGTCAGCGTTTATCCTTGCCTCAAACTTTTTCTGGCCTTCCGATCCGCTGGCGATCTCCTCAAACAAGGCTTGGGTTGAGGATATGACATCGTGGTAGGCTTTCTCCTTTATTGACTCAAGTCGATGCGATGATGCGGCGTCATAGTACTTTCCGATTTCGCTGAACCGCTTTTGATAAAGGGCAACGTACATCTCACGCAAATCCTTGATCTTATCCTGCTCACGTTCATTGCGTGATTTCAAATCCAAAATGTCCTTTTCCCTTTCGCTCTTCTCCTCATTAGCCCTGTTCCTCACCGTTTCTAAAAGTCTCTCGGATTCTTCCATGGCTTGTGTCAGTCTGTCTTTTTCACGGATCAAGGTGCTTTTCCTTTTCATAAAGATGACATAGAGCAAAGCAATTATCATTAAACCTGTAATGAGAATTATGATGCTTCTTTGATTGGATATTGTAGATTTTTGTTCAGAGACCTCAGCAGTAAGACGATAGTAGTCACTTTGAGCCTTGAAAACAGATTGAGCCAATTTCTTCTTAACCACGTCATTCTGATGAGACAACATACTTTTCAACAAAGCCAGGGCTTCTTCATTTTGTCCTTTACACTCCGCTATCCGGTATCTAATCTCCATCGTTTTTCCATTCGCTTCACGATTGGACAACTGTGAAAGAATATTCTCCGCCTCTGATTCCTTCCCTGCCAAAAGGAGAAGATACGCATATTCATAATACGACTCCAAACTAAGATTACCGCGATGTTCGGCGACATATTCAAGCAATTCAAGGTCCCTCTCAACATCTTGTTTCTCTTGATACAAGTCATTGCTGACCAGATCCTCCATAGCATAGAGGGCAAGCCGTGATGTCGAGTCCTTCCCGGAATAGACAAGCGAGTAAAGGCTGTCGGCCACATCAAACCGTTCATTGTTATGATAAGCCTGGGCCACTTTGTACAGCGATAGATCAAGATCCTTGTCACCTATTTTCTCAAAGCACTCATAGGCCAAGATAGTGTTTCTCAACTCTTCCTCATCATTGAAAGATGCGTTGTAAGCATCAGCGGAGGCAGCATAAATCAATCCTCTGTGGTAATAGTCATATTCACTCGATTCCCGCAAAGCCTGTGAATAGAAAATGACAGCATTCGGATAATCCTTTCTGTTGGCATAAATTCGTCCCAGATAATAGCAGGACAGCATCTTGTCCTGCGGCGAACCTAATCTCTCGTAATATGCAACTGTCGGTTCCAAAATAGACAAGGCCGTCGTGTCAATGTAGTTCTTGTCCAACGCCATCGCAAACAGCAGGGAATAGCGGGCGCGAAGTGACTTGGTATTCAAATTCGATGAGTCCACCATCTCCAGAACTTGGAGAGCACTGTCCGGCCTTTCTTGAATGTAAGATTCCACATCCTGAAGCAAGGCCTTGGCCTGCCTGTTGTCGCAGGAGACTAATAAAAATGACATCAAGAGGAATATAATTACGAATCTGTTCATCTGTCAATAGTTACAAGTTACGGACTTTTAGAGGCCTACTAATATTCACCTTAAATTTATAAAGGTTAACGAAATAATCAAAATATTCAAGAATAGGTGTAGAAATAGCTCTTCTCCAACGAATGTAGGAATGTAAGCTGCTGCTGGGCCTCCGTCGCCTTCGCCCTTGAGATCAACGGCATCAAGTTCGGCATTGCTACCAGCACCAGAATCCCAATGATCACAAGGACTACCAGCAACTCGGTCAACGAAAAAGCCCTCAACGCCTTCCCCCTAAAAGTGTTTCGATTCAGGACATTCATAATTCACGCGTTTTACTTATTTCCATATTCGACATCCTTCTCTCTATCTATCTATCTATAATAATCTTTGCCCGAGAATGGGCTACTACGGCCAATAGTCAACTCTCTTATTATCAAAATCCCGATGCGTGACTGTCATTCGGGTCAATATCATCTCTGGTTCGATTTTTTCAATTAGATCTTCCGACAAATAATCATTAGGTAGTAATATTTGTTCCGCATCTATCACATAAATATGCATAGAGTCTTTCACCACTTTATCCCACGATTTATAAGCATTAACAGATCTATACGTCGATGCACCGATTGTCTCAGCCCAACTTCCATAAGATATTATCTCATCCTTTGCATTCAGATCTATTATTATACTAATATCACGAGAAGAGTGGTTATAAAAATAAAATTTGTAATCACGATCGAATGCCCCACAAGAGGTCAGTAATATAACCGTTGCAAATAAAATCTTCTTCATAAACAGTGTCATTAAAAAATAAAAATAAAAGGCCATCTAATTTGTCTATACTTATTTTCATACACATAAAGAACAGCAATAAAGATATCACACTAATTTTTCTGATACATAATTCATAATCACAATCATACCTATTCTTTTCTATGGGTTTCCTGATCTATTATAAACCGGATAATTATAATCTGGATAAAGGAACTTATTCTTATGTCTTCTATCCGCATTATATATTGAATCTATCCTTAATCGTTCTTTCTCCACATCTTGAAAGCAAGATGGCAATGGGGTTAAAATTATCCTAATATAACTTGGTGTTATACCATAATTTTTATGGTACCTCATCCTATCCGCCAATATTCGCGCATAAAAACGTTCCCCGACAACGACATCTCTAAAAACCTTCTTTTTAACACGAATTGAGTTACGATAATACTTCCCTTCAAACTCAATATCATAATCCAAGGTTCCAGACCATTTTCGTGTCACGACAGCCACGGCATCTTGGCCATAGTGCTTGATTCTATATGAATTATACCCGTCCCAACAATAATAAACTATACTCCATATCAACACTATCGGGATTAAAACATAGTAGACTATATTAAGTATAACACTTCTCATAATTATGGAACATAGAATGTCGATTACAATACTATCGTTATTTAAACAGGTACATTGTTGTTCTTAGTTAAGACCAAGCTGCCTGACGAATGTAAAGCTTGCTTGGTACTGTACGGTTGATTCCTTGGTGACGACGGTGGTAGTTGTAGTTGTCAATAAATCTCTTGATTCCAAAGAACAGATCCGCGCCGTTTTCCTCCGGCTGGATGTAAATATACTCGTATTTTATCGTTTTCTAAAATCTTTCTATCCAGATATTGTCTTTAGCACGGCCGCGGCCGTCCATGCTGACCTTCATTTCAGAGTGCCGAGAGCAGGGGTCAGCCCATTCCTTGCCCGTAAACTGGCAGCCCTGATCGGAATTGATTATTTCCGGTACTCCATGCCTTGAAAAGGCTTTTTTGAGTACCTCTATGCAATTTGACGTATCGAGTGAGTTGTGCAGGCTCCAGCCTACAATATAGGCCCGCAGTGTGTTCTTTTTCAGAATTGTACACAACCTCTTTTTATGATTGGATTTCAACCGACAATCACGGCGGGCACCCTCTTTCTTACAAAACACCTTCAGCCGATGTGCCACTGAAGTCCACTCCAGCAGCACATCGGCTGAAAAACTATCACTCTAAACCTTGACTTTTTCAGCCAAAGCGTGTCCTCACCCACTTCTGTGGCACATTAACGTGAACGCATTTTGTAATCGGGAAAGGTTTACGGCTCCGACGGGACGGAGTTTTAGCGGCAATAATCGCAGTCCTTTTAGAGATGGTCTGGTCTACAAATGTTCGTGGCATCCAAAATGCTGATTATCAAGGGAAAAAATGGATTACGTGGTACTCCAAAACGGCACCAGATGATCGGTCTTATTCCTCATTTTCAACTGGTTAAGTGCCACACGCAATCCTCATCATCAGAACTGGAAGTAGATGAACGACTGTAGGTCGGCGGTGATGAACTGGCAGATGATGAAGACGGCGAGGACGCAGACGAGGGCCATCAGCGGGAGGGGCATCGAGGCGAACCAGATGCGGTAGCGGCGCTTGAAGTTCTCGGGGAGCCAATGGATGATCATTCCGATGACGAAGACGAGAATCACTCCGAGGTGCTGCTGAACCATCTGCGGGATAAGGGACAAATCCCAGTCGCCGCCGATGCGCTCGACCATATTCTTTGCCGTACTCCACGCTTTCTCATTCGCCTCGGCAGGATTCAGGTTGGAGCCGCTTCGGAAGAAAAGGCGGGTAAAAGTAATGAATATGAACGTCATAGCGACCGCCCAACCTGTCTCCAGCCACGAGAAAGCGGCCTTGAAGCGGCACAGATGGTAGAGCATCCGCACGGCGGCGCCTATGAATATGATGAGCGTCCAGACGTAGAACAGGTTGAACACCGGTGCGGGTACGGTGGTCTTAAGAATATAAAAGGCCAGGCAGACGAGTCCTATGACGAGCGTCCTGACGTAGACATTACAGCTCTTCCAGAACCTGTAGATCAGCATTCCTAGGCCGTTCAGACCGCCCCAAATCATAAAGTTCCAGCTGGCTCCGTGCCACAGGCCGCCAAGGAGCATCGTGTCCATCCTGTTGATGTCCGAGATGAGTTCCTTGCGGTATTTCTGGCAGAAAGTGATCAGAAGTGCCAGCACTGCCGCAATGACCAGAACCACTCCGAAAACCCACCAGTTCTTGGCCAAAGCCGAGGCCAGGAAAGCGATTCCGAGGATGATCGCATACGAGCCGAATGTGCCATTGCGGTTGCCTCCAAGCGGGATGTAAAGATAGTCCTGAAGCCATTTGGAAAGGGAAATATGCCACCGCTTCCAGAACTCTCCGGCGTTGCGGGCCTTGTACGGAGAATTGAAGTTCTTCGGCAGATAGAAACCCATCAGCATAGCGACACCGGTGGCGATGTCAGTGTACCCGGAGAAGTCGGCATAGACCTGAAGCGAGTAGCCGAAGAGAGCCGTAAGGTTCTCGAAACCGGTGTAAAGCAAAGGGTTCTCGAAAACCCTGTCGCAGAAATTCACAGCCAGATAGTCACTGAGGATCAACTTCTTGGCAAGTCCGTTCAGAATCCAGAAAATCGCGATACCGAACTGTCTGCGGCCAAGGAAGAACGGTTTGTGAAGCTGAGGGAAAAACTCTTTGGCGCGCACGATCGGGCCGGCCACAAGCTGAGGAAAGAAACTCAAGTAGAAGCCGAAATCCCAGAAGTTCTTGATCGGGCCGATTGTCCTGCGTGAAACATCAACCACATAGCTGATCGCCTGGAAGATGAAGAACGAGATTCCGACCGGAAGGAAGATCGAGTCAACGCTGAACGCCTGAGAGCCTGTCAGTTGGTTACCCACAACCGCAAACCAGTCTCTCACAATGAATTCCGTTCCGAAAAGATTGTTCACGACATCGGTCAGGAAGTAGGCGTACTTGTAGTAGCAGAGCAGCGACAGATCCACGACAACGCTCAGCACCACAATGGCTTTCCGGCCAAAGTTTCCTTTCACACCGGACAGAGCGAAACCTGCCAGATAGTTATAGACAATCACGAACCCAAACAGAATCAAGAACAGTCCGCTCGTCTTGTAGTAGAAAAATAGGCTGACAAAGAACAGGAAGGCATTCCGAAGCACGACCTTGTTCTTGAAAACGCACAGAAAGGCCAGCACGATGGCGAAGAACGCCCAGAAATAGAACTGGGTGAACAACAACGGATGAGCCTGATCAAAAGAGAACAGGTTCTTGAAAAAGTCAACGGCAACGTCCCAAAATCCCATCACTTACCTTTCTTTAAATGTTCCACATACTTATCCATCAACGCGTTGAACAGCAGGTCTCCCACCAGTTCATAGCCCTTTTCCGTAAAATGAATCTTGTCCCTCTTGGCGAGGCCGGCCTCTTCCCATTTCCTCATCGAACCGAGTCCCCCCATAATGTCAAACAGATCCCAAACGCCTGCGTCACAATCCTTTCCGAGCCTCAAAAAGCTTTGCTCAGCCAACTTGCCGTTAGAATTCACGACATAGCCTTTACGGCGTATCCTCCTGAAACTGTCGTTGTTGGAGACGAACAGCAGAGCGCAGTCGGGATTCACCGAACGAATCTGCGACACAAGCACCTTATAGCGCGCGACAAAATCATCCACAGAAAAATTCGCGGCGGTCGCATCATTGATCCCGACGGCTAAAATCACCAGATCCGGATTCACCAGCCTCAAATCATTCATCAGATCCGGGCACTTTGAATATGACCCGAGCGAAGCTCCGTTCACGCCGATTCCCGTCACGGAAATGCCCGGGAAAGGGTTGTCCAGGAATATTCCCGTCAAGGTGAACTCGCCTTGTCCCTTGGTCGCGATCTTGACGGAGTCCGCAAATGCGGGAAGGCCGAAAGACCAGCAGGAATCCGCCCGGCACCCTTGCAGCGTGTCACCCTTAGCCAAAACCACCACCGGAACTCTCTCTCCTGCTGATGAATATCCAAGGACTTTCACTTCGTTGAACCTGAATGTAGGATCCTGCGGTTTCGGATCCCTGGCCACAGTGGTGACCATCACCGAAGCCTTGTCATCCGACGCGCTCAAGGCTATTCCAGTAAGTCCAAGCCTATGATCCGGCTCCCGCTGTACATTCTTCGTCACCTTCCAGGACCCTTCGTAACTTGTCGTGAAACTGCTTGGATTGTTCGTGTGGGCGGCGGAGAACGGGAAAACCAGTCCCCTGCCCCCGTCCAAAGCCGTTCTCAAAGACAGAAGGTCGTTCCGTAACTGCCGCGTCAAAGTCCCGGCCTGCACGTGAGACCCCCCGATGTGCATAATCCTAAGGTTGCCTTTACCCAGAAAAAGCACGGAATCCATCTTCTTGAAAAGCCTCTCAAAGGCCGAACTATCCCCCTGAAACCCAATCCGGTTCTTCTCGAAACGCGCGAAATCATATTCAGGAACCGCCTTCCGCAGCGACTGCCCCCAAAGGGTCGCCGGAAGCAGCAAAAAGAGCAATGAATATGTCAGGAAACGTCTCATAACTCTATCTTTGTCAAGGTGTCAGGCACGGCGGGACGAGGATTGAGACTGTCCCGCAGGTCGCGCAGATATATTCCCACAGCCTCGTCTGAAAGTTCCTGGCGGAGCTTGTAGAAGTCGTGGTAAAGAATGAAGGACTTGGCGAGCGCGTTTCCGATCTCAAGCGCTCCTTTGTGTGTGAAATGAATATGATCGGGGCCGGCCAGAGCGGGATTGTGGCTCACCCATTTCCTCATCGAGCCCGGGCCTCCCATCACGTTGAATGTGTCCCAGTAGGCCACGCCGTTCTTCAGACAGTTAACCTTCAAGGAATCATTAAGTTGCGGCAAAAGCGGCCAGGTTATCAGATTCCCGTCCTCGCTCTTGCACATGTCCGCCGGGCCGATGAACATCAGCTGGGCCTGCGGAGCGACCTCCTTGAAGTAGTCGAACTGCATCACGATCTTCCTCACGTAAGAGGAAATGGCCTTCTTCGAGGCTATTCCAGGCATCGCGTTTCCGCCGAACTGTAAGATTATCAGCCGAGTGTCCGTCTTCGCGAAACTCTCTTTCATCACCTGACGGTTGATGGACGAGAATATGAATCCGGCGCATCCACGCAAGGCTACGTTGTCAACGGTCACGCCTCCTTTTCCGTCCAGCATTATTCCATAGATCTCAGCATTGCCGGAAAAGCTGATCGTGCCTTTCTCCACATCGCAAGGCAATTCCCAAGTGACCATCGAGACTTCAGCCTTGGCCGAATCTATGACGGTTTTCCTTACCGGCAACGTGTCGCATTTCAGGGCCATCTCAAAGCCTGCGGAATTCTGCCCCAGAAGCACGGAAACCTTTGAGATCGACTTGACCAACTCTTGGGAATATCTGTTCTTGGTTCTTGTGAAAGTAAACGTTCCGTTGCCGGAAACGTCAGTGAACTGTGTCAGAGGCCCGTAGCGCTTGTGCGAGGCCTTCCTTGTCAGCGAGTCCCCCACCATGGCGTAGCGGGTCAGGCTTCCGGAAGCGTTCTGCGAGAGCGACACGGTCGGAATCCGTTGGATCATCGGCACCATTCCCGGCCCGGATCCCCCGAAGCGTTCCTGAAGATCCTGTCTCAGCACAGCCGAGATCCTGTCCATTTCCAATTGGGAATCACCATAGTGCAGAATCCTGACGGTGCGGCCGGAATCTGCCGCCGCGGCCATCTCCACGAACAGCGAGTCGAAGAACGTGTAGTCATCCTCCGGCAGACATATCCGGTTGGGATTCGAGGTGATGTAGTCATAGTAGTAGCGAAGGGTATCTGTCGAGCCTTCGACCATCTCGTAGCTTTTCTGCACGGCCAGAAGCACGGAATCCACATTCACGTCCACCGTGCTGTCCTGAAGGTCGGCAAGATAGCCCTGGTAGGACGGGAACCTCAACTTCAAATCTCCAACCTGAACGCCTTTCGACGGATATACGAACCAGATCGCGGAAAGGATCAGGAAAACGGAAAGAAAAAACAAAAGTACTTTATATTGCTTCATAATGACTATCTGTAAATCACCAGTTTACGTCCCTCACGGATCATATCGCTCCTGAGGTTGTTCCATCTCTTCAGGTCGGAGACCTTGACACGGTATCTTGCAGCGATTCCACCCAGCGTGTCGCCCCGACGGATAGTGTAGGTAATCCTGTCGGTGTTCGCCGCCTGCCTCTTCCGCAGCGAGTCCAGCCGGGCCTTCCTAAGCGCCGCCTGCTCCTGCAGGAACGCCAGCCTCTCCGCCTTCCTCTTGGCCGCCAGCGACCCTATCCGCTCAAACGCGGCCGGAATATTTTCTGAATATTCCTCCTCTGCATTTCGTAAACTCCTAAGAATCGGAGCGTTGGCAAACGCCGTGGAATCCATCGCGGCCAGCGCCGTCGGACTTGTGGCATAAGCCACTATCGACATATTCCAGTCGCCATATTCATTGAAGAGTTCCTGCAGGCGGTTAAGGGCTATCTCGGAGGAAATCCGTTCGTCAAACCGAATGTCCGTGGAATCGGAAATCGTACAAGATTGACCGGAAGCCGTCAAAAGGGAGCCCTGACTTGGAGCCGTGGAAGACAAGTGCCCCATTCCCCGTATAGCATCCAGCACCGTGAGCGACCATATTCCTTCCTTCCCGTCGTCCGCCCGCTGGTCCGCAAGCGCCAAAGGCAGGAAAAGGATCCGCTCCGGAATATTCCTACGCCCCAGTTCCATCCGCAGCGAATCGACAAACTCCGGCGTGGCGCCCCACCCACGGAGTCCGCACCCCGCAAGCAGCGCCAGACTTATGAATATGCCCCTGAAGATTCCTCTCATCTTATCGTCTTTCTTTGCCCCCTAAAAATTACTTGCCTATCTAGAATATCTTTTCTTTTACCAATAAAAATCCAAAGGTACGAATTTTTCGTGCGCAAAACCCACTGCCTGACGCACGAAATCATCAAATTGACTTCCTCGTGCGTGAAAGAGCTGATATTGCGCACGAATTTCCTCTTTTGGGCAGCGAGTTCCCGTTTTGGTAAAATTCGGCAAAATGATTATTTTTGAATTTTATTGAAATCAGCTTCATTCTATGGGTAATATGACACTGAAACAGATTCTTTTGACGGCGGCGATGCTCATCTGCTTGCCTTTGGTGGCCTTCGGGGCGCGGAATAATTGGTCGCTTTCCTCTCCGGACGGGAGGATTGTGGCGGAGATCTCTGCGGGGGGCGGGCTGCGATATTCAATAAGCCGCGATGGGGTTGCGCTCCTGACACCTTCTGAGATCTCGATGACTTTTGAGGACGGGACGGTCTTCGGCGGAGCGGACAAGGTTCGCAGGAGCAGGAAAGGGAGCCACAATGTGAAGGGCATTCCGGCGATGAACTACAAGAAGGCGACCGTGGACGATGTTTACAATTTCCTGACGCTGGAATTCAAGGGGTACAACGTGGAGTTCAGGGCGTTCGACAACGGGGTGGCCTACAGGTTCATCTCGACGGCCAAGTCCGGTGAATTCACTGTGAATGACGAGCTTACCGAGTTCAATTTCGCCGAGGACTGGACAGCGTGGGTGCCTTATGTCAAGAGCGATGACGGAAAGACATTCAAGCAGCAGTTCGTCAACTCGTTTGAGAACACCTACGAGCATATTAATTTGTCCGAGATGGATCCCGCGAAGCTGGCGTTCCTTCCGATGACGGTGGACGCGGCTGACGGGGTGAAGATCGTCATCACCGAGTCGGATTTGTTCGGATATCCTGGAATGTTCCTCAACGGGCAGGGCGGCAAAAGCCTGAAGAGCGTCCGCGCGCCTTACCCGATCGGGCTGAGACCTAACGGGGTGTACGTCTATCAGGATATGGATTACGCCGACTACATCGCCAAGGTCGAGGCCGGGCAGAAGTTCCCGTGGAAGATCATCGGGATCACTTCCGACGCAAAATCGCTGATGGAGATGGATCTGGTCTGGCAGCTTGCCACTCCGGCGGACGGGAACACGGACTGGAGTTGGGTGAAGCCTGGCAAGGTGGCCTGGGACTGGTGGAACGACTGGAATCTTTACGGAGTGGATTTCCGCGCGGGAATCAACACGGAGACCTACAAGTACTACATCGACTTCGCTGCCGCGCACGGCATCGAGTACATCATTATGGACGAGGGTTGGGCGCAGAGAGCGAAGGCGAACCTGTTCTTGATCAACCCGGACATCAATCTTGAGGAACTCGTCTCCTACGCAGGCGGCAAGAACGTCGGCATCATCCTCTGGGCCAGCTACAACAGCATCGTGAAGAATCCTGAGAAGGCGATGAGCCACTATGCTCAGATGGGCTTCAAGGGTTTCAAGATCGACTTCATCAACAGGGACGACCAACAGGCCGTGAAGTTCTGCGAAAAGATGGCGAAGATCGCCGCCGAGAACCATCTGCTGATCGATTTTCACGGGGTTTACAAGCCGGCCGGCATCCAGAGAACCTACCCGAATGTGCTTAATTTCGAGGGCGTTGCCGGACTGGAGCAGTTGAAATGGAGTCCGGAAGGCTACGACGAGGTCACCTACGATGTGACGATTCCGTTTGTCAGGATGGTGGCCGGACCGATGGATTACACCCAGGGAGCGATGCGCAACGCCATAAAGAAGAACTACCACCCTATCGGATCCGAGGCGATGAGCCAGGGAACCCGCTGCCGTCAGCTCGCTGAATATGCCATCTTCGAGGCACCTCTCACGATGCTCTGCGACTCTCCGTCCAACTATATGTCCGAACCGGAGTGCACGGAGTTCATCGCGGGCTTTCCTACCGTCTGGGACGAGACAGTTCCGATTTGCGGAGAGATCGGTGAATATGTCGCCGTGGCCCGCCGCAGCGGAGACACTTGGTACGTCGGAGCGCTGACGAATTGGGACGCGCGCGACCTTACCCTTGACCTAAGCTTCATCGGAGGCGGGAATATGACCGTCTTCCAAGACGGAATCAACGCCGACAGGGCGGCCAGAGACTATAAGAAAACTTCCGCGAAGATCCCAGCGGACGGGATAGTGAATATTCATCTTGCCCCTGGCGGTGGCTGGGTGGCGAGAATCACCAAGTAATAAGTTCTGCCCAAAGGTTTGCACCTTAGAAATATGTGGCGACTTGTTTTCTTAAAAGAAGTTTTTGGTTTATGAGAAGAATATTATTGTTAGTGACCGCTGTCATCACTGTTTTGGCACTGTCCGGAATCAAGGCGGAGGCCAAGAGTGAGAAAACCAGCGTGATGTCGTTCAACATCCGGATCCAGTTCCCGTCGGACACCGGAAAGTACAATTGGGAAAGCAGGAAGGCCGGATGCGTCAAGGCGATCAGGAAATATCTTCCCGACATTATCGGTCTCCAAGAGGTGACGCCAGGGCAGAAGTCCTTCTTGATGAACGAGTTGAAAAAGTACATTATGATCGACGGCAACGGAAAACCCGGAACCGTCAACCAGGATTCCGAGTTCGGCTTCAACCCGATCTTCTTCCTTGCCGACAGGTTCGAGCTGCTGGACTACGGCACATTCTGGCTCAACGAGGACCAGACTCCCGAAAAAAAAGGATGGGACGCTGAATATATAAGGACGGCCAATTGGGTCAAGCTTCGGTTCAGGAAGTCCGGACAGATAATATTCCTTTTCAACACTCATTTTGACAATACGGGAGCGAAGGCGCGGCAGGAAAGCGCGGCCCTGATGGTGGAAAAGATCAAGGAGATCGCCGGGGACAATGCGGTCGTGTTTATGACAGGCGACCTCAACACTTCCGGTGAAGACAAAGCCCTGAAAGCTTTGGCCACATACCTTAAGGAATCCGCCAAGACAGTGAAAAAGGCCGACAACACGCCTTCGTTCAATGATTTCGGGCGCAAGGGAGCCAAACCCCAACGGCTTGACCACATCTTCTACCGCAACGCCGAGGCGCGGACGTTCAATGTCATTGATGAGCAGAAATTCGGTGTGAAATATATTTCCGACCATTATCCGGTGGTCTCGGAGTTTGACATCGAACTCCCGAAAGACTGATAAATTAAGATGGCGGCAATCACCATCAAAAGTAAGATAAAGTATTAGAAGCTGAATATAAGAAATGGAATCCCAATTCAGGCAAAAGGAACTGTACAAGGAAAGCATTCTGAATCAGGTGAAGGAGATCCGCGCATCCTCCGATGACATAGGTTGCCCCTACTGCGGACAACCTGTGAAGAAAAGTTGGGAATGGTGTCCGGCCTGCGGACATTCGCTTGTGGATTGGTGCACGTTCTGCGGAGCGGATATTCCTCGCGGAGAGGATGAATGTCCGGAATGCGGAATGAGCAGGGGCGGAATTGTCTGTCCGAAATGCGGGACCAGGAACGCCGGCGGTTTCTGCAGGAAATGCAATGAGCCGTTGACACTTGCGGCGAAGAAGGAACTGGAGAGGGCGTTGAAGGATCCGCAGTTTGTCAAGGCGGCGGAACTGGCGGTCCAGGCGGCGGAGTTGCTGGCGAGGATCGAGATGGAGGACGCTCCGGAAGAGGAGGTCAAAAAGGAGATTGAGTTGCCGGAGGATATCCTCAGGCTCAAGGAGTTGCTGGGGAAGACTACGCTTCGGCAGACCGGGGAGGTTGCTGAGCCAGTCGAGGCACCGGCCCTTCGACAAGCTCAGGGACCAGACGGAAAGCAAACCCAGCGACTGGACGGAAAACAACAACAGGCACAAAGACCGAAGAGCAAGGCGGAGCTGCGGGCTGAATATTCAAAGATCAAGGCGGAGTTGGACAAGGCTCTGAATGAGATGCTTCCACCAGCGGGATCCACTCCGCAGGAGCAACGGAACTATTTCTCGGCCAGAAAGTTGCCTGTGGAGAAGATCATCCAGACAAAGACCAGAGAAGCCTGGGTCTGCAACTTCTGCGGATGCTGGCACAATTGCCCGAGCGAGTGCTGCGAACCGTGGCACGGCGGGAAATGGGTCTGCGAATATAAGGAAGAGAAGATACTGGATTTCATATAATAGCATAGGTCAGAACAGATTACAGCGAAGATATTATGGTAAGCACAATAGCGGATAGCGGCACTGCGGTCGCCGGCCTCACGGAAACCAGCACACAAAGGACTGAATCGGCTTCGGACAGCCCAAGACAGGGCACACAGAAGGCCACTTTCACTTGCGGGACAACAGGTACGGCAACCCCTGACGGAACAGCAGACAAGGCAGCGAATATCCAGACTAAAGAAGAGGTCACACTCGGAGGCGTTCGCTACAGCGTTGACAGACTGATCGGCAACGGAGGCGAGGCCGAGGTGTACGTGGTAAGCTCTCCGAAAGGGGACTTCGCCTTGAAACTGTACCGCCGTGGCAATGGCGTACGCAAGGATATTCTTAAAAGACTGGAGCGGCTGAAAGGGAAGGCCGCGATCGTGGATATTCTTGAGACAGGGGCGGTCAATGTCGGTGGCGAGGACAGAGGTTATGTACTGATGCCGCTGTGCAAGGATGGCTCGGTGGCGACATACGACCTCAGGAAGAACGCCGCGGAGATCCTCCAGATCACCGCTATGATCGCCAGAAACCTCAGCGAGCTGCACAAGGTCGGACTGCTGCACAAGGATGTCAAACCAGAAAACATACTCTACACTGACAAGGCATCTGGCTTGGTCGTGCTTTCGGATTTCGGCATCGCCGACATTCTCGGAGAAGACGGAAGTGTCAACACTCCGCAATCCAGAACCGTGATTTATGCGGCACCTGAACTCTACGCCAACACGACCAGAATTGGAGATGTCACCTATGCGATAATGACGGCCGCGTCGGACTACTACGCCCTCGGAATGTCCGTACTCTCTATGTGGATGGGCGACAGCGAGTTCCGCAAGAAGGAACCCGAACTGGTGAAACTCAAGATCCAGGGCAAGCTGCCAGTGCCGGACAACATGCCAGAGCCCCTGAGGACCATCACCAGAGGGCTTCTGGTCGGTAAGCCGGAGAACAGATGGAGCTACGACGAGATCAGAAGAACTCTTGAGGGAGAGAAGATACCTGTGGTGGAAGACGTTGAGATCCTGAGGGTTGTCTTCGATTCGGGAAAGAACAAGATCGCTCACACGACCAAGGAGCTGGCTCAGTTCATGATGGAGGACCAGACCCTTGGTACCGCCTACCTCTACAAAGGAAAGATCAGTTCCTGGATCAGCAGGGTCATGCCTGAGATGGAAGTGAAGTTGAACAACATCGTGGAAAGGGTCTATCCGAAGAACCAGGTGGCCGGACTCTACGCCGCCGCGCTCGCTCTGGACCCGCAACTGCCGTTCTATTCCCGTGACGGGAAGGTCTGCGTGAATGTCAACAAACTTCTCAACGGGGACAGCGGCTTCGCTTCGACCCTGGGAGACAGAAGTAACCCGATCTACCTTTATTGCGAGGCGCGGCAAGGGAAAAAGGAGGCTGACGGTTTATATTCACGAACCTGCAATGCCTTGAAAGACAGCTTCGGCTACGCCAGGAGCGTGATTGTCTGGGGAGTGTATGACCGGAAATATTTCCGGACCCTGCAAGGCAAGAAGACAGGCAAGGAGGACAAGTTCACCGATGTGGACTGCTACAACATCACGGATGTGGTGAAATTCTGCTCCGACTACAGGGTCGTGGCGGATGAGGACAAGCAGTTCCTCTGCTCCCTCGGGTTCGCCGAGATGGTCAGGGTATTCTCCGAGAAGGACGCCGACAGATTGATCCAGGTACGCAAAGGCATCAAGGACTACGAGATGCTGTACAGACTGGTCATCCAGACCATCAACCCGGCGGCGGACATCAGCCTGATCACAGACCCGAAAGACCCTAACTACGCGATGGACGGGGAGTCGATCGGACTGCTCATAAATGTCGCATTCTGCGCCTACCGCAGCGTCTTCGACAGCGAAAGGGACAAGATGTACAAGGATTGGTACTCAGACATCAATCCATATTCGGGGATGTGCCCGGCCTCGCTGGCTGATCTGCTGCTCAAGTCGTTCCAAGGCGACTACAAGGACTCCTACCTGCACAAGTTCTTCCTCAGCAAGGGAGACAGGTTCGCGGCACAGGACAAATGGGTTGCCTACTGCACGGACTACGACAGCCCGGACAACATCGGAAAATCAGGCCCTTACAATGAAGACATCGCTATGATGAAGGCGGCCGAAGGACTTGCCGACGGTGCGTTTTTCTATTTTCCGGCCTCAGGAGAGACCGTTTACTATCTTGACGATCTGAAGAAGATCAAGAAAGACGAGATCTGTGAGGCTCTTGACTTCTACGCCCTGGATGCCTGGCTTGCCGTCAAGCTGCAGGAGAATCCCAAGAGGGATCTGAGCAAGCGGCTGACCTACGAGAGATTCACGGTCAAGTACCTGAAACTCATAGGAAAATACGACAAGGATGATGAGAATTTCAAGCGCTACAACGAGGCCACGACAGCGGTCGGATGGCATCAGTTCCGGCCGCCAGTCCTGCTTCTGGGACTGTTGGAGAAGATCGCGGCCGTGATCCTTTGGCTCATACCGTGCCTTGCGATGCTGCTTATGCTCGTCATCGGTGCCTTAGACTATCCTGTCTTGGACAATGTCGGTAAATCAGTCTATTGGGTCTGGGGAGGAGGAATCGTGTTCCCGCTGCTGCTGAACATATTCTTCTACAACAGAAATTACGACAGGAATCTGTTCACCTACATATTCAGATTCATCATCCTTACTGTCGCGGTGTATTTCCTCTGCAAATGGTTCCTCGGCAGGTACATCATCTATGTGACAATCGTGGCTGTGGTGGCGGCGATAGCGTGGTTCGCCAAGCAGATGTTCTCCCGTGACGAGGGTGCCTCCGAACTGAGGAAGATGTGTAATCCGAGCGAGGACCAGACTATTCTGGAGCCACTGCATTATGCTTTTGATCTTGGCGAGGACAACTTCGTCTCATCGTTGTTCGCCAACGAGAAGTTCTACCGGTCCAAGTACCTGAAAAGCCTGCTGCACAAGCTGAAGCATTTGGTGCTGGGGGCGATAACCGCTTTCCTGCTGCTCTTCCCTATCGCGTTCATTCCTCGGATCGGCGACACTGAGAACATTACGGAAAAACATCCGAAAATCGGAAACACCATCAACAAAATAACAGAAAAGGTCAATGAAAACGTGTCAGAAGTGCGGGAAGACGAACAGAAATGAGGCTTCGTACTGCAAATGGTGCGGGGAGAGGCTCGCTGCGGTTGCTGAGCCTGTCGAAGCAGCCGGAACGACCAGAACGGGCGGCGCTTCGGCAAGTTCGGCGACCGCTGGAATGCCGGACGGGATGATCGCCAAGGAGTGTGTCAAGGAGCCACTGGCAAGTTTCACCAAGCGCTGCGAGCAGACGGCCGAGTTCCGCAAGCGGACAGGAAGCGACACCCGTCCGGGACTTGACTGCATCATCACCGGAGAAACCGGCACCGGCAAGACCTACCTTGCCGGGAAACTGGCCGGAATCCTCTACCACAACAAGATCACGGATAACCTACGGCCGAAGACCGTGGATGCCGCCGACTGGAACGAGTTCAATTCAAAGCTGGACGAGAATCTTGCCAAAATCAAGACCGGAGTGCTTGTGGTCACCAACTGCCAGAATCTTGTGAGCATCCAAGGCGGATCCACACAACTGGACAAGCTCTTCGCAAGGATGAAAATTGACGTGAATATGCCGGTAGTCATCCTGTGCGGTCTCGAGGACGGTTTTGGAACGTTCATCAGAGCGAACAGCAACGCATTGTCACTCTTCGAGTTCCGTTTCAGCATCTCTCCGTTCAAGGACAGTGACCTCAAGACTCTGTGCGTGTCTCTGGTCAAGGAGAAGTTCCGCACACCGATCAGTTCCGATGCAGAGAGGAAACTCGGTCTGGTCTTCAAGAAGATGTTCAGGGATGGGTGTACAAAAGAGAACGGAATCCTGGCCGGAAAGATCGCCGAGGAAAGCGCTTTCAATATGTTCAGTCGTGGGGGAAGCGAGATCGAGGCCGCCGACATCCAGAGGGAACCGTTCGAGGAGCTCACCGAGGAGCAGATTATGGACAAGATCAACGCTTTCACCGGCCTGACAGAAGTCAAGCAGGAGATCCGCTCCATCATCGACAACATCAAGAGGCAGAAAAGGGACAATCCCGGCAGGCCTGTGCAGTTGAAGAGCCATTTCGTTTTCACCGGCAATCCGGGCACGGGAAAGACCACGATCGCAAGGCTGTTCGCCGACATCCTGGGCAGCCTACAGGTGCTCCCGAGCGGCCATCTGGTCGAGGTTATGCGCAAAGATCTTGTCTCGCAGTACGTTGGAGACACAGCCCTCAAGACCGAACAGGTCATCAACAAGGCTATGGGCGGAATCCTGTTCATCGATGAGGCCTACGCCCTCAAGCAAGGGGACGACGACAAGGTCGGCCAGGAGGCCATAGACACCCTGCTGCCGTACCTTGAGAACAGGGCCGGAGACTTCGTCTGCATAATCGCCGGCTACACCAAGGAGATGACGATGTTCCTGCGCTCCAACTCCGGGCTTGACTCCAGATTCAAGAAGAAGATCGAGTTCAAGGACTACAACGGCAAGGAGCTCACCGAGATATTCCTGAATATGGTGAAAAAGAAGGGGTTGTCCCTTTCAGACGAGGCGGCCGGCAAGGTCGGAAAATATTTCGAGCGGATGTACCTTAGCCGCACCGACACATTCGGCAACGCCCGCGAGGTGCGCAACGCCTTCGACCGCAGCTTCGAGCGGCTCTGCACCAGAACGTCGGGAATGAGTGATGATGAATATGCCCGCTCAGGTAAAGTACTGACCTGGGAGGACATCGCCGGGCCGGACGGCACGAAGGAGATCTCGGTGGAAAGCGTGATGAAGGAGCTGGACTCTTTCGTCGGAATGGAGTCCGTCAAGAAAGCCCTGAGAGACCTTGCGGAGGAGATGCGCTTCCAGCAACGCAGAATGGAGTTCGGAGGCAAGGCATCGATCCGTCCCGTGAACATCATCCTGACCGGAAACCCAGGCACGGGCAAGACATCCGTGGCCAGAGTGCTCGGCAAGTTGTTCAAGGCCATGGGAATATGCTCGACAGACCGGGTCATCGAGAAGAGCCGCAAGGACATCGTCAGCACCTACGCCAACGAGTCGGACAAGAACATGGACAAGGCTGTGAACGAGGCGATGGGTGGAGTCCTTTTCATAGACGAGGCCTATGCGCTCGCACCGTTCGACGACACGGGCCACTGCTCTGATTCCGAGGGGATCAAGGCTCTGGAACGGCTTATGGTCCGGATGGAGAACGACCGGGGCAAGTTCGTGGTGGTCTGCGCCGGCTACAAGGACAAGATGCGGAACCTGATGAAGGCCAACGAAGGGTTCGCCAGCCGGTTCACGCACAGGATAAACATCGACGACTACACGCCGGAGGAACTGACGGAGATCTTCCGCAGAATGGCCGAAGGGCAGGGCTACTCCTTTGCAGGTGGCACTCTGGACAAAGCCCTCAAGGCGTTCCGGAAGCTCTCGGCGGAAAAGTCGGGGAAGGATTTCGGCAATGCCCGTGAGGCAAGGAATATGCTCGACAGCGTGCTGGGGAACATCGGAACAAGGGTCAACGCGCTTCCTGACAGCCTGGTCGGCAAGGAAACCTTCTTCACCATCCTTCCGGAGGACATTCCGTTCGAAGAGCCGAAAGTGGCTTCCGAGGAGGAGTGCCTCGCGGAACTGGATTCACTGATCGGATTGGAAAGCGTCAAGAACGAGATCCGTTCAATGCTCAACGAGATGAGGCAGAAGAAGATGGACAGCGAGCTTTCCGGCAGGGACTTCACCGCTATCGTTCCTGACCACTATCTGTTCCTCGGCAATCCGGGAACCGGCAAGACCACTGTCGCAAGGCTGATGGGAAGGATCCTGTACTCTCTCGGAGTGATCGCGAGACCGGATGTGATCGAGGTGTCGAGGGCGGACATGGTGGCTCCGTACCAAGGCCAGACCGCTCCGAAGACACGGGAGACGATCGACAGGGCGATGGGAGGGATCCTGTTCATCGACGAGGCATATTCATTGATCCAAGGCGACAACGACGAGTTCGGCAACGAGAGCGTGACCGAGCTGCTGAAACTGCTGGAGGACCGCAAGGGCAGGTTCGTGTGCATCGCCGCCGGCTACACGAGGGAGATGGGCCGGTTCCTGGATTCCAATTCCGGCCTCAAGTCCCGCTTCACCAAGACCATAACATTCGAGGACTACAATCCCGAGGAGCTGATGGACATATTCAGACTCTATTGCCGCAAGGAAGGGTATTCCATTGAGCCTGAGGCCGAAACTATTCTGAAAGACCGCTTCATAGATATGTATGACAACCGCGCGTTCGACTTCGGCAACGGGCGGGATGTAAGGAATATGTTCGGAAAAGTCAAGTCAGCGGTGGCCGGCCGAGCATATTCAAAAATGAAGGAACTCGTAGCTGAAGGCGCTGACAGACAGGTCGCTTACGAGGGTTCCAAACCAAAGACAATAACAAAGGAGGATCTGCTATGAAATGTCCGTTCTGCCAAGGTGTGATCGATGACGACAGCCGTTACTGTGATCTCTGCGGGAAGCATCTGATGTTCTGCCCGGAGTGCCGGCAGCCCAAGAAAGGAACTTCCTGCCCTCGCTGCGGCGAGTTGCTGGTCAGCGCCGAAGAATTCTTTGGCGCAAAAGTAGCCGTAAACTCTAAACCATCTGACTCTCCAAAGCCGATGGATACGGCCGCGCGACAGGATTCCCCCAAACCATTGGAAAAAATTGACTTCAACCAGATATTCGATGCCCTGCTGACCTTGAAGGGGGAAGATATGACACTCTATGTCAAAGAAGGCGGGTTCGGAAGGAGCGGAGGGATATTCCCGGAACTCGGAAGTTGTAAATTTGTCTCCGGGCATCACGGAAAGATCGCTTTCGAGGATGGTGAGTGGAAGATCTGTGATCTGGGTTCGACCAACGGCACGGCCATAGACGGAGTGAAGTTGGAGAAAGACAAATGGTACCCCCTCCGAAAGGGTCAAAAACTTAAGATAGCCACATTAAAATTCACAGTTGAATAGCCTATGAAACTAAGAATCAGCTGCGTCTCGGATGTCGGACGCATAAGGGACAACAACGAGGATATGGCATCCGCTGGGATGTACCTGATCAGGGACAATTCTCTGAATATAGAAAAGGAAGTCACTGAAAATGTGACCTTCTGCCTACTTGTCTCGGACGGAATGGGTGGCCACGAGAGCGGTGAATATGCCAGCCAGTTCACTCTGGAGACCTTGCGGGCCTACCTGTTGGACAAATCTCTGGAGCATCACAACCCTATCTTTGAATTGAAACTGAAGATCGAGAGCATAAGCGCCAATCTCAACGCCAAGGCCTGCGAGCGGCATCAAGGCAAGGCGATGGGCTGCACGTTGACTGGAATTGTTTGGATGCAGGGAAAGACTCTGCTCGTGAACATCGGTGACAGCCGGACGTACCGCCTGAGGGACGGAATGCTGAGGCAACTGACCTCAGACCAGACACTTCACGAAAGGGATATGGTTCCGCTTCCGGCCGGCAAGGCCTTGTACAACTGCATTGGAGCGGGCTGCGACACAGAGGCTTACATTCTGGACATCACCGACCGGCTGATGGAGTCGGACAGGATCCTTATCTGCTCTGACGGTCTTTCGGATATGCTGGAGGATGATGCGATCGAACGGCTGTTGGCATCCGGCTCCACGGAGGAAAGCTGCGCGGCCCTGATCGACGCCGCGAAACGGAACGGAGGCGTGGACAACGTCACGGCCATCGTGGCGGATGTCTCATAAGCAAGCACAAACACCAATAGGAAATACAATGTCCTCGCCTATTAATAGCAACCATCTTATGTTTGAATGCCAAAAGAGGACAATTATTTTACTCAATTGAAGAATATGGCAATAAGTTTGAAACCCAGAAAGACGGAATCCAACCTTTTCTGCTGCAGCAAATGGTGGGGCAACCCGGATCTGCCACCTCACGCGGAGTACCCGATGATGAAGATCACGGAAGAGGATGGAACGGAGGGAGAATATCCCCTCACTTTCATCTGTCAGATCGATTGCGAGGACATCGCGCCTTTCGACAAGGAGGGGCTGCTGCCGCACGAGGGGATGCTCTATTTCTTTGCGGCGATCGATGAGTTCATCGGTTACGATTCCCCTGAGCATTTTCCGCTCGGTCGCTGGCCGAAGAAGGCGGTCAAGGTCAAGTACGCCAAGCAGATAAATATGGAGACCTTCAATTCGTGCATCCTTGTGGACGATGATGATCAGGAGCTCGCCGAGCCGGCTATGGCCATTGACTTCGCTGAGTGCGAGGACGATGCCGATGGCTTCAAGATTCTCGGCCGGCCGTACTTCGAGGAGATCCGCGAGGAGTTCCCTGACGCTGTCAACCTTCTCCAACTCGATGAGGATGACGATCTTGAGATGCGTTTCTACGACTCCGGCAACTTCAACATCCTGATTTCCGCTTCTGACCTCGGTTTCCAGAACTGGAGCCACGCCTTCGGATTTCTGCATTCGCTGTAAGGCAATCCAGCCACTGACTGTAAATTTCAAAGCGGTCAGCAAGCGATAACCTATTGCTGTGGAGGAGTTCAGAGGTGTTCCCCTTCTGAAACTACCCAAATAGAGTGGAGAGTAAAATGCTGATAATCAACATTATTCCACACATTCCTCTAAGCCGTTCTGGTGGGGAGGATAGTCTATTATTATCCTGATAGCCAAAGCGTTAATCTCCACAGATGAACCGGCGGTAAGCGGCGAAACGGACTGCGAGGGCATCTTCCGGGATGGAAAGGCCTTCCTTGAATATTTCAAAGCAGCCGGTCTTGGAGGCCGGGGACCAATTGCCGATGATCCCGCCGTCAAGGGCGATGACGGGTTGGAATATTCCGTTATTGCTGTGAGCCTTGTGGGAATGCTCGGGAGGAAGGACGACGTCACGGCTCTTGTAGCCGATGAGATATTCATCGTACGGAGCGATAAAATGAACCGTTCCGGAGCGGAATCCTCTGGTGCGGCAGGATTCGTGAATATAGAACTCACGGCCTCTCCAAGTATCTTTAACCAGTTCACCACCAATAATTTCGACCGCTTTCTGACAGTCGCTGACATTCAGGCCGGACCACCAGAGGAAGTCCTCGAACGTGACCGGAGAGTGGCTTCGGAAATATTTCCGCGCCAGCATTCCCAAAGCGTCCTCTCCCGAGATATTCAAAGAATTTCCAATCTTCTCACGCACAAGGGAATAGGTGCTTTTCATCGGGTGCAGGTCGCCGCTGCAAAGCAGCCCTGAAAGTTCCGCGAGACGGATGTGGTAGGACAGGCGGTGGTCGTCCATCGTGATTCCCCTTTCGGCGAGCGCGGCGACAAAATCAGCCTTCTGTGCACTCCGCTTCCGAAGCAATGTTTCCTCGAATATTCCGGAAATCCGTTCCTGTTCTTCCGCCGGGATGGATATCTTGTTTGCACTCATCCAGCCTCGGAGTCCTGACAAAGCTTTCGCGCGGCAAATGGACAAAATCCAGCCAAGATCCTCACCCGCAACCAGTTGCCAAGTGCAGCGAAGCAGATGCGTCCTGACAATCCGGCCATCATTGAATGCTTTCTCGAACGCCTTGAGTGACGGCCTCTTGGTCCGCATCGCCACCGCCCAGCGGACCATCCGGTACTCCTGCCCCTGCATCGCCCCGAACCACGACACAACCTCCTCCGGTTTAGTGAACTGAGGACAAATCAACTGCTGGCTCAACAGCCTTGCGGTAACTGGATTCATAGCGTCACAATTTTGCGGCAAAGATAATCAATTCCGCCTTGTGTTTCTTTGCGGTAAGGAAGGAAAGATGTAACTTTACCATATTCATAAAAAGTAAAGACAATGATCAAGAAAATCTTCACGGCGCTGGCGGTGGCGCTGGTTTCCGGTTTAGTGGCTTCGGCGCAGGAATATAAAGGGCCGGAACTGACTCCGGAATTTGTGTGCGACCTCGGGAAACTGACTCCTGAGAATGTCAAGGTCAAAGGTTCCACGCAGGGACTCGCCGTCTGGGGGAAGTATGGATTCGTGTTCCACGACAAAGGACAGTGTGTCGTCATTGATTTGAAAAAGAACGAGTTCGTCTCCACATTCAAACTCAAAGGGAACACCTCGCACTGCAACAACGCATCATTCGGAGTGGAAAAAGGGTCAAAGTTCCCACTCCTTTACATCTCTGGATGCAAAGGAGACCACTGCTGTTATGTGACCGACATCACCTTGGACGGCGGCACGATTGTCCAGAAGCTTTTCCACACCGGAGAGGGCTACACAGGGTCGTTCGACTGGTTCATCGACAGAAAGAACAAGATCATCTACACCTACGGCTCAAGTGGGGATATGCGGAAACTGATAAAGAAATTCAGGCTACCGGCATTGAAGGACTCCGACGGGAACGGAGAGGTTCACCTTACGCAGGACGATGTGCTGGACGAATTCTATGCGGAAGGAATCAAAGTGTTCCAGGGCAGTGTCATCAAGGGCAAATACGCCTATCTCGGGGATGGATTCCCGCCTCACGACAGATTGCTTCACGTAGTGGATATGCAAGCCAAAAAGGTTGTCAAGACCATCAATCTCAACGATTTGCATCACGAACCGGAAGGTCTGGCCATCAAGGGCAGACGGCTCTATATGGTTATGCACGTCAGCAGACAGGGGCGCAACGGACAGGTTTACAGATTCAGGATCTAATAACCTCTTTTCCGGAAAGGAAAATTCCGGCCAGAGATAATGCCAGAAGGACGAACAAAGCCAGTGACGATGCCCTGGAGGCTTTCTCGCTGACGGTGTAGATCTTCGGCTCGTAACGCATAACGATGTCGTGATCTCCGGCCGGAAGATTGGCGGCACGGAAAATCCAGTTTGCGCGGAACAGATCCAACGGAGCACCATCCACCGTTGCGGTCCAACCGTCAGGATAGTAAACTTCACTGAATATGGCCGTGCGGGCTGAGGCGGCGCTGTAATGGTAGCGGAGCTCGTTCGGGGCGTAGGAGGTCATCTGGATGAAGTCGGCGGCCTGGCTATTGACAAGTCCCACTGCCGTACCTTCAGCCGTTCTTTCGGCAGGATCATCTGCAGAAATTTCTGAAATTCCATCAGTTGCATTGCCGGCAGGATTCTTAACAAAACCTGCACGGGCATCGGCGAAATCAGCCCCGATCACAGCCGTGTGCCTTAAATCCACGGAATCAATCAACGCGATCTCCTCGTCCGGAGTCCCGGCGGGAACAAATGAATCCACAAACCACGCCGGACCGAAAGCCTCAAGGTTCTCCACCGGAGGCATATCCGCTCCAAGAATGAAGTACTTGGTGTTCAACGCTGAAAGTACTTGAATATCCTTGATTCCACTCTGGAATTCCTGAATGGTCTTGGCATTGTGGGTGTTCGCGGCCACGCTCTGCAACTCCTTGACAATGTGACGGTCAATCAGATCCTGATAACGTTGCAGCTTCGCCGGACTATATCCTCCGACACACTTGTGCCAATAAGGGTTGAAAGAGTCATTGAATATGTCGGCGCTCAGATCGACTACCCTGTAGGACGGTGTCTTGTCCTCAAGAATCAGCTTGTCCACCTGCCTGGCGGAGAACTGGTTGTTGAACTGACGAGGAGTCGTGAAACTGTCCGAATTGAGATAACGCTTGCCGACCGCGAACATATTCACAAACACAAGGAGGCATATTCCAACCATCGCCTGCATTCGGCGGGCGGTGCCGATGTAAGGGTCGCTTTCGTAGGATTTCGGAGCGTTCTTAGGTACGCTGTAGGCCCAAAGGATCAGGCCGAAGGTAACAATGATCAGCACCATTGACCAAAGAGCGTCAGTTGAAAGAATATGCTTGCGGTCAGCCTTGAGGGCATCCACGATGATGTCCTGCATCTGAGCGTCGGCCCTTCCGGAGAACGAGCCGGCAATGCTTGGAATCAAAGCGCAGAGCAGGCAGAATCCGGCAGTCAACGCAAGGGCGATCCAACCCGCATTCAAAAATTCTTTCCTTGAATATTCCTGCCTCAGGATTCTGTCAAGAGTTATGAAGCCAAGCATAGGAAAAGTGAACTGCAAGACTATCAAGGCCATAGACACGGTTCTAAACTTGCTGTACATCGGAGCGTAGTCGAAGAACAGTTTCGTGAACCACATCATATGGTTTCCAAGAGCGAGGAACACGGCGACGAGTGTCGCGGCCAGCAGCCACCATTTTTCCTTGCCTTTATAGAGAAACAGACCAAGGACGAACAAGAATATCGTTATCGCTCCCATATACATAGGACCGGCCGTGAACGGCTGAGGTCCCCAGTATAGAGGAAGGGATTTTGCGATCTCGTTGGCGTTGCCCTGCCCTGCCTGCCGGAACAGTTTCACGACCTCGGACTTGTCAGGATTCACAGATCCGGCTGACGATCCTCCGTTGAAGTTCGGGATCATCATATTCGGAAGTTCCTCCCAGCCGTAGGACCAGGCCGTGGCGTAGTCGAGCTGGAGGCCGGAATTGTTGATCTCACCACCCTCAGGATGAGAGAGTTCGGAGCCACCACGCATCGTGTGTTGGGTATATTCGTAAAGCGGGGCGAGCTTGATGGTGTTGGTGCCGATGCCGACGAGGCCTATGACAAGCAGCAGCGCGCTGGCGGCGAAAAAGCGGCCGAAAGCGCCACGCCGGTCACTGCGCTCGCCGAAGTGACCTGTTTTCTCCAGACATATTCTTAAGAACAAGTACAACGCGTAGATCACGATCATTATCGCAAGATAATAGGTGATCTGCTGATGGTTGGCCTTAATCTGGAAACTCAGGGCGAAACCGAACAGAACGGCGCCGAGCAAGGTTTTCGGGAGCCAGGATTTCCAGCCTTTGGCAGCGGTCGTTTCGACAGGCTCAGCGACCGCAGTTACCGTACTATTGACTATTGAGCCCTGTCGAGCCACAGTCTTGTCCGGCTCCTGAGCTTGTCGAAGGGCCGAACAGAGCCACGGTCGCAACGCCGAACGGTAAGTGAATATCACCGCCGCGAGCACCCAAGGCAGGAACGCAATAGCCTGCATCTTGGTGTTATGTCCGACTTGAATGATCTGGAAATTGTACGAGCAATACGTGACAGCCACCGCCCCGCCGATGGCCAGAACCTTGTCCACACCAAGCGAAAGCATCAGCAGGAAGGCCCCCAGCAAGGAAATGAACAGCCAGTTCGCCGGCCTCTTCCCCTTCAAAAGAAGATTGTACAGCGACTGCGTCCAGTCCCCGTCACTGGAAGGCATAAACGATGTTGTCGGCATTCCCCCGAACATCGAATCCGTCCAATGGGTCTGGTCATCAGGATGAGCGTTGTTCCACGCCACAGCCTCCTGCGACATACTCCTGTAGCCGGTTATATCACTCTGATTGACCACCTTGCCGGTCAGCACCTCCGGCACGAAGCCGTAGGCCAGCACCAGAAACAGCAGCACAATCCCGGCGTATATTCCAATCTTCTTCATCAAAGTCTTGTCCATAATCTATGAATATTATTTTTCAGTTATCTGATTCAGCAACTCAGCCAGTTTCGCCGTCAGGTTGCGGCGGGTGAACCGTGAGATGTCCGAAGTGTTGTCGTGAAGCTCATCGTTCTTGAACTCCTCCCAACAGAAATCTATCCAAGCCCGGATCTTCTTCTCGTCATCCCAGTCATAGACCACACCGGAAGCGGTCTCGCTGACAATCCGTGCCATAGCCCCGTCAGTCTGGCCTATTCCCAAAATAGGGCGGCGCGAGGCGAGATATTCAAAGAGTTTTCCGGGAAGAACGGCGCGATATTCAGGTTCCTTTCTGAGCGGCAGAATCAGGATCGAAGCGTTAAGCTGCTCTCTTACAGCCATTTCGTGATTCTGATAGCCGAAATCCTTAAGATTGCCTCCAAGTCCCGCGGCCTCGATTGAATCCGTAATTTCCCTGTCCGTCTTTCCTACAAGTCTGATCCTCAATGATCTTCTGAACTCCTCATCCTCCTCGCACTTTTGGGCAAGCACTCTCCAAAGAGTCTCCGGATTGCCGTCCGAAGCGAAAAGCCCGGTGTGCGTGATGTTGAAATTCTCGTCCAACTCCACGTCCTTCTTGAAGTCCTCCTCATCGTAACCGTTCGTGATCAGTTCGACCGGAGTCTTTGTCATCGCCTTGAACTCGTCCTGCACCAACGGAGAGACCGCTATCACCCTCGTGGCACCGTCCAGGACGGATTGTTCCAGTCTATGATGCTTTTTCTCCGCCCACGAGGTGAGCCCCAGGTGTTTGAAATAGAACATCTTGGTCCACGGATCACGGAAATCGGCGACCCACGGGATCCCGGTGGCCTGTGACAGTCTCAATCCGATAAGGTGCATCGACTGAGGCGGTCCCGTAGTGACTATGGCGTCAACCGGATGCTCCTCAAGGTATTTTTTCAGGAAACGGACCGATGGACGCACCCACATCACACGAGGATCCGGAATGAAGAAATTTCCTCTGATGAACAGAGACAGTTTCTGCTTCCAGTTCTTTTTCTGCCCGTTGATCGGATTGACCTCATCCTTGACGGCATTCGCTGCGGTCAATGTCTTGAGGTCGGTCGTGCTCCCCTTCCCCATCAGTTTCCGGTAAATCCCGTACGGCTCGAAAATGTGGTTCTTGACGACCTCGGCCTCTGGTGGAATCTCCGCCGCCAAGGTCCTGTCAACAGTCGTCAATTCAGGGTTCTCAGGAGTGTAGACAACCGGCTGCCAACCATCCTCTGGAAGGTATTTGGCGAATTTGACCCACCTCTGCACTCCGGATCCACCGGACGGTGGCCAGTAATATGTTATTATCAGCACTCGTTTCATAATGAATATGCTTCGCGCATCGTTTTGGCTCTCAGAACCCAAACAGCACCTTAACTTTACAAAGATAATCGTTTTCCTCCGGAATTGAAGAAAAACAAGGAAACTCCCGCAAGGGATCAAGACTCTGTTTTGATAAATTCAAACGACTCCCAACCAGAAGGGACTACGAGTTAAGTGTTTTGAGAATCTCGGCGGCAAGGGACGGAGAGACGAGTTTGGAGAGGTCTTCAAGAGGGGCGGCGGCGATACGGGCTACGGAGCCGTAGTGCATCAGAAGGCGCTTCTCGGTCTGTTCACCGACACCTTTGATTTCCCTTAATGCACTCTGGATCTGAGCCTTGCTCCTGAGGCTGCGATGGAATGTGATGCCGAAGCGGTGGGCTTCGTCACGGATATGCATCAAGACTTTGAGAGCCTGAGAGTTGCGGTCAAGGAACAGAGGATACGGATCGTTCACCCTGATCACCAGCTCCATACGTTTGGCAAGACCGATGACCATCAGCTTATCCATCAAGCCAAGCTCGGCGAGAGCCTGACGGGCGAACTCCAGCTGCCCCTCACCACCATCAATCACAATGAGCTGCGGAAGATCCTCAGGAGCCTCTTCAAGCATCCTTGAATATCTTCGGTTGACGACTTCCTTCATCGAAGCGAAGTCATTCGCCCCGATGACCGTCTTGATCTTGAACTTACGGTAATCCTTCTTGGACGGGACACCGTCACGGAAAACCACACAGGAAGCCACCGGATTAGTTCCCTGGATGTTGGAGTTGTCGAAACACTCGATGTGGGTCGGGAGCTCTTTCATTCCCAAGGCCTTGCGCAAATCCTCAAGAACCATCCTGCGATATTCGTCGGGATCGGTGTGCTCCCTCTGCTTGATGGAGTTGAAAAGATATTCCTTGGCGTTCTTGACGCTTAGTTCGAGGAGGGAAAGCTTGTCACCCCGGGCAGGAATGCGGAAGTCAATTCCGTCAATCTCCACATCCGGCTTGAACGGCACTATGACCTCTTTCGCCAAGGCCCCGAACTTGGACTCTATCTCGGCGATGAACGTGCTTAGTACCGAGGCCTGCTCTTCCTCGATATTCATCTTGAAGCCCAGGTTCAGCGACTGGATGACAGATCCGCCACGGACCCGAAGGAAATTGCCGAAAGCCTCCTGCCCATCGAAAACTAGCGAGAACACATCGCAGGAAGTGTCTGCGGCAGAGGAAATTATCGAATGTGAATAGTGTTTCTTCAGGGACTCGATCCGGTTCTTGCAGACCTGCGCCTCCTCGAAACGGAGTTCTGAGGCCGCACGCTTCATCTCGGCCTCATATTCACGGATAATCTCGTTCACTCCGCCTTTCAGCAGACGGGTGATCTCGGTGACGTAGGAGGAATATTCCTCCTTGCTGATCGCGCCGACGCAGCAACCTTTGCAGCGGCCGATGTGGAAGTCCAGACAGGGGCGGAACTTGCCCCGGAGGATAGCGTCCCCAGTGATTTTCAGGTTGCAGGAGCGCAGAGGATAGTTCTTCCGGAAGAATTCCAGCAGGTAATTGGCGTGCGAGACTGAGCTGTACGGCCCGAAATAGGTCCCGTTCTTCCTGTCAACACGGCGTGTCAAGAATATCTTCGGGAACTCATCGTTGGTGATGACGATCCACGGATAGGTCTTGGAATCCTTCAGCAGGATGTTGTAGTGGGGCTTATACTGCTTGATGAGATTGTTCTCCAGCAGCAAAGCGTCAGCCTCTGAGTCCACTACGGAAAACTGTGCGTCGGCGATCTTCGAGACCAGAATCCTGGTCTTCACGTTCAGCCTCTCCGGCGGCACGAAGTACTGCGCCACCCTCTTGTGCAGATCCTTGGCCTTGCCCACATAAATCACCTTCCCCGAGGCATCGTAGTAACGATAGACCCCCGGGGAATGTGGAAACAGGGCGATTTTCTCCCTGACTGTAAGATTCTTCTCGCTCAAAGTGTTTGAATATAAGAGGTTAATGAACCGATGCCCTAAAAATAGGGTTAGTTCAAGAACGCCCTCTTACTTCTTGGCGGTCACGTACTTGGCGACCTCCGTCTCGATGCCTTCGCCACGGAGATCCCTCTTAAGGATGGTTCCGTCGGGTCCGAAGAGGATGATGTGAGGAATGCCCTGAATGCCATAGAGTTCCGTAGGGATGGTCTGCGCGTTGATGATCTCGTTCCAGTTCACCCCATAAGCCTTGGCGGTGTCAACGGAAGCCTGCGGCTGATCCCAGACTGCGACACTGAGGACATCGAAGTCATCACCTGCGTACTTGGTATAGACATTCTTGATGTTAGGGATCTCCCTCTTGCAAGGGCCGCACCAAGATGCCCAGAAGTCAACGAGGACGTACTTGCCCTTGCCCACATAGTCGGAAAGTTTCACTCCGTCGATGTCGAAGTCGGTGAACATCGCCCCCTCGGCGGTTGCCTTTTTTGCATCGATAGCTTTCTTCATCTTTGACACCACAGGAATCTCGGAAAGGGATGGGTCGAGCAGGTTAAGCATCGAGTCCACCTGAGCCGGAGTAAGGTCGTACTGAAGGGTACTGAGCACCATAGCTCCAATGATGTTGTCCTTATTGGCATCGAAAGCCTTGTCATTGCATTCCTTTACGGCAGCCTCATAGTCATTATAAACCTGTTCCTTGACGGAATCCTCGGCCTCGTCGCCAAGTTCCTCAAGTCTGGCTCTGGCATCCTTCTCGAACTGAGCCATCGCGTCAGCGTAGGCTTTGTACTTCTCCTGAATGGAGACAGACGGTGCCTTGGAGGAAATCTCAACAGCGCCGTCCTCTTTGACGGTGAAAGTCAGAGGAGTACCATCAGGAATGAACCTCGCACGGACGCCATCAGTCGTCAAAACAGCGAAAATCGCCTTGTTGGCAGGAAGTTCGACAGCAAACTTGCCGTCAGTGACAGCGACGGTGGTGTCAATGTCCATTTCCTGGATCTTGATGTTGACACTCTCGGGAGCTCCCTCTCCGAAAGAGCCTTCCAACGTTGTCTTGTCAGAAACCTTAGGGCCGCAAGCGACAGCGGCAACAGCAGCCACAGCCGCCAGAATGAATGAATTACGTCTCATATTCTATGAATATTAATGTTCAACCTTTCCTGCCTTGAAGCGACACCGCCAAAGCGGGCCGATTCCCACAAGGAATGTAAAGTTATGAATATTTTCGAGAATATGAGTACCTTTGTTATACAGAATCAAACAATTATTGAATATGACTCTGAAAGCCAGCATAAAATCGATGAGACTGAGGACTCTTCCGCTATCCTTGGCCGGAGTGATCCTCGGGGTGACGCTCGCGGCGGACAACACCGAGGTCAGTCCGTGGACAGCCGCGCTTATCTTCCTGACGACCGTCTGCCTGCAGATCCTTTCCAATCTGTCCAACGAACTCGGAGACACCCTCAACGGCACAGACTCCGCTGACAGACAGGGACCTCAGTATGCCCTCGGCAGCGGGGATATGACCATCGGAGACATCAAGAAACTAATCGTGATATTCATCGGTCTTTGCGTCGTCTCCGGTCTGGCAATGATCCAGGTCTCCTTCGGAAGCATATTCAAAACTGAGTCAATCTGTCTGGAAGTGCTTGGCGCCGCGGCGATTGTGGGCGCGATGAAGTACACGCTCGGAAAGAATCCTTATGGGTACAGAGGGCTGGGCGATGTGTTCGTCTTCATATTCTTTGGCCTTGTGTCGGTGCTCGGTGGGTATTATGTCGCGGCTCGGGAGTTGCCGCCGCTGATTATGCTGCTGCCGGCCTCAGCAATCGGGTGCTTCAGCGTGGGAGTGTTGAATGTCAACAACATAAGGGATATGAAGACGGATGCGGTGAATCGTGTGACCGTGGCCATCAAACTCGGGATGAAAGGGGCGAGAATATACCAGACCATCCTGATTGTTCTGGGCTGGGCCTTGATGCTGACCTTTGGCGCGGCCTATGACTTCGCGCCGGGACATTACATATTCATCATCACTCTACCATTGTACATCAAGCACTTGCAGGGCGTATGGACCCGGAGCGAGCGGGCTCTCGACCCGATGCTCCCGATGCTCGTAATCTCAACTTTCTTCCTCTCCATCCTCGCCGGAGCGGGATTTTTAATTTTTTAGGAATATGCCGACAAAGACAAAAGTCAGGAATATGTTCGACAGCATCGCTGGCGACTATGACGCTCTGAATCACATACTTTCATTGGACGTGGACAAGATCTGGAGGAAGAAGGCTCTGAAACAGATTGTGGACGCTCCGGCACCGGTTCAGGTCCTGGACCTGGCCTGCGGAACGGGGGATTTCTCGATCGCCATCGCCAAGGCGCTGACCGGAGGTCACGTAACCGGCGTGGATCTCTCGGAAGGAATGCTGGCGGTGATGCGCGAGAAAGTTGACAAGGCTGGGCTGAACGGAATGATCAGCATCGAGGAAGGCGACGGCGAGAACCTCCGCTTTCCCGACAACACCTTCGACAGAGTAACCATAGCCTTCGGAATCAGGAACTTCGAGGACAGACCGAAGGGCCTCAGAGAAATGCTCCGCGTCCTCAAACCCGGCGGCCGTCTCGTGATCCTTGAGCTCTCCCGCCCCGAGAACAAGATTATCCGCTGGTTCTACGACCTCTATTTCCTCCACATCCTCCCTAAGATCGGCGGCAAGGTCTCCGGTGACAAGGCCGCCTACGCCTACCTCCCCGCCTCTGTGGCCGCTTTCCCAGGCAAAAAGGAATTCACCGCCACGATGCGCGAGGCCGGCTTCCGCACCGTCACCCACAAAGCCTTCACCCTCGGCATCTGCCGGATGTACACGGGCGAGAAATAAAAGGACGAACTACTTTTTGATCAAAAATCCAACTGGCGTAGCCACTCCCCCATAAAGCGGTCATAGACAATGTAACCGTCAGGGGTTTTATATACCAATTCATTATCCAGCAGTTTCTTGAGCGAGGAGCTTATACTACTGGCCGCCCTTAACCTATGCCTTGAAATAAACTCTCCGGATGTGACACTTTTCACTTTTCCTTCGGATGCGATGGCGCGTAGAAGTCTCACACTGCCTGCCGGAAGCGCCTTGAGCAACGTCTCGTAACTATAACTGAACTCGCTCATAATCTGCGACAAGGCATATTCAATCAACGGATCGTCCACATCCTTGGAAAACGAATACAACCTGTTCAAAACAGACTGAACATACCAAGTGTGTCCCTCATAGCGGTCATAGATCACGTCAAATTCACTCTGAGGCAGACGATTACCCTTCTTTTTGAAGAACGACTCGGCGAAACTGAAATATTCCTGTCTATCAATCCTTTCAAGGTTCAGAATCTGTGTACTTTGGTAAAAAGGCCTTTTTGAAGAAAGGAACATCTCCTGCATCAAACGCTGCCGACTGCCCGCGAAAATAAAATTGACATTCGGAAGAAACTGAATATACGAACGGAGCTGTGCTTCGATTCCTTTTTCCGGGTATTCTGTAATTTGCTGAAACTCATCAATGGCGATATAGCAACGCTTTTCTGATGAGCGGAGATACTCAAATATTTCTTTCAATGTTGATTCCTGATCAGTGTCCGCCACCTCAATTGTTACTTTGGGAGCACCGGACTTCTCGTCAACTGTAAATACAGGACGGCAGCTTTTTATAAATCGTCCAATCCTTTTAAGAGCCTTCTGCGGGGTTGAATCCAAGTGCCCAAGGACAGCTCCGGCGAAAACCCGGACAAAATCACCCAAACAATTTGTCGGGAATATATCCAAATACATACAGACCGAATTCTTACTTTCAAGACGATTGAAAGAGTGTTGGATCAGTCCTGTCTTTCCCATTTTTCTTGGAGCGACCAGTGTAAGATTTCTGCCATTGCTCAAAGCATCCACAATTTTGGATGTTTCCAACTCCCTGTCACAGAAATATTCAGGACCGACATACCCTGAAATAAGAAAAGGATTGGTAGGTTTGAAGTTCTGTCCCATATTTATCAATTTTACGTAATTTTCGTAACGCAAAATACGCAAAAAATCGAATATTCACAAATTTTGCCCTTTCGGTAAAACGGAGTAATTTTGTATTTGAGGGTGTATAGCCTCAATTGGTCGAACCAATAAACAATGAGATTAAAAAATATGAAAAAGTACCTTTTGATTGCGGTTCTGGCGGTGCTTCCGTTCTTGGCGGGGGCGCAGAACGGGCCGGTCAGCGCGAAGATCGTGTGCGGACCTTATCTTCAGAATGTCACTACGGACAGCTTCACGGTGATGTGGATCACTGATGTGGACGCTGTTGGGTGGGTGGAGATCGCTCCTGACAACGCGGAGAATTTCTACTACAACGACAGGCCGAAGTTCTACGACCTTAGGGGGCACGGCCTGAAACCCATCGGGAAGATCCACAAAGTGACGGTGGACGGGCTTAAACCCGGCACAAGCTACCGCTATAGGGTTATGATGACGGCCGTGCAGGACTACCACCACAACTACAATCCGGTCTATGGCAAGAGTTCCGGAGCTCCGGCCTACAAGGTCAACCTACCTAAGGCAAGAACGCTGGACGAGGATTACAAAGAGGTCAAGTTCGCTGTCGTCAACGATGTGCACGCGCAGGACTCGCTTCTGCGCAGACTTTTCGCCGACAAGGAGAAGAACAAAGAGTTCGATTTCGTGATGTTCAACGGGGATATGACCTCTGACCTTGCCTACAGCGACAAGATCATCAAGCACTACCTCAAACCAGCCAGCGACCTCTTCGCCGCTGAGACTCCGCTGTTTATGGCCCGCGGCAACCACGAGTACAGAGGCAAGGAGGCCCTCAGGATCTCTGAATATTTCGACTTCCCGGAGCACGGACCTTACTACACGTTCAAATACGGCAAGTTCTTCTTCCTGGTGATGGACAGCGGTGAGGACAAGGTTGACAGCGACATCGAGAACCAGGGCAGACTCTGCTCTGAGCCGTACCTCAACCAGGAGGCCAAGTGGCTGAAAGGCGTTGTGGAGAGCGATGACTGGAAGAACGCCGAAAGACGGATCGTGTTCAGCCATATTCCTCCGCAGACCGAGGACGCTTGGCACGGCAATCTGAATATGTCCCAGAAGTTCCTGCCTATTCTCAACAATGCCGGGGTCGATCTGATGCTCAGCGGCCACGTACATAGATATTCACTCAGAGAGGTAGGTTCGACCGACGCCAAGTTCCCGGTCATCACCAACGGGCAGTGGCAAAGGATGGAGATCACCGCCAGCACCAAAAGCATCACCGTAAGGATCTACGACACAGACGGCAAACTCACTCATTCAGTTGACTTTAAATAAGGTCGCATAGAACATTGACCACTATGAGAAGATTTCTCTCCCCGATGCTGACGGCACTGGTTTCCGTCATTATATTCCTGACATATTCAGGAGACATCGCCGCACAGAAGCTTTACCTCACACAAGAGGAGGTAGCGGACAGCAAGACCCTCCTGCCACCGCCTCCACAGCCAGGTTCCCCGGAGTTTCTGGCCGATGAATATCACTTCTTCCAGGCAAAGCTGCTCAGGGACACGCCACGAGGCGAGCAGGCCGTCCAGGATGCGGATATGAGCGACAAGGCGTTGCTGAAGTTCGCGGAGTCATTCGGACTGGAGATCACCAAGGAGACAATGCCGCAGACCTACGAGCTGCTGATGCGCAGCAAGGAGTGCTTCGGCGGCATAGGTTGCAAGGAGGCCAAGGAATATTACAAGAGAACCCGCCCGTTTGTCTATTACGGGGAAAGCAGTATGACTCCTGAGTCAGATGAATGGATGAAGACCAACTATTCCTATCCGTCCGGCCATTCCGCCAACTACTACGGCCTGGCCTACATCCTTTGCGCACTGCGCCCGGAAAGGCAGAACGAGATCCTTAAGCGTGCGGACGAGGGAGCATATTCAAGAGTCATAGCCGGCTGCCATTGGATGAGCGACATCAAGGCTGCAAGAATCATCGCCGGAGCCGTGTTCGCGCGGCTGCAGGCGAATGATGAATATCTCGCACAGTTCCGTAAGGCCCGGAAAGAGGTCCGCGGGATGTGCGGGAAGTAAATTCTTAATGTGTTCTCTTTTCTTCGGTCTTTGCCTGGAATTTGGCGACGTCAATGACGAAGCGCTCGTGCGTGCCCTCGCCTATCAGGCCTTTCTCATCGTAGGCAGCCACCTTGAAGACAATCCTTCGGCGGTCAATCTCAACGACTTCGCTTTCACACCACACCTTCAGACCGACAGGTGTGGAAGAGACGTGTGAGACATCGACTTTTGTTCCGACGGTCTCCTGTCCCTCCTCAAGGTAAGGTTTCACGCTGAAGCGGCTTGTGCGCTCCATCAGGGCTATCATCATCGGGGTGGCGAACACCCTGACAGTGCCGCTGCCGATGTGGCTGGCGGTAAGTTCTTCCGTCACGATCTCCTCCTGACGGCCTTTGATTCCGAGTTCTAGCATATACGTTGTGTTTTCTTCTTACAAATTTAAGAATAGTCAGTCACATCGACAAGGTCTGTTACCGGAACACTTCGGTCGCCTCGACAGGCTCAGCGACCGAACATATCTAAGGCTGAGGTATATACAAAAAAAATGAGCGTCGACGCATCGCGCGTGGACTCTCACTCTAACCACATAATTAATAACACTAAAACTAATAACCAATAGGTTGATCGGGGAGAGAACCTCCTTGCTCAACCCGAGTACAAAGGTACAGCTTTTTTTGATACTTGCAAACATTTTTTAATATTTTTTGCAAAAATTTTCAAATATTCCGACTTAACCGTTTTATTTCCAACCCTATAAACAATAAGGAAAATTTTAATCGGTTTTAATAGGCACACGATATACGGCACGAGAAGCATATCATACGGGAACATACGAAATCTAAAACGTTTATCCTTACGATTTGTAACCGAATCGTAACACTTCTTACATTCCGACACAAGCCAAAGAGGCGACACTGATTCGGACTGGCGGCGGAAAAAGGCCCCTCAATGTCCTGTGACAGGAATGAAGCGTCGCCCCGGTAGTGAAAACATCGTCCACCAGAAGGATGTGTGAATATTCAGGGACAGCCCTCATCCGCCTTATCCTGAACGCCCCCTCGACATTGTGCGCCTTGCCCTCGACCGAGAGTTGGGTCTGGGTGCGGGTGCGTCTGGATCTGTACAGGATGTCCGTACGCATCTCCGCTCCAAGGTTTCTTGCCAGCACCTCGGCGATGATCTCGGCCTGATTATGGCCTCTGGACCATAGCCTTGTCCAATGCAGAGGCACAGGAATCACGGCACCCACATCTGAGTAAATCGGTGACGCGGCCATCTCACGGCCCAGCATGGAGGCGAAATAACGGCCGGCGGCATAGTCGGAATGATATTTCAGCCTCTGGGTGATCAGCCTGTAGCCTGTCTGGGAGCGGTAAAAGAACAGGGATGTGGCGTAGGAATATTCCTCAAAAACGCAGGTCGCATCCAGATCACGCTGGATCAACGCATTGAACCTGTCGGCAAGTTGGTTGTGCGGCATATTCGAGAAATATGTCCGCGGCAGATCGGCAAGGCATCCGATGCAGAGATGGCGTTCGCGCAGGGCAAGAGGTCGTCCGCAGACAATGCACTCGCGGGGCATGATGAGATCGCCAAGGGCGGTGAGGACATCATAAAAAGTAACGTTTCTTATCATAGTTTACAGTTCATATTCCGCAATTATAGGGAACAAAAACGTAAATTTTGATAAGAAACGTAAAAAGTTGGGTTCTTACCCCCACATTAATCCTGACCGAGGGTCTTGACGGGGTTGCGGGTTGCGGCGGCGTAGGTCTGGCCGACAACGGAGAGGAACGAAATCAGGAGTGAGATCAAGGCTGCGAGGACAATCGCCCACCAAGGGAAGGCGATCTTGGTGTAGAACGCCTGTAGGTAATTTGTGATGCCCCACACGGCGAACGGAACGGCAAGCACGACGGCGACAAGGCTCATGATCATGAACGACTTGGACAATGTCCATACGGCCGAGCTGACTTCCGCGCCGAAAACCTTGCGGACAGCGATCTGGCGGCTCTGCTGCTCAGTGAAATAGAGCGACATAGCAAACAGGCCGAGAGCGGAGATCAGGATGGCCATGACCATGAACGAAATCACGAGAAGCATCGTGTTCTTGGTGCCCTTCAGATCATCTACCAGTTTCTCGTCCAGATAGTAAGCATCCATCTCCACAGGAACGCCTATGGTCTCCTTCGCAAACTCCTTGCAGACATTCTTGACCGCGGCCATAGCCTCGGAGCGGTCACCGGTTATCTTAAGAAGCTGAATGAAGGCGTAATCATAATTCTCGTCTATGATCCTTATGGAGTTCCGCTCATTCTCCATCGGCTCGAAGAGAGCGTTGTTGGCGCGGAAATCCGGGATGACGCCACAGATTTCATATTCACCATTGGTGTAGCTTCCGCCAGCGTAAGGATGCTCCGCCGTCACACCGAGGGTTCTCTTGGAAGTCTCCGTCAAAAGCACTTTTGGCGAAGAGAGTTCGCTGTATTTTTCCAAGACCTTGATTCCCAGAATCCTAAGCGAAGTCGTATCCAACTGGGCCATACGCATCCAACCGATTATCTGATTGTTCTCGTCGTGAAGACCGTTCGCTCCGCAAGAAATCGGAGAAGTGATTCCAAGTCCTGCGTCAACCACCTGAGGCAAAGCCTTCAATCTGGTGCGAAGCGCCTCCTGAGGTCCTCTCCTATAGCCTACATCTCGTGAATTGACCTGAATGACATCCTTTGTCTCGTAGCCCACCGGAAGGTTCACGAGGTAGCTCACCTGCGCTGTCATCACGATGGCCATTGTGATAAGGATGGCGCTGAACACGGTCTGAAGCACGATGAACACCTTGCCGAATATCATCTTGTTCTTGAAACGGAACTCGCCTTTCACGACATCAATCGGCTTGAAGCGTGAGACAAGCATCGCAGGGAGCAAAGCCGAGACCACGGAGATGACAACCAACGCAAGAACGGCCCAAAGCACTGTGGTCAAATCAGGAGTCAGCACAATGTCGGTACTCAAAATCCTGTCAAACACAGGCTTGCATAAATATGCCAGCAAACAGCCCACGATGAAGCACCCGGTCGTAAAGGCAAATGACTCAGCGATGTACCTCGCAACTATATTCCTTGAACTTTCGCCAAGCAACCGCCTGGTGGCCATTTCCTTGGCACGCTTCCCCGTCTGCGCGACAGTCAGATTGATATAATTGAATATGGCGGAGACCAGCAGCACCAGAGCCACGATGAACAGAAGCTCAACCTGTTTCCCGTCACCGGTCCTTAGACAGCTCCAAGCATCCATACCCGAAAAATAAACCTTGTCAAGCCTCGTCACACTCGATCCCCACAAAAAGGCGTTGTCAGAATTGTCAGCCTTATAGAAATTCCAGTACCCGAGATACTTTTTAAGAAGATCATCACGCACCTTTTCCACATCAGTCCCTTCATCAAGACGGACGATCGGAATCGTGCTGCCGAAATTGTCCATCCACGCTACACGCTTCTGCGCGCGTTTGATGCTTGTGAACAGATCGTAATGCTTGAACACATCGGTAGGTCCGAAATCCTCAACGACACCGATCACCGTCCACTTATCCTTGTCAACGTTCAATGTCCTGCCGATAGGATCTTCGTTTCCGAACACTTTCTTGGCGAACGTCTCGGTCAGTATCACCTCGTCCTCGTTCTCCAGAACCCTGTCCCTATGGCAACCGACAAGGCGGTAGTCAAAGAGATTGAAGAAATTAGTGTCTATCGAAGCCTCGGCTGCCTTATAATAGTCATCACCGACCATAATGTCCGTGTTGTCCATATCTACTATCCGGGTCCAATCCTTGATCTCCGGAATAGACGGGAAAAACTCATCGGAAGTTCCGAGCGTCATTCCGAAAGAGTCGCCGGCACCGACAACATACAGCTGCTTGGAAAGCGGCTGCTTAGCTCCGACACTGAACTCCGTCCTGGCATACGAAGCCAGCAGAATGACAAATCCCAATGCCACCGAAAGTCCGAAAACCTCGATGAAGGTGTAAAGCTTGTTCCTCGACAGGAACTTCAAATACGTGCTTGACATATTATCTCCAATAATTAATCTCAAAAACAGCTTCTCATTTTCCGGCAAACCCTCGGCAACTTATCGCCGTCTCTTCCCAGAAACGACACTTTCGCCGAACAGAGTTCATGCCAAACCATACAACTAATTATTTGTTAATATTTTAGCGATTAACCATTTTTCTAAAAGTGTAAAGAAATTTAACACCCACTGTAAAGAAACTTTACACTTTCACCAGTCACTTCAACAATCTCTGTGACCGCAAACTCAGTCGTAAACCAGATTTTCCAATCAGAGAGTTTTGTACTCCAGAAAGGTCTCAACTGCCCAAAATCCACGATTCAAGGCGTTGGTACACCAGACGGCCTTTCCCTGTACAAACCCACGATTCAAGGCGATTGGTACACCAGAAAGCCTTTTCCTGTACCAAACCCACGACTCAAGGCGGTTGGTACACCAGAAAGCCTTTTCCTATACCAAACCCACGATTCAAGGCGTTGGTACACCAGACGGCCTTTTCCTGTACCAAATCCACGATTCAATGCAGTTGGTACACCAGACGGCCTTTTCCTGTACCAAATCCACGATTCAATGCAGTTGGTACACCAGAAAGCCTTTTCCTGTACCAACTCCAATCATCAAATTGAGTAAGCGTTAAAAATATGTCGAATGCGGAAGATTGAGGCTGAGCTGGGAATCGGCGGTGGAGCGGGTTTTCTCGTATGCGATGACGGTGTCGAGATCCGGATTGATCATCAGATCCAGATTCCAGATCATGAGGCGGTCACCGGTCACGACTTCCTTGAAACAGTCAGTTATGCCGACAATGGCCGGAATGCCGATGCCTTTAGCAAGGACACAGACCTGACCGTCAATGTCTTCCTCTTGAGTGACAATTCCTACCACGTTGCGGAAATCAATCAGCGTGGAGTCCGACAGTGACAACCGCTCGGCAACAAGGACGCTGCCGGGCGGAATGTCCTCGAACGGATTCCTTTGCCCGCAGTCCTTGACCACGAACGCACGGCCTTTCGCAAAGCCACGGACACCCGTTCCACGCACTGTCATATTCCTAATACATATCTTGCCGGCAGACAATCACCAGTGGCACCGATCATATTCAAAAGTAATTGTCCGCCGACGAAAAAATCTAATTCCTCTCCTTTGTCAGATCCCAAGCGGCGCCGGGAGCGAAGACAGACTCAACGAGCTGATCGTAGAACATTCCCCTCTTCGCAAGGTCAAGCACATTGAAGCGGAAACGCATCAACTGGACCTTCGGGAACATATTCTTGAGCATCTCGCGGGTCACGCCGATCATCGAAGGATCGTACGGCGCGCCGGCCTTCTTCATCAGATCCTGCATCTTGGCGAATGAATATACCTGTCCCTGAAGCTTCTTCTTGAGTTCCGGCCAGCCTTCCTTCACCTTTGTCAGCTGGACACGGACAGTCTCGGCATCGTCATATTTCTTGGTGATCTCGGTATAGCCAAGCTCCGGCGCAGGGAAATTCTTGAATATCTCAAGCGCCCTCTTCTGCTCCTGCTCAAGCGTAGGCCAAGCCTTGACGCAAGCGTCAACATCAATCTTGGAGAGGTCCATCTTGAACAGCTCATCGAACACGGCGCACATCGTCAGCGTGCCGATGGCCACCTGAAATCCGTGAGACTGAAGCTTGCCGTTGAAACGATGATGTGTCATGTCAAGAATATGGCTGAACAAGTGATCGCAGCAAGAAGCAGGACGGCTGGACTGTGCGGCCTGCATCGCTATTCCACTGAGAGTCAAGCCCTCGAACAGATCGGCAACGGCCTGTTTGTCACCCTTGGCCACACCCTCCGGGTCAGCCAGAAGGTCATCAAGACAGTCCTGAAGCACGTGCCAGGCATCCGGCTTGATCGGTTCCGTGCCCATCAGGTCGGCGATCATCCACTCGGCTCCGGCAGGAACCTTTGCGGCAAGATCGGCGTAACCGGCGGCGGTCATCACCTTCGGGGCGGAGGCGATCACGTCAATGTCCGCGATGATCACCTTTGGAGCCGGGCAGGAGAATGTCTGCTTGGAGTTATGGTAGGAAATCGAGGCACCGAACGACGAGAAACCGTCCACGGAAGCCGCCGTCGGCAATGTCAGGTAGGACTGGCCGTAGTGATGCGAGGCAAGTTTGCAAAGGTCGTTGATGACTCCTGAGCCCACGGATATGGTGACATATTCAGCCTCGGAAGACGGTCTGAACGCCTTCTCCGCATCCGGTTCCACATATTCAGGATCATTCTCGATGGCCTTGGCGGCGGAGAAGTCTCCGGCGATGATGTGGTCAACCATATCGACGTACCTCCAGTCGGCGTGGAACTCCTTCGTCTCGATGACATATTTATCCGTGTGGACACCCGCGGCCACAAACTCATCGTACACCTTCTGGCCAAGAACCTTCCAAGTGTTAAGGTCTGCCACCACAACGGCAGCCTTGCTTTCAGGGAACCACTTCTTGAACTCCTCGGGAGCCTGTGAGCTGACTCCGCAGCCCATCTCGAACACCTTGGTGTCGGTGGCGACAGTCAAGGCTTTGGCAATTCTTTCTTTTGAATTCATTATCAATGTTCTTTTAAGTAATTCTAAATAACACGCAGCACCTTTGCCAAATACATAGTGGCTGGATGTCCGCGGATCGGCAAAGTTTTTTTGTCGGCATAAAGTTACAAAAAATCTTTCGTAACTTAGCGACTATGAAAAAGTACATCTCAACCCTATTGGCCCTGCTGGCCGTCCCGATGATGATGGCGGCGCAGGAAAAAAGCCTCCACCAGCTCCAGCAAGAGTTTGTTGACCTGAGGCTCGGAATGTTTGTTCACTTCGGTCTCCCGACCTACCAGACAGCCGACTGGACCGATCCTGACCTTAGTCCGGAGGTGTTCAACCCGGTCAAGCTGGACACTGACCAATGGGTCAAGGCAGCCCAGAGCGCAGGGATGAAGTTCATCTGCGTCTCCGTCAAGCACCACAGCGGATTCTGCATGTGGGACACCAAGACCACGGACTACAGCGTGATGAGCTCGCCTCTTCACCGGGATGTGCTTCGTGAGCTCGTCAATTCCGTCCACAAGGCCGGGATGCAGATAATGTTCCACTTCTCGATCCTGGACACCCATCACCGTATCCGCCCGACCCTGCCGTTCACCCCGGAGAAAATCAACCTGCTCAAAAGCCAGGTGCGCGAACTTCTCACTGAATACGGCCCGGTCAACACCATAATGTTCGATGGATGGGACGCTCCGTGGGGCAGGATTTCATATTCAGATGTCTCATTCCCAGAGTTTTATCATCTCATCAAGAGCATCCAGCCAAACTGCCTGGTGATGGATCTGAACGGGGCGAAGTACCCGTCCGAGGCTCTGTTCTACTCAGACATCCGCTGCTACGAGCAGGGCGCCGGTCAGAAAATATCCCCGGAAACCAACCAGCTCCCGGCGATGGCCTGCTATCCTTTGCAGAAGACCTGGTTCTGGAAGACCGAGTTCCCGGGCTCGCCCCTGAAGGATGTTGACAAGATCGTGGCCGAGAACATCATCCCGTACAACAACGCCTACTGCACCTACATCCTGAACTCCGCCCCGAACCGCGACGGATTGATGGATCAGAACTGCATCGATGCCCTGAAACGCATCGGCAAGATCTGGAAGAACACCGGCCACATCGTGGACGTGGCCGAGACAATGGAGCCGATCACCGACATCAACATCGCCATCGGCAAGCCGTGCGACTCCTCCTGGTCTGACGACATGGACATCATGGATTTCGCCAACGACGACGACTTCCGCACCTGCTGGGTCTCCAGCCCCGAAGTCAAGGAGCCGTTCTGGAAAGTCGAGCTCGACCCAGGCTCCCTCATCAATATGGTCGTGATGACCGAACCAAAGGCTGGCGTGATGCAGGAATATGTCATTGAATATCTCCACAAAGGCACCTGGCACACAGTCTTCAGCGGCACCACCCCGACTCAGAGCCGCGTGAAAATCCACCGCTTCGACAAGGTTTACGCCGACGCCGTCCGTGTCCGTTTCACCAAATGGACCGGCCTCCTCTCCCTCGCCGAATTCGGAGTCTATACCCCGTACGGGCAGTAAGGTCAGCCGCCACTGCCAGTACCATAGTCCACACAGTCTGTTATTGAATCCACAGCGGTTACGGAGCCTATCTCGGTCACTAAGCTTACAATCGTTTGCTGAACCTATACCGGTCGCTAAACCCACTGGTCACTGAGCCTGTCGAAGTGACCACTTCCAAAGCACCAAGTGAGCCCAGCAAGGTAAGCAAGTCGAAACACCGTGGCAGCCAACCATTTGACAATCAGCGACAAAAGCGATCGCCTTCAGATAGTCACACCTGAAGGCGATCGCTTTATTCCTTGTTTATCAGTTAGTTACCCGTCACGAGAGATTTAAAACTTATAGAAAGCACCAATCGTCACCGAGTTCTTTCCAAGCCCTGCCACGTCATAGTTGACGTTCACCCAATCATAGCCGACCTTGATTCCCGCGTTCTTATACTTGACTCCGACCGCCGGACGGAAGAAATGCCCGGTGCCCCTGTCTGTGAAATCTCCTAAGATTCCAGCCTTCAGCTCAATCAGCGGACTCACATTCCGATTCAAAATGCTATACCGGATGTGAGCGAAAGTAGGAACGAAGAAGTGATTCTTGTCAGCCTTGAAGTCATAGTACTTCAGTCCCACACCGGTTGGTGTTCCGGACTTCCAGGTGCGAGAAAACATACGCACCTGAAACACCATTAGCCTGATAACTAACGAGTTGGCGTTCCAGGTGTGAATGTATTCGCGCACCTAAGAGTCGGTGCCCCCAGTACAGGGCGCCACCGATACAGGGCGTTCTGTTGATGGCACGGGGAGATTACCGGAGGGTGTCGATTTGCTTCAACAGGTCGGTGGTGACTTTGTGGATTCTGTGATAGCGGCCGCCGACGGTGCTCAGGACAAAGATGTAGAGGACCGCAACGAACACAAGATGGGATATGTCGGTCGTGATGTCGGCCCAGATTTCGTTGAGACAGAAGGCGCTCCAGATGACCGTGGCGACGGCGATGCTGATGCCTTGACGGAGGTTCTGAAGCTTCCATCTCGACACCGTGCCTACTGTGTCGGTGACAGATCCGTCAAGCAGCCGCTCCCTGAAGTTGTCCTTGTACTGCCGGAAGTTGACAAGAGCGAGGAAAACGCACCAGACAATGGTGGCGGCCATAAACAAGACACTGCATTTGTGCAAGGACAGGCAGACATAGGCGATGAAGCCAGCCATAAGCAAGACGGTGACTATCGCCACGATATTCCATAAACGTTTGCTGATCAGATTTTTGGCGCTTGACTTTATTGTGGCGTCAAGCATTTCCCTGGAAACGATCTCACTGTCTGAAAGGTGGTTTTTCAGCACCTGCATCTGAGACTTCATCTCGTCAAATTCGTTCTTTTGATTATTCGTCAACATATTCATTCAATCTTTTTAAGGAAAACGTGCCGGGGTTAATCCCCCGAGACGCGGCTTCCTATCCGTTAAACTTTTTCAACTGTTCCTTTATGCGGACCAGACGGACAGAGACGTTCTTTGCGGATATTCCCACAATCTGACCGATCTCCTCGTAGGATAAATCCTCCAGCCAGAGAAGGACGATCGCGCGGTCAAATGGTTCCAACCTGTGGATGCGATCGTGAAGCATCCTCATCTGCTTGGAATCCTCGGTGTCGGATGTCAGAAGATTCTCTTCCACAGGTACCTTCGTGAAATGTTTCTTCTTCGCATCCTGCGTGATACAGGTGTTCATGGCTACTCTCCAGACCCAACCTTTCTCATCGCCTTTGCCCTGAAAAGTGCCAAATCCTTTCCAGAGCCTGACCAACACCTCCTGCATCAGGTCGTTGGCTTCGTCCTGATTGTCAGAGAACATAAGGCAGACCGAGTAGATCGTCCCCTTATGCCTTTTGACCAATCCGCTAAATTCTTGTTCGTCAGCGTTCATAAAAAAACCGTTTGCTATAAAGACTGAAAGACAGTGCTGTTTGCTACAAAAATATTCATAAAAATCACTCCGGATGCCGATGGGCGGGGGTGACTACTGAAAAAAGGTGATGAATATGAAGAGCGAGGCCGGGAGGGCGGTGCGAAGTTCCTTCAGGGCGAGGTTGAGGTGGTTCTCCACGGTCTTCTTCTTGATGTGGAGGAGGGTGGCGATCTCATCGTTGGAACGATGTTCGATGCGGCTCATTATGAATATCTTGCGTCGCTGTTCGGGCATACGGCTCACAACGGCGGCGATGAAGGCTTCCTTGTCCTTCATATCAATGGCATCCTCGACCATCTGGTCGTACGGGATGTCGGTCAGGAAAGAGCGGACATTGGACTTGTTCTTCTTGATGAAGTTTATGGTCTGGTTCAGACTCATCCGGTACAGGTAGAAACGCAGGGATGTGATGTCGGGTAGGGCGGAGCGCATCAACCAGAGCTTGATGAAGACTTCCTGGGCTACATCCGAGGCATCCTCCTTGACTTGAAGGAGGCTTTTCATAAAGCCGAAGACTACCGGGTAGTAGTTGTCAAAAAGCTGGCGGAACGCACTTCGGTCGCCTTCGGCGGTGCGTTCCATCAAGAGTCTTTCCTGGCTTTCTGTCAACATATTATTTTATATGAGACAAAGTTATAAAAAATTCAGATTTTCTTTGGGTGTAAGAAACGGTTTTGTTGTCTTATGCTCGTCAGTAAGCATTGAAACTCCAATAGGATTACAAGACCCATAATTATGACAGACAAAGACATCCGGAACGAGTGGGAAAAACACTATGGTGACATACTTCCGAAAGAAGAAGTGGACAAGGCGTTCACCAAGGTGATGGATTCCGCCGACAATCTTGAGAAGACGCAGACCAAGATAATACGCACTGGTTTAAGGCACAGGATATTCAGAGCGGCGATGACCTGCGCCGCTGCCGCGGTCATGCTGTTCTTTGTGCCTTGGGCGACCCTCAAGGTCAACGAGAAGCTGAACGGACCGGAAGCGGTGATCCCGGCCGGACCGGCAAGACTGTGCGAGATCTCCACCCACAACGGCGAGACGCGGGAGGTCACCCTGCCGGACAGCTCAAAGGTTCTGCTCAACGCTGGGTCCGTGATCATATTCCCGGAAAGATTCTCCGCCACGGAGCGCACTGTGTTCCTTTCAGGCGAGGCAATATTCGAAGTAACTCATAATCAGAATATTCCGTTCACAGTAAACACTTCCGACATCGCGATTCAGGTGCACGGAACCACCTTCAATGTGAACGCATATCCTGAGTCAGGGAACACGGCGGCGACGTTGTGCGAGGGAAGCGTCTCGGCGACACTGAATGGCAGCGGAGAGAGTTTCATGATGGTTCCCAACGAGAGGCTGTCCTACGACAGAGCCACCGGAGAGGCCACCGTCACGCACGTGAACGCGGCTGAGGACACGGCCTGGAAGCGTGGGGATATGTGTTTCCGGTCCGAGAATATTCACGGAATAGCCAAGGCGATAGAGAGGAAGTACGGACTCAACACCTACATCACCTCCGGGAAATACGATGATATGATCCTGACGGCCAAATTCGTGCATGGAGAGACGCTGGACCAGATGCTCAGCGCGATCTGCAAGCTTGTGCCGGGAATGAGGTACCACATCGAGAACAACTGCGTTTACATAAGATAAAGACGAACCACCTCTAATCACAGCCTACGGAAAAAAGGCTGGAAAATTATGAATGAATATATTGATGAATATTATATAAATCGTTAAAACCAAATACCAACAAAAACAGTCTATGAAGCAGATTAAACATTATCTGATCGCGCTTATGCTGGTCATCATTCCAGCCATCGGACTTCACGCCCAGAACCAGGTCGTGAACTTCCGGTCCGGGACGATGACCGTCAGACAAGCGTTCGAGGCCATTGAGCATCAATTAGGGATGACTGTGGCTTACAACGAGAGCCTTCTCGACGTTAACAGAAAGGTCACTCCTCCGTCAGGGAAAACCGTGATGGAGGCGATGGCGGCCATCCTGGACGGAACCGGGATGCAGGCAAGTCTGGACGGGAAGATGATCCTCGTGGTCAAAAACGGACAGCAGGCGGAGGCGCCGGCTGAATATTCCGGAAAAGTCGTTGACGCGTCAGGCCCTGTGCCGGGAGCTATGATTTTGCTCGACGGGAAGAAGGACAACGTGGCGATGACCGATCTGGACGGAAACTTCTCCATCAAGGCGGCTCCGGGACGGTCGTTCACGGTGTCGATGATGGGCTACAAGGACTACACCGCCACGTTCGGAAGCCAGACAGCGGGAATCGTGGTCAACCTTGTGGAGGACATCGACCTTCTGGAAGAGTCAGTAGTCGTGGGTTACGGCGTCCAGAAAAAGGTGAACCTGACCGGAGCGGTCGGAGTCATCAGCGGCAAGGATCTGAACAACAGGCCTGTGACCAACACGGCGCAGGCTCTCCAAGGAGCGGATCCATCCCTTGTCATGAGCATGAGCAACGGTTCCATTGAAGGAAAGGAATACAGCGTGAAGATCCGCGGGCAGGTGTCCCTGAACTCCGGAAGCCCGCTGATCCTCGTTGACGGAATCGAGTCCTCGCTCTCACAGGTGAATCCTAACGACATCGAGTCAGTCTCCGTGCTGAAGGATGCCTCGGCTTGTTCGATCTACGGTGCCACGGCATCGGCCGGTGTGGTTCTCATCACCACCAAGAGCGGAAAGGCAGGAGACCTGAAAGTAACCTACAACGGCCGTGGAGGCGTGGCTTTCAACACCACACGCACGGACTTCATCACGACCGGTTACGACTATGTGAATCTCTCCAATGAGTTCACACTCCATTCCGGCAAGGGCTACAACGCCTGGAACTACACGGACGAGGAGATGCAGATGCTCTACGACCGCAGGAACGACAAGACCGAGAATCCTGACAGGCCTTGGGTCTATACCAACGACAAGGGCAAGTACCGCTACCTTGGAAATTTCGATTGGTACGGCTACATATTCAAAAGATCGCGTCCGGAGACAGAGCATAATGTGACCATCAACGGTGGCAACGACAAGATCGACTACTATGTAAGCGGACGCTATCTCTACCGTGAAGGTGTCTTCAACAACGCCAGCGAGGACATTATGAACGGATATTCATTCCGCGCCAAGGTGAACGCCAAGGTGAAGCCGTGGCTCCGCTACACAGGAAACCTCAGCTATGAGGGCTCGGCCTACAACTACGGCGGATTCTGGGAGCAGGACGGTTCTGAGGACCTTACCTCGTCCGGCATCCTCTGGAACATCACCCAGAACATCAGTCCGACCATCGTGCCGGTCAACCCGGACGGAACAACCACGATGTACACCAACGGCATCCAGTTCGCTGACTCCCCTATCGCTTCGGGACGTGGCGGTGTGTTCACGGACGGAAGGAACAAGAACTCCAGAAAGGTGAACTACTGGGTGATCACCAACAGGCTCGTGTTCGACCTCACCAAGTGGATGAACATCACGGCTGACTACACCTACAGAAGACGCGACAACCTCAACAGCTACCGTTCCTATCCTACCGCCAACACGTGGGACAAGAATATGAAGAACATCGTGGAGATGACCAACGGCTCCATCTACGATTTCTACCATGAGGCGCGCGCCTACCTGAACGGCCATGTGGCCAACGCTTACCTCAATGTGAACAAATCATGGGGCAATCATAACTTTACGGCCGTGGCCGGCTCACAGTTCCAGGACTACAGATCCTCCACCTCGACCATCCGTCAGAAAGGCTCGATCTCAGACAAACTCGCGTTCATCAACATGGCGCAGGGAACCATCGAGAGGGCCGATGAGAGCAACACGGCCTACAGGACACTCGGATTCTTCGCCCGCGTGAACTACGACTATGCCGGCAAGTACCTGTTCGAGATCTCAGGGCGTGAGGATGGTTCGTCACGTTTCGCGAAAGGTGACAGATGGGCGTTCTACCCTTCTGCGTCAGCCGGTTGGCGAATCTCCGAGGAAAAGTTCTGGGGCGGTCTGAAGAACTGGTGGGATCTCGCCAAGGTGCGTGTGTCATACGGTTCGCTCGGAAACCAGCAGGTCAGCAACTATTCCTACATCAGCACACTTTCCACATCGATGATGAACTACACGTTCGACAGCACGAACAAGGCCGGAATGGTCAGCACTCCGGGAGCCATCACTCAGGGACTGACCTGGGAGACGGTCATCACCTACAACCTCGGATTCGATCTCGGATTCTTCAACAACAGGCTCAGCGCGAGCGCCGACTTCTACATCAGGGACACAAAGGATATGCTGACCTCGTCACAGGAACTTCCGGCGGTGTTCGGAACAAGCTCACCTAAGATCAACGGAGCAGACCTGAGGACCAAAGGCTACGAGATCACCCTCTCATGGAAAGACCAGATCACAGCGGCTGGCAAGCCACTCTACTACTCCATCACGGGATCTCTTGGAGATTATGTGACGACAATCACAAAGTTCGACAACCCGAACAAGTCGCTCAGCCAGCACTACGTGGGACAAAGACTCGGAGACATCTGGGGCTACGAGGTGGAAGGACTCTTCAAGACTGACGAGGAAGCCGCTGAATACCAGTCCAGAATCAACGACACCGCTGTCAACAAGGTGGTCTATGAGTGCGGCGTGGCATCAATGGCGAAACTGATGGCCGGAGACGTCAAATTCGTGGACAGGAACGGAGACGGTGTCATCAACACCGGAGCCAACACGCTTGACGAACCGGGCGACCGCTACATCATCGGAAACAACAGGCCAAGGTACACATATTCATTGAGAGGCGATGTGGACTGGTACGGCTTCAATCTCTCCGTGTTCTTCCAAGGGGTCGGACACTGCGATTGGATGCCTCCTAAGAACTGTTCCTACTTCTGGAGCCTCTATGGATTCCCTGCCTCCTCATTTGTCCCGACCGACTTTGAGTCAAAGGCTTGGACGGAGGACAACAGAAACACCTACTTCCCAAGAAGAAGGGGTTACGAGACCTACGCTAACTGCGCGCTTGGCGTCAACACGGACCGCTACCTCCAGAACGCGGCCTACCTCCGGCTCAAGAACGTCACCCTCGGCTACACACTTCCTCTGAAGAAGAACAAAGCTGTCGAGAAAGTGCGCCTCTACCTTACCGGAGAAAACCTCTGGTACTGGTCGCCGATGAAGAAGTACACCAAATATGTCGATCCGGAAGTGGCCACGGCATCCTCAAAGCAGAGCGACGACTGCATCTACCCATTCTCAAGGACAGTGTCATTCGGAATTGACATAACATTCTAAATGAATATGATCATGAAGACTACATACAATATTCTTATGGCGGGACTGCTGTCGGCGCTGGCTTTCACATCCTGTGAAGGGTTCCTCGACAAGTTCCCTGAGACAGCCCTTTCTCCTGAGACGTTCTACACCAACGAGAAAGAGCTCACGCTTGCGACGAACGGATTCTACGCAATGCTGCCTAAGCCGGACGATTCCTTTGACGGAGCCCTTCAGGACAACGACCTTCAGTTCCATCTGTCCCTGAGCTCGATCCAGAGGGGTACCCGTCAGGCAGAGACTGAGACCTGGAGCGCAAGCACCTGGTCGGACCTCAGATCCATCAACTACTATCTGGAACATTCCGTGAAGTGCACAAACGAGGACGTGCGCAAGAAATATGACGGAATAGCCTATTTCTTCAGAGCGGTCTTCTACTACGAGAAGGTCCGCAAGTACGGGGATATTCCTTTCTATGACCACGTCATCTCCGACTCCGACAAGGAGTCTCTCTACCGTCCGCGCGACAGCAGAGGTTTCGTGATGCAGAAGATCATGGAAGACCTTGACCGTGCCATAGACGGCCTGCCGGTTTCCTGGTCGGAAGGGGTTTACAGGATCAACAAATACGCGGCTTACGCGCTGAAATCCCGTATCGCCCTATTTGAGGGAACCTGGAGAAAGTACCATGACATCGCCGACGAGTCCTACACGAAAGAGGACGGCACAACCATCACACTTTCATCGGCTTATTTCCTCCAGTTGGCCGCCGACGCGGCAAAGGCCGTGATGGAGAGCGGAAAGTACAGAATGTACAACGGAGCGACCATCGTAAAAGGACAGCCTTACCGTGACTACTTCGTGCTTGAGGACGCCGAGACCAGCGAGACCATCCTGTCCAGAAGATTCCTCTACACAGCGGAGATGAACATCCGCCACGGAGTACAATTCACGTACAAGAACCAGAGATATTCATTGGCAAGAGCCCTTGCCTATCATTATCTTATGGCTGACGGAACTCCGTTCCAGAGCCAGGAGGGATGGCAGACGATGCAGTACAACCAGGAGTTCAACGGCCGTGACCCTCGTATGGCGCAGACCATCGCCGCTCCGGACTATGTCGCCGTAGGCGCTGACGCTTCGTCCATGTACTATCCGAGCTGCAAGGATTACGAGAGAAGTGGCTACCGTCCGATCAAATACTTCTCTGACGACACGCACGACGGAGCCACCACATCGACCACCGACTATGCGATATTCAGGTATGGTGAAGTGCTTCTGAACTACGTCGAGGCCAAGGCTGAGCTCGGACAAGCTGACCAGAGCGTGATCGACGAGACCGTCAATGTGATCCGCGCGAGGGTTGGTATGCCGGGACTGGATGTGGCCAAGGCCAACGCCGCTCCTGACGCGTTCCTGAGCTCTTACTACACTGACAAGCATCTGGAAGGCGCCGACAAGGGACTTATCCTTGAGATCAGAAGGGAAAGGACCGTCGAACTGGTCAACGAAGGATTCAGGCTTTGGGATATGCTCCGCTGGCACGAAGGACAGCAGATCTGCCCTGCCTCCAACACTCTCGGACCTGGATTCATCGGCTGCTGGTTCCCTGGACTCGGGGAATATGATATGAACAACGATGGTAAACCTGACCTCTGTATCTACAGCGGAAGCACTCCGCAGACAGACTGCGACAACACCCTGAACGTGGCTCCGGGCAAGGAGAACACCCTTTCGGAAGGCACAAGCGGTTACCTCGTGCAGTTCAAGGACCAGACCTACAAGTGGGAGGAGAAGGATTACCTCTACCCTATCCCTAACAAGCAGATGCAGATCTATCCGATTGACGAGACAACCGGGAAGAGTGTCCTGACACAGAACCCAGGCTATTAACAGACCGCAAAATCAACAAAAAATGAAAAGACATAAGATATTGTTTCAGGCTTTGGCCGCCGCGATGCTGGTGGTGTCCTGCTCGGAGTACGATGATTCGGCGCTTTGGAAGCAGGTGGACGAGGCCCAGAAGCAGATAGCCGAGCTAACGGCATCACTGACAGAACTGGAAAGCCAGATAGGTCTTCTTTCGGCTGCAAAGAATGGAGGTCTGATCACCTCCATTCAGGAGAACACAGACGGTGGCTTCACAATCAAATACACTACCTCTGATGGCAAAGAGGCCACGGCCATCATAGCCGGCAAGGATGACATCAAGAGCGTGGACATCATCGGCACCAAGGAAGAGAACGGTGTCCTTTACTGGACCATCACCGTAGGAGGTAAGACGACAATCCTCACCGACAACGACGGAGCCAAGATCCCAGTGGCGGGGCGCACTCCGTCATTCACCACGGACAAAGACGGTTACTGGATGGCCAACGGATCGTATATTCTTGACAGCAAGGGTGACAAGATCAAGTCATCCGGGCATAAGGCTTCATTGATAGCCGGAGCGGAGAAGAACGAGGACGGTTCCGTGACGCTCACATTGGCCGACGGCTCCAAATTCACGGTTGACACAGCCGAAAGCTTCTCTCTGAAAGTGTTCTTCGGCGGTAAGGAAGTCAAGGACGAACTGAAGGTCGAAGACGGGACAACCTCGCTTGAGTTCACATATTCATTGACAGGGAAAGCGGTGGAGAACGCTGTTTTGAAAGTGACAAGGGTCGAGAGTGTCGAGGCTTCGGTGGACGAGGCTGGCGGCAAGGTCAAGGTCACTGTTCCTGATCCTCTACGCAAAGGACAGTTCACCCTGATGGCGGCCGATGAGAGCGGTCATCTGGCCGTGCGCACGGTCCGTATGCGCGGAACATTCTCCGTGGAGACTGAGAACGAGCTTTGGAAGACCGTGGAGGAGAAACTCCTCGCGCCAGGCTGCAACTACTACAGTATGGAGTTCAAGAACATCACCAGAAGGATGCACGTACTGGAGATCGACCTGACCAACCCGGCGATCGAGGTCACGACATCCTACGCCGATGACATCGTTCCGAACCCTAACGGCAATGCCAACAAGAACAACGGATTCAACCTCCGCGAGACCCTTTCCCAGCTTTGCGCGCGCAAGACCGCTGCCGGAGAGGATGTCATCGCCGGAGTCAACACCGGCTATTTCGACTCGAATGACGGAATCAGCAGAGGAGCTCACATCGAGGAAGGCGAGCTTGTCTATATGAACAACCCTGCCGTTGTCTCCAGCCTCGTGAACCACTCCTGGGCGTTCACGATCTTCAAGGACAACACCGCTTCGTGCGGAAAGAAAGCCTTCTCAGGCAAAATCGAAGTGGCGGGCAAGGAATATGCTTTCTTCTCGGTGAACGACACCATCGTGCGCGGCGGAAGCGCCTCCAGAATGAAATCATACCCTGTGAACCTCTACACCTCAAGGTACGTCAAATACCCTCACCCGGAGCGCCAGAACATCACCAACACACTCAGCGCAAAAGCATTATACCTCACGGCAAAATATTCATCAAAGAATATGACCGTGAACGATGGTTGGTTTGACGCGACCGTGACGGCGATCGCCGATGGCAGAACCACTGCTCTCGGAGAGGCTCCTTACCTTACCGACCGCAAGGAAGTCGGCATCCAGGTGACCGGAAGCACGGCCGATGCTATCGCCGCCTCTGTGAAGGTCGGAGACAACATCAGGCTGATGGCCCAAATGGACGTTGAAGGTGTCGTGAAGCCTATCCAGACTCAGAACTCCACGATGTGGCACTATGTCACAGACGGAGAGAACACCCTCAACACCGTCCCTGCGAACCACGATTTCCGCACGTTGATAGACCCGATGACATTCGTCTGCGTTGACAAGAGCGGATCAAGGATTATGATCGCCGAGATCGACGGCCGTCAGGTCGGATTCTCCATCGGAGTCAACGCCGAGGAAGTCACAGAGATCGCCCTGCGCCTTGGAGCTTGGAACTCGACCCGTTTCGACGGTGGCGGCTCATCCGCTATGTGGGCTAAGAAAGACGGGGTCTCAGGACTCGTCAGCAGCCCAAGCGACGGAAAGGGAGAGCGCAGTTGTATGAATTATATGTATGTACGTAAGAAATAGCATATTATGAGAAAGATACCTGCTATAATATCAATATTTCTGGCGGCCGCCACGCTTTTTTCCTGTTCGTATGATTCCTCTGAGATAGAGAACGGAATCACCGATCTGGAGAACCGTGTCGCCGCTCTCGAACAGAAAGCGGACTATCTGGAGTCGCAGTTGAAGGCGGTTTCGGAATTCGTGTCCGGCAACTTCATCTCCCGTGTGGGAACTGACGAGAAAGGAAACTTCGTCATAACCTACCAGGACAGGAACGGGGAGAAAAAGACGGTCACCCTGGCCAAGGCATCCGACCTTGACAAGTCGCCGATGATCGGCACCGCTGAATATGAAGGAGTCCTTTACTGGAGGCAGACCAAGGACAACGGAGCCACCTGGGAGTGGATCACCGACAAAGACGGCGACAAGATGCCAGTCTCCGGTCCCGCTCCGGTCGTAGGAATAGACAAGGACGGTTACTGGACAGTCAACGGAGAGAGCACCGGCGTTCTCGCAAAGGATATGACCGGCAACATATTCAAGAACATCGCGGCTGACAGCGAGAGCGGCCTTGTGGTGTTCAGCCTGACTGACGGCAGCAGCTTCTCGGTAAGGTACAACGAGTCGCTGGCCATAGCGTTCACGACTCCGTCATTCCTTGCTGTGGAAAGCTACAGCGCGCCTGTGGAAGTAGGCTACAAGGTCAGCGGCACTATGGCCAAGGACGCGGTTGTGGACTACCTGACGGCTTATAATGTGAAGGTGAAGGTCAACGAGAGCCTCAAGACAATCTCCGTGACGATGGAGGAAGGCGCCGAGGAAGGCAATGTCGTGATTATGGCCACCGCAGGGGACGACATCGTTTACAAGCCTCTGTTCTTCTCCTACGGCAAGACTGTCATCGATTTCGAGAACTACATCAAAGACAACGAGCTCATCACCCCGCTGGGAGAGCCTGTGATCAACCTTGGAGGGGATATGACCCCTTTCACTGTCAGGATCTCGCACAACATAGACGTGGAAGCATCCGTGGCCCAGGAAAACGCATCCTGGCTCAAGGCTGTGAACACCAAGGCCTTGCAGACATCCGAGTTCAATTTCGTGGCTGAATATTTCGAAAGCAAGACCAACACCCCTCGTGAAGGCCGCATCATCCTGAAGAACAGCCTCTACGAGGTTTCCACATCCATCATAGTTAAGCAGAGCCCTATCGTGAAAGGTGGCGGAGGAGGCGGAGATGATCCGTCCGAGGACAAGGGAATCTCCGATGTGGGCACATTTATGGAGTTTGTGCGCAGCGTCAATGCCGGGGCCTCGACGACACGTTGGGAGAACGCCGACGGTGAAGTCTGCCTGCTCGCCGACATCGACCTTACGGGAATAGACTGGACACCTATCGGAAACGCTGCCGGAGAGGGTTCCGGAATACCTGCGTACTCGTTCGCGAACGCGTTCAAGGGCAAGTTCAACGGTAAGGGCCACAGCATCACCGGAATCAACTGGACCTGCGATATGAGCAAGAACAACGTTTACGGACTCTTCGGAGCGGCTGACGGAGCGACCATCAGCAACCTCGTTGTCGGAGCGGCCGGAGACGCCATCACATTGACCGGAAGCCCGGATGTGACCCCGTCCGTGGCCGGAATCGTGGGTTACGCCGAGAATGTGACGATCAGCAATGTGACCAACAATGTCAGCATCATCCTTGAGGGAGAATGCCCTCAGGCTATGCCTACCAGTCTCGCCGGAATCATCGGAAGCGGCTCGGATGTCACAGTCGGCGGAAAGACCAAGGAGGAGGCCGTGAAGAACAACGGAGACATCCTCGTGAAGTCCAAGGTCGCCAACGCCCAGGCCGGAGGAACCGGCCTGCAGGTGGCCGGAATAATGTCCTACGTGAAGAACGGCAAGGAAAGCCAGTTCATAAACTGCACGAACAACGGTCATCTGACAGGCCCTAACGGACGAAGCGGAGGAATCCTCGCTTCCATCCAGGGAACCGAAAAGGCCGGCAACAAGGTCACCATCAGCAAGTGCGTGAACGCCGGTCTCATCGAGGACAATTACCTTGATTATGACGGCTACACCAACGCCAAGAGAATAGGCGGAATCATCGGTGGCTCAGAGGCCGCTGACGTCACTGTGGAGTCCTGCGTCAACAGCGGGAACATATTCTCGCACACAGGATGCCGAGCAGGCGGATTCGTAGGCCACTTCAAGGGCGGAATCATCACCGGATGCTCCAACACCGGAATCATCCTCAGCCACATCACTCCGCAGGCGGAGGATCACAGCGGCGGAGACGGCCCGGGTTGGGCGGCAGGCTACTGCAACATCAAGATCTCCGGCTGCACCCGTGGCGGAAAGGTCGGCGAGTGGGCTGACTTCAAGAGCAATCCGGAAGGCGCTCCGGACGCGACGATCTACAATGCCTACGGCTACCAGAACTCCAAGTATTTCAACGCTTCTGACAACCAATAAAATGAAGACAATGAAAAGATTAACGAATATATTGCTGTCGGTTCTGATGATGGTTTCCGCCTTCACCGGGTGCGGTTTCGACGAGGATCCGCTCCAGAACAGGCTCAATGACATCAAGAACAGGATCGCGGCTCTTCAGTCCAGGATCGATGAGGCCAACAAACAGGTCGAGACCCTCGGGCTGCTGACCTCAGGCAATGTCGTCACTTCCATCGACAAGAACAGCGACGGAAGCTATGTGCTGACCTATCTGGACAGCAAGAACGAGGAAAAGACCGTTGTTGTGGCGGCTATGGACCAACTGCTCAACGTTCCTGTGGTCGGAGTGCGCAAGGACGAGAACGGTCTCTATTACTGGACCGTCACCGCCGGTGGCGAGACAAAGGACATCACGGTTGACGGGCAAAGCGTCCCGGCCGCCGGCAGGACTCCGGTCATCTCCACCGATGAGCAAGGCTACTGGACCGTGGACGGAGAACGCATTCTGGATTCGGCCGGCAACCCGATAGAGGCCACTGACGGAAGCGCGTCCATCCTCAAGTCTGTCACAAAGGATGCCGAGGGAAATCTCTCAATCACTCTCGGAGACGGTTCACAGATCACCATACCAGTGCAGAACTCTCTGAACCTCAGTCTTTCCACATCCTTGAATCTTACCATCGCCAATCTCGGACAGGAAATGAAGATCGGCTACGATGTCACCGGAAGCAAGGCTGACGGAGCCATCGTGGCGATCGCCGAGGCCAAGTCCGTGAAGGCCAAGCTTGACAAGACCGCCAAGGAGGTCAGCGTCTCTTTCGACAGCGACTTCTCTTCCGGCCATCTCATTATGATGGCCACGGATCTGGACAAGGTAACGGTGCTCAGGCCGGTGTTCTTCAACAAGGCCAAGGAGACCAAGATCCTCATCAGCACGGCTGACGAGCTTGTGGCATTCGCCCAGAATGTCAACGCCCAGGACGGAACAGAGAATATGGATGTCTATCTTGAGAAGGACATCGACCTCTCCTCAATCAAGGACTGGACACCTATCGGCAACGGAACATTCTCCGGAACAGCCGTCAGCGGAGCGGCCTTCAAAGGCACTTTCCACGGCCAGAACCACACGATCAAGGGTATGAATATCACCGTGCCGGCAGACGCCGCGAAAGGTGCCTCCTACGGCCTTTTCGGAGTGCTTGACGGAGCGACTGTCAAGGATCTTAACATAGGCGAAGGATCATCAATCACTTCATCCGCCAAGCTTCTGACTTGCGGTGGTGCCATAGCCGGATCAGTAGTGAACTCAACTGTCGATCATTGCACCTCATCGGCTTCGTTCGACATTTCCGGAGGAACGGACAACATCAGCCAGAGGTTCGGAGGAATCGCGGGTTCTGTATATTCAGCCGGAGAGGTTATCGCACAGGTCACCAACAGTTCCAACTTCGGAATATTCAAATCTGTCAACACCACCAACAGCAAGAACGGCGGCACGGCCTTCTCCATCGGTGGAGTGGTAGGTTACGCCGAGTCTGCGTCATCAGCCCTTCGCGTGATGATCAAGGGTTGCGACAACTACGGTGCGATGAACGTGCAGGCTTCCCGTAACGCCGGAGTCGTGGCAACGCTAAACAAGAATGCCACGGTCGAAAGCTGCAAGAACTTCGCTGACATCACCAACACAGACACCAAGGCCTCCAACACACGTGTGGCCGGTATCGTCTCGGCATTGAATGCCCAGACCTCGGCAATCAACTGCGTCAACAAGGGCAAGATCACATTCGCTGTCGCAGGAAACACCACGAAAGGCTACGCCGCCGGAATCGTCGGTCAGACCAACGACAACTCCAACGTGGTTGAAGGCTGCGAGAACTATGGTGAGATCCGCTCTGACATATTCAATGCGACTGACGCGACGAAGAGGTTCATCGCCTCCATCATCGCCAACACTAACAACAAGACCATCACCGTCAGGAACAACAAGGTCGGTGGCAAGGTGGGACCATATTCAGATGAAAGCAAGGTGGTTGCAATCACCGCCGAGAACTTCGCCGACTGGATATTCTTTACTCCTAAGACCCAGCCGTCGATTGTCTCAGGCAACGAGTTCGCGGGTGAGGTTCTGACAAAGGGCATAGCGTCCGCTGATGATTTCGTGGAGTTCGCCGCCGCTGTCAACGCCGGCGCGTCCCTTGAGAAATGGCAGGACGCGGCGGGAGGAATCAACCTGCTGAATGATATTGATATGTCTTCCGTAAAGGATTGGACTCCGATCGGTAACGCCACTTTCGCCGTTGTCAGCAACAAGCTGACCGTGACTGGTCCTATGTTCACAGGCAGGTTCAACGGTCAAGGCTACAAAATCCGTAACTTCAAGGCTGTCAGCAAGGTGGCCGAGACCGGAGGCACATTCGGACTGTTCGGAGTGATCGGTCCGGGAGCCGTTGTTGAGAACTTCATCTTCGAGTCCAGCTGCTCGCTCACCGTACAGTCTCCGGCCAAGAGCACTTCCCACGGCCTGATCGCGGGACTTCTCTACGACGGAACCGTGCGGGATGTTCACAGCTACGCTCCGATGACGTTCCAGAGCAAGACCGGCGTCAAGAACGCCGCCCAGTTTATGGCTCTGATCGGCTACGTGTTCACCCAGAACGCCGAGGTCACCATCGACAGCGTTGACAACTTCGGAGAGATCATCGCCGAGAACGCTGACGGAAACGACCAGGGAGGCGCGAACGCCTTCCATATCGCCGGAATCGTGGGCTTCTCCACCGCCACGGTGGACACCCAGCATTTCGTCACCATCTCCGACTGCTCCAACGAGGGGAATATGACCTCCGCCACCTGCCGCACCTCCGGCATCTGCGCGGCCGCCAACCGCAGGACCAAGATGGTGAACTGCATCAACAAGGGCAACCAGCTGAACAGCTGTCCTGGTCCTGACAAGGGACGAATCGCCAACATCGCCTGCAACGTGGCCAACGTGTCCTCGATGACCGGGTGCGTCAACTACGGCGACATCATCTCCACCACCAGCGCCAGAACTGCCGGCATCGCCAACCTCTCCAACAACTGCGAGTTCACCAACTGCGCCAACTACGGTAACGTACAGTCAGACAACAAGTACCGTGGTCTGTTCTGGGCCTACAACAACGGCCTGGCATCGTGGAGCAGCTGCGTCGCCGGAGGCACCGTCGGAACCTACAACGACGGCAAGGGCGTGGCCGATGAATATACCGACGCGGCCAAGGTGAACTACCTCGGTGTCCAGGGAGCCAGCAAGACAACCCTGAACGACATCACATACCTCATCGGAGTCAAGGATCCTGAGCCGCCTGTAGAGTCGAATGCCAAGCTGAAGATCCTCTTCATCGGCAACAGTTTCACCAAGGACGCGGTCGAGCATATTCCAGGTCTCCTCGCGGCGGCCGGAATCAAGGACATCAAACTCTACCACATGTACTATGGCGGACGGCGTGTCTATGAATATAACGACGGCTACACATCCTCTGTTGACTATCATTGCTACAGATGCGAGAACGGGGCGACATCCTGGACTGATGTCACCGGCCACAGCCTGCACGAGATCGTCTCCAGCGACAAATGGGACATCGTGACCATTCAGGAGCACACCGGACGCGCGGTGGCGTGGGACTGGACCGCAAGCCAGAAATCGGCGTTCCAGGGCCTTGTGGACAAGATAAAGGCGGACTGCCCGGACAAGACTCCGGACTTCTATTTCATAATGTCACAGGCCTACCACGATATGAACAAGATCGCCACGGCCGACCGGGGACAGATCAACTTCACGACCACGGAGGAGATGTACAATGTCATCGTCGGGATGACCAAGAAGTTAATGGCCGACATCCCGTTCAAGGATGTGATCGCCACAGGCACCTGCCTCCAGAACCTCAGGACATCGGATCTGAACAACGGGATGTGCCTCACCCGTGACGGCTACCATATGGACTACGGGATCAGCCGTTACGCTGCCGCCTGTATGGTCTTCGAGAAACTCATCTCCCCGTCCTTCGACAACGTGAAGCTTGACAAGAACACCTACAGGTACGGCAATTCCAGCACGACATCCGGCAGTTACTCGACCCCTGTCACCGATGCCAACGCCCCTGTGGCCCTTCAGGCCGCCCGTTACGCCCTGCAGACACCTTATCAGGTCACGTCAATGAAATAATGACCGTGGCGGATAACTGTCTATCCATCAAGCATTAAAGCGATCACCTTCAGATTATTTTCCCTGAAGGTGATTGTTTTATTATCTGTTTATCAACAAGTTATCCGCCACATCAAAAAAGGATGGAACCTAAGCGGGTATATTCATTAGCATTTTATTAATTTTGCATATCAGAGAATATTAAAACAAGAATATTTATGCGTAAGAAATTATTTGTCGCGGTCATCGCGGTTATCGTCTCGGCGCTGGCTTTCCCGGCGGCGGGGCGCGATCTGAAGATCCTTTACTGGAACATCCAGAACGGAATGTGGTCCGACCAGGGAAACAATTATGACAATTTCGTGGATTTCGTCAAGTCCGAGGATCCGGACATCTGTGTCTGGTGCGAGGCCGAGTCCCGTTACTTCACGGATTCCGGTGACAGGATCGAGAACTGTGAGGATGCCTATCTCCCTTGGAACTGGGATATTCTTGCGAAACGCTACGGACACAACTATGTGCTTGTCAGCGGCAAGAGAGACACTTTCCCGCAGGTGATCACCTCAAAATACCCTATCCGTATAGTCAAGAGGGTCAACGGCAACGGTGATGATGTCATTGTTGTCCATGGAGCCGGAGTAGCTCAGGTGGAGGTCGGCAACAAGACCCTCAACATCGTCACCATCCACTCATGGCCGTACAAGTACACATATATGGCTGATGACAAGAAGGCAAGTACCGAACGCAAGGAAGGAGCCATGTTCAGAGCCAAGGAAATGGAATATATCTGCCAGCAGACCATCGAGAGCGTTCCCGAGGCGGCTTCGCAGTACTGGATGATGCTCGGGGATTTCAACGCCAGATCACGTGTGGACAACCACGTTTACAAGATGGCCGAGGATGACAAAGATTTCCTCGTGCACGACTACATCAGGAACAACACTCCGTACATCGACATCATTGAGAAGTTGTACCCTGATGATTTTCAGCCAACTACACTTTCCGGGAAAAGAATTGACCTCGTTTACATGACCGAGCCTCTTTTCAAGAAGGTCCGTTCCGCGGAGATCATCCGTAGCGGTTTCGCAAAGTCTGTCCGTGATCCGCGCAAGATCAAGGGCTTCTGCAAACCTTCCGACCACTACCCGATCCGTGTGGAGCTGAAATTTTAGATCTACGGGCATTTGGTCCATAGACGGCATTGCCTTGCAGTGGTTACTCTGCACGATTGTAGTTACCTCACTGCCTGTCTTTCTGGGTCATAAGTAAGAGGCAAGTTATTTTTACGGTTACTAAACCTGCAAAGAGAACCTCTAACCTGAATTTTTCACGTTACAAAAATTCAGAACAGAGGTTCTCTTTGCTTATAAGATCTTACCGGTTAGACAATTTAATTGGACACTTAATATGCCTGGTTGTTTTAACACCACCTTTACAAGCCCAATCAACAATTTGCCCAATCTATAACAAAGCCACATCGACACTGAGTCAATTTGCGAACAACTGCAAAAATCCCAAAATTATCGTGGAGGACAACTTGTTATGACTCAATGAATATGATAGAAGTCCTCTCACCGGAATCAGGTGGAAGGACTTCTATCATATTATTAACAATCAATGCGTTAAGCTCCACGCGCCCTCAAACTGCGCTGGGGAGCGCTGGCTGGCATATTCAATTAAAGCTTCCGGAGGAGGTTGTTCATGTTGACTTCCTTGTCGATGATGGTGCGGAGCTCGGCGATCGGAACCCTTTTCTGCTCCATGGTGTCGCGCTCGCGGATGGTGACGCAGTTGTCATTCAGCGAGTCGTGGTCAACGGTCACGCAGAACGGCGTGCCGATGGCGTCCTGGCGACGGTAGCGCTTGCCGATGGAGTCCTTAGGATCGTACTGGCAGTTGAAATCGTACTTGAGATCGTTCATCACCTCCTGAGCCTTCTCCGGCAGGCCGTCTTTGTTAATCAAAGGCAGCACGGCCACCTTGACAGGGGCAAGCGGCGCCGGGATGCCCAGCACGACGCGGGTTTCGCCGTTCTCAAGCTGCTCGACCTTGTAGGAATGGCTCAGCACTGCGAGGAACATACGGTCCACACCGATGGAAGTCTCCACGCAGTAAGGAACGTAGCTCTCGTTGGTCTCAGGATCGAAGTACTGGATCTTCTTTCCGGAGAGTCTCTGATGGTTGCCGAGGTCGAAGTCGGTACGGGAGTGGATTCCCTCCAACTCCTTGAAACCGAACGGGAAGTTGAACTCGATGTCGGTCGCGGCGTTGGCGTAGTGGGCCAGTTTCTCGTGATCGTGGAAACGGTAGTTCTCGGCACCCATCCCGAGGTTGACGTGCCATTTCATACGGTTCTCCTTCCACTTCTTGAACCACCCCATCTCGGTGCCAGGTCGGCAGAAGAATTCCATCTCCATCTGCTCGAACTCTCTCATTCTGAATATGAACTGCCTCGCGACGATCTCGTTTCTGAACGCCTTTCCGATCTGGGCGATTCCGAACGGAATCTTCATGCGGCCCGTCTTCTGGACGTTGAGATATTCAATGAATATTCCCTGTGCCGTCTCCGGACGCAGGTAGATCTTGTCGTCCGCCTCGCCGGTGTTGCTGATCTGGGTGGAGAACATCAGGTTGAACTGACGCACATCGGTCCAGTTCTTCGTGCCGGAAATCGGATCCACAATGTCGCAGTCAAGGATGATCTGCTTGTACTCCTTGAGGTCGTTGGCCTGCTCGGCTGCAACATAACGGTTGTGAACCTCGTCATATTTCGCCTTCTCCCTCAGAATGTTAGGGTTAGTGGCGCGGAACTGCTCCTCGTCGAAGGCCTCTCCGAACCTCTTGCGGCCCTTCTCGACCTCCTTGTTCATCTTCTCCTCGATCTTGCCGAGATAGTCCTCGATCAGATTGTCGGCGCGATACCTCTTCTTGGAGTCCTTGTTGTCGATGAGCGGATCGTTGAACGCCGCCACGTGGCCTGAAGCCACCCAAGTCTTAGGGTGCATGAACACGCAGGAATCAATGCCGACGATGTTCTCGTTCAGCCTTGTCATAGCGTTCCACCAGTACTGCTTGATGTTGTTCTTCAGCTCGACGCCCATCTGGCCATAGTCATAGACCGCGGCCAGTCCGTCATAAATCTCACTTGACGGGAATATGAACCCGTACTCCTTGCAATGTGCCACCAGCACCTTGAACAGTTCGTCCTGTGTCATAGTATTGTTGTACTTTAAAAATTCTCAAAGTCATCTGAATATGCATCGGCAACTCCCCCCCTCTTCCGGCGACTACGTACCGGCATATTCCATAACGCTCACTAAGAACCTACAAATATACACATTTTCACGCAAGAATCATCGTGACGGAAACACGTCACTTGTGTTCCGCCACTTGCCACGCCACTTGCCATCGATCCAGCATCAAGCGTTATTGTACTGCCGATTGACCCAAAGCCAGAGGAACTTATCCGGGATGGAATATTCCTTCAAATCAACGGTGATGATGTCTTCCTTGAGGAGTTTGCGGATGGCGGCATTGACAACGCTGGCGGTGGATAGCTGGTAGCGATTAATAAAAGCGGAAGTGTTGACATTACGCACGCGCGCCTCGTTCGCGATGGCGGACAGAACTCGTTTTTGGTTTTCTGTCAGGCTAGACATCAGCTCGGCGAATTGAATCTCATTCATCAACAATATGTTGTCTATTGACATCCGTATCACTTCAATAGAGCACTCCTCTCCCCTATCTATCGACGCGAAAGCCTCATTAAAGACACGTTGCATGTAATAAGTATATCCTTCAAACAAGTCATAGACGTACTCAACCACCGCTTTGGCTATCCTCTTGCCATATTCATTGAACATCTTCCCGACAAAATCGGAGTAAACATCTTTGTCAATAGCTTTAAGTTCCAATGGATCAGCACTTTTATAGAAAGGACGAGCCGGGGACTGAAACATCGCGCTCATAATGCTCCTCTTGCTTCCCGCAAACACGAAATGGCAGTTCTTCATTTTCTGAATATGCCCGCGAAGGAGAGCCTCGATGTTACCATCCTCATATTCATTTATTTGCTGAAACTCATCAATCGCGACGAGGCACGGCATCCCCGCATTGTCGAGGTAATTGAATATCTCTTCCAATGTGAACTCCGGCCGCTGAATATCCCCAAGGCTCACACCGAACGACGGCTGTCCGGTAACGGAATCGTAGGTTATCTTGCCTTGAAGCGACTTCAACGCACTTACGAGCTTATCAAGGACTTTTTTTCCGGCAGGCTGTAACGCCCTGAACACTTCCTTACCCAAAAAGAAAGTGAACTCTCTGAGACTTGTAGTATGCAGAATATCAACAAAAAACGTGTAGTAAGAACGTTTGATTTCCTCCCGCTCGAACACGTGCGTTATCAACCCCGTCTTGCCCATTCTGCGAGGCGAGAACAGAACCACATCATTCCCGTTCATCAATGATTTTGCCAACCTCTGCGTCTCGCTGACCCTGTCACAGAAAAACTCATCAGGAATATACCCTCTGGTTATAAATGGATTATGAATTGTTTTCATATCTGATTTCTTTCCGGCAAATATAATTATCCATTTTGGATAATCCAAATCGAATAATTCATTTTGGGTAATTGTAGTTTACCCACTATTCTTGCATTCATCTCTTCGGAACACCCTCTTTGAAATCAGTTTTGTCCACCCAAACCACCGTTCCGCCGGACAAACCGTGCCTTTCAGCCATTTTCTCCGGCGATCGCAGCCTTTCAGCGGACAAACGCCATTTTGAGTTCCTTCCAGTCAGCCTTTGTCAAAGGAGAATCATTGATTTCGCTGACAAGCACGTCCTTGGGTTTTCCTGTTGCTATCATATTCCCGTGCAGTTCGATGCCGCTTATCCTGACCGACCCCTTACTGTTTTGTGCGATGTTTATCTTCCAGACATAGTGCTCTAATCCGTATCCATCGTTTCTGCTTCCTTCAAGACAAACATCAAGAAGTTCCTTGCGATAACCAAACCGGACGAGAATCTGGCTGTTATCCCCGCTCTTGTCGATCAGAAGGTAGGATATTCCCGCATCGTCCGAGAGTTTATGAACCAACATCCTGCCGGAAGTGCATTCATCTTTCAGCCGCTCGGAATGCCTGTTCAAGATTTTTCCGAGGATGACATACGAACTGAAAATGTCATAACCAACCTTCTCATCATCAATATTATTGCCAAATGAATATATCAGCACGTCCCCTTTGTCTTTTGAATATCGTTTACCATAGTTATCAAGTATCGTAAAATCAGCGGTTTTTCGTGATATTTCCGAATCCTCGCCAATCACATATTCACAAAGAAACCTCCGTCCGAACACCCTCCACTCGAATGGCACGGAATTGACCAGTGAGACATATTCATCAACACGCTTGAGATTCTTTTCCACCACTTTCGCTCCTGCCAATTCCCCACTCTTGACATTCAACGTCACCGACCTCGCATTCCCGTCATAAACAACCACATCAGATGAAAGCCCGGCGACCGAGGCCATCAAAGAATCACCTCGCTCTATCGCTCCAGCCTGAAATTCAAACCGTCCCAACGAATCACAATTCCCCAGACAACTCCCATTTTTGAATATGAAGGCGTACTCCGCCGGCTCGTTTCCCATCTTGACGGTGATTTCAATGTTTTGGGCGGCCGCTGAAATGGCGACAAACAAGGACAAGATGAATAGGTAAAATTTGTTATGCATTGTATTTTAGTGTTATAAGTCACTTATGCATAACAAAAGCGATGCCTGTCGGCAACTACTTGTTCAAAAACCACTCGATGGCGTTCACGATATGTATTGCCTTATTATTGACTGTAACATCACGGGTTTCGTCCATCATATATAAGAGAAGTTCCCAAGATTTTTACAAGTAATTATAATAAATTGATTTACTGAAATATAAGCTTAGGCTATTGCGCTATTTTGACGAAAATAGCCGTGTGAAATGCGTTATTTTGACAGTTTTATGTTGTTGAAACCGTGTTATTTTGACGAAAAATATTCGGAGTTTATCCAGACTTAAAACCACTATTCTACACCAAAATATTCAGGAAAGGCGGTTTTGAGGGATGGTTTGGCGACTTCAAGGAGGGGGATCATCACGAAAGGGCGGTTCTCGATGTCTTTGTGGGGGATGATGAGATCCGGAGCGGTGATGCGCTCGGTGCCGTAGAAGAGGATGTCGATGTCGATGATGCGGGAGTGGTAGATGCGGTTGCCGGAGCCATCATATTCAGGAGGATCAGTCCGACCCATCACGCGCTCGATCGACTTGATCTTGGCCAGCACCTCGCGGGCGGCATCTTCCGCTGGCATTTCGGGACGGAAGGTCCTGTAAAGCGCCACGGCGTTCAAAAACTTGCCGCCGGAGAAACCCATCGGCTTGGTCTCGATAAGCCGCGAGAGGGCCGTATAATGGCCTTCAAAGGCCTCATCCATACGGCGGAGTGCCTCCTCGATGTTCTTCTCACGGTTGCCAAGGTTGCTTCCGAGGGAAAAATATATGCTGACAAATGCCATTATGAATTCGGTTCCTTTGAATAGTCCGGGCCTGCTCCAGGATCAACCCTATCCGAGGAAGAATCAATGTCATCCAGCCCGAGTTCCAAACGGGCCTCGTCAGAAAGCATCGATTGGTCCCAAGCCGGATCAAAAACCAGTTCCACATTGCAAGACTTGATTCCAGGAACATCCGTGACGTTTCTCTGAACCTCCTCCAGCACCTCATCGGCCATCGGGCAGTTCGGGGCAGTGAATGTCATCTTGATGAAAGCCTCGTGCTTCTTGTTGATGACAAGCTCGTAGATGAGGCCGAGGTCGTAGATGTTGACCGGAATCTCCGGATCATAGACCTGCTTCAAGGCCAGAACCACATTGTCATAAAGCGGAGCGAGTGCCTTCACATCCTCTGCCGAAAGCACCTCACTCTCCCGCTCCACCTGCGGCTCCTGCACGGTCGTCTTTTCCTCTTCCTTATTATTTTTGAATATGCTCATAATAGTATTTGTTTTGCTAACTGTTCTCAAACGCCACAGCCTTGATTGTGTCGATCATCGAGACCAGTCCGTTGGCTCTGGTCGGCGAGAGATTCTCCTTAAGACCTATCTGGTTGATGAATCCGAAATCGTCCGCGGCGATTTCTTTCGGTGTGCGGCCAGAATAGACATTGATCAGAAGGGAGATTATGCCTTTTGTGATGATCGCGTCGCTGTCGGCCTTGAACCAAAGTTTTCCGTCCTCCAGGCGCCAATCCAGCCAAACCCGGGACTGACATCCCTTAATCAACTTATCATCAGTCTTTTCCGATTCCGGATACGCCTCCAGATTCTTTCCCAAGTCGATGAGATACTCGTATTTGTCGAGCCATTCATCGTACATCGAGAAATCGTCAATCACAGACTGTTTAGATTCCTCTAATGAGTTCATATAATTATCCAAGTTTATATCTAAAAATCATCTGATTATTTCGGTGCTTCGACGGTTGATGAGCCTGCCGAATCACATACTCAGCGCCACCCCTGACTACACCAACATCGCGATCGCTTTGTCAAGCGACTTTATGAAATATTCAGCCTCTTCCATCGTGTTGTACGGAGCGAGGGAAGCACGAAGCATCCCTGTCACTCCAAACCTGTCCATCAACGGCTCGGCGCACATCTGGCCGGAACGCACTGCGACTCCCATCTTATCCAAAATCAAAGCCAGATCCTCGTGATGCGCTCCTTCCACACTGAATGAATATAGAGGTATCTTCTGCTCAGTTCCACGTGGAACGCCGTAAAGACGGATCCTTGGGTCTTTCGTCAGCGCATAAAGAAGATACTCGGACACAGCCTTCTGATTAACCAATAACTCTTTATCATTCATCAATTTAGCCAATTCTATAGCTTGTTTCAATGTCGGAGTCGAATTGATGTTCTGAGTCCCTGCCTCAAACTTTTCCGGAAGCGGAGCGTAAGTCGTCCCGGAGAATTTCACGGTAGCGATCATCTCTCCCCCGCCCTGGTACGGAACCATCTGGTCGAGCCACTTACGCTTTCCGTAAAGGACTCCTGTTCCTGTCGCCGCATATAGCTTATGCCCTGAAAAAGCATAAAAATCACAGTCAACATCCTGAACGTCAACACCTTCGTGAACAACACCCTGCGCCCCGTCAATCAAGACAGGACAACCAACCGAATGACAAATCTTTACAATATCCTTGACAGGATTGACGATTCCCAGCACATTGGAAATCTGGGTGACAGCGACGATTTTTGTTTTGGAATTAAGCAATGACTTCAATTCATCAATGCTCAGATGTCCTTCATCGTCCACGTGAAGTACTTTCAGAGCAGCATTCTTTCTCTGGCAAAGCATCTGCCACGGAACAATGTTGGAATGATGCTCAGCCTCGGAAACGATAATCTCATCCCCCTCATTGACGAATGTCTCCCCGAAAGAGAACGCCACAAGGTTGATGGATCCGGTAGTTCCGGAAGTGAAAACAATCTCTTCACGGGCTGCCGCGTTAATATATTCCTTGACAGTATCGCGTGTGCTTTCGTACTCATCAGTGGCATCGACGGCGAGTTTGTGGACAGCACGATGGATGTTGGCGTTCGCACCGATGGTAAGCTGAGTCCATTTGTCAATCACCGATTGCGGCCTTTGGGCGGTCGCGGCGTTGTCAAAATAGACCAGCGGCTTGCCATATATAGTGCGCGAAAGCGCCGGAAACATATTCCTAAGTTCTTGAATATTCATTGTCAAACCTCCATTCAATCTTGCAAATATAATCAAAAGCATTGGAAGAATGGACGCTTATTGAAATGGTGTATGAATATTCCGTATTTAGCGCAAAAATGCTAATTTTGTCTTGAACAAAAATCTTTGAATATGATTGATTACATAAAGGGAACGATAGTCGAGCTATCCCCTGCTGAACTTATTTTGGAGAACAACGGCATCGGGTACAGCATTCTGATTTCATTGCAGACTTTTCAGGCGTTACAAGATAAGAAAGAAGCAACCGTTTACATATTCCATTACCTTCGCGAGGACGCGGAGCTTTTCTACGGATTCGCCACAAAGGACGAGCGTGAGTTGTTCGAACTGCTGATCAGTGTGTCCGGAATTGGTGTGAATTCGGCCAGAATGATGCTTTCATCGCTCTCAGCTGAGGAGATCAGACAGGCTATTTTGTCCGAGGACATCGCAAGGATCAAGAGTGTGAAAGGTATCGGTGTGAAGAGTGCGCAGAGGCTTGTTTTGGAGCTCAAGGACAAAATTGTCAAGGGTGAAGGGGCGGATTCCACAGAGTTATTTGGTGGCAACCGTAGTGAGATTGTCGAGGAAGCCAGCCGTGCGCTTGTTATGCTCGGCTTCGCAAAACCTGCCGTCAACAAAGCCATCCAGGCGGTTCTCAAAGCCAATCCAAACGCAAAAGTTGAGCAGATCATCAAGTCTGCGTTGCAGATGATGTAAGTATACCGAATATAGCGGCAAAAGCAAAAAAGACTTTGGCTACCTACGCGCTGCGCGCGCCCTATCCGGGAGAATGGTAGCCAAAGTCTTTTTATTTTGCCTTACTGAATAATAAAACTAGCAATAGACAAATCAAAACAGCTTCTAAATATCCACGATAGGCTGAATGAATATGGCCTGAGCAACCATTTACCCGGATAGGGCGCGAAGCGCAGGTTGCTCAGGCCATATTTATTCAGCCGCTAATATACTTTTATCGCACTTTTATTGTTACCGTCCAAAATAGACAAGCAGGACAGAGATGTCGGACGGGGAGACACCAGAGATGCGGGAGGCTTGGGCGATGGTGGTGGGCTTGTAGAGGGCGAGCTTCTGGCGACATTCAATCGTCAGACCGGAGACTTTGCTAAAATCAAAATCCTGTGGAATCTTCAAATCCTCGAGACGGGAAATTTTCTCAGCGATGGATTTTTCTCGCTCGATGTAACCTTTATATTTAATTCCGATCTCTACTGCATCAATAACCTCTTTGCAAACGTACTTTTCACCGAAGCTATCACCTTCCGGAAGTTCCACTGAAAATTTAGAAAATGTTCCACGTGGAACAAATTTCAATAAACCAGCCAGTGAAATCTCTGGACGAGAAGCTAAATCGGAAATACGCTTTGATTCGGTAAGTGGTGCCGATACGCACTCGACAAGATATTCATTAACCACGTCAGCGCGCATATTCACATTATCGCACATATTCGCGAGAGAATCGACAATGGAATATTTGCGCCTCATTATCTCATACCGTCTCTCAGAAGCTAGGCCAATCCTATAAGACTTCTCGGTAAGCCTAAGATCAGCATTATCCTGACGAAGCAGGATTCTATACTCCGCACGGGAAGTGAACATTCTGTACGGCTCATCGACTCCCTTCGTGATCAAATCATCAATCAAGACTCCAATATAAGACTCATCACGGCGAAGAATGAACGGATCCTTGCCGTGAACCTTCAAATGAGCGTTGATTCCTGCGATAATCCCCTGAGCACCAGCCTCTTCGTAGCCGGTAGTACCATTAATCTGACCCGCAAAATACAGATTTTCAATATCTTTCAGTTCAAGAGTAGCCTTTAGCTGGGTAGGATCGAAATAATCATATTCAACAGCATACGCCGGCTTGAATATTTTGGCACTTTCCAGACCGTCGATTGAATGCAAAGCATCCAATTGGACATCCAATGGCAACGAAGAAGAGAAACCTTGGAGATAATATTCATTAGTGTCCCTCCCCTCAGGCTCTAAGAAAAGCTGATGTGAAGTCTTGTCAGGGAAAACCCTAAGTTTGTCCTCTATGCTCGGACAGTACCTCGGGCCACGACCCGTGATCATTCCGGTAAACATCGGGGAATCATTGAAGCCTGACCTCAAGATGTCGTGAACCTTCTCGTTCGTGTGAAGGATGAAGCAAGGCATCTGATTTCCCAACCACTGGACAGCCGAGGTTTGATCATAATAAGAAAACCTCTCCGGATTCTTATCCCCAAGTTGCTGAAGAAGTCTCGAAGTGTCAACAGAAGAAATGTCAATGCGCGGAGGAGTCCCCGTCTTCATACGGCCAGTCCGAAGACCAAGACTGACGAGTTGCTCAGTCAAACCGTGAGAAGACAACTCCCCTATCCTGCCTCCCTCGAAAGAAGTGCGACCGATGAACATCCGACCATTCAGGAACGTTCCGGTTGCCAAAACAACCGCCCGAGATTTGAAAATTGCCCCGGTATTTGTCTTGACTCCACAGATTTTTGAATTCTCAAAGAGAAAAGAAGTGATAAAATCCGCGTAAATATCTAAGTTACAATTATTTTCAAGAATATTCCGCCAGAAGCTTGAAAAGACTGTTTTATCGCACTGGGCGCGTGGACTCCACATAGCTGGTCCTTTTGAGCGGTTCAGCATTCTAAACTGGAGAGTAGAAGCATCAGTTACCAATCCCATCATTCCGCCAAGCGCGTCAATCTCCCGGACAATCTGTCCTTTCGCGATTCCGCCTATCGCCGGGTTGCAGGACATACGGGCGAAACTCGTAAGGTCAGCATTGATCAGCAGAACGGACGAGCCAAGATTGGCGGCGGCGGCGGCGGCTTCGCAACCGGCGTGCCCCCCACCGACAACAATCACATCGTATGAATATGTCATATTCAAAAATAGTCTTGATTTGAAAGTGAACTTTCGTTGTGAAAGAATATTCTTTATTTGGTCTGGTGGTTTGAATATTCCTTATACAAATCAATTAAGGCAGAAGCGATGATCAAGCCTTGTCCCTCAGACCAAGGTAATAGTCTTCTTTGGCGCGCATCACTTTCTGCTCCTCAGGCGTGTGGTCATCATAGCCGATAAGATGAAGGAGACCGTGGACAATGACGCGGTGAAGTTCCTCATCAAATTCGGTTCCGAACTCGATCGCGTTTTCACGGACGCTGTCTATACTTATAAATAGGTCACCAGACAGTTTGTTTCCTTCGCAATAGTCAAAGGTAATGACATCGGTGAAATAGTCGTGATGAAGGTAACGAATATTCACATCAAGAATGTAATTATCTGAACAAAAGATAATTGAGATGTCACCAAGAGTCTTTATCTCACTTCCGGCGACCATTTTAAGCCATCTGTTGTTGGCAAGTTTGTTCTTGAACTCGAACTTTATGTCCTCGCAGTAATACCTGACCATAACCCTAAATTTTACGCAAATCTACAACTAATAATTCAAAAAATTTGAAATGACAATTATTATTTCTATCTTTGAAAGCCTATTGGAAGGTTTTGCCTTCAGGCACATAAGAAATGATTGTTAAAATTAATTACTGATATGGAGATCAAGAAAACACCAAAAGCCGATCTTGAGAACAGAAGGACTCTCTACACGGAGATCGGACTCGTGGTTGCTCTTCTCGTAGTCTGGGGAGCTTTTTCCTACAGCACTAAGGAGAAGGCGGTAGCCAGCCTGGGCGAAGACACTCAGGTAGTTGAAGTTGAGGATATGGTTCCTATTACACAGGAGACCCCTCCACCACCACCAGAGGCACCGAAGATTCCTGTGCTTTCGGACCAGATCGACATCGTTGAGGACGACATCAAGGTTGATGACAACTTTATGAGCCTTGAGGACGACGCCAACCTCGGAGTCGAGATTATGGACTATGTCGAGGAAGTAAAGGAGGAAGTCGTTGAGGAAGAGGCCATTCCGTTCCAGTTGGTTGAGGAGAAGCCTTCATTCAACGGTGGAGACGCCAACGAGTTCTCAAAGTGGGTTAACTCCAAGCTTCAGTACCCGGAGATCGCGAAGGAGAATGGTGTTCAGGGACGTGTTACCCTTCAGTTCACCGTTAATCCGGACGGTTCCGTCAGCAACGTGAAGGTTCTTCGTGGAGTTGACTCATCCCTTGACAAGGAGGCCGTCAGAGTCGTTTCTATGTCACCGAAGTGGAAGCCGGGAAAGCAGCGTGACCGCGCTGTGAAGGTAACTTACACCTTCCCTGTTATCTTCCAGTTGAGATAATAAGAAACTAAATGAATATCAAGGCCGTCCCCAACCGGATGGCCTTTTTTTGAATAAATATGGAAGAACTGATAGAAAAAGCCGTCTTTGTCGGCATCATCAGACAAAATGATGACGACAGAAAGGTAATGGAATATCTTGATGAACTTGAGTTCCTGGCGGAGACCGCCGGGGCAAAGGGCGACAAGAAATTCGTGCAGAGGCTTGACAAGCCGGAGAAAGCAACCTACATCAGAAGCGGAAAACTTCAGGAAATAGCCGATTATTGCGAGGAGAACGAGATCAAGTACGTTATCTTCGATGACGAGCTGACTGGAATGCAGCAGAGAAACATCGAGAAGGTAATCAGTTGCAGCTCAGTCATTGACAGAACCAGCCTCATACTTGAGATATTCGCTCAGCGCGCCAAGACTTCCTACGCCAAGATGCAGGTTGAGCTTGCACGCTACAACTATATGTTGCCGAGACTGGCCGGTATGTGGACTCACCTTGAGAGGCAGAGAGGTGGTATGGGCACGAGAGGTGGTATGGGTGAGACCCAGATCGAGATCGACCGCCGTATCGTCAAGGAGAGAATAGCGAGACTTAAGGAACAGCTGAAGAAAGTCGATAAGCAAATGGCCACGCAAAGGGGTAATAGAGGCTCTATGGTGCGACTTTCTCTCGTAGGATATACCAACGTAGGTAAAAGCACAATAATGAATCTCCTAGCCAAATCTGACGTTTTTGCCGAGAACAAGCTGTTCGCCACCCTTGACACAACCGTCAGAAAGGTCGTGATTGAGAACGTTCCGTTCCTTCTGAGCGACACCGTAGGATTCATCAGAAAGTTGCCGACACAGCTCGTGGAAGCCTTCAAAAGCACACTGGACGAGGTCCGCGAGGCAGACATACTTCTTCACGTTGTGGACATCTCGCACCCAGGTTTCGAGGAGCAGATGGAGGTCGTGGAGAGAACCCTTCAGGAAATCGGCGCGAGCAACAAGCCTGTCTTTGTGATATTCAATAAGATAGACGCTTACACCTACGAGGAATACGATGAGTTCTCCCTAACCCCTAAAGGCAAGGAGAACCGCTCGCTGGACGAGTTGAAAAACAGCTGGATAGCGCAGGAAAAGACCCCGTGCATATTCATCTCAGCCATCAACAAGACCAACATCGACAAACTCCGCAGCGACATCTACAAGATGGTCGCCGAGATTCACGCCGGCCGCTACCCGTTCAACAACTTCCTTTGGTAGGGTAACCTATAAAGGATTCAGGTCTTTAGAAATAGCCAAAAAAGTCTCTCACGAAATTTTTCACGTTACAAAAATTTCGAGTAGAGACTTTTATTGGCTTTTAATGATTACAGGATTACAAGATAATTAGGTTTTCAGGAATATAGCGAAAGGGCAGAAAAATAAATTTTCAAATTTTGGTAACGTGCAAAATTTGGAAATTTCTTTTTTTCTGCCTTCTATAGTAACAATATAGATAACAATAGTCACTACGATGCTTCGATAAGCTAAGCAACCGCGGTTCAGTGACAAAAAAGGTCGGAAAGACAAATGCCTTTCCGACCCATGATATTCAGTGATAAACTCTTACTCAGAGAATTTAGCCTTGAGGAACTCACGGTTGAGACGGGCGATGTGGTCGATGGAGATGCCCTTAGGACACTCCATCTCGCAGGCACGGGTGTTCGTGCAGCTTCCGAAGCCAAGCTCTTCCATCTTCGCGACCATATTCCTGGCCCTTTTCGCGGCCTCTGGACGGCCCTGAGGAAGCAGAGCGAGGGAGCTTACCCTTGCGGCCACGAACAGCATCGCTGAGCCGTTCTTACAGGTGGCAACACAAGCGCCGCAACCAACGCAAGCGGCGGCGTCCATACTCTTCTCAGCGTTCTCGTGAGAGATGAGGATGTTGTTGGCATCCTGGGCGGAACCAGTTCTGACAGAGATGAATCCGCCGGCCTGAAGGATCTTGTCGAACGCGCTGCGGTCTACAACCAAGTCCTTGATTATAGGGAAAGCGGCGCTTCTGAAAGGCTCCACGGTGATGGTAGCACCATCCTTGAAATGACGCATGAAAAGCTGGCAGGTGGTGACGTGGTCATCCGGACCATGGGCACGTCCGTCAATGAACAGTGAGCATGCACCGCAGATACCTTCGCGGCAGTCGTGGTCAAAAGAAACCGGACCGCTGCTCTGGCAGCCTCTGTCAACGGCTACAGGATCGTTACCCTCACGGATCAGCTGCTCATTGAGGATGTCAAGCATTTCGAGGAAAGAGGCGTCCTCCTCTATTCCGGAAATATGATAAGTCTCAAAATGACCTTGTTCCTTGGCGTTCTTCTGACGCCATATCTTAAGATTGAAATCCATAGCCGATTCTAGTCTTTATAATTTCTTGTTTTAACTTCGATGAACTCGTACTTGAGAGGCTCCTTGTGAAGCTCAGGCTCCTGGCCTTCTCCCTTGTATTCCCAAGCGGCGACATACATATAGTTCGCGTCGTCTCTCTTGGCCTCTCCTTCCTCGGTCTGGCTCTCGACACGGAAGTGACCGCCGCAGGACTCGTTCCTGTTCAGGGCGTCACGCGCCATAAGCTCACCGATCTCGAAGAAGTCCTCAAGCCTCAGGGCCTTCTCAAGCTCCTGGTTGAACTGATACTGCTCTCCAGGAACGCAAACGTCCTTGTAGAACACAGCCTTGAGGTCGTTGATCTCCTTGATGGCCTTCTTCAGACCCTCCTCGCTGCGGGCCATACCTACATATTCCCACATAATGTTTCCAAGCTTCTTGTGGATTGAGTCAACAGTCTGCTTGCCCTTGATGGCGAAGAGTCTGTCGATTCTGGCCTGAACATCCTTCTCAGCCTTGTCGAAGGCAGGGTTGTTGATGTCGGTCTTAGGCTCGGCGAACTTGTGTGAAAGGTAGTCGGCGATGGTGATAGGCAGCACGAAGTAACCGTCGGCCAGACCCTGCATAAGGGCGGATGCGCCAAGACGGTTTCCACCGTGGTCAGAGAAGTTGGCCTCACCGATGGCGTAGAGTCCAGGGATGGTTGTCTGAAGATCGTAGTCAACCCAGATACCGCCCATCGTGTAGTGGATGGCAGGGTAGATCATCATAGGCTCCTCCCAAGGGCTTACGTTATTGATCTTGAAATACATATCGAAGAGGTTGCCGTAACGCTCCTGAACCCTCTGATGACCAAGACGCTTGATGGCGTCGGAGAAGTCGAGGAACACGGCGAGTCCGGTCTCGTTCACACCGAATCCGGCGTCGCATCTCTCCTTGGCGGCTCTTGAGGCTACGTCACGAGGAACGAGGTTACCGAACGCAGGGTAACGGCGCTCAAGATAGTAGTCACGATCCTCCTCAGGGATCTGTGAAGGCTTGATCTCGTGCTTGCGGAGCTTCATCACATCCTCCATCTTCTTAGGAACCCAGATACGTCCGTCGTTACGCAGGGACTCAGACATAAGGGTCAGCTTGCACTGCTGCTCGCCGTGTACAGGGATGCACGTAGGGTGGATCTGCGCGAAGCAAGGATTTGCGAAATAGGCTCCCTTCTTGTAGCACTGCCATGCGGCCGAACCATTGCTGTTCATGGCGTTGGTTGAAAGGAAGTATGTGTTGCCGTAGCCACCGGTGGCGATAACCACAGCGTGGGCGCCGAATCTCTCAAGCTTACCGGTCACAAGGTTGCGGGCGATGATACCCTTGGCCTGGCCGTCGATGATGACGAGGTCAAGCATCTCGTGGCGAGGATAGCTTGTAACGGTTCCAGCGGCGATCTGGCGGTTGAGAGCCGCGTATGCTCCGAGAAGGAGCTGCTGGCCGGTTTGTCCCCTGGCATAAAACGTACGGCTTACCTGAACACCTCCGAACGAACGGTTGGCGAGGTAGCCGCCGTACTCACGGGCGAAAGGAACACCCTGGGCGACGCACTGGTCGATAATGGCCGCGCTGACCTCGGCGAGACGATAGACATTCGCCTCACGGCTGCGGTAATCACCTCCCTTGATCGTGTCGTAGAAGAGACGATAGACAGCGTCATTGTCATTCTGATAGTTCTTAGCGGCGTTGATACCACCCTGAGCGGCAATGGAGTGCGCGCGGCGTGGTGAATCACTGATGCAGAAAACCTTGACATTGTAGCCAAGCTCACCGAGAGTAGCGGCTGCGGAAGCACCGCCAAGTCCGGTACCGACAACGATGATTTCAAGCTTTCTTCTGTTGTTCGGATTGACGAGTCGGAGTTCCGACTTACGTTTGGTCCATTTCTCGGCCAAAGGACCGTCAGGAATCTTTGAGATTAATTTATCGGCCATATTCTGAATATGTTATTTATAAAATTCCAAATGAAATCGCAATAAGTCTGCAATTTTAGTCATTTTTCTCGTAATCAGCAATTTTATGAACCATTTTCGGCGATTTACCTGCACATATTTTATGATAGCGCCGGTAAATCCGTCTGGTGAAGCAGTCATAACGCCGCACTGACATGTCGTTTGAAAAATGACGATCGACATATTTCTCAACCTCGCGGCAGTCACTCTCGCAACCATATTCAAAACCCAAAGCCTCCTTCAAGGCAAGAGCGGCGTCACAAATGGCGGCGTTGTCACTTCCACGAGACTTTTTCATATAGTCAGGAATATGATCGCTCACGAACACCTTCAGCGGTACATATACCGTGCTTGTCGGGCTGCCAAGAAGCGTCCACATCACCGTCCGCGAAGGATCCTCCCCCCGGGCGACTCCCTCAAAGACCACGGAAGCGGATGTGATGTCACGCATAATCGGCTTGCCTGAGCGGGAAATCTCATTAAAAAGGAATATGTGATCAGCAGTGCCAACATCAGCGGAAGCCATTATGTCAGAAGCCTTTTCAAAGCGGTCAACTCCCTTGCGGTCCTCCTCGCGGCCGCTGCGGGTGAAGTTCGTCACGACCATATACCCGCCTGGCTGGTCGGCCACATTGAACTTCTTCCAAGAATGGTTGTTCACCTCATAGTAAGCGGCCCCGCCGAGCGCGTCGATGATCCCGAAATTAGCCTCCACTCCCCAAGGTTTCGGAAGCGAGTCGAGCATATTCTCAAAGTCTTGCAGACTGCGGCATATTCCAAGAGCCTTGTACATCACAATCCCCTCCTTGTCCATTTCGTAGGAAGGAACATCGTCATCCTTGAGGTCGTAGGTGGCTGTGTTCATTATGCAGAAGCCGGCGGAGTTGACTCCGGACCACACTTCCCCACCCCGCGACGGAGAGTTGACAAGACCTATGAATGAATATCTATCCCCTTGAAACCATTCCATCCTGTTGTTCAGCTCACCTGTGTCACGGTGCTTGAGCATCACCGGCCGGCCGTCAGCCCGCACTCCCCCGGAAATGATCACGGAAGTACAGCAAAAAGCTCTGAATGAAATGAATATGAACGCCGCGGCGGCAATGAATATCTTAGAAAAGCGTGCCATCCTCATCTTTTTTAGCCTCAAGCTCAGCGTCCAGTCCAAGATGATGGTAGGCCATCTCGGTGGCGATTCTTCCCCTTTGGGTGCGCACTATGAAGCCCTCCTTTATAAGGAACGGCTCATAGACCTCCTCGAACGTGCCTTGGTCCTCGCTGATCGCCGTGGCGATGGTGTTGGCTCCAACCGGGCCGCCTTTGAACGTGGTGATTATCGTGCGGAGGATCTTGTTGTCGATGGAGTCCAGTCCCCTCTTGTCGATCTTCAGTTTGTCAAGGGCGTAACGGGAAATGTCAAGATCAATGTGTCCGTCCCCCATCACCTGGGCGAAGTCACGGACACGTTTCAGAAGGGCGTTCGCGATTCGAGGGGTTCCACGGCTTCTCAGAGCTATCTCCTTGGCGGCCTCATCATCGATCGTCACGTTCAGGATCCTGGCGCTCCTGCGCACGATCCTTATCAGATCAGAAGTGTCGTAATATTCAAGGGCACAGTTTATTCCGAATCTTTCGCGCAGAGGCGCGGTGAGCAGTCCGCTTCGGGTCGTGGCCCCCACAAGGGTGAAAGGATTGAGGGAGATCCTGACCGATCTTGCGCCAGGTCCCTTGTCTATCATTATGTCAATGACATAGTCTTCCATCGCCGAGTAGAGATATTCCTCGACCTCAGGAGAGAGGCGGTGGATCTCGTCGATGAAAAGCACGTCTCCGGTCTCCAGTGAGGTCAGAAGGCCGGCAAGGTCACCGGGCTTGTCAAGCACCGGGCCGGATGTCACCTTCATATTCACACCCATCTCATTGGCGATGATGTGCGCGAGGGTGGTCTTTCCAAGGCCCGGAGGCCCGTGAAAGAGCACGTGGTCAAGGGCTTCGCCCCTCATCTTGGCCGCCTTCACATAGATGTTCAGATTGGACACGATCTCCTTCTGTCCGGTGAAATCTTCCAACCCTTGCGGGCGGATAATTCCGTCCAAATCCTTATCTTTGCCGGCGTTTGTGCTGTGCGGATCAAATTCTGTCATCAGAAAGTGTTTTAATCAGTACAAATATAGTGAAAACCGCCGGAAGAACGAAAGCGACTTTCCACAGCGGAACACCAAAATCAAAAGTCTAAAAAATATAAATGATAGATTTAGATTTAGATTTGATTTCTGATTTTATTTAGATTGTTAATATGTTGATAACTCAATTCGTGGATTGAGAATCAGAATATTACGAGTTGATTAAGTTGTTGGTTACATTATGGAAAACCTTTTGATGAACTGTTGAAAAGCATCCCGGTCAGAGAAACCAACATTCTGGAATGCGTTTTCCACAGGGTTTTCCACAAGTTTTAAACACGATTCAGGCCACTATGTTGATAAGTTCAGAATCTTCTAAAAAATTGTCGGATAAGATAGTCTCCGGCAAGGAAACATATTGCAAGGGACTGTTCCTGTCCGCCAGATGGTTTGTCGTATCTTATGTCGCCACAGGCGGCACAAATGTAATAGTGCTGCCTGATAGAGAGAGCGCTGAATATTGCTGCTCAGACCTTTACGGTCTTACAGACGGAGACATCGTGTTCTATCTCCCGGACAGCGGCAAAGGTGTCGAGAGGAGCAACTACAAGTCATCTCTCGGAGTGCAGAGGACTTCGGCTGTCGGAAAGCTTCTGGCCAATGCCGACAATTCTTCCAGGCTTTTCATCGTGACTTATCCGGAAGCCCTTGAGGAGGCGGTGCCGGCTCCGGACAAGATCGCCTCATCATTGCTGAAAATAGCCAAGGGACAGGAAATATCCCACGATTCGATACGGGATATTCTTGCTGGACAGGGGTTTGAGAGAGTCGATTTTGTGTCTGCTCCGGGACAATATTCAATAAGAGGGGCGATCATCGATATATTCTCATATTCATTCAACTCGCCGTTCAGGGTGTCATTCTTCGGAGATGAGGTTGAGAAAATCCACGTGTTCGACTGCAACACGCAGCTTTCGGTCGAGGAAAGGGATGAGGTTGAGATATTTCCGGATCTTGCGGCTGACGCTTCGGAGGCAGGAAGTGTCAGTGTGTCGAGTCTGTTTCCGGAGGGAACGGTGCTTTGGCTGGATTCTTCGGAAATGTACAGCGGCAGGGACTTTTTCAGTGCCCTTGAGCCGTTTAGGAAGGTTTATCTTGAGGTTCCGCTTGGAAGGGACAGTGATGATTCCGTCAGGTTCAACATAGCTCCCCAGCCTGCCTTCAACAAGAATTTCGAGCTTCTGACAGCTGACATCAGGCAGAATATGGAACACGGGTACAAGGTTTACATATTCAGTGAGAAAAATTCGCAGATCGAGCGTCTTAAGTCTATTCTTATAGATAATAACGGGCTTGTTCCTCAGTTTGTCGCGGGAAAGAATATCCACTCCGGGTTCATCGACAGGGATGATAAGGTCTGCTGCTACTCGGACCACGAGATTTTCGACCGTTTCCACAGGGTCAGTGTCAGAAGGACGGTGGAGAAGAGTGAACAGTTGACACTTAATGATTTGACAGCCTTTAATATAGGTGACTATGTGGTTCATATCGACCACGGTGTCGGGGTGTTCGGCGGGCTTGTCAGAGTCAGGGACGACAAGGGAAGGATGCACGAGGTCGTGAAGCTTATGTACAAGGACGGTGATGTCGTGTTCGTGTCCGTGCATTCGCTGAACAAGATTTCAAGGTTCCGCTCCAAGGATGGCGTACCTCCCAAGATAAATAAGCTTGGATCAAAGACTTGGCAGAATCTCAAACTCAGCGCCAAGTCCAAGATCAAGGACATAGCCAAGGATCTGATCCAGCTTTACGCCAAGCGCAAGACCACGCAGGGGTTCGCCTACTCCCCCGACAGTTATCTTCAGGAAGAACTGGAGTCTTCATTTATGTACGAAGACACTCCGGATCAGGAGTCGGCCAACAAGGCTGTCAAGAGGGATATGGAGGACAACAGTCCTATGGACAGGCTTGTCTGCGGTGATGTCGGATTCGGAAAGACGGAAATCGCGATCAGAGCGGCTTTCAAGGCTGTTACTGACGGGAAGCAGGTCGCCGTGCTTGTGCCTACCACGATCCTTTCGCTGCAACACTACACGACTTTCTCGTCTCGGCTGAAGGACTTCCCTTGCACTATAGATTACGTGAGCAGATTACGTACAACGAAGGAAATCAATGACATAAAGGATCGATTGAAGAACGGACAGCTGGACATCGTGATCGGTACTCACAAACTGCTCGGCAAAGGATTTGATTTCAAGGACTTGGGACTTCTGATCATCGACGAGGAGCAGAAATTTGGTGTCTCGACCAAGGAGAAACTGCGTCAGGTGAAGGCTTCTGTTGACACTCTGACTCTTACGGCTACCCCTATCCCTCGTACATTGCAGTTCTCTTTGCTTGGAGCCAGGGATCTGTCAATAATCAACACTCCCCCGCCGAACAGGATTCCGACTCAGACCGAGATCATTCTGTTCGACAAGGACGAGATACGGAGCATCATCAACTACGAGCTGAACCGTGGCGGCCAGTTGTTCTTCATTCATAACAAGGTCGAGGAACTGCCTTCCATCCACGAGATCCTGCACAGGTTGGTTCCTGATATGAAAATCTGTGTAGCGCACGGGCAGATGGAAGCCAAGGATTTGGAGAACAGGATGTTGGATTTCATCCGTGGGGATTACGATATGCTGCTCTGCACCACGATCATCGAGAACGGACTGGACATTCCGAACGCCAACACCATCATCATCAATCAGGCGCAGAACATCGGCCTGAGCGACCTGCACCAGCTCCGTGGGCGTGTCGGACGGTCGGACAGGAAGGCGTTTTGCTACCTAATAGTCCCTCCCCTTGTCACAATCACTGACGATGCGCGCCGAAGGCTCAAGGCGATCGAGGAATTTTCCGATCTCGGCAGCGGATTCAACATCGCTATGCAGGATCTGGACATCCGCGGCGCCGGAAACCTGCTGGGTGCGGAACAGAGCGGTTTCATCACTGATATGGGCTATGAGACCTACCAGAAAATCCTTGCGGAAGCGATGGAGGAACTTGGAGTCGAGACTGGAATATCCACGGTTCACACAGATGAGTCATTCGTCGAGGACTGCACCATAGAGACTGACCAACCGGCGATGATCCCGGACACCTACATAGACATAACCGCCGAAAAGATAAGAATATACAAGCAGCTTGACAGTATGACAAGCGACAAGGAGATCGACAGGATCAAGTCTCAGCTTGAGGACCGTTTCGGAGATATGCCATCCGAGGTTGACAATCTCTTTGACGTTGTCAAGATCAGGAATCTCGGAGGAAAGCTTGGATTCGAGAAGATCATCATAAAGAACGGGATGATGATAATGTTCTTCATTTCGAACCAGATGTCGCCGTATTTCAAGAGCAAGGTCTTCGAGGGTGTTCTGGATAAGGTCAATAGGAACGACCAGCTTTTCAATATAAAACAGTCTGAAGGGAAACTTAAGATTGTGTCCCGTGGAATAGATTCTTTGACGAAAGCTCTTCAGACTCTTAATAAATTGCAATAAAATCATTATCTTTGGCAGTTTGCCCGTTTGAACAGACAATGTCGAATCTTTTGGTGGAAATAGGAAACACGGCCTTGAAGGCGGCCTGGGCCGAGGGAATGACTCTCGGAAAGACTTTCCGTTACCAAGGCGAGAAGATGTTCGAGTACATCGATTCGCTGGTGGAGAAGGAAAAGCCTGCGGTTATGGTTGTTTCCTCAGCCATTGATCTGGGTGCCACAGTTGAGGCCAGACTTCGCTCTGAATGCGGCAGGCTCATTGTCTTGGACAAGAATCATACGGATGTTTCCGATGAATATTCACTCCCCTCTTACCTGTCCTCCGACAGGGTCGCGTCAGTGATCGCAGCGAGGTATCTTTTCAAAGGGAAAGGCAGTCTTGTCTTCGATTTCGGGACCACTTTGACCATAGATGTCATCGAACCCGACGGGGAATATTCAGGAGGCAACATCTCCCCCGGTTTCAGGACAAGATTCAAGTCTCTGGCGAGATATTCAAGGAACCTTCCGCTTGTGAACACACCTCGGACTGTAAGACAGACAGGAAGTTCGCTGATTTCATCGATCGAGTCGGGGGTTGTGTCAGGCATAATGTTTGAAATAGAGGGGTACTTGTCTGAATTTCCCGGAAAAGTTGTGGTTTTTACGGGAGGAGACGCTTTATATTTTGCAAAAAGAATGAAAAACTCCATCTTTGCAGTCTGCAATCTTGTACTGATGGGGTTAGCCTTAATAGCTGACAGATATGTTGAAAAGAACGGTTGAAAAGATATTCCTTTTGGTGGCGCTTTCGTTCTGTGCTCTTCCGATGGTGGCGCAGAATGAGGCCTATAATGCCTATTCTCCATATTCAATGTTCGGAATAGGGGATATCTCCAAGCAGGGTACCGCCTATAACAAAAGTATGGGAGGTGTCGGAATCGCCACAAGGGATAAGAGGAACATTAATATTCTCAATCCGGCGGCTGTGACGGCGAGGGACGAGAAGTCGTTTATGGCTGATTTCGGCGTGGCGCAGGGCAACAGGTATTATGCCCAGCACGATATGACGTCATCCAACAACACATTCAACATCTACGATTTCGTGATATCCTTCCCTGTCTATAAGTCATTGGCTATGTACGCCGGAGTCACTCCGTTCAGCGATCTTGGCTACGATATGACCTCGAAGGTCACCGATCCGTCAATCATCACCAATACCGGTGTCATCACAAACGACATTAATGGGTACGGCGGGTTGACAAACATATTCCTTGGCGCGGGAATCAATGTGGTAAAAGGTCTTTCATTGGGTGTAGAAGGACAGTATTATTTTGGTAACCTGCACAAGACCAACACGTTCACAATGTCCAACAGCACGTACAGGAATATTTCGAGCGGTTTCAATATGAACCTCCACGCCTTTACGGCCAAGTTGGGTGTGCAGTATGAGAAGAATCTTACCCAAAGTGTCTCCGCGGTCGTCGGCGCCACCTACAGGCTTGGCACAAGCCTTAGGGGAGAGGTTGAAAGATATGAGATTCAGTCAATCTCATCAATCAATGACTCCACGCCTTCGCCGAGGACCTTCATTGACACTCTTGGAAGGGGGAAGGTTAAGCTTGCCAGTGAGATTGGTGTCGGAATAGCACTTAAGGGCGGCGACAGGTGGACGGCTGAGGTCAACTATATCCGTTCGGACTGGAGTTCCAGCGGAATGGACAAGGTCATCGGATTCGCAAGCGTCGGCAACGCTGTTTTCAGCGCTTCGGCATCGCAGTCTGTCAGAGTCGGTTTCTCGATTGTTCCGAACAGGAATGATATCCGTTACTACCGCAAGAGGGTTACCTACCGCGCCGGAGCATACTGGGACCAGGCTTGCTGCAAATTGGACGGAAACACTATCAATGCTGTCGGAGTCACGCTCGGAGCGACCCTTCCGGTGTTCAGATGGAGCAATGGTCTGACTCTTGGCGTGGATTTTGGACAACGCGGATCATTGACTGGAAATATGGTCAGGGAGAGATATGTCAATTTCAACATCGGGATAAACGTGTTTGACATCTGGTTCCTGAAACCAAGGTATGACTAAAGAATAAAACAATACACAATGATGAAAAGGATTACACTAGTACTGTTAACTCTCGCTGCGGCGGCTTTCGGAACAAAGGTCTCCGCTCAGGGTAAGTATGGCGCTGACAGCGCTGAATGCATCAAGTATCTGTCTTACTATCAGGAGTATTACAAGCAGAAGAATTACACTGAGGCCCTTCCTAACTGGAGAAAGGCTTTCAGGCTTTGCCCTCCTACGGCCAGCCAGAATATGCTTCTCAACGGTATGACGTTGATGAGCAAGGAAATCGCCAAGACAAAGGATCCTCAGGCCCGCGCGGCTTTGGTTGACACAGTCTTGACTCTCAATGACCTCAGGGCTCAGTACTATCCTAAGTATGCTGTGGCCGCCCTTAACTCAAAGGGACAGTACATCACACAGTATATCAAGGATTACCAGGTGGTTTACGATGAGCTTAACAAGATCATCGAGGCCAATGGAGCGCAGGTCAAGCCAAGCCTCCTTCTCCTTGACCTTAACGCCGCCATCGAGCTTTACAAGAAGTCAGCCATCGGCGCGGAGGATGTGATCAACACCTATCAGGGTGCCATCGCTCTGCTTGACAAGGCAGGTGCGAGTGACGAGAACGCCAAGATCAGATCTGACATAGAAGGCTTGTTCATCACAAGCCAGGTGGCCAGCTGCGATAACCTCATCGCTTTGTTTACACCTCGTTACGAGGCTGATCCTGAGAATATGGAACTCGTCACCAACATCGTGAAGATGCTTGGTTCCACCGAAGGATGCCAGAACAATGACCTGTTCCTCAATGCTGTCACAAAGATGCACAAGAGCGAGCCGTCCGCTTCTTCGGCTTACTATCTTTACAAGCTTCATTCAGCCAAGGATGAGTCTTCCGAGGCCATCAAGTATTTCGAGGAGGCTGTCTCGCTTTGCGCTGACGATGATCCTGTGAAAGCTGACTATCTGATCGAGCTTGCGACATATTGCCTGAAGAACAACATCAACGGCAAGGCGTTCGACTATGCCAAGAAGGCCGCCGAGCTTAAGCCTGATCATCAGGGCAAGGCTTACTACCTTATCGCTACGATCTGGGGTGCCGCCCGCTGTGGTGGAAACGAGATCGAAAGCAGGGCCAAGTACTGGGTCGCTGTGGATTATCTCCAGAAGGCCAAGGCGGCTGACGCTTCACTTACCGATGACTGCAACAAGCTCATCTCCGCCTACAGCGTTTACTATCCTCAGAAGGCCGAGGCGTTTATGTACGATGTTGTGGATGGGCAGTCCTACACGGTTAACTGCGGCGGAATGCGCGCCACCACTACGGTAAGGACACAGAAGTAGGTTTGAATTGAGACTGAACATACATAGGCTTATGATGATTGCAACCGCTTCGGTGGTTGCTTTCATCGTATATTCCTGTAAGGGTAAACTTTCGGAGGCTGAACGGCTTGATCTTGCGGAAACACCGGTCCAGACGGTTGACAGTATGTTCGTGGTTCAGACAAAGAACGGGGGCATACAGATGAGGGTTGAGGCGGACGTGATGGAAAGGTTCGAGAACGACACTTGCTCCTACGAACTCTTTCCTAAGGGTCTGCACGCCTTTGCCTACACTGATGACGATGTCCTTGAGACAGTGCTACATTCAAACAACGCCAAACATTTCAAAAGCAAGAAAAAGGATGAGGAATATTGGTCCGCTTTCGGTAACGTGGTGGTTCAGAATGTGATAAACCAGCAGACTTTGGAGACTGACACCCTTTACTGGGATCAGGCCAACGAAGAGATCTACACAGATTGCTATGTCCGGATGTTTTCCAATGACGGTTTTCTGCAGGGATTCGGAATGAGGTCTGACGAGATGGCGAGAAACGTCAGGATATTCAAGGCTTTCAACAGCGATGTGGTTGTGGTTCAGGATTCGACGAAAGTTATCATAGATTCCGTAAACTTTATTGGCCCTTTGCTTAAAAAATAATGGTTAATTGAATTAAAATCACTATCTTCGCACCCCAATACCTATTTTTTGGAAATTATAAAAACGTAATACACAATGGCGATTCTTCAAAAAACTCGCGAAAAGGCTGGTATGGCAGTGTCAATCATCATTGCCTTGGCCCTTTTGTCATTCATCATTGACCCTCAGACCCTTGAGACGGCGTTCAACGCTATGTCCTCAAGGAATGATGTCGGCACGATCAATGGAAAGACAATCTCTTACCTTGATTTTCAGCAGGATGTAGAGAAATTCACAACTATCAACGAGATGGTTACCGGTTCCTCGGCCCAGAACGAGCAGCAGCAGGAGCAGGTACGCAACGCCGCTTGGCAGAGTCTTCTGGACAAGTACCTGTTCATAAAGAACGCCAAGGCTGCCGGCATCAGGGTAGGAGAGGAGGAAATGAAAGAACTCCTTGCTGGAGATATGGTTTCTCCTGTCATCTCTCAGAATCCAGCGTTCACTGACGAGGACGGCAATTTCTCAAAGGATGCCGTGCAGAACCTCGTCAACGGAATATCTCAGGATCAGACCGGCAGGCTCAAGGAATATTGGAACTACCTCCAGAACACTGTCTATACCCAGCAGTACTATGCAAAGTACGGCTCAATGTTCACTCAGGGCAATGTTCAGAATCCTTTGATGCTCAAGAGAGCCATCGCCGAGAATAATAACACCACCAATGTGGATTTCGTTATGGTTCCTAACTATGGTCAGGACACCACAATCAAAGTGTCTGACGATGAGATCAGGAAGTTCTATGAGTCTCATAAGAAGATGTTCAAACAGAAGGCCTCAAGGGACATTGAATATGTGGTTTTCGAGGTAAGGCCGTCTGAGTCTGACATCAACGCCACGAACGAGGCTATGTCCAAGGTTTATGACGAGTTCACAACCACAGACAATATGAAGTCGTTCCTTGCCAGAAACTCAGAGAGGAATCTCAACGAGTACTGGTACAAGGCCGGAGAGCTTTCCACTGTCAACAAGGAAATCAGCGAGTTTGTTGACAACAACGTAGAAGGTACATCTCCTATCGTTTCCGACAACAACAATGCTTTCTATGCTGCCAGAATCCTTGCCACAGCGCAGATTCCTGACTCTGTCTATGTGAAGCACATCCTTCTTCAGGGTGGTTCCGAGAACAAGGCTGACAGCCTTCTCAACGTGCTTTCCAAGGGGGAGAGCTTCTCTAATGTCGCCGCTTCGTATTCAGCTGACACAAGGAGCGCCGCTGACGGTGAGCAAGGAAACATCGGTTGGATGACACAGACCTATATGATCCCTGGATTCGAGTCAGTCCTCACGGCTCAGGTAGGAAAGCCTTATGTTGTCAGGACTCAGTATGGAACGCACATTGTTGAGGTTTCAAAGAGAACCGCCCCTATAGCCAAGAAGCAGGTGGCTATCCTTGAGAAGACAGCGTTAGCGAGCGGCGAGACATTCAACAGTTACTATGCCCAGGCGAGCAAGTTCTCCAAGATCGCTTCCGGCAAATACGAGAACTACAAGGCTGCCGTTGATTCAATGGGAATATATTCACATCCTATGAACAACGTTCTTGAAAGCACTTCATCCTACGGATCTATCAGTCAGGCCAAGGAAGTCACAAGATGGGTGTTCGACAACAAGGTCGGCAAGGTTTCAGAAATCATTACTGTCAACAACAACTTCCTCTTCATCGCCACTGTCACCGGAATCCACAAGGAAGGTGTGGCGAAGATCAACGAGGTTAAGAACATCATCCGTCAGCAACTTTACGCCGAGAAGGCCAGCGAGAAGGCCGCCGCTGACATCGCTAAGAAGATCCAGGGTCTGAATGATCTTCAGGCTATCGCTGACACTCTTCACTCATCTGTAAGCGCTGGTGTCGATGTAAGGTTCGCATCACTTGCTGGACAGGGACTGGATCCTAAGTTCATCGGTGCCGCTTCAGTTGCTCCTGAAGGCAAGATCTGCGGTCCAGTGGCCGGTACGATAGGTACTTACATATTCAAGGTGAATTCACGTGATACAGGTGCTTTCTACACGGAGGATGACGCCAAGAACGCCGCCGCTCAGTTGAACAACTATGCCACGCAGATGATTCTTCCGGTTATGATGACCGAGGCTGACGTGAAGGATAACAGGGCTCGCTTCTATTAATTGACCTTAAGCCTGAAAAGAGGCTATTGATATAATATTGGGGATGGGTTTGCGCCCGTCCCTTTTTTTTGTTCCGATGACTATAATAATTGTCGTTTTTACTGCAAATATTGTCACATAATACAAGTTTGCCATAGTTGTTACTATCTTTAAAAACGTTAAAGGGAAAATATAGTCAGATATTTGGTAACGATAACACTATAACGGACTTAAAATATAACTTGTAGTTTAACAACATTAATTAATATGCACGATAGAAAACAAAAAGTTGCATCCTGTCTTTCAAAGGTAAAGGCAGCGATAGCGGCTGTTCTCCTGCTTATGGTTGTCGGGACAGGTACCGCCTTAGCCCAGAAGACCGGCAGAACAATCACCGGCAAGGTGCTTGACGAGAACAATCAGCCGATGCCTGGCGTGACCATCATAGTGGATGGCACGACCAAGGGGACGATGACCGGACCGGATGGAACCTTCACGCTTGCTGAGGTGCCGTCAGGATCGACTGTCATTGTGTCTTGTATAGGGTACACCAATCAGGTTCTTCCTGAAGGTAAATCCAACTATGTCGTGAGTCTTGTGCCGGACTCCGAGATGCTTGAGGAGACGGTTGTGGTGGCTTTCGGTCAGCAGAAGAAACTTTCCGTGACAGGTGCTATCTCTACAGTCGCCTCAGCGGATCTTCGCAAGACCACATCCACACGTCTTGACAATGCGCTTGCGGGCCGTGTCACAGGCCTTACCTCAATGCAGAGCGGTGGTGGCCAGCCTGGTGTCGATGGTGCCACGATGTACCTTCGTGGTGCCGCCACGACCAACGGAAAGAGCCCTCTTATCCTTGTTGACGGCGTTGAGCGTGACAACATACGCACGATTGATATGAACGAGGTCGAAAGCATATCCGTCCTCAAGGACGCATCGGCGACGGCCCTTTACGGAGTGCAGGGAGCGAATGGCGTGATCCTTATACAGACCCGCAAGGGACAGAAGGGAAAGGCACAGCTGAACATCACGGTTGACCAGAGCTGGACATCATTCACCAAGGAGCCTTCAAGGCTTCATTCCTGGGAATATTGCGAGTTCAGGAACGAGGCGTTGATGAATGACAGTCAGGCTCCTGAATTTTCCGAAGAGACTATAGCGAAATTCAGAAATCCTCTTCTTGGTCTTGATCCGTCCTCACCAGACTATGATAACCAAGTGGCAATCAGAAAAGCGGTATATTGCGACAACGATTACTATCGGATGTATCTTAAAAGCAACACTCCGCAGACGCGTGCCAACGCCAACATCTCCGGAGGAACAGACTTTGTCAATTACTTCGTGAATGTCGGTTACATTCATCAGGGCGGTAACCTGAACACCGAGAGTCCGGATTATCTCGGCTATGATCCTCAGTGTTATATGAACAGGCTCAGCCTTCGTTCAAACCTTGATTTCCACATCACAAAGAACCTGACGGCTTCGTTGAACATCGCCTCGTACGCGGAAAATGTGAATATGCCTGCGGTGGGAGACTTGTATAGAGGAGATCAGTCCTGGATGATAACCGACATTATCTATCAATCACAAACGATACTTCCGATTTCTCCTGGACCTGTGACAGATCCTCGTTTCGGAGGTGTGAGTGATGGAGTTGTTGGTTATAATTATCTTGACCGTTCTGCGTATGAAATCATTAACCGAAGAGGTTTTCACACAAACAAAAGAAAGAATCTGAATACCCAGTTCTCAGTTAATTGGGATCTTGGTGAGTTGGTTACCAAGGGATTGAGTGTTAATGGTATGGCTGCTTACGACACTTACAACATCGGAGTTCTGGAGGGTCGAAAGAAAGAGCAGGTGTATAATGTCAGAGTTGACTACGATAGTGAGACTTTGAGTTATTCATCATCCAATGGTGATAAGATTGAACCGTTGACTATGACTTCTTCCAGATTGTCCAACTACCAGATTTATGTGCAAGGTTCAATCAATTATGCCAGAACTTTCGGAAAGCATAATGTAACCGCAATGGCAACTGCGTATAGAAGGTTTTGGGAAGGCACTTCAGCCGATATTCCTTACAATGTGCTTGGTACCGCCGCCAGAGCTACATATTCATTTGATGACAGGTATCTTGTGGAAGGCAATCTTGGTTACAATGGCTCTGAGCAGTTCGCTCCATCCAAGAGGTTTGGCTTGTTCCCGTCAGGTTCCATAGGTTGGATCGCCAGCAATGAATCTTTCCTCAAAGGAAACAAGTATCTTACTTGGCTGAAGTTCCGTGCATCATACGGTCTTGTCGGAAATGATTCTATGGGAGGTTTGCGCTTCCTGTATCAGGATGACAATAAGATTCAATCAGGAAATGGTTTTGTTCAAGGTCTGGGAGGCAAGATTGTTAAGGAAGGACTTATCGGAAACAAGAGCATAACTTGGGAATTGTCGAAAAAAATGAATCTTGGTGTCGAGATAGGTCTTTTCAAAGACTTTAGAATCAATGTCGATTATTTTACTGAAAAACGTGACCAGATTCTTCTCAAGCGCAGGACGGTTCCTTCATTTCAAGGTGTAAGTTCGGATTATATTCCAAGGGTTAATATGGGAAAGGTTGATAATCATGGTGTTGATGTTGAAGTCAGCTATTCCCACACCTTTAACAAAGACTTTTCCATCTCATCAAGAGTCAACTTTGGATTTAATGACAACACGGCAATAGAACTTGATGAGCCGATGCGTTCCGAGGAATATGCCTATCAATATCACGAAGAGGGGTTCCGTTTAGGACAGGAATTCGGATATCTTATTGATTGGGATTCCCCTGGCAACGGGTATTTCACATCTCAGGATGAGATAGACAGTTATTATCCGTATGGATTTGGTGGAAAACCAAGGGTAGGTGATTTTGTTTATAAAGATGTTAACGGTGATGGTGTAATAGATCAAAAGGATCTTTCACCGATTGGCTATTCAACCACTGTTCCTGGACTCAACTATGGTATTTCACTCGGACTCAACTTCAAGGGAATTGATTTCAATGTACTTTTTTCCGGATTGGGAAGATATTCAAAATACTACAGTGGACAGGGAGTAGTTGAATGGACCAAGCAGGGAACTTACTTTGATTGGACAAGAAACGGATGGACGGAGGAACGTTACAAGAATGGTGAGAAAATCACTTATCCTGCCATTTCAACAACCAAGACTGTCAGTCATACGGAAAATGATTTCTTTATTCAGAATCGTTCGTTCTTGAGGCTTAAGAACATAGAACTTGGTTACACTCTTCCTGAAAGATTTCTTTCAAAAGTAGGAGTGAAGGCATTAAGGGTATATGTCAGCGGACAGAACATGTTTGTCTGGGATAATCTGAGGATAACTCATGTTGATCCTGAACAGAACAATTCTTATGGCTATCCTATCACCAAGAATGTCACTCTTGGACTTAACATTAACTTCTAAAAGAATGACGGAAGAATATGAAAAGAATAATATACATTTCAGCGGTTTGTCTTTTGACTGTTATTTCATCCTGTTCAAGTGTGTTGGATGAAGCACCGTCCGGAAAGATTTCCATTGAGGAAGTTTTTCGTGACAACGACATGACAATGAACTATTTGAACACCTGCTACTCAAGCATCAACGCAAAGGGGTGCCTTTACTTCTTCTGGAGCCGAGGACCTGTCAACTGGTGCGATGACGCATGGGATGCTGATGATCTGGATGTGAACTGGGCAGCTTCACGCAGATACTATGACGGCAATGCCAATGCGTCTGATTTTCCGGCGAATTATAATGCTGGAGACTCCGGCAATGAAAGTGTTTCATGGACAAGATCTTTCCAGAGGATCCGCAACTGTGCTGTGTTCCTTCAACATATTCCTACAGCTAATGTCACGTCTGAAAGTGACCGCGCCCGTTGGACGGCTGAGGCGCACGTATTAAGGGCATATTACTATTCAGAACTTCTGATGTGGTTCGGATGCTCACTTCCTATCATCAGAGAGCCTTATACCCTTGATGCTGATTTCGCAAAGGTTGAAAGATCATCCTTCCACGATGTTGTCGAGTTCGTCATCGAAGATTGTGACGCCGCCCTTGCTTGTGATGATCTTCCTTGGAGAATCACCACTGACAGCGAGGCTATGCGTATGACGAAGGCTGTGGCTTGGGCCATAAAGTCAAGGATGACGCTTTTTGCGGCCAGTCCTTTGTACAATGAGGGCAACAACTATTGGGAGAAAGCATATTCAGTGAACAAAGCGGCGGTACAGGCTCTTGAGAGTAATGGTTATGCCCTTTATGATAAACTGAACCAAACTGCTGTCTGGGGAGACGAGAAGGCATATCTTCCGAACAAAGAGTCACAGTATTTGAATGAATATTTCTGCAATTCCGGTGCGTATGCGGCTGATCCTGCAGACAAGGAGACAATCTATCAATTGAGGGAAGGAGCTAATTCTAATTTGTGCAACGTTGATGCTCCCGGGGCTATCCTTGGCTATAAGACAGGAACTTGTCCTTCTCAGGAACTTGTGGATGCGTTTGAGACAATCAATGGAGAACCGGTTTTGGATTTGTCAAAACCTTACCTTGACGAGCAGCATCTCAAGCCTAATTACAATGCTTCCAACACTCTTTACAGCAAAGAGGATCCTTATGCGAACAGGGATCCAAGATTCTATGCGACAATTTACTACAATGGATCTAAAAGATATTGTGGTTGGGGAACGGATGCAGGGTCTATTTCTTTTGAGAATTTGGGACAAGGCCAAGGTTTGATGACAAGGACCATTACAACTTGGGATGCATATAAGAACTCTGACGGCACAGTCATTAACACTCCGGAGCCTTTGATGGGACGTTCTCTTCTCGGTCGTACACCAACAAGAACCGGTTATTTCCAAAGAAAATTCCTGCATCCTAACAGCGGAACAAATATGACAGGACTTCCAGGTCCACGTCATAAGGATTACCGTCTGGCAGAGATTTACCTGAATTTCGCCGAGGCCGCCATGGAATCAGGACACGAGGCGGAAGCCATCACTTATGTGAACAAAGTGCGTACCCGCGCCGGAATGCCTGGACTTTCATCAAGTCTTTCAGGGGATGTTCTTCGTCAGCGCATCCATAATGAGCGACGTGTTGAATTAGCACTCGAAGGCAACCGTTATTTCGATGTCCGCAGATGGCATAAGCCGGATGAGGATCTCTCGGCTACTGACCGTTGGATAACCGGAGCACACATAACCCATTATTTTAAGGCAGATGGCTCTCACGGATACATTTACGAGCGTACAATCCTAAAGGAGCGTCAGTGCTATACCAACAAATGGCTCAAGATGCCAATTCCTCTTACCGAGGTCAACAACATGAGAGCCATCACGGGTGAGGACTGGCAGAATCCGGGTTGGTAATGGTTGAATATTCAGAACATTAAATTTGCATCGAATATGATGAATAAGAATATATTTGCGGCAGCGGCGCTTCTCCTGCTTGGGGCATCCATCCAGCAGGTCAAGGCGCAGGACATAACTGTCGCCGGTACCGTAAGGGACATCTACGGTAACCCGTTGCCAGGGGTGATTGTCTCGTCCAACCACAAGGACTTGTACATCACCGACAAGAACGGACAGTACACGGCCAAGGTCAACAAATCGGGAGAACTGGAGTTTTCGCTTCTTGGCTTCAAACCGACATCCGTAAAGGCTTCCTCACAGATGGAGGTAACCCTTGAGGATGACGCCCATAATCTTGCCGAGAATGTCAACATAGGTCTTTCCAAACAGAGTAGAGAAGTCCTTTCCGACGCTGTCTCGACAGCCCATGGCGAGAAACTTGGAAGGTCGCTGATGACTCGTCTTCAGGGAACGTTCTCCGGAATTTTCTCCGGGCTCACCACGATGGAGTCCACTTTCGAGCCGGCGTATGAGTCGCTTAATATGTACGTGCGAGGCTATTCCACTTTCCACGGAGGAATAGCCAGCGTGGTGATTGACGGAATCCTCTATGACTCGTTCGCACACGACATTCTCTACAGGATTTCCCCTGAGGAGATTGAGTCTGTGTCCATCCTGAAGGACGGCGCCTCGCAGGCCATCTACGGAGTGAAAGGAACTGACGGTCTGATTGTCATCAACACCAAGCGCGGTACTCCCGGCAAACTCAAAGTGGGTGTGAACATCTCGGAGACAGTTCAGGTGCCGACCACCAGAATCCACAGTTTCGATTCCTACACATTCGCCAATCTTCGCAATCAGGCTGCTGTCAATGACGGACTTGGAGAGTATCATATATTCTCAAAGGAGGCGGTTGAGGGCTTCAAGGATGGTGGCAGTGACCTCTATCCGAACACGAACTGGTACGATATGCTTGTCCGTGATTTCTCCAATCAGCAGAGAATAGCTTTGGATGCCACAGGAGGCAACGAGAATGTGAGGTTCTATTCCAACTTCAATGTTTTGCGTCAAGGCAGTTTCTGGAACTCTGACCAGACCAAATATAAGGCTGACAATGAGAAGTACAGGATTAACTTCCGCTCAAATGTGGATGTGAAGATCAACAACTACATCAGTCTTTGGGCTAATCTGGCCGGTTCAATCGTAAGGGCCCACACTCCGGGCGGTGCCGTGAACTGCAATGAGACCCTTTACACCATCATCACTGGAATGCCTTCATTCATCTATGGTCCTGTGACTCCCGCGGTCTATGATAATGACGGCAATGTGATTGAGGCGGGTGGAGAGGTAGTGACGACTCCGAACATCAATTTCTCTCCTTACGGCTTCCTGAACCGCACCGGCTACAACAACGAGATGAACACCAACATCTACGGTCAGGCCGGGCTTAAGTTTGACCTTTCGTTCCTTACTCCCGGGCTTTGGGCTGGTGGCAGTGTTGGATACCTTTCCTACATAAACTCAATTACTTCCAACACTCAGGACTACGCAAGGTACATCCGTGATGACGACTGGAGTGATTTGACTTTCACTCATTACGGAACCACGATCAACACGAATCTGAAATACGCCAAGGGTACAGCTTTGTATGGATATTTTTCATATAAGGGAGAAGCCGGATGGCAGAGAGATTTCGGCAGGCACCATCTGAACGCCAATGCCTATATGACCTATCAGGTGTTCGACAATCTCGCCGGCGGCGCAACCTACGATTTCAGACGGGTATATTCAGGAGCCGAATTGGCGTATGATTTTGACAAGAGGTACGCCGTGAAGCTTTCGACAGGATATTCAGGATCCGACTACTTCCCGAGAAAGACCCGCTTTGTTTGGACTCCGGGTGTCTCCGCAGCTTGGATCGCCTCAAATGAAAGTTTCGTGAAGGAGAATATTCCTTGGCTGTCATTGCTCAAGTTTCGTGGATCTTATGCCATTACCGGCAATGATGCCACCGGATTTGACAGATACGCTTACAAGGATCAGGTTAACAGCACCGCAGGTGGAAAGATTCCTTATCTTGAATATTATACCAACGAGTCGGTTTACGGAAACCCTAACCTTGAGCCGGAGAAAATCTACAAGACAAATGTCGGGATCGATCTCGGAATCGCCAACCAGTTCCAGGTCTCCTTCGATGTGTTCAAAGAGAAACTGAACAATGGTGTCATCAAATCGACATCCAAGGTGCCTCTCTATCAGGGAGTTCCTCTCGGAGCATACCCTATCACGAATATGGGTGAGTTCGAGAACAAGGGATGGGAACTCTCCGTAAGTTACAGAAAGCGTTTCAATTCTGATTTCGGACTGTTCCTTGCCGGTCATCTGGACTACAGCAAGAACAAGGTCATCTACATCGGTGAGACCGCCTACAATGACACTTACGCTTACCGTTACCGTACCGAAGGCTATCCTCTCGGGCAGTCCTGGGGCTATCTGACCGACTACAGCAACGGCAATGGTCTGTACAACTTCCAGGATGAGATTGAGGCCGGTCCGAAATATTCATTCGGCACTCCTCGGCTTGGTGACATCAAGTACAAGGATCTGAACGGTGACGGTGTCATCGATGAGAAGGATATGGCTCCTCTTGGCAACGGTTCTCTTCCTAAGTACAACTTCGCGTTCAATGTCGGCTTCAACCTCAAGAACTTCGAGGTCAACCTTCTGTTCCAGGGACTTGGAGGCTATAAGAGAAACTACAGCGAGTTGCTTTCATTCCAGTCGGCCTACGATGGAGTGTTCACGGAAAGTCATAAGTCAGCCTGGACCGCCGAGAAGTGGCTCAATGACGAGGAAATCAGTTTCCCTGCCCTTTCCACGACAGCCACAACCAATCTCCAGACGAACGACTATCTCCTGAAGGATGCCTCGTTCCTGCGCCTGAAAACAGCCGAGATCTCCTACAATATGCCTAAGAAGGTCTGCGATTTCCTTAACGCGAGTGCCTTCAAGGTCTATCTGAGTGGTCAGAACCTCTTTACCATCGATGGTATGAAGACAAACGACACTCCGGTTGAAGGTACTTGCTCCGCGTTCCCGGTCTATAGGATGTACAGACTTGGAATCAACCTCACATTCTAATGGAAACAGTTCATAAAGTAAATCTGAATATTATGAAAAAATTCCGCATACTTATTCTCGCGATGGCGGCCGTGACAGCCTTGTCTGCCTGCCAGGACGCTTTGGATCTCCGAACCAACGGAACCATTGATATGTCTGAGGTTTTCAAGGACAGAAACAGAACCAAAGGCTATCTCAACGCCTGCTACAATTATATCAAGAATCCGTCTGTCAATGTCGGTTCCTTTACGGACGACGCTCAGAACAGTCAGGACATCACGGCCGGAAGTTCGTACGACATCTGGTATAATTCTGACATCACCTCCAGCAATTTCGCCGACCACAACTGGGACGGCAATCCTTGGGGCAACTACTTCGAGGGCGTACGCAAGTGCAATGTGTTCATCGCCAACATAGATGGAGCCACGGCTGAGATGCTGGACTGGGAAAGGGCAGGGTGGAAGGCTCAGGCTCTGACCCTCAGGGCATGGTATTATCTCCAGCTGATGAAGAGATATGGTCAGCTACCTTTGATCACTTCGGATCTTGGCACCAATCACGACTATTCTTCAGACAAGAAAGCGACTGTCTCAGAGATCGCCGGACAGATTCTGGCTGACTGCGACGCCGCGATAGCCACGGAGGATTCGGAGGCATATTCATACGTCTATCGTACACAGCAGTGGGGAATGGCGACAAAAGCACTTGCACAGGCTATCAGGAGCGAGACTGCTACCTACGTCATCAGTCCTTTGATGGGTGACGGCGGTTACACTGCTGATCAGGCTCTTGAAATCGCTGCTGACGCCCTCGCCAAGGTTCTGTCCAATGACTACAGCCTCTGGACCACGGCGAGCGCAGGGTACAACGCTTACGCTTCATATTTCCTTTACAATCCTGAGGATATGAGGGCACAGGACAAGGAAACCATCTATGGTGGCACACGTACAGCTGTCTGGTCAAGCTGCGGAGTTCCGATCGTGAGCGGAAGCGCCACGGCCGGCACTTGCCCGACCCAGGAACTTGTCGATGCCTACGAGATGGCCAACGGCAAGCCAGCGATAACCGGTTACAGCGATGATCAGCACCTTCAGCCTATCATAAACACCGAATCCGGCTACGATGAGACCAAACCTTACGAAGATAGGGATCCTCGCTTCTATGCGACCGTGTTCTACAACGGCAGCGTAAGGGGAGAGGATGAGATCTCCACAGTCGCCGGAGCCAACTGCGGACTGAACGCAACCAGCATCAGGTACACCCACACAGGCTACTATATGCGCAAATATGCCCACGACGCATCCAACAGAAACTCCAATTCGGATGGTTATATGCGCGTTGTGCGCCTCGCTGAGCTTTACTACAACTTCGCCGAGGTGGCCTACCAGGCTGCCGGACCGGATCAGGTTGTCAGCGTCTCAGGTCTGAATATGTCCGCCCGCGGAGCCGTCAACGCTGTCCGCGCGAGGGTCGGAATGCCTGAGATTCCAAGCGGACTCACAGTAGCTGATTTCGAGAAGAGGTACCGTAACGACCGCAGGGTCGAGTTTGCCCTTGAGGCGGACTATTACTTCAGCCTGCGTCGCTGGAAAACCCTTTCGGCCACATCTACCGTGACTGGAATGAAAGTGTCCGGCACAGGTGCCAACCTCACTTACGAACGCTTCGTCCTTGGACAGCGCTCCACCACTACTGACAAGTTCCTGCTCTACCCGATCGACCTCACCGAAGTCTCAAAGGTTCTTGAACTTACCGGAAACGACTGGCAGAACCCTGGATGGTAGCAGAGGCCTTAAATTTTAATTGATAAAATTTGATGAATATGAAGAAAATCATCTACTTGATATTGATCGCCTGCTCGGCCATATTTTTTTCCTGCAAGGATGACTCGGGAATGACGAAGGATGGCGACATCGTCCTGTCGAACCTGACGGCCGAGCCGAGAATCGGTGCGGTTGTACTCAAATGGGACAACCCTACGGCGAGTGACTATTATTATGCCACAGTGACTTATCTGAACGCTGACGGTGAGGAAGTGAGACAGAAGGTAAGCGTCTATAGCGTTGATTCAGAAAAGGGAGATGGCCACACCTCAGTCAGGATCGGTGGATTCTCCGACACAAAGACCTACGAGTTCACGGTGACCCCTTACACTTCCGACGAACGTTATGGCGACTCAAAGACCGTTTCCTGCGCTCCTGAGGATGCCAGCAAGGCCTTCAAGTACATCACTGAGACCATCGAGGCCACCCCGACCGTAGAGGGTGCCGTCATCAATTGGGCCAATGAATATGATGTCCCGGTCACCGTCAACGTAACCTACAAGAACCTCGCTGGGGAGACCAAGACCGTCACCAAGACAAGCAATGTGGGAGAAAGCGTGGAGATATTCCCGTTTGTTGATCCTACGGATGTCACGATCACAGCCACGGATGAGAGCGGAAAGAATACATCCGATCCTAAGGTGATCGAGGTGACACCGGAAAGGGGAGAGATCCCTCAGTCCAGAATGACGGCCATCGGCGCCTCTGGGGTGGATGGTGACAATGTTCCCGCAAATCTTTTGGATAACAATGTCTCAACCGCTTGGTCAGGATCGAATAATGACATTGTGTGGGTCGCCATTGACCTTGGTGAGATTCATCGGATCAACTGGTTCGAACTGGTAGGTAATTCAAAGGATCGGGACGGCCAGCCTGTGGCCCTTATGGTTTTCGACTCGAAAGAGCCAGTGGCTGACATGTCCCAAGCTCATTATCTTGGAATGTTTGAATATAATCGTGAGCACATCTATAACCATGCTTACAAATTAGAGAATCCGATAGACGCAAGGTTTATTCTTATCGCCTTCCCAAGCGTGCAGCGCGTGAGCGTCACCGAGTTCTGCGCCTACTATGCCGATGCGGCCACCCATTACGCCAAGGAGTCCGAGCTTGAGCTCCAGCCGGATCCGGATGATGATGACACCTACTATCCGGAGATTGAATACATGACTCCTAACAAGGGGATCATCAACAATCTTAATATCACAGCAAGCAATCCTGATAATCCTTCAGAGTTCACTTATGAGACAACAGGTGGAGACTCTTGGGTGGCTATGCAGCCTCTCAAGAAACAGGCTCCTGGAACAGTTCTTGTGTTCCACTACAAGTCCACCGCTGACCTTGCCTGCGAGTTCTTCTGGTGCAAAGGCGGTTGGGGTGTCGGAGGCCCTGCCGGCGGCGTGGAGACATTCTTCACGCTCAAGAAGACCGATAAATGGAAGACATTCAAGATGAATATGGTCGATGCCTGGAACAAAGGCTGGTGGGGTGGAGACCCAGGAGCCGTTGTCCGTTTCGACATCGGTGACGGAGCCGGAGAGACAGTTGTTGTCAGACTCATGCACTGGCGCGCCGCCGAGGAAGGCGAATAAACCAAGTTCATTGACACTTTAATATTTACAGATGACAAAAAAGACAATTTCACCTATAATAGCTTTCGTGGTTATGTCCTGCGCGCTTTCAGCGCAGGACATAACTGTCCAAAGCCAGACCTTGGACCTGTATCAGGACACTTGGGTCGCGACTGACGCTCTGGGCAGGACAATGCCCGGAATCGATGTCGTAGGCCCTGTGAAGACCGACCAGCGCCGCATTGTGGGAATATTCTACATAACCTGGCACACACAGAACCTTGCGAACCTTCCAGGCCCTTACGGAGCGGATGTGACCAAGGTTCTCAATGCCGATCCAAACGCCCGTCTTCAGGCTGACAATCCGAACTGGAAGTACGGCTCCTATCACTGGGGAGAACCCGAGATGGGCTATTTCCTGAGTCAGGACGAATGGGTTATCCGGAAGGATATGTCGATGCTCTCCGATGCCGGAGTGGATGTGCTTGTGCTCGATGTCACGAACGCCGTGCGTTACTGGGACGAATGGGAGGTGTTGTTCTCCACGATGGAGAAGATACGTGCGGAGGGTAACAATACTCCTCAGTTCTGTTTCTGGGCCTTCAACGGAGAGGTCATCACGGTGGTCCAGCAACTCTACGAAAGGATCTACAAGGAGAACAAGTACCCTGACCTGTGGTTCTGCTGGGACGGAAAACCTTTGCTGCTCTACAATGCGGATCCGGTCCACGACGCCAACGGAGGATATTCAGCCTACAAGGATGGAACTCACGACTATTCCGATGAAGTGAAGAACTTCTTCACACTCAGGAATATGTGGTGGGGCTACTACGAGTGGGCCGGCAAGCGTTTCATCGGCACGGAGGACAACTGGAGTTTCGGCTACAGCATGGCCGACCCTCGGATCAAGTCGATGACTCCGGAGCGGCTGGCTTCCAAGCATGACGGCAAGATCGAGGAGGCGGCCGTCACCCCTGCCCAGCATCCTGTCACCATGACTGATGTCCCGATGGGAGTAGGGAAATCCTGGTCGAAGCGCGACGGCGAGCCGAAGCTCAATGAATATGATCTCCCGGATTCAGCCTACGTTCCGTGGCTCGGCCGCAAGGTCTCCGATCCTGAGGGGTATGGAATATACTTCCAGGAGCGTTGGGACGACGCTCTGTCCGCGAATCCGCAGTTCCTTTACCTGAATGACTGGAACGAGTGGACCGCCGGGAAGTACAACGGAGACGTGATGTGGCTCGGCCGCAAGAATCCGTTTATGTTTGTGGACCAGTACAACGCCGAGTTCAACAGGACGATCCAGCCGATGAAGGGGGGCTACACCGACAACTACTACATGCAGATGGCGCAGAACATCCGCCGCTACAAGGGAGTCCGTCCGGTTCCAGTGAACAGGCATATTCATAAAATGGCGGTTGACGGAATATTCAAGGATTGGGAGCAGGTCGAGGTGGTCTATCGCGACACCCGTGGAGACGTGTTCCATCGTGACGCGAAAGGTTACGGCGGGCTTCATTACAAGGATTCGACGGGAAGGAACGACATCGTGGCCTCGAAGGTGGCGGTCGGCAAGTCGGACATATTCTTTTATGCCGAGACCGCTGATGCCTTGACTCCGTATTCCGATCCGGATTGGATGCTGCTGCTGATTGATTCAGATGGTGATTCCTCGACTGGTTGGTATGGTTATGACATATTGATTAACAAGGATATAGCATCTGACGGCAAGGGGAGTGTCCTTAGGTTTGTTGACGGGAAATGGGTCAAGGCGGGGGAGTACCGCTTCGCTGTGGAAGGCAACAAACTGGAACTGGCCGTGCCTAAGTCTCTGCTTGGTGTTTCCGGAAAATCAATTACCTTTGACTTCAAGTGGGCGGACAACACCGGAGAGTTGGTTGATCCGATCTCGCTTTGCCTGCACGGGGACACAGCACCGAACCGCCGGTTCAACTACAGGTTTGTTTGGAATAAATAGAAAAACTTTAAGAATATGAAATACTCCACAATCCGAAAACTTTTTGCATCGATCCTGCTGCTGTCGGCTGTCTGCTCTTGCGGCAAGGACACTGTGAAGCCGAACGTTGTTGTCAGGCCAAAAGGGGACAAATACCAGATGGCGGACAACATCAAGGAATATCTTGCCAAAGACTATCCTTCAAAGGTGACGAACGTGCAGGTCACGTCTGATAAGGTTATCATCAAGGGAAACTGCGGCGGTTCCGGCACATATTTGCTTGCGGAGATAACCCCTTGGCAGGATGTGACGGAACTGGAGACATACCCCTACACTCAGGACTTGTCAGGCGGTGGTTTCACTGTCACCGTGGACAGGATTGTTCCGAATCGCGAGGGAATAAGATATGACAAGGTGTTCTCTAAATGGGCCGTCGTGAAGGTGGACGGTGACAGGCAGACCTTGGACTCTCATGCCCGTTACGCCGATGATGTCGTTCCTAAAAAATCACCAGATGCTGTTCCGCTGAGGAACAAAAAAGGTTTCGGAGCCGGTGATACAGACCTCTATTTCAGTGACTGCAAGGAGATGAATGTAGGCAGCATAACAATGAACGTGGTTCTCAACAACTACATCACGGGAGAAGGTTCCGGTTATTCGTACGGTGGAAAGGAGTACAGCCTCGGACCCGTGAAGGACTATGTTGATTATGTGACACAGAAGGCCTCGGAGACAGGCCTTGTGGTCTCCGCCATTATCCTCTGTCAGACCAACTCGATATTCAAGGATCCTGAGAACGCAGGTGGCAACTACACAATGCCGAATATGACGACCGCAAGGGCGTTCAACCTCTATGCCGCCGCCCTTGAGCATATGGCCTCGACCCATTGCTATTCAGGCAAGAGGATATCCCATTGGATCATGCACAACGAGGTGGATCATGCCAACCAGTGGACGAACATGGGTGATCAGCCGATGCAGCGCTATATCGACAGGTACATCAAGTCGATGAGAATCTGCTACAACATTGTCCGCCAGTACGATCAGAACGCTTCCGTGCTTGGCTCCTACACCCATTGCTGGACTGTGGCGGACGGAAATTATGCTCCGAAGAAAATGCTGGAGGCCACTGTCGCCTATTCTGAAGCCGAGGGTGATTTCCGCTGGGGTGTGGCCTATCACCCTTATCCGCAGGATCTCACAAAGCCTTCTTTCTGGGTGAACGACACGCAGGCGACATATTCAATGACCACGAGGTACATCACCTTCAAGAATCTGGAGGTAATCGATGCATGGATCAAGCAGAAGGAGAATCTTTACAAGGGAACCACCAAGCGTGTGCTGTTCCTGTCAGAGCAGGGCACGAACTCACCTTCTTACTCGCAGACGGATCTTGCTCTCCAGGCGGCCGGTGGAGCCTGGGCTTGGAAGAAGATCTCAAAGCTTGACGGCATCGATGCCATGCAGTGGCATAACTGGGCTGACAACAAAGCCGAAGGAGGCCTCAGGATAGGTCTTCGCACTTTCGCTGAAGGTAGTGTCTCAGATCTTACCCCTAAGCCTGTCTGGTACGTCTGGAAGGCCGCCGGCACGGCCGAAGAGGACGCCGTCCTTGACCAGTACAAGACCACCCTCGGCATCATCGACTGGGATTCCATCCTTAAGACTGTCGAGTAGAAGCCAGGACAATGTCTCCCGGCCACTGAGTATATCTAAAGACTTAAATATCACATCTTTTAGACGTTGAACAGGAAGTGCATAATGTCGCCGTCCTGAACGACATATTCCTTGCCTTCGGTGGCGAGTTTGCCGGCGGCTCTGACGGCGCTTTCGCTGCCGAGGGTGACGAAGTCGTTGTACTTGATGACCTCGGCCCTGATGAATCCCTTCTCGAAGTCCGTGTGGATCACTCCGGCGGCTTTCGGGGCTTTGTCACCCTTGTGGATGGTCCAGGCGCGGCACTCGTCTGATCCGGCGGTGAAGAATGTCTGGAGTCCGAGCAGATGGTAGGCTCCCTGAATCAGCCTTACGACACCGGATTCTTTCAGCCCCATCTCCTCAAGGAACATCTGACGGTCCTCATAGGAGTCCATCTCGGCGATTTCGGATTCGGTCTTGGCTGAGATCACGAGAATCTCCGCGTTCTCTTCCTTGACAGCCTCACGGACGGCGTCCACATACTTGTTGCCGTTGACAGCCGAGGCGTCGTCCACGTTGCAGACGTACATCACCGGCTTGTTGGTCAGAAGGAAAAGATCCTTGGCCATAGCGGCCTCCTCCTCGTTGATGAACTCTACGGTCCTGCACGATTTGCCCTGCTCAAGGGCTTCCTTGTAGCGGAGCAGAAGGGCGACAAGCTTCTTGGCGTCCTTGTCTCCTCCGGTCGTGGCCTGTTTCTGGCTTTTTGCAAGACGTGACTCAACCGTCTCAAGATCCTTGATCTGGAGTTCCGTGTCAACTACCTCCTTGTCCCTGACAGGGTCAACGCTGCCATCCACGTGAACAACGTTGCCGTCATCGAAGCATCTGAGCACGTGAAGGATTGCATCGGTCTCACGGATGTTGGCGAGAAACTGGTTTCCAAGTCCTTCTCCCTTGCTGGCTCCCTTCACGAGACCGGCGATGTCCACGATGTCAACAGTGGCCGGGACGACGCTCTTAGGCTTGCACATGTCCGCAAGCACCTCCAGCCTCTTGTCCGGAACGTTCGTCGAGCCAAGATTAGGCTCGATTGTACAGAAAGGAAAGTTCGCGCTCTGGGCCTTGCCTGAGCTCACGCAGTTGAACAAAGTTGACTTTCCGACATTCGGAAGTCCGACTATTCCGCATTTCAATGACATATCTTACAAAATTCTAAAGTCTATAATATAATTTATCGGCAAAGATACAAATTAAGAAGTGGTTTTGATTTGTTTGAAATGTTCTTTGAGGTGAAAAAATCTTCGAACAAACAAATCAAACAGCTTCTAAGAATATGTTTTGCTTTGTTTGCGCGCTCTTTGGATCAAAATTCTTCAGGCGACAACCAACATAAGAAAAAGTTTTTCTGTTTCTTAAGAAAGAGTTTACGTTTCTTATCTTTTTTTACGTTTTTGTGCCGCATATTTGCCGTTGAAATGAAAAGACATCAGTTCATATTGTTTGTTCTTCTTCTTCTCTTGCCGGCCGCCGGCCAGTTGACTCATTGTCGTAATTGTTTAAGTTTATTAGATAAGGCGGCCGGAAGGGAAGATCAGCTTCTCGTTATGTTCTGGAATCTGGAGAACTTCTTTGATTGGCGAAGGGACAGCCTCAATGGCAGTGATTCGGAGGCCGAGTTCACCTCTTTTGGCAAAAGACATTGGACAAAGAGACGCTTCCAGGCCAAATGCAATGCGATAGCCAAATCCATACTATGGGTTAAGGATGAGGAAGGAATATTACCGGATATCATAGGTGTGGCCGAGGTCGAGAACCGCTTTGTGCTTAAGCGATTACTGGAAGACACACAGTTGTACAGAACTGACTACGGGATTGTCCATTACGATTCCCCGGATCCGCGAGGTATAGATGTGGCGTTGCTGTACCGGACCTCACGCCTTACTCTAATGCAGTCCAGGCCGTTGAGGGTGGGCGGAGGAACCGACCATCCGTTGCTGACCAGGGATATTCTTTTGACAAAATTTTTGAAATCTGATGGCGACAGCATCGCTTTCCTTGTGAACCATCATCCTTCCAAATATGGCGGAAAGACCGGCCAAAGGAGGGAGGTGGCTCTCAGGAGGCTGCGGGATGCCACGGACTCGCTTCAAAAGGCAGGATTGATGAATATAGTCGCGATGGGTGACTTCAACGACACTCCGGAGAATCCGGCTTTCGGAATATTGACGGACGGGGAGCCTTTACCTTTGACGAATCTGGCTATTCCTGCGGCGGAAAATGGTGAGGGAACTATAAGATATTCAGGAAAATGGGAGATGATTGATATGTTCTTTATTTCGAGGAGTCTGGCATCTGGCGGGCATATTCCTGAAATGAATGTGCTAAGGTTGCCATTCCTTATGGTGAGGGATAACGCTCATTCTGGGGAAAAACCGCTTCGGACGTACACGGGACCGCGATATGTCGGTGGAGTGAGCGATCATTGTCCGATTGTTGTCTGGATTCGGTAGATAATCAACAAATATTTGTTAAATTTGCCTTATTGGAAGTCGGTTTTATGGCCGATTGTTGAAACGAACTAGTTTAAAATCACATAATATGGAAATGAAAACCAAAATCAGAGAGAAATTCAAGACTCTCTTTGGCGCTGAAGGCGAAGTTTTCGCCTCGGCCGGCCGTATCAACCTCATTGGTGAGCACACAGACTATAATGGCGGATATGTTTTCCCGGGAGCCATCGACTGCGGTATTATGGCTGAGGTGAAGCTGAACGGAACCCAGAAAGTCAAAGCTTTCTCGATTGACTATGATGAATATGTCGAGTTCGGGCTCAACGAGGAGGACAAGCCTAAGCAGCAGTGGGCCAGCTACATCTTCGGTGTGTGCAGGGAGACCGTGAAGCGTGGCGGCAAGGTCGAGGGTTTTGACACAGTCTTCGCTGGTGATGTTCCGCTCGGTGCCGGACTGTCTTCGTCAGCCGCTCTTGAGAGTACATTCGCTTATGCCATCAACTACCTGTTCGACAACAAGATCGACAAGTTTGACCTTGCCAAGATCGGCCAGTCCACAGAGCATAACTACTGCGGCGTGAAGTGCGGGATTATGGATCAGTTCGCCTCTATTTTCGGCAAGAAAGGCAGCCTTATCCGTCTTAACTGCAAAACATTGGAGTACAAGTACTTCCCGTTCGATCCGAAGGGCTACAAACTGGTGCTTGTTGACTCTTGCGTGAAACATGAGCTGGCCTCTTCGGCGTATAACAAGAGGAGGGAGTCCTGCGAGAACGCCGCAAGGGCCATCAGGAAGAATCATCCGGAAGTGGAGTTCCTCAGCGACGCCAAGAGAGTTTGGCTTGAGGAGGTTCGTGAGGAGATTCCTGCGGAGGATTTTCTCAGGGCTGAATATGTCATCGGAGAGGTTCAGAGAGTCCTTGATGTGTGCGACGCCCTTGAAAGAGGCGACTACGAGATCGTCGGCGAGATGATGTACCAGACTCATTTCGGATTGAGCAAACTCTACGAGGTCAGCTGCGAGGAACTCGATTTCCTCAACAAGCTTGCCCGTAAGTGTGAGGTGACAGGTTCCCGTGTGATGGGCGGAGGCTTCGGAGGCTGTACGATCAACCTCGTGAAGGATGAGCTCTACGACGCGTTCATCGCCGCCGTCAAGGAGCAGTTCACTGCCAAGTTCGGTCACGATCCTAAGTTCTACGACGTAGTGATCAGCGACGGCGCCAGAAAAGTTGAATAATATCTAATTTTACTTAATACGACAAAGGGTCGCACGGGATTGTTCCTCAGCGGCCCTTTAATTTATGGAATATGTGTGTTTACCTGAAGAAGCGGGCGACCCAGGCGGGGTCGATGCGGGAGAAGCCGGGGGAGGGCTTGACGGAAGGGTTGCGGCGGATGATGCCGGCGCAGTCTTCATAGACGTTGAAGCCAATGCGGAGGCCGTGCATCTGGCCGTCTTTCGGGTAGGAGAACTCGATGTCGTTGTCCGGACCGTCTATGTGGTAGAACTTGAACGGAGTGTTCAGCAGGTCTTTTGAACCGCCTTTCTCCATCATCTCCATCTTGGTGATGTACTTGCACATCTCGATCACGCAATCGTCAAGGCCGGCGTCAAAGATGTTGACTTTCTCGATCAAAGAGCCGACATCACTCACGCGGCGGAGAGTGTAGCCTTCCAGCGTCTCGGAGATCTTCTCGAACTGGGCCTCAAGAGCCTTCTCCTGAGCTTCAGGAAGGATTCCGTCGGGCATCAGCCAGATCATCAGACGCTCGGTAGGGTCGTGGTAAAGTGTCTGTCCCTGGACAAGATTGGCCTTGCCGCAGTGTGGGCATTCCCACACGAACAATGATCCGTCCTTGACTTTCGCCTTCAGTTCCGGATTCTCTCCGACATTGATGCGGTTCCATATTTCGATTCCGTGCTTTTCTCCGCAGGCCGAGCAAGCGGCCGTAACCTTCTCTGACATATTCATTTAATCTAAATATTCATTAGTGATTCATTCTTTGCCGATTCACTTTAAAAGCTTTCTTTGATTTGTTTGAAGGCCTTTTGCCTCAAAGAATATTTTCAAACATATCAAAATTACTTCTAATCGGAAAATATTCCAACCTTCTATTTGTCAAGCCATTTCCAGACCTTGTACATCAACGCTCCCCAAGCGAGGAACAGGACGACATATACCCAGAACGGCAGTTTGGCGGCGTAGTGCGTGCCTTGAGTGTACTTGTCGAACTCCGGAATGTCGGCGTAGTAATATGCCCCCGCCCCGAAGTCGAGCGAGTCCTGGAGCCCGAGGCCGTGCGCCATTATGTAAAGGGCGGCCAGAACGGTCGCCCCTATTACGGTCAGGGTTAGAACCTTGACGATTCTTTTTCCTGAGATATTCATCAGTCAAGGACCGGGATCGGGAAGAACTTGCCGGAAAGGAGTAACCAGACGGCGAAGAACGTCAGCGCGATGTTGAAAAGCTGGCCTATGATGTAGAGCCAGAGCACCTTGCCGCCCTGCATCTGCTTGATGATCTCCTTGAAGTTGGTGTCCAGTCCGATGCTGGTGAACGCCAGCACGAAAGCCCAGTTCTTGTACTGGTCGAGCACCTTGTTGATGGCTCCGACCTGGTCCGCTCCGCAGAGAGGCTGGATGAGGAACGAGGCAACCATTGATGCGATGAAGAATCCGAGGATGAATTTCGGGAACCTGTACCAGATCTCTCCGGCTCCGACCTTCGCGTTTCCTGTGTTGTCCACCTTTGTGGCGAAGAAGACAGCCACGAAGAAGGCGATGAAGCCAATGAGGATGTTCTGGATGGACTTCACAAGCACTGCGGCCTGCTGGGCCTCTGGTCCTAAAGCGGTTCCCGCAACGACAACCGCTCCGGTAGAGTCAACAGTACCACCGATGAGCGATCCTCCCATAATCTGCGACATTCCGCAGGCCTTGATGATGACCGGCTCAAAGACCATCATAAGGATTGTGAATATTATCGAGATTGAGACGGTGATGGAAAGGTCGTCCTTCTTGGCTTTTGATGCCGCCGCTGTCGCGATGGCGGCACTGGTTCCGCAGACGCTGGTCGCGGAGGCCATAGTTATAACGAGCGGTTTGTTATTGATTTTCAAAACCTTGGTTCCAAACCAGTACATAAACAGAATTACGATCGGAGTGACAATCCAGGCTATTCCAAGGCCATAGAGACCGAATTTCGCGATGTTGGAGAACAGCACGGAGAATCCCATTATCACAAGACCTGTCTTGATGTAGAATTCAGTCTTGATGGCCGGCTTCAGCCAGTTCGGAACTCCTACCGTGTTGGAGATCAAAAGACCCACCAGAAGTGCCCAGAAGGCCCATTCGAGGTAGCGGTTGAGGGTATATTCAGCGCTTATGAGGCGAACCACCAATGCGATGACAAACAGTCCGATGATGGCGGGAATATATTTCTTCACGCTCTCGCCTTGAAGCTTGACCCCGATTGTGAACAACGCTCCGAGGGTGATGAACGTCACAAGGAACTTGCGCCAGAACGCCCAGGATCCAAGCTGCTCGGACAAAGGGACAACCTTTGCCGCTGCGGCCTCCGAGAGATTCTCGCCGAGAGTCCAAGTGGCGAATTTAACCGCCGAAAAATCAAATGCCTTAGTCAGGACAGCGATGCAGGCGATGACGATCACGATGCCGCCGATCCAGATTGCCTGCCAGTCCTCCTTTCCCCAAAACGCGGGAACAGTCTTGCCTTTCTCCATCTGTAGAAAAATTAGTATAATGTTTTACTATTTTGCAAAGATATAATAACTGACGGTTTCTCGCAAAACTTTTTCATAAGTCGGGCTAGTCTGTTTACAGGCTTATGCTGAATATCCAACCGATGTAGTTCTTGTTGAGATCACTGATCGGGAACCGGTCGATGTAATGCCAGAAGTTGCGGGCGTAGCGTATGCCGATCTGGGTGTCGTAAGGGAGCCAGAAGAAGTTGCCGAGATTGACGGTGAGGTCGGCGCCGACGCTGAACAGGTTCTCGCCCGTGACCGCTCCGGGATTGTAATGCAGTTCGTGGTTCCAGCAGAAAGTCTGGTAGGACCAGTCGAAGAATGGAGTCAGTTCAAAGTTCTTGATGTAAGCGACAGGACTGAGGAATGACCAGTCAACATCCGCGAAAGGAATCGCATAGTCGGCGGTGAACCTCCATCTGGATTCCGAGCATGAATTGATGATGCTCTTGAGGTTTGTGTTCACGAACCCTCTTGGAATGGCGGTCAACGCCCCTTCCATAATGCCACCCTCTTCGAATGGTCCGTACCACACCTCCATCGATGCGGAAAGTCTGAGCCCTTGCCTGGCTGTGAATCCCGGAAGGTAACCGTAGGTGTAGAGATAGGCGGTCGGGTTGTAGGACTTGATGTGGCCTGGCCTGAAGTGGAATCCCATCTCGGCTCCGAATCCAAGCGACGGAAAGACTTGAGAAGGAGCTTTCTGCCTCATCACATAGCCTCTCAAGGAAACATCCAGCGTCTGAAGCGTCGAGATGTGGTTCTCGCCTATTGTGCTGTAGGTCTCCGTGATTTCCTTCCCGTCTTTCTCAACGATGTGTTGAAGGAGAATCTGGTCGTTGTACCTATCGTTGGTGAACTTGTACTTGACCTGCGGAATCAATCCCCGGCTGATGCCGCCTGACGAGAAATTGAACGGAATATAAGCTTTCAGCCCTCCTTCAAAATAAGGCTTGTCGGTCAGTGTGCCTTTGTTGTAGAGCCTGTACATCTTTCCTTTCGTGACCTGGATTTTCTGTATGTCAAGACTTGCCCTGTCGTTGAAATCGGCGGAGAACTCAAACACTGGGTAGAGTCCTGTGAATATGTACTTAAAGTGCCCGGAATGTCTCCATTTGCCGTCCTTGTGAGGATCTTCGTGTGCTCCGTAGCCTACCATCCCATAGCCTGTGCTGAGCAGGTTCTGGAACAGGGCCGTGGCTCCGAGCGAGGCGGTTTTGTAGTAGTCATCACCGCTGACGGACTCGACATTGTCATAATTGAAATAAATCGGAGCCCACGAATGAATATGCGGGAATCTGATCTTTGAATATCTTTCCGGTTGCGAAAATTTCACCTCCGCCGTAACCTCGGTAGAGTCGCCAAGGGCGTTTTCCTGCGCTGTAAGCGCGTCTGCGACAAGGTATTTATGAATATCCTCGTAGCGGACTTCGGTGACCGGCAGGTCAGCTACAGCAGTGGCGTACATCATCCGTCCTTGCTTGTGGTCCTTAGGCCTGTCCGATGCCGCCAACGAACTGTAATACAATGTGTCTGCCTTGAACACAGGCGAGCTGATCCCGTAGCGTGTAGATGTCAGCTGTCGCAGCGTAAGACTCTCCACGTCCAATGAATATAATTCCGTCACTCCAGTCCTGTCACACAGGAAGGATAACTGTGTGCCTTCTGAAACTGGATGCTTCGACAGGCTCAGCGACCGCTCACTGAGCTTGTCGAAGTGACCGTTATTGTCCTTGATTGTTTTTGTCCTTTCGGTGGTCTCTGAGCCTTGTCGAACCTCAGGCTCAATGGCCGGAACGGTGCGAAGATGCGAGAGCGTTACCGGTTGAGGACCAAGTAATTTACAAAGAATGGCTTTACCGTCGGAATCCGGTCCTGTGACCTCATAGATCCCCATTCCGTTATCCGACAATCCTGCCGCGAACAGCCGGTCTCCAATCCAGGCCGATTCCGTGAACTGAATCGAATCCGGAGCGGTGAACGATTCTCTGACTGATCCGTCCGCCGCATCCAGCAGGACAATCCGCGATCCTCCCGCGTAAGGATATTCAGTGGCGGCTATGACCTTTCCGTCCTCTGACGGAGCCGGATTGAAATACCGTCCCTTCTTTGTCAGATTTTGTACTTTTCCCGGTTTTGACAGATCCACGTAACGGATCCGTGAGCTTCCCCCGAGAGTCCATCTGCGCCCCGACACTGACTCGCTCCAGAATATTCTTTGACCCTCTGAATCAAGGAACAAGTCGCTCGTGTAGGAGGCGAAAGATCTGATTCTCTTCTCCTTACCGTTAGGATCCAACCTGACAAGACAGTTCGGTGTCGCCATACCGGACTTCAGTGAATATATTCTTGAATCTCCGCCGAGAACCGATCCATTATATTCAGAGTGCATCCGTGGTCTCCGGGAAATTTGTCTTGATGGCATAAACGGTTCTCTGACAGCGGCTTCGATGTTCCATAATTGCTGGAAATTCTCCTCTATGGTCCGGAAAGATTCATTGAAACTCTTTCCGCTGGCGGACTTTACGGTCTTTTGGAGATTGAAGAACCCACCTTTGCGGACAACCCTATCGAAATATTTCTGGGTGAAAAGAGGGTCGTTGAAGAATACTCTCGTTCCGGCGATGAACATATATCCAACTCTATAGTAATCAGGTGTATAGAGTTTGTTGGAACCGTAGAACCATCTGTAATAGTCCCGCCAGTCGCCGCAGTCGAACGCCGGCATCATATATTCAAGAAATTCAGCCTGCCGTCCACGTCCACTCCGGCTGAGCGCCGTTTCCGCCACAACCGCGTCTCCTTCGAGGAACGCCGGACCCGGGTATATTCCCGCGAAGGCCCCGGCCGCCATTTCTCCGAAGAACCAATGCAGCACCTTGTTGCCTCTGTCCGCGCCGAACTGCATCTGCGCAGCGTGCCGCCCTTCGTGGATCGCCAGATTCCGCACCCAAGGCATCGCCGTCGGAGCGTAAGGGTCATTGACCGTGAATATGTCCATCCTTTTCGGCGCCCAGGTGACCGATGCGTTCGGCAGCACATAGCGGCTGTGGAGCACGACCGGCATCTTCCCCTTGTAACTCTGCCCGATAAGGTAGCCCGACGAACCCGCTATCCTGAGTCTCGCCTGTTCCAGCTCCGTCCCGTAAACCCTTGCCAGTGAGTCCTCTCCTTTCGGAAATATCATAATGAAGTTCTCCGTCTCCATCTGCCTCCACCGCACCGCCGCCGGATCGCTCCCCGTCAGCGAGAACTGTGCGTTGGCATTCACGCACAGCAGGCTTATGAATATGAAAAAAAGTAGCCCTTTAAGATATATGTACCTTTTCATCATTTGCGTTTTCAAAAGTCCGAATAAAAGTTCATTGGCCCTGTGAATAGCATAGGGCACCACTGTTATGTCTGCGAATATAGTGATTTACCATTAGACATACTCTTTTCTTGATGAATATTTACGGAACTATGCACTTTAGGCTTGCTCCGAATCCCATCGGTAACACTTTCGGCCTCTTTTGCTCCCCAAGAGTGCAGCCTGCACTCTTGGGAAACGTTTCCCTCACTTTTCGTCTCCCGAGGGTGCTGCCGAGCATTCATTGGAGACATTATTCCCTTTGTCACTTCAGAAAGGCTATCCGGCACGCGCACGAAGACTTCTTCTGCACTTTTGGGATGCATATACGCCTCTTTTCGTTCCCGGATGGTGTCGGATGGCTCTGTTGAGTAACGTTTGCCCTCATTTTTGTCTCTGAAAAGCTTGATAGTGAGAGGCTATGGTATTCATTGATGTCCGCGACCATCCACTTTTGGCTTGCAATCCATAACAATGCCACGTAAATATGCCTTTACTACGCACAAGCCTAAAGTGCATAATTCCGTTAAGAATTACGTTTTCATTTGCAAAGCGAAAAAACTATTGTATTTAAGATAAATGAGATATCTTTGATGAAAAATAGAAAAGATGCACAAAAGAAAATCTGATTTGTTGTCCTGCGTGATGGCGGTATTGATGTCGTTGGCGGTGACGGGGTGCGGAAGCGAGCCGTTGACGATGATTGTGGGCACGTACACTGATGAGTGTGCGAGCAGGGGAGTTTACAGTTACTTTTTTGACCAAGAGAAAGGGGCGTTGGTTGGCGATGAAGGAGGCCGGTTCGCTGAGGCTCCGGGAGCGGTCGGTAGGGTTGAGATGAGAAATCCGTCTTACCTTACGTTGTCGGCTGACGGGAAGTTTGTCTATGCGGTGAGTGAGGTCGGAGATAGTTCGGCTTCGGCGGTCACATTGAGGCTTGACTCGAAAACTGGCGAGGTGCAAATGCTTGGTGCTGAGCTGACTGACGGGAAAGATCCGTGCTACATCTCGACGAACGGGAAGGTCGTGATGACGGCCAACTACTCGTCCGGGAATGTCACGGAGTTCCCAATCGGAGAGGATGGTGTCTTGCTGCCTCACGATTTCCTTTACGAAACCGGTCTGGGTGGGCCTGATAGTGTACGTCAGAATTTTCCTCACGCACATTGCGCGCTGTTCAATGCCGCAGGGACGAAGCTGTATGTGTCCGAGTTCAGTGCGGATGTCGTGACGAGGTTCGATATGGCCACCAGACAGGGGAAGCGCATTCAACTGCCGTCTGATTTCGGCCCGAGGCACATAATCCTTAACGCTGACGAAAGCAAGGCGTATGTTCTCGGAGAGTTGTCCGGAAATGTAGCGGTCATCGACACGGGAAGCGACAGCGTCATCCAGACAGTGTGCGCCGACTCTGTCCACGCCAGAGGCTGTGCTGACATTCATCTCTCTCCTGACGGGAAGTTCCTATATGCCAGCGTCAGGCTTCAGAATGACGGAATCGCCATATTCAAAGTCAATTCTGACGGGACTTTGACTTATGCAGGCTATCAGTCTACCGGCATTCACCCACGGAATTTCAACATCACTCCGAACGGAAAATTTCTGCTGGTAGCCTGCCGTGACAGCGGCTGCATCCAGATTTTTAGACGCGACACCCACACAGGTCTTTTGTCGGACACCGGCCGCACCATCGTTCTTGACAAACCGGTCTGCATTGTGTTTAGGCGATCCTGAAAGTCGCGTGATTTACAAATGGTTGAATGATAATAGATTAAGCCTTTGCCTTTAGTTGGATTACGCTAAAGGTAAAGGCTTAATTTATTGATTTGTAAGATGTTGAAAATAACGCCTCCCTTTTGGCAGTATTATCGATGATGGAAGTCTTTTGGAAGATAGTAGTGTGCTTGTGGCGCATAACTTATGAGAAAAGACTTCTAGACAGGAAAGATAATCAAAGATTACCAAGTTATTTTTTCAGGATTACTTAACCAAAAAGATTTTTCTGTAAATTTGTAGGAATATTTCTTACAAAGAAAGATGCAGGTTTTTCTACAGATTCTTACCCTGCTCGGAGCTATGGCGATGTTCCTGTACGGAATGACGATGATGAGCGAGGGTCTTCAGAAGGCGGCGGGTGACAAGCTGCGATCGTTTCTGGCGTCGATGACGTCAACGACCTTCAAAGGTATCATTACGGGTATTGTCATCACTGCCCTCATCCAGTCATCCAGCGGAACGACCGTGATGGTCGTCAGTATGGTCAACGCCGGTCTGCTCGCCCTTGGCAACGCCATAGGGGTGATCATGGGGGCGAACATCGGAACGACGCTCACGGCGTGGATGATCTCCCTGTTCGGATTCAGCTATGACATCGGAGCGTTCGCGGTTCCGTTCATCGCCTTGGGATTCTTCATGATGACCCTCAAGAGCAACCGGAACAGCAACATCGGTGAGTTCATCATCGGATTCGCGTTCCTCCTCATAGGTCTCGCCACAATGAAGAACTCGGTGCCGGACCTGAACCAATACCCTGATGTTCTGGCACTTGTGAAGAACCTGACAAGCTACGGCTTCTTCTCCGTAATCATATTCACCCTCGTCGGTGCATTGATAACAGTGATTGTGCAGGCCTCCAGCGCCTCTTTGGCCCTTACTATGGTCTTCGTGGCGAACGGCTGGATCAACTTCGAGATGGCAGCGGCGATGGTACTGGGAGCCAACATCGGAACCACCATCACCGCCAACATAGCCGCCGCCGTGGCGAACTACTCAGCGAAAAGAACCGCCATCGCCAACACCCTGTTCAATGTGATCGGAGTAGTTCTGGCTCTGGTGTTCTTCAACCCGTTGATGAAAATCATCGCCTCGATGACCACCGCTATCGGCTTCGAGAACCCTGTCACATTGTTCGACGGCACAACCTCCGCGGGAGACTTCTCACCCGAGCAGCAGAACTCGATGCTTTACGGAATATGCATCCTCCACACTGTGTTCAACCTCTCCACGACCCTGATCCTCGTCTGGTTCATCCCTCAGCTCGTCAAGGCTGTCAACAGGATCATTCCGACCCCTAAGGGCGAGGAGGAGGTCTATCGCCTCAAGTTCATCCAGGGCGGACCTCTCTCCACGGCGGAACTTTCCCTCGACGAGGCCAAGCAGGAGATCATTCACTTTGCGGAAATATGCTGCCGTGAGGTCGGCTTCATCCGCAGCGCTGTGAGCGCGAAGACCCAATCGGAACTGGAGTCCGTCAATGAGAAGCTCGTCAAGTACGAGAGCATCACGGATAAGATTGAATATGAGATAGCCTCTTACCTGAACGAGGTCTCCAAAGGCGACATCAGCGCTGTCTCCGCATTGAGAATCAAGTCGATGTACAGGGTGATAGGCGAGCTGGAGAGCATAGGAGACTCCGGCGAGGCCATAGGCAGGATGATGAAGCGGGCCCTCGATCACGGCAAGACATTCGACGACGAGATGATCAAGAGGCTTGACAGGATGCTTGACCTTCTGGACGTGGCTTTCAAGGCTATGGTGGACAATCTCGAATCTACGGCCCTCTTCCTCAAGGATATATCCAACGCCGAGGACGCTGAATATAACATCAACGAGTACCGCAACAGCCTGCGTGAGGAGCACATCGTCAACATCGAGAAGGAAGGCTACAACTACCAGACAGGAGTGTTCTACATTGACATAGTGCAGGAGCTTGAGAAGATGGGTGACTTCATCATCAACATCTCCCAGAGCCTGCTGGAAAAGAACGATTAAAGTATGAGACGTGTCCTGACATATTCATTGATAATGCTTTGCGCCTTGATGGCGTTAGGTTGCGGAGGACGTGGTAACAGCAAGGAGACCGCGTTCCAGCCGCATCATTTTCCGTCGATGCCGGAGCCGCCGGCTGTGATAACCGAGCCTAAGGAGGCGACTGAATATGTCCTCTCGAATTATTGGAATGAGTTTCTGGCCAAAGCGTATCCGTGTGATTCGGGCATTGTGAACGGTGTGCCGGCGGATGAGGTTGAAAAGGCTTTGGGAACTTTCGTGACCCTTTTGGAAAGGGGGTGCGGCATTGATTTCGGCAGAAAGGCTATGGCCGGTTTCTTCGATAAGGTGGAGAAATTCGAGTCCGCTGACACTTCTACGAATGTCTTCGAGTTTTTCGAGAAGATGGTTCCGAAGTACCTCTACGACCCTAATTCGCCTGTGAGGAACGAGGATCTCTACCTGCCTTACGTCTCCCGTCTTGCCGTCTCGGACTATGTTGATCCCGATATGAAGCCAGCCTACGACCACGACGCGCGTATGTGTTCTCTGAATATGATAGGATCGCCGGCGGCCGACTTTACGTTCACCGATCTGGATGGAAAACGACACACGCTTTATGGAGTCAAGGCTGAGACAACCCTTCTGTTCTTCACCAATCCGGGCTGTCCTGCCTGCAAGGAGATCATCGAGAGCCTTACTTCGGACGGTCAGATCACCGCTTTGGTGGCCTCAGGAAGGCTTGCCGTGGTCAACGTTTATATTGACGAAGAATTGGACAAGTGGCGTGAATATGCCTCCGTCTATCCGAAGAACTGGTACAACGGCTACGACCAGAGCTACATAATCCGCTCCGATGTCACCTATAATGTGCGGGCTATTCCGTCGTTGTATGTGCTTGATTCCGAGAAGAAAGTGATAATGAAGGACGCTCCTGTGGAGAATGTCCTGCCATATCTTGACAATCTAAAATAACACTGAATATGAAGATCACCAAGGAACTTTGGGGCACGTCCCCTGACGGAAAGGAAATTTTCCTTTATACTCTTGAGAATGAAAGCGGCGCGTTCGTTCGCCTTTCAAGCATAGGTGCCGGAATCGTGTCGATCGCCGTGCCGGACAAAGACGGAAAGATCGCCGATGTGGTTCTTGGCTACACCAAGCCGGAGGATTATTTCGCCGACGGCCCTTGCGCCGGAAAGTGCCCTGGACGCTATGCCAACCGCATAGCCCTCGGAAAGTTCACGCTTGACGGGGTGGAATATTCATTGCCGGTCAACAATGGTCCGAACCATCTGCACGGCGGTCCGGATGGATTCCAGAATCAGGTGTGGGACAGCCGCGTCGAAGGTGATGCCGTTGAGTTCCAGTACTTTTCGCAGGACGGTGAGGCTGGTTATCCCGGCAATCTGAAGGTTGTCGCCCACTACGAGTGGAGCGAGGACAATGCGTTGAAGTTGACATTCACGGCTCAGACCGACAAGGCAACTGTCGTGAACCTTACCAACCACGCTTATTTCAATTTGAATGGCGAGGGGAACGGGAATATCCTCGATCACGAGTTGAAACTCAACGCCGAGGTCTATCTGCCGACTGACGAGACCTTGATTCCTGTAGGAGAGCCAGACCCGGTTGCAGGTACACCTATGGATTTCAGGGAGTTCAAGAAAATCGGTGAGGAGATCAAGGCTGACTTCCCGGCTCTCAACTATGGTAAGGGGTATGACAACTGCTTCATGATCAACGACTATGAGGCTGGTCAGCTTCAGACGGCGGCTCAGCTGTACTCTCCGGAGAGCGGCCGTCAGCTTGAGGTTCTGACCACCCAGCCAGCCGTCCAGATTTACACCGGCAACTGGCTTGAGGGTTGTCCTGCCGGCAAGTGCGGACGTGGCTACCACGACTATGAAGGTGTTGCCATCGAGTGCCAGCACTGTCCGGATTCGCCTAACAAGCCTGATTATCCTACAACCGTGCTCTGTCCTGGCGAGACCTTCAGCGAGGCCATCATCTGGGCGTTCTCGGTCAGGAAGTAGGTTTTAGTAAGTTGGCACGCTTCGGCAGGCTCAGCGGCCAACCAACTTCGGTCACTGAGCTTGTCGAAGTGCCGAAGTATCGAGGCGACCATAACAATTGAATATATTCATAAATGAAACAGTATCAGGATCTTCTGCGTCATATAATGACCGACGGCGTGGTCAAGCACGACCGCACCGGCGTAGGCACCAAGAGCGTCTTCGGCTACCAGATGCGCTTCGACCTCTCCGAAGGTTTCCCGCTTCTGACCACCAAGAAAGTTCACTTGAAATCTATCATTTATGAACTTCTGTGGTTCATCTCCGGCGACACCAACATCAAGTACCTCAAGGACCACGGTGTCTCCATCTGGGACGAATGGGCCGACGAGAACGGCGATCTTGGCCCTGTCTATGGCCACCAATGGCGCTCCTGGCCGGCACCAGACGGCCGCTCGATCGACCAGCTGACACAGGTCGTGAATATGATCAAGAACAATCCTGATTCGAGACGAATGCTCGTCACCGCCTGGAACCCCGGAGAGGTGAACAAGATGGCCCTGCCGCCTTGCCACTGCCTTTTCCAGTTCTATGTGGCCGAAGGAAAACTCTCCTGCCAGCTCTACCAGCGCAGCGCCGACACCTTCCTCGGAGTCCCTTTCAACATCGCCTCCTACGCATTGCTGACAATGATGATCGCTCAGGTCTGTGGCCTGAAGCCCGGTGAGTTCATCCACACCACCGGCGACACCCACATCTACCTGAACCATTTCGATCAGGTCCGCGAGCAGCTTTCCCGTGAGCCCCGTCCGCTCCCCACAATGCACATCAACCCCGAAGTCAAGTCCCTCTACGATTTCAAGTACGAGGACTTCACCCTCGAAGGCTACGACCCCTGGCCCGCCATCAAGGCCCCCGTCGCCGTCTAAGGCGCATCAGCCCCGTTGACTCCAGAGAACGACCATCATTCAGCCCTCCCGAATACCCTTCGTTATCAGAATCTGTGGAGGCTAAAGTATTGATATTTAATAAATTAATCCACCTTCCTCCCTGCCGAAACAAGCAGGAGGATAGCGGTGTATTATGTTGGGATTCAATCGATTATCCTCCACGTAAGCGTCTTTGACATTACTTGCAAAGGGCGATGGGCAGACTTGCCTAGGCGTAAATCAGTACAGAAAACCAAACATCCAGATTGGCACTGAGTGTCCGGAAGCATATTCCAGATTATCTTTGACAAGATAACCGGTCTGAGCATCCTTTATCTGTTCTCCTTTCTTGTTTTTGCCACCGACCTCGAATGTTATGCCGTTGATCTCAAAATCGGATATTTTGGAGGAAGTCGGGGCACAGACCTGTTTTGTCCAGGCCAGAAAGTTAGTCCCCCGCATATTCCCGTCATCAATGATTCCGTCTTCCGATAGCGAATACGCTATGTTGCTGTTGCCTAAATACAGTTTTTCAGATTTTGCCAACAAATTGTCGCTATGACCGGATTCGCGAAGCGCATTGAACATCCCTGTTGTTTCCAGATAACTGATGTAGTCCGGTACGGAGTTCCGGCTTATTCCGAGATCACGGCCAAGTTTGTCATTGCTTGGTTTGAACGGGACGCTCTTGGCAAGGACATACATCAGTCTCTTGAGTTTCACCGCTGACGTGACTGTCATATCGGCATAGTTTGGTATGTCATCTTCCACTGTGGCGAGAATCGCATTCTGTAGGCGGATTTCGGCATCTCTTTCTTGAAAAAACGGGTAGAATCCATATCTGCAATATTCTTTGAAATATTTAAGAGGCCGATGTTCGCCGTACGGAAAGTCAATCTCTCCTTTCAGAACTTCTTCAAGAGTTGAAGCTTTTAGCTTCCAACCATTCCGGATATTCAGATATTCACGGAAAGAAAGCCCTGGCATTTCATAAGGTACGCTGCGTCGGCTGAGATCTGCCTTGTTGCCTTTCCTCAGTGCCAGCAGACTGCTTCCTGAATATACAACCTGCAGCGTCGGATAGTCATCAAAGATGTTCTTGATTTCTGTTGACCATTCTTTATATTTATGTATTTCATCAATATACAGGCGTTTACCACCTTGTGAGTAAAATGTGCCGGCAAGTTCGTAAAGAGTATGTCCTGAAAAATACATATTGTCTGCTGTCACATAGAGCGTTTCATCCAGATTGTCATACTTCCGGATATGTTGGAGTATCAAGGTGGACTTCCCGACCCCTTTCTGTCCCATAATGCAAATCAGACGGTTCTTCCAGTTGATCTGGTTATGAAAACCGCGCAAATAGTCCATAGGAACAAGCGAGAGTTTGATGCGAAAAATGTTGTATAGGCTTTCCATACCTTTGATCTTTTTGCAAATATAGCATATTGCACAATTTTTTGTGCAATATGCTGTGAATAATGCACAGAAAAATGTGCGGTGTGCCCTGTGGTGGATTTTATGGTGCCTGAAAGTCAATGATCACCACAGGTATGCGGCTTGGAGCCAGATGATTTCATCCACACCACCGGCGACACCCACATCTACCTGAACCATTTCGATCAGGTCCGCGAGCAGCTCTCCCGTGAGCCCCGTCCGCTCCCTACGATGCGCATCAACCCCGAATACCTCGTCATCAGAATCCGTGGAGGTCAAAGTCTTGATATTCAATAAATTAATTCACCTTCCTCCCTACTGAAGCAAGCAGGAGGAGGGTGCTTTATTATAAAGAAATTCAATCATTTAGCCTCCACACGATAACAGTCATCGGCGGTTTGCTGCCGTATATCCTATCCTGGATGCACCAATGAAGAGAATGCCCTGACGAAATGCGAAAAATGAAGTGACAGATATGGAATGAGGATCTGAAATATTTTTGGAAGTCTGAATATTTATCTTTCACCTTGCAAAGGCATATAGATTACCACTTTTCTGGCAGAGAACATACAAGAAACGTTTATAATAAATAATTGACAGGCATAATGAAAACATTTTTGGAGTTCCTTGAGGATTACGAGACATTTCAGAAGGATGTGATTCAGTCGATAAGGACGATTGTCGAGGAGAATGGGGAGGAGGATGAAAATGCTTATAGTGGCGGGGATGAGGAGACTTATTGTGGCTGGGAAGTCACTTGTCCGGGACTGTTTTTTACCGATTGTTCCGTATCGGATCAGGCTTAGGAATATTCATTCGAGAAGAGAAGAGGATGGGGCGGAGGGCAAGGAGCTGGAGATCCATTACCTTTGGGCGTGCGATGGGGAATTGTTGTTGACTACGGAGGACAAGCGGGAGTCGGTCTCGTTTCGGTGGGATTATTTTGACGGGAGGGCTTGCTATGAAGACCACGCTGATTCTGAGGAAAGCAAGGAAGTTGTGCCTTGCCGCGTTACTGTGAGGGAGATGCTCGATCTGCACCGTCTTGCTGAATATTCAGCGCAGAGTGATAAGTTCTTGGTTCCGGGCGTTGAGCAGCTGTTCGAAGTGGAGCCTATGGACGATGAGGCTGCCAAGGCGGAGATTGAGGCGGGGGAGGAACTGATGGATGATCTGTTTATGAATATCGCTGGCTTTGACAGTTATTTCATCTATTCTTCCGGTCAGAGTGAGGACGGGGCTGTGCTGGCTTTCAAAGTGGATTTGACTGTCTATGTCAAGATGAAGAGACGTTGGTTCGCCGGAAGTTTTGAGGCCGTGGCAATAGACTCGCATTTCAATATTTATAACAGCTATGGAGATCAGATCCTGACATTTAAGGATGGGCGTTTCTTTGTGAAGGACGTCTTTGACGGGACGCTGAGGGAGGCGCTGATGCCTGTTCCGATGTTGGAAAAATTGAATAATGAGATGGAGCGTAGTTTCTATTTCGCCGACTCTATGGGGATTCATCAGGTCTGAGCGGTCTGGTGTTGGAATCTAATGACAACTCCCCGAAGTATGTCATATCCCTCACGCCTTTGGTGAAAAGGAATGGAATGAATGGGATAATCCATTTGGGGCTCAGGGAGTTCCTGATGAATGGACTATAGTTGAATATCATAGTTCCCTTAACGAGAGCATATTCCCCATAAAATGCTTCCTTCGTAGTGTAAATTAACCTTGACAGGAGTGAATAACCTTGTTTTTGCTTCTGTCAAGGTTAAGGAATCTAATAGAGTGTGAATATTCTTAAAATTTGTTTCTTATAAGAAATAAAACTATCTTTGAGGAAAGATTTGTGCAATATGAATGTCATATCGAGGTCGAAATATGCCGACAAGGTGGATTCTTGGATTGGAAAAGGTCAGATTATCGTTCTGGTCGGGCAGAGACGTGTGGGAAAGAGCTGTGTGCTGAAAGACTTCATTGAAAGGCACAAAGTCGAGACTGACGCCAACATCATCAGCATTGACAAGGAGAAGAAGTCTTTTGATGCCGTTAAGACTTATCAGGATCTGAATGGCTTTATTGATCAAAGGTTTGATTCACACAAACATAATTATATTCTTATAGATGAGGTTCAGGACATCTCGTATAATCGGCAAAACCAATCGTGATGAAATACAAAACCAAATGCGACTAAAGTTCGCCAGAAAACTGCAAAAACGA